>NZ_QKTN01000005.1:0-299224 GCF_003234515.1 Curtobacterium sp. MCBD17_034 | reverse complement strand
TATAAGAGACACCACCCGTCCCCTCGACGCAGGCCGGGAGGCCTGATGCACGTCGTCATCGTCGGCTCCGGCATCGCGGGCCTCACCACCGCCGTCCGTGCCAGCGGACGACACGACGTCACCCTCGTGACGAAGGGCGCCCTCACCGACGCGGCGACCACGTACGCACAGGGCGGCATCGCGGTCGCGCTCGGCGCGGACGACTCGGTCGGCGCCCACGTCGCGGACACCGTCGCCGCCGGTGCGGGAGCCGGGGACCAGCACGCGATCGAGGTCCTCTGCGCCGACGGACCGGCTCGCGTCCGGGACCTCCTCGCGATCGGCATCGCGTTCGACCGGACCCGCGACCCGGCGAGCCAGGAGGTGCACGGCGACGACCTGACGCGCGGTGTCGAGGCCGCCCACGGCCGCCGTCGCATCGTGCACGCGGACGGCGACGCGACCGGTGCGGCGATCGAACGAGCGCTCGTCCGTGCGTTGCTCGACCGCCACGTCACGATCCTCGAGCGGACGTTCCTCGTCGACCTGGTCGTGCACGAGGGCGCCGTCCGCGGCGTGGACGTCCTCGACCTCCTCGGCGAACCGCTGCGTATCGCCGCCGACGCGGTCGTCCTCGCGACGGGTGGGGCCGGGCACCTCTACCGACACACCACGAACCCGCTCGTGGCGACGGGGGACGGCGTGGCGGCCGCGTGGCGTGCCGGTGCCGTCCTCGCCGACCTCGAGTTCGTGCAGTTCCACCCGACCCGCCTCGCGGTCCCCGGCGGCGGCCTGGTCTCCGAGGCAGTGCGCGGGGAGGGCGCGGTCCTCCGCGACCAGGCGGGGCGCCGCTTCATGACGAACGTGCACCCCGACGCGGAGCTCGCACCTCGTGACGTGGTCGCTCGCGGCATCGCGGCCGCGATGCGCGCGCAGGGCGGGGATCCCGTGATGCTCGACGCCACCGCGCTCGGTGCCACGCTCCCGATCCGGTTCCCGGGGCTGACCCGAGCCACGCGCGCGGCGGGGTTCGACTGGACGCGCGAACCCGTGCCCGTCGCGCCGGCGGCGCACTACGCGATGGGCGGGATCGCGACCGACGTCGAGGGCCGGGCGAGCCTCCCGGGCCTGTCCGCGGTCGGCGAGGCGGCCTGCACCGGCGTCCACGGCGCGAACCGCCTGGCGTCGAACTCCCTGCTCGAGGGGCTCGTCTTCGGCGTGCGCGCCGCCGACGCCCTCGACGTCCCGCGGCCGGCACGGCCGCGCCTGCGGGGTCCGCACGCACTCGCGGTCACGTCCGTGGCGGACCCGGACCGGGCCTCCCGGCCGGGAGGCCCGGCACCGGTCGACGAGGCCCGCGTGCGTCCGGCGCTCCAAGCCGTCATGGAGGACCGGGTCGGGTTGCTCCGTGACGCCGACGGACTGGCCGGCGCCGCGCGGGACCTCGCGGCGCTCGAGGTCGCGGCCCCGACGCCGAGCGTCGGCGCCCTCGAGGACCGCAACCTCCTGACCCTCGCCCGCCTCGTCACCCACGCGGCGGCGGCCCGCACCGAGTCCCGCGGCGCCCACGCCCGCACCGACCACCCCGGCACCGACCCCGCGCAGGCGCGGCCCCTCGCCTGGGTGTCGACGACGCAGGAGACCGTGTCCCGCACGGTCCCCACCACCGCACCACGACAGGGAGTTCCTGCATGACCGACATCACGACCGGTGCCACTGCCGCCGCGCCCACGACCCCCACCGCCGTCGGGGCGATCCCGCCGCATGCGCTGCGTCGCGTCATCGAGACCGCCCTCGAGGAGGACGCCCCCTGGGGCGACGTCACGAGCGAGGCGTTCGTGCCCGCCGACGCCACGGCCACCGCCACCCTGGCCGCGCGCGAGCCGGGCGTGCTCAGCGGCGGCGGGGTGTTCGCCGCCGTCATGGCCGCGGTCGACCCCGGCATCGTCGTCACACTCGAGCGTGCGGACGGCGCCACGTTCGCGGCCGGCGACACGCTCGCGATCGTCTCCGGTGCCGCGCGGTCGGTGCTCCGCGCGGAACGCGTCGCCCTCAACCTCGTGCAGCGGATGTCCGGCATCGCCACGGTCACCGCGCGCTACGTCGCGGCGGTGGCCGACACCCGTGCTCGCATCGTCGACACCCGCAAGACGACGCCCGGGCTCCGTGCGCTGGAGCGACACGCGGTCCGCTGCGGGGGCGGACACAACCACCGGACGTCGCTGTCCGACGCGGTGCTCGCCAAGGACAACCACCTGGCGGTGCTCGCTGCCCGCGGCGTCCCGATCGAGGAGGCCATCCGCGCAGCGCGGGAGCGGCTCGGGCACACCGTCCACCTCGAGGTCGAGGTCGACCGCATCGACCAGATCGAACCCGTGGTCGGCGCCGGCGTCGACACGATCATGCTCGACAACTTCACGCCGGACATGCTCCGTGCGGGCGTGGCGCTCGTCGGCGGTCGCGCCCTCGTCGAGGCGTCGGGTGGCGTGACGCTCGAGTCCGTCGCGGCCATCGCGGCGACCGGCGTGGACATCGTGTCCGTCGGAGCGCTCACGCACTCGGCCCGGGCGCTCGACCTCGGGCTCGACGTCGTCGTCGAGCCCGACGTCGCCACGGCCCTGCGCGATCGGTAGGACGGCCGTGTACCTCGACCACGCCGCGACCGCGCCCGTCCGTCGCGAGGTCCTCGAGGCGATGTGGCCCTGGCTCACGGGCGACTTCGGCAACCCCTCGTCCACCCACGAGGTCGGTGCCCGGGCCGCGCAGGGCCTCGCCGCAGCGCGGGCGGTGGTCGCCGGCGCGCTCGGCTGCCGACCGGCCGAGGTCGTGTTCACGAGCGGCGGTACCGAGTCCGACAACACCGCGGTCAAGGGCATCGCGCTCGCCGCGCCGCGCGGTCGCCGGGTGCTCACCCTCCCGACCGAGCACGACGCCGTCCTCGCGAGCTGCGACCACCTGGTACGGCACCACGGCTTCACCGTCGACCTCCTGCCGGTGGGGTCGGACGGGAGGCTCGACCCGGCCGACCTGGCCGCCGCGCTCACGCCGGACACCACGCTGGTCAGCGTCGCCCACGCGAACAACGAGATCGGCACGGTGCAGGACATCCCGGCGCTCGCCGCGGTCGCGCACGCCGTCGGCGTACCCCTGCACAGCGATGCCGTGCAGTCCGCCCCGTGGCTGCCCGTCGGACTCGACGTGCTCGGCGCGGACGCGGTCAGCGTGTCCGGACACAAGCTCGGCACCCCGAAGGGGATCGGCGCGCTCGCGGTGCGTCGGGGCGTCCCGATCGAGCCGCTCCTGCACGGCGGTGGGCAGGAACGTGGCGTCCGCTCGGGCACCGAGGACGTCGCCGGTGCCGTCGGTCTGGCCCGGGCGTTCGAACTCGCGCTCGAGCGACGTGCGCACGCTGCCGCGGTCGCCGAGTCGGCCCGGGACGTCCTCGTCGCGGGTGTCCTGGACCGCGTACCGGACGCGGTGCTGACCGGGTCGCGCGAGCACCGCCTCCCGGGCCACGCGTCGTTCTGCCTGCTGGGCACGAACGGCGAGACGGTCCTGCTCGAGCTGGAGCAGCAGGGGATCCTGGCGTCGGCGGGCAGCGCGTGCGCGGCCGGCAGCACGGAGACGTCGCACGTGCTCGCGGCGCTCGGGCTGCCGGAGGAGGTCGCTCGCACCGCCGTGCGGTTCACGTTCGACGAACACCTCGGGCCGGATGGCGCGGCCGCCGTGGTGGACGCGATCGCGGCAGCCGTCCACACGGTCCGCGCCCTCGCCGTCTGACCCGGAGGGGTGTACTAGACGGTCTACTCCATCTCGGGGGGCGTGTCCCCCCTTCCGCGGACAGCCCGGGGTCCGCACAATGGAGGACATGACGGACACGAGCGAGCAGCGACTGGCGAGTCCGGCGCTGCGCCCCGCGACCCGGACCTCCCGGTTCCACGCGGTGCAGCTCCTGCCGGCCCCCGCGACGATCCTCGCGCTCGGCTTCGGTGCGGCGCACGGGCTGACACTCGTGCCGCTCGCGGTCGTCGCGGTCGCCGGGATCCTGGCGACGGTCGGCAGCGCCGTCCTCCCGATGTCCGCCGAACCGGCCCGCCACCCCCTCGGAGGCGATCGCCGCACTTCCTGACACCTCGGACCCGCGCCGGTGACCACCCCCTGATCGGTCATCGACGCGTTCCGCCGGACGCACCCTGAGCGCCCGGCGGGGAGCACGGCCCACGTGGTCGCGCTCAGGCAGCCGGCTCCGCCACGGCGTCGTCGTACGAACCCCTGACCCTACGACGACACCCCCCTGAACCGTGGCGGGGCCGGCTCTGCCGTTCCCGGGCGTCGGACCGCGCGTACTCCGCCCGCGGAGCGGTGTCAGTCGAGGTCGGCCTCGGGCGTGTGCGCCGCCTCCGCGCGGACCGTCTCGCCCGGCCACGTGTACGGCAGGTCGTCCGGCACGTCCGGGAACCGCTCCCGGTAGAACTCCGGCGCCTTCTGCACGAGCTTCGAGCGGTGCGATCGGTGGACGGCCTCGTCCCCGAACCACGGCGGCATGGTCACGTCGCCGTGCTCGTACGCCTCGAGGTCCTCCTCGACCCGGCCGAGGTCGATCAACGTCTTGCCCAGGCACGTGTCGGCGTAGCCCCGTTCGAGCCAGACCGTGCACGTCGCGTCCTGGTAGGCCATGAGCGCTGGTCGGAAGCCCCGCCACATCGCGACCACCGGGTGGTGCTGCCAGCCGTACCCGGGCAACGTCAACGCCCGCATCACCTGCAGGGTCTCGACGCGCTGCTTCCCGAGGCGCTTGTCGTCGAGCGACTCCGCCGAGGCACGGAAGTCCGGATAGGGCAGGAAGGTCTGCATGCCGCGGTCGTGCCTCCCGGTCGTCGGTGCGGTCCGGGGCGCGCCGAACCGCGACCGACGCTACGCGCGAGCGGTTTGCGGGGACCGGGAGTGGGGCCGGACCGCCTGTCGCGATCGGGCTGGGGGCGGTCCGATCCGGCGCTGTGCCGGTCACCGTTCCTCGACACATGTCGTCACATCGCGGCTCGTCCATGGCCGGGCGTGTGAGCATCGGCGCATGACGAGCAGCAGCCCCCGGATCGTCGGTGTGAGCGGGAGTCCCTCGGACCCGTCCCGGACGTCGACGCTCGTGCGCGCGACCGTGGACCGGTTCGCCGCCGAGTTCGAGGACGCCCGCACCACGGTCGTCGAGATCGGACCCGTGCTCGCCGACCTCGGCGCCGCGCCCACCCGCGACAGCATGGCGGCGGCGACACGAGCTGCGTTGGAGGCGGTCGAGACCGCCGACGTCCTCGTCGTCGGGAGCCCGGCCTTCCGAGCGGCGTACTCGGGCGCGTTCAAACTGTTCTTCGACTGGGTCGGGCAGTACGAGCTCGTCGACACCCCGGTGCTGCTCACGGCCACCGGCGGCAGCGATCGGCACGCGCTGCTCGTGGAGCACCAGATGCGGCCGTTGTTCGGGTTCTTCCAGTCGACGACGCTGCCGATCGGGGTGTTCGGGAACGAGCGGGACTTCGTCAAGCACGAGGGGTCGTACGAGCTGCGCAGCGTCGAGCTCGAGTTGCGCATCGACCAGGCCGTGCAGCGGGCGCTCCCGATCGTCCGCAGCGGGCGCCTCGGTGCGCTCGCCGGAGCGGATGTGCGGCGGCCCACCGAGTTCTGACGCGCCGCGTTCCGCTGGGCGGCGTTCTGCTGCGCAGCCTTCCGACGCGTCGCGTCGACCCAGCCCGCCGGGCCCGCTGGCGGCGGCGCGGTCCCTGCCGGCCGCGGCCACCGGGCCCGGTGTGTCGGTGATTCAGGAACGGGAGGTGCGGTGCGGGCGGGCGCGGTCCCTCCCGGCGGCGGTTTCCTGCGTTGTCGACCTGGGCCGGTCCTGCGGCTGGTGTGTCGGTGATTCAGGACGGGAGGTGCGGTGCGGGCCGGTGCCTTCCCTCCCGGCGGCGGTTTCCTGCGTTGTCGACGTGGGCCGGTCCTGTGGCCGGTGCGGTCGGTGATTCAGGACGGGAGGTGCGGTGCGGGCGGGTGCCCTCCCTCCCGGCGGCGGTTTCCTGCGTTGTCGACGTGGGCCGGTCCTGCGGCCGGTGCGTGTCGGTAGTTCAGGACGGGAGGTGCGGTGCGGGCGGGTGCGGTCCCTCCCGGCGGCGGTTTCCTGCGTTGTCGACGCGCCTGCGGGTGACCTCCCTCGAGGCATGGGGTGACGTCGGTGGTGGAACGGGGGCCCCGAAGTGCCGCCAGGATGGTTGGCGAGCCTATGGTCCGGTCGTCGGGTCGGTCGCGGCCCGCAGGAGGGACGCCACGGTGGGACAGGGCAGCACGGACGATGACGGCACCGGACGGGAGGCGGTGGTTCCGCCGTCCTCGTTACCGCGGCGGGCGGTGGTCGCGGCGGCTGCATGGAGCGTCCCTGCACTCGGCGTGGTGGTGTCGACCCCGGCGGCTGCCGCGAGTGCGGAAGCGACTGCGACCCTCGCCTTCACCGGCGCATCGGTGCGCCCCGCGGGCGGCGCGCTGTCCGACGCGACGTTGACGGTGCTCTCCGGGAGCGGAACCCCGTCGCCAGGGGAGACCGTCGTCTTCAGCGTGTCCGGACCGGCGTTCTTCGGCACGCCGGGGACCACCACGGCGACGGCGGTGACGGACGCGGCGGGACAGGCCACCGCGACCGGCCTCGTCGCATCGCTCGATCCCGGGGTCATCGTGCTCACCGCGTCGGTCGCGGGACTGCCGCCCGCGGTGGCGCAGGTGACGACCACGCCGGTCCTGGACCTCGCGGTGACCGACGTGGGGAACGCTGCCGGGAGCGGCTGGCAGCCGTTCGTCGAGCGGCCGCTCGAGTACCTGGACGAGCACCAGCAGTGGCTCTGGCAGAGCGGGAGGACGTACTCCGTGACGACGGCCTTCAGCAACACGGGACCGGACGCGCCCGCCGGCGCGGTCGTCCGGGTGGTCGTGCCGGACGTGCTGCCCGCCGGTGGCGCCTTGGTCTCCGCGGCTCGCATCGTCGCCTTCAGCGTGACGGCCACCGCGCTGGGGATGAGCGCCGCGACCGTCACCCCACGTCCCGCGGCCCCGGAGGAGGGATTCGCGGAGGACTTCGTCGTGGCCGTCCCGATCCCCGCCGGGGCCGCGTTCGGGTTCACCGTCGCCCTCGACGTCCGGCCGGTCGGTGTCGAGCGGTTCGCGTACAACAGCGTCGTGGTGTCGATCGCGACCGGCGTCTCCGACGACGCCGACCGCGACACGGCCGACGACACGATGACGAGCGCCCCCTTCGCCATGGACCCCGCGACGTAGGTCGGCGGCCGACCGCGGATGGCCGACGGCCGGGAGGCGCGGTGCGGGCGTGCCCCGTGCCTCCTGCTGCGGGTTCCTGCGGTGTCGACGCGATTGGGCCCGGCCTGCTGCTGGAGCGGACAACTCAGGACGGGAGGCGCGGTGCGGCCGCGCCCCGCCCCTCCTGGCTGCGGGTTCCTGCGGTGTCGACGCGAGTCGGTCCTGCCGCCTGCCGCCTGCCGCCTGCCGCGGCTCGGATGAGAACGCAGGACGGGAGGCGCGGTGCGGGCTCGCACCGTCCCTCCCGGCGGCGGTTTCCTGCGTTGTCGACCGGCAGCGCGCGCGGTCCCGACGTGATCAGCCGAGCAGCGTCGCCAGGTGGAGCACCGCCAGCCGGTAGCCGTCGGCCCCGGCGCCCTCGATGACGGCGGTGGCCGCGGTCGCCACGTGGTCGACGTGGCGGAACGGCTCGCGCTTGAAGACGTTCGACAGGTGGACCTCGACGACGGGCACCGTCAGGGCCTCGACCGCGTCGTGCAGCGCGACCGACGTGTGGGCGTAGGCAGCGGGGTTGATGACGACGCCGGCGTGGTCGTCGAGCGCCTCGTGGAGCCACGTGACGAGCTCGCCCTCGTGGTTGCTCTGTCGGAAGGCGACCTCGAGTCCGAGCGGCTCCGCGGTCGTCCGCACCAGGTCCTCGAGCTCCTGCAGCGTGACCGTGCCGTACTGCGCGGGATCACGGCGTCCCAGGATGTCGAGGTTCGGACCGTTGAGGACCAGGATGCGGGGCGCGGGCATCCTCCGAGGATAACGACCGAGCCCACCCTGTGCGCCTCACCGGATGTGAACGGTCACACGCGACGAAACCGAGAATCAGCGCAGAGCTTCCACTTGGTTCCCTGAGGTGTAACGTTCCGGGTCGGATCGGCTCCGAGCCGCTCCCGCCCCCACACGGAGGCGCGCCGACACGATCGAGTGCGTCTCCAGAGCCCGTCCCCGGGCCCCGCCCCGCAAGCACTTCGACGTGGAGTTGACATGGTTCTCGCTGCAGGACAGAACGGGATCCAACTCGATCTGAGTTGGGTCGACTACGTGATGATCATCGTGTACTTCGCGGTGGTCATCGGCATCGGTTTCACGGCCCGTCGCCGGGTCCGGACGAGCATGGACTTCTTCCTGTCGGGCCGGTCGATGCCCGCCTGGATCACCGGTCTGGCGTTCGTCTCCGCGAACCTCGGTGCCACCGAGATCCTCGGCATGGCCGCGAACGGCGCGCAGATCGGCATGGCGACCCTGCACTACTACCTCATCGGCGCGGTGCCGGCGATGGTGTTCCTCGGCCTCGTGATGATGCCCTTCTACTACGGCTCGAAGGTGCGATCGGTGCCGGAGTTCATGCTCCGCCGGTTCGGCAAGGCCCCGCACCTCGTCAACGCCCTGGCGTTCGCGGTGTCGAACGTCCTCATCGCGGGCATCAACCTCTACGCGATGGCGATCGTCATCGAGGCGATGCTCGGCTGGCCCGAGTGGCTCGCGATCATCGTCAGCGCGGGCTTCGTGCTCGTGTACATCACCCTCGGCGGGCTCTCGAGCGCGATCTACAACGAGGTCATGCAGTTCTTCGTGATCATCGCCGGGCTCATCCCGCTGACGATCGTGGGCCTGCACCGTGTCGGTGGCTGGTCCGGGCTCACCAAGGCGGTCGAGCACACCGACGGTGCGCGGCACCTGTCCACCTGGGCGGGCACGGCGATCGGGCACACGACGAACCCGATCGGGGCGAACTGGCTCGCCATCGTGCTCGGCCTCGGCTTCGTGCTGAGCTTCGGGTACTGGACCACGAACTTCACCGAGGTGCAGCGCGCGTTCTCGGCGAAGAACATGTCGGCCGCCCGTCGGACCCCGCTCATCGCGGCGTTCCCGAAGCTGTTCATCCCGTTCATCGTCGTCATCCCGGGTCTGATCGCCGCGGCGACGCTCGGGAACCAGCTCGCCGGTGCGCACCACTCCGGGCTGAGCTACAACGACGCGATCCCGAAGCTCATCCAGATGTACCTGCCGACGGGCGTGCTCGGCGTCGCGGTGACCGGGCTGCTCGCGAGCTTCATGGCCGGCATGGCGGCGAACGTGTCGAGCTTCAACACGGTCTTCACCTACGACATCTGGCAGCGCTACATCAAGCCGAACATGCCGGACGTGCACTACCTCAAGACCGGGCGCTGGGTGACGATCGTCGGTGTGGTCATCGGCATCGCGACGGCGTTCCTGGCCGCGCAGGCGCAGAACATCATGACGTACATGCAGACGCTGTTCTCGTTCTTCAACGCGCCGCTGTTCGCCGTGTTCATCCTCGGCCTGCTGTGGAAGCGCATGACGACCTCGGCGGCGCTGTGGTCGTACATCGCGGGCATCATCGCGCCGACCGTCACGTGGATCGCCTACCTCGTCAACCCGAAGCTCTTCGCGACGGGCACCGCCGAGACCCTCTACGGCGCGATCATCTCGTTCGTCACGGTGCTCGTGTTCGGGTTCCTCATCAGCATGTTCACGAAGCCGCGGGACGAGCGTGAGCTCGGTGGGCTGGTGTACGGCATCGGCAAGATCGACCTGCACGGCGACTCGGTCGCGACGGACACCGCCTGGTACCGGTCGCCGGCACTGCTCGGGACGGCTGCGCTCGTCCTGTGCGTGCTCCTGTACCTGCCGTTCCTGTAGACCGTCCTGATTCGACAAGGAGATCACCATGAGTGAGACCAACAAGCCGGGCACCGCTCCCGGTGGCGAGGGCGCTCCGATGACGGACGCCGAGAAGCGCGAGTACGTCACGTCCACCCGTCGGTTCGACCTGCGCCGCATCCTCGGGGGCCTGTTCGTCCTGTACGGGATCATCGTCACGCTGACGGGCATCGCGCACCACGCGACCGACGGTCAGAAGACCGGCGGCATCCAGATCAACCTGTGGACGGGCATCTCGATGCTCGTCCTCGGGCTGCTCTTCTTCCTGTGGGACCGGCTGGCGCCGGTGCCCGAGGAGGACATCGTCGGCAACCTCGAGCGCGAGGACGTCGAGAAGGCCGCGGGCGAGGGCCACGAGCTGGCCTGACGCGCGCACACGCCCGACGGGAGGGTCGTACCGGCACCGGTACGGCCCTCCCGGTCGTACCGGCACCGGTACGGCCCTCCCGTCCGTCGTGTCCCGGCCGGGAGGCGCGGCGCGGAACCGCCACGCGCCGCATCCGACCCGCTCCTCGCGTCCTCCGCTGCCCAGGGCCAGCCCCCGGCCGGCGCCGGGCACCTGTCGGTGGGGGCCGGGAGGATCGGCACATGACCGACCCGACGCCCGCCGTGCCCGTGCCCGTGCCCGCCGATCCGACGCCCGCCGATCCGGTGCCTGCCGATCCGCCTGCTGATCCGGTGCCTGCTGATCCGGTGCCTGCTGATCCGGTGCCCGCCGATGCGCGGAGCGCCGTTCTCGACCTCGTCCGCGGCCAGGACGGCCTGGCACGCCCCCGATGGGCGGCGACCGATCCGCTGCTCCGCGAGTACTACGACACCGAGTGGGGGATGCCCGTCCGGGACGAGCGCGGCCTCTACGAACGGTTGAGCCTCGAGGCGTTCCAGTCCGGCCTGAGCTGGCGCACGGTCCTGGCGAAGCGACCGGCGTTCCGACGTGCATTCGCGGATTTCGACCCGGACGTGGTGGCGTCCTTCGGCGAAGCCGATGTCGCCCGCTGCATGGCCGACGTGGGCATCGTCCGGAACCGCGCGAAGGTGCTCGCGACGATCACGAACGCGAACGCGACGATCGCCCTCCGCGACGAGGGTGGTCTGGCCGAGTTCGTGTGGTCCTTCCGGCCCGAGACGACACCCGCGCCCCGGAGCGTCGCCGAGGTCCCGACCACGAGCCCGGAGTCGGTCGCGCTCGCGAAGGCCCTGCGGAAGCGGGGCTTCGCGTTCGTCGGTCCCACGACGATGTTCGCGCTCATGGAGGCCGTCGGGATCGTCGACACCCACCTCGTGGGCAGCCACCGTCGCGGCAGCTCCGGTGTCTGGCCGGCCTGACCGTTCAGCGCCCTCGTCTCGGACGTCCGCGTGTCGGGCGGGCGGTCCGACCGCGGCCGCCGGCCGTGCCGGGGCGGCCGTTGGACTCGTTGCCGGAGCCGCGCCGCGCCTCCCGGCCGTCGGCACCGGGGCGACCGCGGGCCTCCCGGCCGTCGCTGCTGACGCGACCGCGGGTCTGCCGGCCGTCCGTGCCGTCCGCGTCACGCACGTCCGCGGCGTCCCGCCCGCGGGAGCTGTTCGCGGTGCGACCGCGGACGATGCCGATGAACTCGTCCGTCACGGGGGAGGCGTCCGCGTCGCGCCAGACGAGCGCGACGCGCGTGCCCTCGACGTCGACGAGCGGGCGGGCGACGAGATTGCGCCGGCTCGCCGCGCGGAACAGGGACTGGGGCAGCACGGCGAGTCCGACGCCCGCCGCGACGAGGTCGAGCGTGCCGTCGACGTCGTCGGGCACCGGGCCGTCCCCGAGCAGTGTCATCCCGACCAGGTCGCGCTCGGTGACGCTGTCGACCTCGGCGAACTCGGAGTCCTTCGGGGCGGCGACGACCGGCGTCTCCGTCCACAGCGGGATCGCGCGGAGACCCTCGGTCACGGGGAGCCGGGCGAAGCACATGTCGGCGTCGCCCTCGAGCGCACGATCGACGTCGTCGTTGCCGACCGCGCGGAGCACGAGCTCGACATCGGGCATCCGCTCCCGCCACACCCGTGCCCACCGCGCGGGGGAGACGCCCGGGACGAACGCGACGGTGAGGGTTCCGGGCATGCGTCGAGCATAGGACCGGGGCGTGTCCCGTACCCTGGGGGGCATGGCGCAGGAACAGACGATGAAGCCGGAGACGGCCGCGAAGAAGCTCGGCATCCTGGTGTCCGCGACGCCCGAGTCGTTCCGCTCGGCGCCGGTGTCCCGCTCCACGTTCGAGGCGCTGCAGGCCGACCCGCCGGAGTGGCTCGCCGAACTCCGACGCGAGGGCCCGCACCCTCGCCCGGTCGTCGCCGCCAAGCTCGGTGTGTCGGTCTCCGGGCTCGCCCGCGCCGGTGTCGACGACGCCCTGACGACGGCCGAGATCAAGGCGCTCCTGCAGGAGATGCCCGAGTGGCTCGTCCGCGAGCGTGCGACGCAGGCCGCGGTGCGCGCCGAGAACACCCGCGTCAAGGAGCAGCGAGCCGCACGGGCCGCTGCGCGCTGACCCCGTACCGAGCGTTGCTGATCCGCTGCGGCTGAGGACCTCCCGGTGCACGACCCGATCGCGACCGCCATGCTCGTGGTGCCGCAGTTCGCGTCGGTCTGTTGCGTCGTCGGCGACCGGTACCGGCCCCGGCCCGCGATGGTCGTCCCGGCGCTGGTGATGCTCGTGGCCATGCTGCTGCCGGCGTTCGGCGTGGGGACCGGCTGGTCCCTGCTGGCCGGGGCGGCGTTGCTGCTCGTGGCGCCCCTCCCGGTCATCGGGTCGCGCGCCCGGTCGGCCGGCGCGCCAGGACGGGTCGTCGACGGCCGGGAGGCCCGCCGCGCGGACCCGATGGACGTGCACCGGGCGCTCTCCGCGGTCGTCATGGCGGGGATGCTGCTGCTCGGTGCGATGAGTGGGGCGATGGGTGGTGCCGGATCGAGCGGCGCGAGCGGCGTCACCACGAGCGGGGCGGGGCACGGCTCGACCGCGTCGGCGGTGCTGGGTGCCGCGTCGGCCGATCCGATGGCGCACACGCTCGTCCTCACGGCGGTGCTCGGTGCGGGCGTCGTCGGGTACTGCGCGTTCAGCGGGTGGCTGCTGCGGTACGAGTGGGGCCGGGAGGACCGCCGTGCGGTGCGGAGCGGCGAGGTCTTCGCGATGACGGTCGCGGTCGTCGGCATGACGCTCATGATGTGACGGGTGGTGCCGGCTGCCCCGTCGTGCGACGATCAGGGACACCATCGACGGATGATTCGACCAGGAGGCCCGCCGTGCTCGATCGTTCGACTCCGGCCACCCGCGCCGACAGCTGGTCCGTCCGCCTCGACGAGGTCGACGAGCGCATCCTGTGGGTCCTGGCATCCGACGCTCGGATCCCCAACAACCGGTTGGCGGCCGAGGTCGGCGTCGCTCCGTCCACCTGCCTGACCCGGGTCCGGGCCCTGGAGCAGGCGGGCATCATCCGCGGGTACCGCGCCGACGTCGACATCGCACGCCTCGGGTTCGCGATCGAGGCGATGGTCTCCGTGCGGGTCCACGCCGCGGCACGTCGAGAACTCCGGGAGTTC
Source organism: Curtobacterium sp. MCBD17_034 (assembly GCF_003234515.1). Classification (NCBI taxonomy): domain Bacteria; kingdom Bacillati; phylum Actinomycetota; class Actinomycetes; order Micrococcales; family Microbacteriaceae; genus Curtobacterium; species Curtobacterium sp. MCBD17_034. The sequence goes on along the minus strand of NZ_QKTN01000005.1, from coordinate 285,660 downwards.
GCCAAACGACTGCTCGCGATCCCGGTCGTGCTCGACGTGTCGTTCCTCGCCGGCGACAAGGACTTCCTCGTGCACATCGCGTGCACCTCGACCGAGCAGCTGCGGGACTTCGTGGCCGACGAGCTGAGCGGCGACCCGTCCGTCGCGACGACGCAGACGAACATCGTGTTCGAGCGGCTCGTCGCCGAGTGACCCCGGCAGGCGCGCTCGTTCGGGGAACTCCGGCGCTGGCAGGCGTAGCGACGCGTCAGCGCGTCAGCGTCATCGGGACGTGCGGGATGCCGTCCTCGATGAACTCGTCACCGGTCTGCACGAAGCCGAACCGGGCGTACCAGTCGCGCAGGTGGGACTGGGCGTCGATGGCGATGCTGCCGCTGCGGCACGAGTCGATCGCGGCGCGGATGAGCTCCGACGCGAGCCCCGTGCCCCGCGCCCCGCGGGCGGTGGCGACCCGGCCGATGCGCTCGGTGCCGTCCGGCTGGTGGAGCACCCGGAGCGTGGCGTCGACCGATCCGTTGCCGCTCCACCACTGCACGGTCCCCGGCTCGAGGTCGCGGCCGTCGATGTCCGGGTAGGCGCACTCCTGCTCGACGACGAACACGTCCTGCCGTAGCCGCAGGATCTCGTGGAGCGTGACGACGTCGAGGTTGCGGGTCGGGGCGCTGAAGATCGAGGCCACGGTGTCCTTCCTGCCGCCCGTCGTGCGGCGATGCGAACCGGCCGCTCCGGGTGGCGGCCGTCGTCCACTCTACGGGCGGGGCCGGTGCGGTAATGTTTCGTCCACGTACAGCGCTCCGGGGTCGGTGCAATTCCGAACCGGTGGTGACAGTCCACGAGCTGCGGGCGGACCGATGTCCGACCGCGGTCGACCCGGTGGAACTCCGGGACCGACGGTGAGAGTCCGGACGGGAGGAAGCGCTGGGCGGTCCACTGTCGTGGGCCGTCCGTGGCGTCCTCCCGTGGAACCCTCCGGAGTCCCGACAGACAGGACACCAGTGTTCACGGGCATCATCGAGGAACTCGGCCACGTCGACCGCGTGGAGGACCGCGGGGACTCCATCGCGCTCACCGTCACCGGCCCCGTCGCGGTCGAGGGCGTCCGGCACGGCGACTCGATCGCGGTGAGCGGCGTCTGCCTGACCGTCGTGGAACACGACGCGTCGTCGTTCACGGCGTTCGTCATGCGGCAGACGCTCGACATGAGCGTGCACGGCGGCCTGCGGGCCGGTGACCGCGTGAACCTGGAGCGGGCGGCGCGCGTCGGCGACCGACTCGGCGGTCACATCGTGCAGGGGCACGTCGACGGGACGGCCACCGTGCTCGCCACCGAGGACGGCGACGGCTGGCGACGGGTCCGCTTCGCCCTGACCCCGGGACTGGCGCCCCTCGTCGTCGACAAGGGGTCCGTCGCCCTCGACGGCGTCAGCCTGACCGTCAGCGCCGTGTCCGACGAGGCCGTCGCCCCGGACGCAGCGTGGTTCGAGGTCTCGCTCATCCCGGAGACCCTCGCCGCCACGACGCTCGGCGCCCTGCGCACCGGCGACCGTGTGAACGTCGAGACGGACGTGCTCGCCCGGCACGTCCGCCGCATGCTCCGCCTGGAGGCACGATGACCGCCACCGGCGCCGACGCACCGCCGGCGGGGCTCGCGTCGGTCGAGGAGGCCCTCCGGTCGCTCATCGCCGGCCGCCCGGTCATCGTGGCGGACGACGAGCAGCGTGAGAACGAGGGCGACGTCGTCCTCGCCGCGGAACTCGCGACACCGGAGTGGATCGCGTGGACGGTGCGGCACTCGTCCGGGTTCATCTGCGCGCCGGTGAGCGCCGCGATCGCCGACGCCCTCGACCTGCCGCCGATGGTCGAGCGGAGCGAGGACGTCCGCGGCACCGCCTACACGGTGACGGTCGACGCCGCCGCGGGGATCACGACCGGCATCTCGGCGTCCGACCGTGCACGGACCCTCCGCGTGCTCGCCGATCCGCGATCGCAGCGCGGGGACCTCCACCGACCGGGTCACGTCGTCCCGCTCCGGGCACGTCCCGGCGGCGTCCGCGAGCGCCCGGGGCACACCGAGGCGGCGATCGACCTCGTGACGGCGGCCGGCCTCCGCGCTGCGGCAGCGATTTGCGAGATCGTCGGCGACGACGGCGCGATGATGCGCCTGCCGGCGCTGCTGGAACTCGGGGCGTGCGAAGGCGTCCCGGTCATCACGATCGCCGAGCTCAGCGCGTGGCTGACGGCGCGGGACGGGGCCGGACGGTCCCGGAGAGGACAGGACGGATGAGCGGAGCAGGAGCGGCCGAGCGTGACGAGGTCGACGGAACGGGTGTCCACGTGGCGATCGTCGCCGGGCGCTGGCACGAGACGATCGCCGGGGGGCTCCTCCAGGGCGCCCTGCGTGAGGCCGAGCGGCTCGGGGCGAGCACCGAGGTGATCCACGTCCCCGGCAGTTTCGAGCTGCCGGTCGTGGCGAAGGCCGCGCTCGTGGCCGGGGCGGACGCGGCGGTCGCCCTCGGCGTCGTGATCCGTGGCGGCACACCGCACTTCGAGTACGTGTCGGACGCCGCGACGAGCGGCCTGGTCCGGGTCGCGCTCGACACGGGCAAGCCCGTCGGCTTCGGGGTGCTCACCCTCGACGACGAGCAGCAGGGGCTGGACCGTGCCGGGCTGCCCGGCTCGAAGGAGGACAAGGGCGCCGAGGCGCTGCACGCGGCGGTCTCGACGGCCGTGGCGCTGCGCGGTCTCCACCGTCGCGCCTGACCGACCCGCGACCGGCCGTTGTCGCCGGGACGGCGAACGGCCCTGCACGCGCTCGACACTGTCGCCGGGACGGCGAACGGCCCCGCACGCGATCGACACTGCCGCCGGGACGGCGAACGGCCCCGCATCCGATGGGATGCGGGGCCGTCCCGTTCCGTCGAGGAACGCTAGCGCTTGGAGAAGGCGTGGATCGGCAGTCCGAACGACAGGCACATCAGGAGGATGCCGCCGAAGAAGATGAAGCCCTGCCCACTGGAGACCTGGAACGCGACACCGAACAGGTAGATCGCGACGACCAACAGTGCGATCGAGAACAGGGCGAGGAAGACGCGGCCCACGAGGTACCTCCGGTGACGAGCGGTTGAACGACGCCCAGTCTAGTCCCCGGTGGCGGCCGCGGTCGTTCAGGCGTCGGGGCGGGTGGCGACGAGTCGGTCGACGACGCCGAGGATGTCCTCCATCACGACGCCCTCGGCACGGGAGCGCCCGCCCGCGACCGCGCCGAGCGCCGCGGCGTGGTACAGGCCGTCGCCCATGAGCTTGATCGCCTGCGCCGTGGGAACGTCGCCGAGGTGGTCGACGAGCGCCGCGAGCCAGGCACCCTCGACCTCGTCGAGGGTGCGACCGGCCTCCTCGTAGCCGGCCTGCTGCAGCCGTGACGCGGCGAGGAGTGCGAGGTCGAGCTCGCTGCCGACGAACTCGCAGTTGCGGACGAAGTACCGCGCCGGGCCGTCCGTCGCCGCCCGCATCCGCTCGACGTCGGCGACCCCGAGGTCCGAGAGCCGCTCGCACAGGCCCGCGACGAGCGCCGCCTTGGACCCGAAGTGGTAGAGCAGTCCGCCCTTCGACACCCCAGCGCGGGCCGCGACGGCATCGAGCGTGGCGACGCGCTCGCCGTCGTCGCACACGATGCCGACGAAGCTGTCGAGGATGCGGTCCCGCGCGCTGGTCATCTCCTCAGTCTAGGGAGCGCGATGCAGGAGCCAGCGTTTGCAGCATGTACCGTCCGGTCGGTACAGTAGTTCGGTCAACCTCGCCGCGACGCATGCCGTCGCCTGCGCAGCACCACCGCCGTCCCGGAAGCACCACCGATGTCCCTGCTCCTCGCCCCCGTCCGCCGTCCCTCCGCGTCGACACGCACCCGACGGTTCGCCGCCCTCGCGGTCCTCATGCTCCCCGTGCTCCTCATCGCGGTCGACAACACCGTGCTGAGCTTCGCGCTCCCGGCGATCTCCGCCGACCTCCACCCCGCCGCCACCACGCTGCTCTGGGTGGTCGACGCGTACCCCCTCGTCCTGGCTGGGCTCCTCGTCGTCATGGGCAGCCTCGGCGATCGGTGGGGGCGCCGCCGCCTGCTCTTCGTCGGCGCGACGGGCTTCGCCGCGTTCTCGGTCGCCGCCGCGTTCGCGACCGATGCCTGGATGCTCGTCGCCGCCCGGGTCGCGATGGGCGTCTTCGGCGCGATGCTCATGCCGTCGACGCTGTCGCTCATCCGCAACGTGTTCGAGGACCGTGCAGAGCGACGCCTCGCGCTGGCGGTGTGGTCCTGCACGTTCTCCGCAGGCGGCGCGCTCGGCCCCCTGGTCGGTGGCGTCCTCCTCGCGCACTTCGCCTGGGGGAGCGTGTTCCTCCTCGCCGTGCCGATCCTCGTCCTGCTGCTCCTCACCGCGCCGTTCCTCGTGCCCGAGTCCCGTGATCCCGCTCCGGGTCCCGTGGACTTCGTGAGCATGGCGTTGTCGCTCGCGGCGCTCGCACCGACGGCGTGGGCGATCAAGTCGCTGGCCGATCCGGACACCCGGGGTGCCGCGCTCGCCGCACTCGCGGTCGGGGTCGTCTGCGGCGTCGCCTTCGTCCGGCGCCAGCTCACCGCGCGTGTGCCGATGCTCGACGTCCGGCTGTTCCGCAGCGTGCCGTTCACGGGCAGCATCGTCACGAACATGACGGCGATGTTCTCGCTCACGGGGTTCCTGTACTTCATCTCGCAGCACCTGCAGCTCGTCGCCGGGCTCGACCCGTTCACCGCCGGACTCGTCCTGCTGCCGGGCACGGTGTTGTCGGTCGTCGCCGGGCTCGTGGTCGTCCCGGTCGTCGCCCGGATCGCTCCGCGATGGGTGGTCGCGGTGTCGCTGCTGTCCTCGGCCGCCGCGTACGCCCTGGTCGCCGCGCTCGGACACGGTGCGGACATCCGGGCGCTCGCCGTGGCGTACGTGCTCCTGGGCGTCGGGATCGGCGCGTCCGAGACCGTGACGAACGACCTCATCGTGTCGACGGTGCCCGCCGCGAAGTCGGGTGCGGCGTCCGCGCTGTCGGAGACGGCTTACGAGATCGGCGCCGTGCTCGGCACGGCCGTGCTCGGGACCGTGCTCGCCGCCGCGTACCGCGCGCACGTCGTCGTGCCGGCGGGGCTGTCATCGACCGAGCACGTCGCCGCCGGCCAGACGCTCGGCGGGGCGGTCGCCGCCGCCCGGTCCCTCGGCGGCCACGCGGGCGCCGAACTGCTCGCATCGGCGCGCGCCGCGTTCGACTCGGGCGTCACGACGACCGCCGGCGTCGCCGCGGTGCTCATGGTCGCAGCTGCGGTCGGCGCGTGGTTCACGCTCCGGCGCGTCCGCTGACCCTCGGGCCCGCCGCGCCGGTCGGGCCCGCCGCGCCGGTGGACTCTCGGCCGCCCGTGCCACGCCCGACCGCACGCGATTGCTGTGGATCTTGACCTCAACGGCGCTCGAAGTCCTACGTTGGGACGTGGCCCTGACGGGTCGCGCCCGAAGAGGAAGAGAACGAGCCCGACTGATGCCCCAGGTCGACACCCCCCAGTCCGTGCCGGGCACCCCCGGTGACCTGACCGACGCCTACAAGGCGGCGTTCCGCGGACACCCTGCGGGGGTCGCGGTCATCACGGCGGACACACCCGACGGTCCGACCGGGCTCACGGCGTCGTCGGTGGCGTCGGTGGCGGTCGACCCGCCCGTCCTCGTGTTCTCGCTGTCGACGAACTCCGGGTCGGCCGGTGCGGTGCTCGGTGCGCCGCTGTTCGTGGTCCACCTGATGCACGCGGGCGGCGTGGAGCTCGCCCGGCGCTTCGCCTCCACGGGGAGTCCGTCCGTCGACGAGCCGGGCATCTGGGAGCGCCTGCCCTCCGGCGACTGGTACCTGCCCGCGGCGGCATCGGTCCTGCGGTGCCGTCCGCTCTCGACGACGCCGATCGGCAGCTCGACGGTGGTCGTCGCCGAGGTGCTCGACATCGTGCTCGGCCTCGAGCAGGGTGAGCCGCTCGTCTACCACAACCGGGAGTTCCACTCCCTCACCGATCGTTCCCGGCTGGTCCATCCGGCCGCGGGACCCGCACGTCCAACCCAACACGAAAGGACATCCGATGGCTGAGTACACCCTTCCGGAACTGCCGTACGACTACGCCGCGCTCGAGCCGCACATCAGCGGCAAGATCATGCAGCTCCACCACGACAAGCACCACGCGACCTACGTGGCGGGGGCGAACACCGCCCTGCAGCAGCTCGGTGAGGCCCGTGAGTCGGGCAACCTCGCGAACGTCAACAAGCTCGAGAAGGACCTCGCGTTCAACCTCGGTGGCCACGTGAACCACTCGATCTTCTGGACGAACCTCGGCCCGGACACGAAGGTGCCCGAGGGTGAGCTCGCCGCGGCGATCGACGAGTTCTTCGGCTCGTTCGACCAGTTCAAGGCCCAGTTCTCCGCGGTCGCCACGGGCATCCAGGGCTCGGGCTGGTCGGTGCTCGCCTGGGACATCGTGGGGCAGCAGCTCACGACGTTCCAGCTGTTCGACCAGCAGGGCAACATCCCGTTCGGGCTCGTCCCGATCTTCATGCTCGACATGTGGGAGCACGCGTTCTACCTCGACTACCTCAACGTCAAGGCGGACTACGTCAAGGCCGTGTGGAACATCGTCGACTGGGAGAACGTCGCCGCGCGCTTCGCCAACGCCAAGGCGCAGTCGTTCGTCACGCTCTGACCTGACCGTCGCGGTCCGGCACGACGCCGCGATCGCGATCAGGTTCGACACGGAGGCCGCCCCGTTCGGGGCGGCCTTCGTCGTGCTCGGCGTCCGGCCCCGTGGTGTCGATCGACCCCACCGCCGCATCGGCACGTCCGGCGGCGAGGGCCAACGTGCGTGCGATCCGGTGCAGCGCCTGGTCCGCCGCCTGCTGGTCGCCGTCGAGCACACCGCCCCACTGCACGCCCCGCGCGTACAGGACGGCCTCGCGCCCCCGTCGCTCGGGATCAGTGACGTCGTGATGCCGGCACCACGCGACGACGGACGCGACCTGGCGGTCGTGCCGCGGGCGGTGCCGACATCCGCCGCGGAGCGGCTCGGTCGCGCCGAGCTCGAACGTCAACCGCGCGGCCAAGTACCGATCGGGATCGCCGAGGTTGCCGAACTGCTCCCGGAACCAGCTGCGGAGGTCCGTCGGCGTCGCGGCGGAGTCGAGCTCCACGTGGTCGCACGTCCGCTCGAGGTGCTCCACCACGGCGTCCACCAAGGCGTCCCGGGATCCGAAGTGGTACACGAGCGGGTACGCGCTGGTGCCGAGGGCCCGACCCACGCCGCGCAGCGTGACGGCCTCGATCGGTGTGGCCCGTAGATGCGCGGCGACGCGTTCGACGATCGCGGGCTTGATGCTGGGATCGGGTCTGCGTGGCACGGCGGTCCTGTCCTCCGGTGTCGTCGAGGTCGACTGGCATGTGGAATGCTACCGGAGGTGGTCGTGTGCCCGTGCACGTTCCACAGGCGTCCGCAGCCGGTCAGACCGGAGGCGCGTCCTCCACCCGGACCGTGAGCGTCTGCACGAGTCCGGCCGCGATCGGAGCGAGACGGATCTCGACCCGCAGCAGACCGGTGCTCCCCCGGTGCCACCACACCAGGTGCGTGGGTGACCGCGTCTCCTCGCGCACGGGGCGGGCCGTGAGGTCCGCGCCGGACGCGGACAGGGCCTCCCGGACGGCTGCACGGCGGCGTTCGTAGGGCACGTCCATCGCGACGTTCGGGGTGCACACCGCGTCGGCGAGGTCGTCGGGGAACCCGTCGGCCAGGAGGCGCGTCACGGCCGCCTGCGCACGTCGCGTCACGTCGAGCACCGGGACCGCAGGGTGTGCGGGTCGTGCGGACAGCAGGAGGTCGTGCGCCTCCGTCGCGGCCATCGGCACCCGAGCCCCGGTCGCGTTCTCGAACGCGACCACGCCGACGCCGTCGGCCGTGCTCCATCGCATGTGTGCGGAGAAGCCCGGGTAGCCGCCCGAGTGCGACACGATCGTCCCGACCACCGGGTCCTGTTCGACGAACAGCCCGAAGCCGTACCCGGCAGGGCGATCCCGCAGACCCGGGAGACCCGTCCCGCCCGGGATCGTCCGTGACGCCTGCTGCATGGCACGACGGTCGGCTGCCGACAGTGGCGCCGACCCGGACCACGCCGCCGCCCCGGTCGTCCCGACGCCGATGCCGTCGAACGCGGCGGCCAGGAACCGCGCCCACGCCGCGAGGTCCGTGACCGTCGAGAACAGACCGCCGATGCTCGAGAACGCACCCGGGCCGGTGAACGGCAGCCGTTCCCAGCCGTCCGGGCCCGAGCGGTACCCGGACGCGAGCGCGGCCCCGTCGGGCGCGGTGAACGCCGTCCGGGTGAGCCCGAGCGGGTCGAGCAGCTCCTCGGTCGCGAAGCGCTGGTACGGCCGACCGCTCACCCGCGCCACGACACGGCCGAGCAGTGCGTAACCGAGGTTCGAGTAGGCGAAGCCCGTTCCCGGCACCCGGTCGAAGAGCAGGCCGCCGCGGAGCACGCCGTCGAACGCGTCGTCGGACAGGGACTCCTGCCGGTCGGCCCAGGGGTCGTCGGTCGGGAACCCGGCGGACATCGTCAGCAGCATCCGCAGCGTCGGGACGGGGGCGTCCGGGCGGGGCAGTGCGACCGACGCGAACGCGGGCACGAACGCGGTCACCGGGTCGTCGGGGTCGAGCAGGCCCCGTTCGGCGAGGAGCAGCAGGGCCGCGGCGGTGACGCTCTTCGTGCACGAGGCGATCCGGTACGCCGTGTCCTGGTCGGGCGCTCGTCCGTCACCGCGGTCCCCGTGGCCGCCACTGGCGACGAGGCCCTGGCGGTCGAACACGCCCCACGCGCTACTCGGCGCGACACCGCGCTCCACACGCTGCCGGAACAGGTCGTCGATGCGGCTCAGGACGTCCGCGGGGACACGGTCCGCGGGTCGTGGAGCCCTGGCGGAGGCGGCGTTGTCGGGAGCGGCGTCCGACGAGGATGCGCTGGTCACACGGCCCGCATCTGCTGGTAGGCGTCGAGGGCTCGGGCGCGGCTCGACTTGAGGTCGACCATCGGTTCCGGCCGGACCTCGTCCGCCGGGATCCACTGCCGGATGTAGCTCCGGTGGGGATCGAACTTGTCCGCCTGGAGCTGCGGGTTGAAGACGCGGAAGAAGGGGGCGGCGTCGAACCCGGAACCGGCCACCCACTGCCAGTTGCCGGCGTTGTTCGCGGAGTCGGCGTCGACGAGGGTGTCCCAGAACCACTGCTCGCCGACGCGCCAGTCGACGAGCAGGTTCTTGACGAGGAAACTCCCGACGACCAGGCGGACGCGGTTGTGCATCGCGCCGGTGTGCCAGAGCTCCCGCATGCCGGCGTCCACGAGGTCGATGCCGGTGCGGCCGTACCGCCAGCGGTCGAGCTCGTCCGACGACGCGGAGCGCCACGGGAAGGCGTCGAACTCGGGGCGGACGTTCACGGTCGCCATGTCCGGCTCGTGGTACAGCTCGTGCCAGTTGAACTCGCGCCAGGCCAGCTGTCGGAGGAACGACGGCGCCTGCCGACGCTGCGCGGGCGTGAGCTCGCCGTGCAGACGGTGCCAGAGCTGGTACGGGCTGATCTCGCCCCAGCGGATGTGCGGGCTCAGTCCGCTCGCGGCGTCGGCCGACGGCTGGTCACGCTGGTCGTAGTCCTCGAGACCGTGCTCGAGGAAGTGGCGGAACCGGGCCGCGGCTCCGGCCTCGCCGGGGGTCCAGGTCGCGCGCAGGCCGCCGGCCCAGTCCGGTCGGGTCGGCAGCAGACCCCAGTCGTCGAGGGCGTCGCTCGCCACAGACGGCCCGGCCGGCACCGTCACGGGCCGCGGGAGCGGTTCGCGGGGTGTCGGCATCGCCTGCGCCGCGCGCCAGAACGGCGAGAACACCCGGTAGGGCTGGCCCTGGCCGGTGGCGAGCGTCCACGGCTCCCAGAGCAGCGCCGCCGCCGCGCTGTGCACGACGTGACCGCGGTCGGTGAGCGACTGCTTGATCCCCGTGTCGATCGCGCGTTCTGCGGCGCCGTACCGACGGTTCCAGAGGATCGTGTCCGCCCTGGTGTCGCGCACGAGCTCGTCGATCACGGTGGCCGCGGCACCCCGGCGCAGGACGAGGCGGTTCCCGCGGGCCCGGAGGTCGGCGTCGAGCGCGGCGAGCGACCCGTGCAGCCACCAGCGCGCGGCGCCACCGAACGGACGGAGGCCCTCCGACTGGTCGTCGAGGACGTACGCCACGGTGACCGGGCCGCCGGCCGTGACGGCGGCGTGCAGGGCGGGGTTGTCGTGGAGGCGCAGGTCGTCCCGCAGCCAGACGAGCGCGCCGCTCACACGCTCGGCAGGGTGTCGGAGGCCAGATCGGAGGCCGACGGGTCCGGGTTCGCGCGGAGCGCCGGGTGCGCCGGGTGCGCCGTGGTGCCGTCGGTGGCGGCAGCGGCGGCCGTGCGCAGCTTCGTGCACAGGTGTTCGAGCTCGCCCAGCTCGTCGTCGTCGAGTCCGGCGCCGACCTGCTCGGCGATGGTGGCGGCGTGTTGCTTCGCCACGGTGCGGTAGAGGTCGAAGCCGTGTGTCGTCAACGCGACGATCACACCGCGCGCGTCCGTCGGATCGGGGAGTTTCTCGACGACGCCGCGGGCCGCCAGCCGTTCGACGAGGCGGCTGATGCTCGGCTGGGTCAGCAGGAGCTGGCCGGTCAGGTCCCGCATCCGGAGGCGCCGTCCGGGCTGCTTGGACAGGTTGTAGCAGACGTCGTACTCGTTGAACGAGATGTCGGACGACGGGAACGCGGTGTTGAGGTTGCGCATCACGGTGACCTGCGCGCGGAACAGGGCCTCCCACGCGGCGACGGCCTTCGATGTGTCACTCACTGCGGCTCCTTCCGACCTCCGCCAACTGTATCGACGGGGTCGGACGCCCGACCGGCTCGGACACGACGAAGGGCGGCCACCAGAGGCGTGGTGGCCGCCCTCCTCCCTTGCACCCAAGAGTGTCCTGCAATCACATTCCGCAACCGCTGCCACAGCAAACAGCGACTGCTCCGTCAGAATATAACGAGGTGGTAACGAGCGGTAGGTACCGAATCGTTGTTTCACTGCGAGTTCACCCAGAGCGCCCGATGCCGACGCCGGGAGCCCCCGCGGCCGTCAGAAGAGGTCGGGGGACGGCGTGGAGGCGTACCGCACGGCGACGTCCGCGTGCCGGTCGAACCGGTAGCCGACACCCCGGACCGTCCGCACGATCTCCTCGAAGGCACCGAGCTTCGAGCGGAGGCGTCGGACGTGCACGTCGATGGTCCGCTCGTTCGGCGTCTCGTCCTCGCCGTCCGCCCAGAGTCCCTCGATGATCGCCTGGCGGTCGACCGTCCGGCCCTCGCGGAGCACGAGGAACTGGAGGAGCTCGAATTCCTTGTACGTCAGCGGTGCGGTCTCGCCGTCGAGCACGACCCGCTTGCGCGAGATGTCGATCACGACGCCGGTCTCCTCGGGCTCAGCGGGCGAGGTCTGCTTCCGCGCCGCGACCGCGGATCGGTCCTGCAGCGCGAGGCGCACCACCTCGACGTCGCGGCCCCCGGAGCCCTCGGCCGCCACGGCGACCGCCGCGTAGGTCTCGGCGGCGGGGGCGAGTTGGGCCGTCAGGGCCTTGAGCTGCTCGACGATGGCCGCGAGCGAGGTGCCGGCCGCAGCCGCCTTCGCCTCGTCGATCCCGACGTAGAGGGCGAATCCGCGTGCCTCCGTGCCCTCGGGCAGAGCGCGGCTCCGGGCGGGAGCGACGACGGGACTCGTCGGGACGTCCTCGGCAGCGGGCGCAGGCCGTGCGGCACGGGCGGGCAGGGCGATGCCGGCAGCGGGGGTACGCACGGGCGCAGCAGTGCGGGCGTGCTGGGCCGTGGGGAGAGCCGGCCCGGCCTGGGTCGGCGAGGCAGCGCCGGCGAGCGCGGTGTCGGCGGGGGCGGTGGTGTGTCGCGGGCGATCGATGGTGAGTGACATGGGAGTCCTCCTGGCTGTGGCGCTCGGAGCGCCGGTGCGTCGAATGCGTCCTCGGTCGCGGCGGCCGCGCTGCCCGGACCCCGGCGAGGGGGTTCGAGGGCGGGACGGACCGAGGGGAGCGGGTGCCTCCGCGTCGACGATCACGATGGTCGTCGGCGCCGGATCCCGGGGACCGCACACAGGACGGGGTCGCCGTCGGGGTGGGTCCGGCTGGAACGGGTGCCGGTCAGGCACACATTCGACAACACATGACCGCCATGCCCGGCATCATCATGCCGGCAGTCCCCTGGACCTCGATGAGGACGCGGGTGGACGAGGAAACAGTCATGGGGCGAGTATCGGCGGTATACCAGGGGGCTGTCAACTGTCCCGGCGGACGTGCGGACGTGCGCCCCGCGCGACGCCAGCGCCGACCGAGCCTGCGAGGGCGGTGGAAGGGGCTACTCGGCGAGTCCGCGCGCTGGAGCTGAGGCGGCGCGCCAGCGCCGCGCGACGCCAGCGCCGACCGAGCCTGCGAGGGCGGTGGAAGGGGCTACTCGGCGAGTCCGCGCGCTGGAGCTGAGGCGGCGCGCCAGCGCCGCGCGACGCCAGCGCCGACCGAGCCTGCGAGGGCGGTGGAAGGGGCTACTCGGCGAGTCCGCGCGCTGGAGCTGAGGCGGCGCGCCAGCGCCGCGCGACGCCAGCGCCGACCGAGCCTGCGAGGGCGGTGGAAGGGGCTACTCGGCGAGTCCGTACAACCGGTCGCCCGCGTCGCCGAGTCCGGGCACGATGTACCCGCGGTCGTCGAGTCGCTCGTCGAGGGCACCGAGGACGATCGTGACGTCCTTGCCCGCGGTGGCCTCCTCGACCGCGGCGAGCCCTTCGGGCGCGGCGAGGATGCAGACGGCGGTGACGTCCACGGCGCCCCGGTCGAACAGGAACTCGATCGCGGCCGTCAGGGAGCCACCGGTCGCGAGCATCGGGTCGAGGACGAAGCACTGCCGGTTCGACAGGTCCTCGGGCAGGCGCTCGGCGTACGTCTGGGGCTCGAGGGTCTCCTCGTTGCGCGCCATGCCGAGGAACCCGACCTCGGCCGTCGGCACGAGCTTGACCATGCCCTCGAGCATCCCGAGGCCCGCTCGGAGGATCGGCACGACGAGCGGACGCGGCTTGGCGATGGCGACGCCGACGGTGTTCGCGACGGGGGTCTCGATCGCGGTCGCGGTCACTCGCACGTTGCGCGTCGCCTCGTACGCGAGGAGCGTCACGAGCTCCTCGGTCAGAGCGCGGAACGTCGGTGCGGGCGTCGTGCGGTCGCGGAGCACCGACAACTTGTGCGTGATGAGCGGGTGGTCGGCGACGTGGACTCGCATACGCTCAAGGGTACCGGCCACGGAGGCGCCACCGCGGCGGACGAGGAGGGCGAGTGGAGCACCGGCAGCACGGACCCGGGCCGGTCGGCCCCGGACCCTCGGGCATCGGCGGCGGAGCGGACCGGGGCGAGCACCCGGCGGCCCGGCCGTGGGTGGCCGCGATGGAACGGGCGCTCGACGAGGCCCGCGCGTGTCTCGCGACGGGGGACGTCCCGGTCGGCGCGGTCGTGCTCGACGCGACCGGTGCGGTGGTCGCCACGGGGCGCAACGAACGGGAGGCCCGACAGGATCCGACCGCGCACGCCGAGGTGCTCGCACTCCGCGCCGCCGCGGCACGCACGGGGGACTGGCACCTCGAGCAGCACACCCTCGTCGTCACGCTCGAGCCGTGCCCGATGTGCGCCGGCGCCGTGCTCGCCGCCCGGGTACCCCGGATCGTGTTCGGCGCGTGGGATCCGAAGGCGGGTGCGTCGGGCAGCGTCTACGACATCGCGCGCGATCGACGACTCCCACACCGGGCCGAGGTCGTCGGCGGCGTGCTCGAACAGCCCTGTGCCGCGATGCTCGACACGTTCTTCGCCGCGAGACGCTGAGGCCGCTCGGCGACCGGACGCGCCTCAGTGCCAGAACACGGCGATGAGCACGTTGACGATCGCGAGCGCTCCGGTCGTGTGGAAGAACGGCAGCGCCGCCTTCGGTCCGGCCGTCCCCGCGTCGGCCCGGCGCTGCCGCGACCGCGCCACGAACGCCGTCGTGAGGGCGATCAGCGCGATGACGAGCTTGACCCCGAGCTTGACGTGGTTCGACCCGCCGTGGGTGGTCGCGTCGATGATGCCCATGAGTGCCAGACCGGTCACGAGCTGCGTCACGAGGCCGATGACGAGCCATTGGGTCTCGATGTGCTCCTTGCGCCGGACCTGCGCGAGGAAGGCGCCGATCACGGCGGCGAGACCGATGAAGTGGAGAGCCAGGAACACGTTCTGCAACACGGACATGCTCCGATCGTGGCGGAGGCCCGGCCGGCTCCGCCACGAAGGCGTGCCTTCCCTGTGGACGGTCGCTCGGCCTCCCGACCGGGGGAGGACGCGTCAGTCGGCCGCGCGGATGATGATCGCCTCGGTCGGCGGCCGCGGGGCGTCGTGCCGGACGTCGGGCTCGATGTAGATGACCCGGGCGACGGGCACGACGGACCGGACCCGGGCCTCCAGGGCGTCGATGCCCGCCGCGACGTCCCCCAGGCGACGGTCCCCGTCCACCGCGACCTTCGCCGCCACCATGAGCTCGTCCGGGCCGAGGTACAGGGTCTTCATGTGGATGATCGAGTCGACCTCCGGGCCGTCGAGGATCGCCCGCTTGATCGCCTGCAGGTCCGCGGGCGTCGCCCCCTCGCCGAGCAGCAGGCTCTTCGTCTCGACACCGAGTACGACCGCGACGGCGACGAGCAGGAGGGCGATGAGGATCGTGCCGATCGCGTCGAAGACGCCGTTGCCGGTGAGCGCCGTCAGACCGACGCCGAGGAACGCGAACACGAGCCCGGTGAGCGCCGCCGTGTCCTCGAGCATGACGATCGGGAGTTCGGGTGCCTTGGCCCGACGGATGTACTGCACCAGGGACTGGTCCCCGCGGTCGGACCGGGCCTCCCGCAACGCCGTCCGGAGCGAGAAGCCCTCGAGCAGGATGGAGATCGCGAGCACCGCCAGCGGGAGCCACCAGGTCTCCAGGGGGTGCGGGTGCTCGAGCTTCTCGATGCCCTCGTACAGCGAGAACACGCCGCCGATCGAGAACAGGATGATCGACACGACGAAGGCGTACAGGTACCGTTCGCGGCCGTAGCCGAACGGGTGTTCCTCGTCCGCCGACCGCTTCGACCGTCGGCCGCCGATGATGAGCAGGACCTGGTTGACCGAGTCGGCGAGGGAGTGGACGCCCTCGGCGAGCATCGACGCCGATCCGCTGATCGCGGCCGCGATGAACTTGACCACGGCGATGCCGACGTTCGCGCCGAGGGCCGCGACGATCGCCCTGTTGCCTCCGGATGCGCTCATGGTGCCCAGCCCTGCTCTCGTTCCTGTGCGGTCGGTCAGATCCTAGGATGGCCGGATGGTCCTCGATCTGCCACGTACCGCGATGCTCGGCGTCGGATCCATGTCGGGAGCGGTCCTGGACGGCCTGGTCGCCGCAGGCGTTCCCGCGGATCGCTTCGCCGTCACGAACCGGTCGGAGCCGTCCGCCGAGGCGCTCCGCGTCCGGGGCCTCGACGCCGTCGCCGTGGAGACCGACCCGGAGGCGAACCGGCGCGCCGTGCGCGGGGCGGGGCTCGTCGTCGTCGGGGTCAAGCCGTTCCTCGTCGCCGACCTGCTGCGCGAGGTGCGGGCCGACCTCGAGCCGGACGCGGTGGTGGTGAGTGTCGCCGTCGGGGTGACGAGTGTGACGATGGAGTCCCTGGTGCCGGAGGGCGTGCGGGTCGTCCGGGCGCTGCCGAACACCCCCGTGCGCGTCGGCCGCGGTGTCACCGGGGTCAGCGGGGGCAGTCGCGCCGACGCGGCGGCGGTCGCGCTCGCTTCGTCCCTCTTCGCGGTCTCGGGCGATGTGCTCGAGGTCCCCGAGGCCCAGCTCGACGCCCTCAGCGCGGTGTCCGGGTCCGGGCCCGCCTACGTGTTCCTGCTCGTCGAACAGTGGCGGCGTGCGGCCGAGTCGCTCGGGTTCGACCGCGAGCAGGCGCGGGTCATGGTCGAGGGCACGCTCCGCGGCGCGGTCGAGCTCCTCGCCACGTCGGACGACGGCCCCGAGGCCCTCCGGCGCGCGGTGACGAGTCCGAAGGGCACGACCGAGCGGGCGATCGCGGTCCTCGAGGACGCGGACCTCGAGGGGACCCTCCGCCGTGCCGCCGATGCCGCCATCGCCCGAGCCGCGGAGCTCGCCGCGCTCTGACGCACGCGCCCTGGGGCACCCCGAGGGCGTCCGGATGGCCCTCGCCGCGCGCGCCCCGTTACCCTGAGCGCATGCCCGACATCTTCGGCGTGATCGCGGACCCCACGCGGCGCCGACTGCTCGCAACCCTGCTCGAGGAGTACGGCGCGGCCGGGTCCGTCGGCGAACTCAGCGTGGGTGCGCTCGTCACGCGCCTCGGGATCAGCCAACCGACGGTGTCGAAACACCTCCGGGTGCTCCGCGACGCCGGCCTGGTGCGCACGCGCGACGAGGGCCAGCACCGCTACTACCGCCTCGACCCGGAGCCCCTCGTCGGCGTCGAGGAATGGCTCGCACCGTTCACCGGTGTCGTCGCTGCCGAGGAGGTCCCGGCGACCACGGCGTGGACCCCCGACGGCCGCCCCGTGTCGGTGCGCCGCGGCGCCGCGGGACGGTCTCGGGTGGACGTCGGCACCGAACTCGGACGGGTGATGGCCGAGGCGTCCTTCCGCGCCACGACGGCGATCTCGGGGGCGCAGACAGGCTGGGAGCGCGTGGTGGACCCGGTGCGGCGTCGGCTCCAGCGGCGTGCCGGCGAGGACGACGACTGACCCCCGTTCCCGGGGCAGCGGGCGGGCTGGACACCGCGCCACGGCCGCCCCTATGGTTGCCAGAGACCACGCAGGTCACACCATGGTCCGGAGGCGCCGGGCCCCTCCTGAAGGCAGAGCATGGCCGGCAACTTCGACGACGTGCGGTTCCTCACGGTCGCTGAGGTCGCCGAGATGATGCGCGTCTCGAAGATGACGGTCTACCGCATGGTGCACGCGGGGGAGCTCCCCGCCATCCGCTTCGGCCGGTCGTTCCGGGTCCCGGAGTCCGCCGTCGCGGAGATGCTCCGCGGTGGTGTCGCCGACGTCGGTTGAGCGCGCCACGCCCACGCCGTTCGACAACGCCGGTCGGCTCCGGTAATGTCGCACGAGGTATTTTTCCGCGGTCTCCGACCCGGTGTCCACATCAGCCGTAGGAGGGCCGTATGGGTTCTGTCATCAAGAAGCGCCGCAAGCGCATGGCGAAGAAGAAGCACCGCAAGCTGCTGCGCAAGACGCGCCACCAGCGTCGCAACAAGAAGTAGGTCCTACCGGACCTGCTCACCACGAGAGCCCCGACCGATCACCGGCCGGGGCTTCGTCGTCTCCGCACTACGCTGGACGGGTGCCCACCGTGACGCTCCTGACCAAGCCCGGATGCCACCTGTGCGACGACGCCCGTCCGATCGTCCGCTCCGTGCTCGACGCCCACCCCGACGTCGTGTTCGAGGAGCGGGACATCCTCCGGGACGACGCCCTGCGCGAGGAGTACGCGGAGGACATCCCCGTGGTCATCGTCGACGGCCGGGTCCACAGCACCTGGCGCGTCGACGCCGAGCGGTTCGAGCGTGCGCTCGCCGCGGCCGAGGCCCGCGCGTGATCCACCACGTCGTCGCCTGGCGCTTGCGCGACGACGTCGTCCGTCACGAGGCGATCGCCCACATCCGCGCCGTGCTCGAAGGCCTCGACGGCGTCGTGCCGTCGATCCGCTCCATCCGCGTGGTCGACAACGTGGCGTACCCCGGCAGCAACGCGGACGTCGCGGTGGTCGCCACGTTCGACGACCTCGCCGGGCTCGAGGCCTACCAGGTCCACCCCGAGCACCAGGCCGCCGCCGACACCGTCCGCGGGATGGTCACGGGGCGGACCGCCATCGACTGGGAGGCCTGAGCCGCGCCTCCCGGCCGTCGCTGCCGCACACGCGGGAGGCGCTGCCCCGGTGGGGAGCAGCGCCTCCTGTCGTGCGGTCGGGAACCGCTACGGGAGCAGACGGGTGGGACCGCGGAACAGGTACGTGACCTCGCGGATCGACGACTGGCCGAGCATGAGCATGAGCACCCGGGCCAGGCCCATGCCGAAGCCACCGTGCGGGGGGACGCCGTAGCGGAAGAAGTCGAGGTACCACTCGAGCTCGGCGGGGTCCAGGCCCTTCTCGACCGCCTGCTGCGTCAGGACGTCGACGCGGTGCTCGCGCTGGGCGCCCGTGGAGATCTCGGTGCCGTTGTAGATGAGGTCGTAGCTCTTCGTGAGCGTCGGGTCGTCCTCGTGACGCATGTGGTAGTACGGCCGGATCGTGGCGTCGTAGTCGGTGACGAACACGAAGTCCGAGCCGAACTGCTCCTTGGCGTACGCCGAGATCCGGCGCTCGCCCTCGGGGTCGAGGTCGCCGTCGGCGCGGGGGATCTCGTAGCCGCCCTCCGCGACGATCCGGCGGGCCTCGGCGAGCGGGATGCGCGGGAACGGCGCGGTGGGGACCTGGAGCTCGAAGCCGAAGACCTCGCTGATCTCCACGCCGTACTTGGCCTGCACGGCGGTGATGCCGGCGACGAGGAGCTCCTCGTGCATGGCCATGACGTCCTCGTGGGACTCGACCCAACTCATCTCGGCGTCGACGCTGGTGAACTCCGTCGCGTGCCGGGAGGTGAACGACGGGTCGGCCCGGAACGCGTCCGCGATCTCGAACACCGCGCCGAATCCGGCTGGCTGCGCCATCTGCTTGAAGTTCTGCGGGCTCTGCGCCAGGTACGCCGTCGTGTCGAAGTACGGCAGCTCGAACAGCTCGGCGCGGGACTCGGACGCGGACGCCATGAGCTTCGGCGTGTGGATCTCGATGAAGTCGCGCTCGACCCAGTAGGTCCGGAACGCGTGCTCGAGGGTCGTCTGGATCCGGAACACGAGGTTCTGTTTGCGGTTCCGGAGGTCGAGGAACCGCCAGTCGAGGCGCTTGTCGAGCGAGGAGTCATCGGCGATCGGCGTCTCGGGGAGCGCGGCGGTCACGACGTCGAGGCGGTCGATCTTGACCTCGATGCCACCGAGCTTGACGCGCTCGTCGTGCTTGAGCGTGCCCTGGGCCACCAGGAAGGTCCCGTGCGCGAGCCCGGAGATCGTCTCGGTCGTGGTCAGCGCCGCACGTGCGCTGTCGTCGGCGTCGTCGTCGACGGCGCGGACGGCGGGGTTGACGAGCTGGACGGCGCCCGTCTCGTCGCGCAGTACGACGAACTGCACCTTCTTCTGGTCACGGACGGTCTCGACCCATCCGCCGACGGTCACGGGACCGTCGGGGAGTGCGGCGAGGTCGGCGATGCGGGTGCGTTCGATCACGGGGGTCGAGTCTAGCGGGCGGCCCCCGTCCCGCGTCGGACGCCGTGGTGAGCGCTCACGCCCGCCCGTAAGGTGGTCGCCGATGACCTCCGCAGCTGTCCCGTCCGGTCCGTCGGCACCCGTCGCCCACTCCGTGCTGCAGGCGCTGCGGTCGCCGCGCTTGCTCACGCGCGAGGTGCTCGCCGGCGTCGTGACGGCGCTCGCCCTGATCCCCGAGGCGATCTCGTTCTCGATCGTCGCCGGGGTCGACCCGGCGGTCGGCCTGTTCTCGTCGTTCGTCATCGCGGTCGTGATCGCGTTCGTCGGAGGTCGTCCTGCCATGGTCTCCGCGGCGGCCGGATCCGTGGCGCTGGTCGTCGCGCCGCTCATCCGGGACCACGGCATCGCGTACCTCGTGCCGACGATCGTCCTCGGCGGTGTGTTCCAGCTCGTGCTCGGCTTCCTCGGCGTCGCTCGTCTCATGCGGTTCATCCCGCGGAGCGTCAACGTCGCGTTCGTCAACGCGCTCGCGATCCTCATCCTCACCGCACAGCTGCCGAACCTGTTCGGCCGTGGCGTGCCGGTCGTCGTCTGGCCGCTCACGGCGCTCGGCATCGCGATCATCATCGCGTTCCCGCTCCTGACGAAGGCGGTGCCCGCCCCGCTCATCGCGGTGATCGTGGTCACCGCGCTCACGTTGCTGTTCCACGTCGACGTCCCGACGGTCGGGGACAAGGGCGCGCTGCCGTCGTCGCTGCCGACCTTCGCCGGGATCCGTGTGCCGCTCGACCTCGAGACGCTGCGGATCATCGCCCCGACGGCCTTCGGCATGGCGGTCGTGGGGCTCATCGAGACCCTGCTCACCGCACAGCTCGTCGACGCGCTCACGGACACCCGGTCGAGCGGGTGGCGCGAGTCGTGGGGGCAGGGCATCGCCAACGTCGTCAGTGCGTTCTTCGGCGGCACGGGCGGCTGCGCGATGATCGGCCAGACGGTCATCAACGTCAAGACGGCCGGGGCCCGGACCCGCGTCTCGACCTTCGTCGCCGGCGTCTCGGTGCTCGTGCTGACGGTGACCCTGCGCGGGGTGGTCGCCGAGATCCCGATGGCGGCGCTCACCGCCGTCATGGTCATGGTGTGCGTCGCGACGTTCGACTGGCACAGCGTCCGTCCGCGGACCCTCCGCCGGATGCCGCTCGGGGAGACGGGCGTCATGGTGATCACGGTCGTGGTCGTCGTGTTCACCGACAACCTCGCCACCGGCGTGCTCATCGGCGTCGTCGTGTCCGCGCTCGTGTTCGCCCGGCGGGTCGCCCACGTCGTGTCCGTCGAGCGGGAGGTCCGTGGCGACCTCGTCCGCTACCGCGTGCACGGCGCGCTCTTCTTCGCCTCGTCGAGCGATCTGCCCACGCGGTTCTCGTACGCCGAGGACCCGGCGCGGGTGGAGATCGACCTCGCCGGCGCCCAGGTGTGGGACGCGTCGACGGTCGCCGCGCTGGACGCCATCGAGCAGCGGTACGCGATGCACGGTGCGACCGTCGAGGTGGTGGGGCTCGACACCCGCTCGCTGCGGATCCACACGCGGCTGTCGGGCCACCTGTCCTGACGGGCCCGCCCGGGCCTCCCGGACGCCGCTGCTGAGCGGTTCCGCATACCCGTGCGGCAACTGGGTGGGAGGTGGACGCGCCGCCCGACCTACACTGGAGGGCATGCCCGCGACCCGCTTGCACCTCGTTCGTCACGGCGAGGTCCACAACCCCGATGGCGTCCTGTACGGACGCCTGCCGGGGTTCCGGCTGAGCGAGCTCGGCCGACGCATGGCCGAGGCCGCCGCGCGGTCGTTCGTCGACGCCGGTGTGGACGTCCGTGCGGTCGTCGCATCGCCCCTGCAGCGGACGCAGGAGTCGGCCGCGCCGTGGGCCGAGGCGTACGACCTCGACGTCCGGCTCGACGAGCGGCTCATCGAGCCGACGAACCGCTACGAGGGCCAGCCGCCCGGCTTCACGCGGCGGTCGGTCGCCCGGCCGACGGAGTGGCCGTGGATCGCCAACCCGTTGCGGCCGAGTTGGGGCGAGGCCTACGCGTCGATCGCGAACCGCATGACGGCCGCGCTCGAGACCGCGTGGGGGAGCATCGACGGGGGTGACGTCGTCCTCGTGAGCCACCAGCTCCCGATCTGGACGGTGCACCGCCGGCTGGCCGGCGAGCACCTCTGGCACGACCCGCGTGCCCGTCGGTGCGCGCTGTCGAGCATCACGAGCGTGGAACGCCGTGGCGGGCGCTTCGTCGAGGTCGGCTACGCCGATCCCGCGGGTCCGCTCCGGGCCGGAGCCGTCGACATGGGAGCAGTGTGATCACCACCAGCACGACCGTCCAACCGCGGCGCCGTTCGACCCGCGCCCGCCTCGCCGTCGCGATCACCGGTGCCGTGGTCGCGGCCCTCGCGCTCGCAGGCTGCTCGTCGAGCTCGAACGACCAGTTGACGAACCAGTACGGCAAGGGCACCACGCAGAACTACATCTCCGGCGACGGTGCGGTGACCGAGGTCGCCGCCGACAAGCGGAGCGCGCCCGTGACCTTCTCGGCCACCACCGACGACGGCGACCACGTGTCGAGTGCCGCGCTCAAGGGCAAGGTCGTCGTCCTCAACTTCTGGTACGCCGGGTGCCCGCCCTGTCGCGCCGAGGCGAAGTACCTCAACCAGTCGTACGGGACGTTCCAGGGCAAGGACGTCGCGTTCGTCGGGGTGAACGTGCGCGACCGGAAGCCGACCGCCCAGGCGTTCGAGCGCACCTTCCGGACGGCGTACGGCTCGGTCCTCGACGCCGACCACGGGACCATGCAGCTCGCCCTCTCGGGCACGATCGCCCCGAACTCCGTCCCCACCACGATCGTGCTCGACAAGCAGGGACGCGTCGCCGCGCGCGTCCTCGGTGCGGTCGACTCGTCGAGCATCATCGACACCCTCGTGAGCGACGAGCTCAACGGGAACGCCTGACCCGTGACCGGCGGCAACCCCTTCTCCGACGCGATCCTCAGCGGTCAGATGGCCGTCGCACTGCCCGTCGCGGCGCTCGCCGGGTTGGTGTCGTTCCTGTCGCCCTGCGTGCTGCCGCTCGTGCCCGGGTACCTCGGGTACGTCGGTGGCGTCACCGAGGTCGGGCGACGTCGTGGCCGCGTCCTGCTCGGCGTCCTGTTCTTCGTGCTCGGGTTCACGGTCGTCTTCGTCGCGTACACGACCGTGTTCGGCGCGCTCGGCTTCTGGCTCGTGCGCTGGCGCGACCTCATCACCCAGGTGCTCGGGGTCGTCGTCATCGCCATGGGGTTGGTGTTCGTCGGCCGGTTCACGTTCCTGCAGCGCACCGTCAAGCCGTCCTGGTCGCCCGCCACGGGCCTCGTCGGGGCGCCGCTGCTCGGCGTCGTGTTCGGCCTCGGCTGGACCCCGTGCCTCGGCCCGACGCTCGCCGCGATCAACCTGCTCAGCGTGCAGGCCGGCAGCGCGTGGCAGGGCATGTGGCTCGGCGTCGCCTACTGCATCGGACTCGGCATCCCGTTCCTGCTCGTCGCGCTCGGCGCCGGGTGGGCGTCGAGCGCCCTCCGCACGGTCCGGCGCCACATCCGCCTCGTCAACGTCATCGGAGGAGCGATCCTGATCGTCATCGGTCTGCTCATGGTCACCGGACTCTGGTCGGCCATCATGTCGAGCGTCGGGGCGGTGATCCAGAGCTATGTCCCGCTCGTCTGACACCCGGGAGGCCCGGATCGCCGCAGCGGTTCCGGTCACGGACCGCACGTCCACGGCTGCCTCCGCCGGCATGGACGAGGCCGACGGCACGACGATCGTCGGCGATCCGATGCGCCCGTCCGACCACGTCGACGCCGCCCCCACGTCGGGCGGCACCGGTGGTGGCGGTACCGGCGGCGGTGGCGGTGGGGGCGGCGACGACGGCGGGGTGAACCAGCCCGCGCTGTCGTTCCTCGGCTACGTCCGGTTCTTCTGGCGCCAGCTGACGAGCATGCGCACGGCGCTGTTCCTGCTCATGCTGCTCGCGCTCGCCGCGATCCCCGGGTCGCTCGTGCCACAGCGCACGGCCGACCCGAACGGCGTGACGCAGTACCAGGTCGACCACCCGACGTTGTACCCGGTCCTCGACAAGCTGCAGGTGTTCGACACCTACACCTCGGTGTGGTTCTCCGCGATCTACCTCCTGCTGTTCGTGTCCCTGATCGGCTGCATCATCCCGCGGACACGCCACCACTGGCAGGCCCTCCGGACCCGCCCGCCCCGCACGCCGGTCCGCCTCGGGCGCCTCGCCGGGTACCAGCGCATCGCGGTCGACCCGACCACGGTCACGGGTGGGGGGTCCGCGACGGGCCCGGCTCCGGCCCTCCCGACCGCCGAGACCGCCGTGACGAGCGCGATGACGCTCCTCAAGCGGTCCGGCTACCGGGTGGAGCGCTTCGGTGACTCGGTGAGCGCCGAGCGCGGCTACCTGCGCGAGACCGGGAACCTCGTGTTCCACACCGCGCTCGTCGGTGTCCTGCTCGCGGTCGGCATCGGTGGCGGGTTCAGCTACACGGGGCAGCGGCTCCTCGTCGAGGGCCAGACGTTCTCGAACGTGCTCGGCTCGTACGACTCGTTCAACCCGGGGCGCTGGTTCAGCCAGTCGCAGCTGCACGGCTACAACCTGACGCTCGACGACTTCACGACGACGTACGAGCAGAAGAACCTCAACGCGCTCGGTCAGGCGACGGACTACAAGGCCGTCGTGACCGCCCGGACCAAGGGCGGTGCGGCGATCAAGCGCACCATCAAGGTGAACGACCCGTTGTCGATCGGCGGGACGAACGTGTACCTGCTCGGCAACGGGTACGCGATGGACGTCACCGTGCGTGACGGCGACGGGCACGTGGCGTTCGAGGACGTCGTCCCGTTCCTGCCGCAGGACACGAACTACACCTCGCTCGGCGTGGTCAAGGTGCCGGACGCGCAGCCGGACCAGCTCGGCATGGTCGGGTTCTTCTACCCCACTGCGGTCAAGCAGGCGACGGGCGCCTACACGTCGAACTACCCGGACACCGAGAACCCGCTGCTGAGCCTGCAGGTCTACACGGGCGACCTCGGCCTCGACGACGGCGTCCCGCGCTCCGTGTACCAGCTCTCGACGAAGGGGCTGCGGCAGATCGCGGGGACGACGGCGGCGCACGGCGCGATCGAGCTCGAGCCGGGCCAGACGAAGCGACTGCCCGACGGCACCGGCTCGATCACCTTCAACGGCGTCAAGCGGTACGTCTCGCTCGACGTCCACCACGACGCCTCGCAGCTGTGGGTCGCCGGGTTCGCGATCCTCGCGGTCGCCGGACTCCTCACCTCGCTGTTCGTGCCGCGTCGGCGGGTGTGGGTCAAGGCCGTCGGCCGCCCCGGCGAGGACGGCTTCGACCTCGAGTACGCCGGTCTGGCGCGCGGCGAGGACCCGAACCTCGAGCGCGCGGTGGACGAGATCGCCGAGCGGCACACGGCCGG
Organism: Curtobacterium sp. MCBD17_034; assembly: GCF_003234515.1. Lineage (NCBI taxonomy): Bacteria > Bacillati > Actinomycetota > Actinomycetes > Micrococcales > Microbacteriaceae > Curtobacterium > Curtobacterium sp. MCBD17_034. The sequence continues at coordinate 260,646 of NZ_QKTN01000005.1, read as the reverse complement.
ACTCGGGGTGGCGCCGACGGCGGCGGCCTCGCTGACCTGACGCGCGCTGGCGTCCCGATCGGGACGCCGGCGGTGCGGGTCGTGCTCAGCCCGTACCGGCGCACGGGCGGGTCCTGGTTGCATCGACCGGGAGGAGGCCCGATGCGTTCGATCGACTACAGCGACGCCCACGTGCTGACGGGGGACGCCATCGCCGATGCCGTCGTGGACTACGCGGCCGAGCTGGCGCACCAGGCCACGGCCGAGCCCGTGCGGATCCCGGCCCGAGCCGCCGACGGGTCGGTGGTGCACGTGTCGCTCCTCGTCGGGCCGGCGAGCGAGATCGTGCTCTCGGACGTCCCGGACGCGGACGGCGAGGAACTCGTCGACGACGAGACGGTGACGGAGATCCGCCGGCGGATCATGCTCCTGCGCGAGCCGCAGCCCATCACGACACGACTCGAGGACATCGTCGCCCCGGGCGACGAGGAGGTCTGAGCGATGGGACATCTGACGTACGGCGCGATGCGCCTCGGGATGGAGATCGAGGACCGCACGCTCGCGCACCTGCAGGTCGTGATCGTGAACCGGCTGCGACGCGGGGACAGCTTCGCGTTCTCGTGGAAGGACGACGTCCGCGTCGGCGACGGCCGCACCACGATCTGGTTGCACCCGTACTGCGAGCTGCACTTCAAGTTCATCGGGGGCCGACCTCCGCGCCTCAACCGGGCGTGGATCGCGGCACTCGACGACGCGGCGGGCAGCGGGACGGGCCTGTACCTGCTCGCGGAACCCCCGGAGGGCGAGGCGCAGACGCGGCGGCCCGAGCTGTCGACCGGAGCGGTGTGAACCGGGGGACGTCCGCGGTGCGGATCCGCTCAGACTGCGGCCGCTCGACCGCCCCGGCCCCGGCACGGTCAGGGGCGCGCGGTACCATCAGGGCGTGAACGACATGACCTCGGACCTCGCGCAGTACTCGGTCGTCCTCGTGTACTCGGCGATGGCCGTGTACCTCATCGCGTTCATCTCGTTCATCCTCGACGTCGCCAAGCGGTCCGGGGACGTGCAGCTCGAGCGCTCGGCGCGGCAGGAACAGCGGGCCGAGGCGCGGACGGTCGCGACGGTCCAGGGCGGCACGGTCGTGCTCGAGCGGGTCGAGGCGCCGGTCGACCGGCCCCGGTCGGGCAGCCGCTTCGAGCGCGTCGGCATGGCGATGATGGTGCTCGGGCTCGTGATCCACGTCGGGTCGATCGTGCTCCGCGGTGTCGCCGCGCACCGCGTGCCGTGGGCGAACATGTTCGAGTTCTCGCTCACCGGCACCGGGATCATCGTCGCGATCTTCCTCGCCGTGCAGTTCTGGCAGAACCTGAAGTTCCTCGGCGTGTTCGTCAGCGGACTCGTCCTGATCCTGCTCGGCATCGCGACCGTCAACTTCTACGTCGACGTCGTGCCGCTCCCGCCGGCGCTGCAGTCGTACTGGCTCGTCCTCCACGTGTTCGTGGCGATCTGCGGCACGGGCTTCTTCGCCCTCGGCGCCGGGCTCGCGGTGTCACAGCTCGTGCAGACCTACCGGCAGGGCCACGGCGGCGACGTCAAGCAGCTCCGCTTCATGGAGACCCTCCCCGACGCCGACCGGCTCGAGGTCATGACCTACCGCGTGCTGCTCGTCGGGTTCGTGCTCTGGACCTTCACCCTCATCGCGGGCGCGATCTGGGCCGAGCGTGCCTGGGGCCGCTACTGGGGGTGGGACACCAAGGAGGTCTGGACCTTCATCATCTGGGTGATCTACGCCGGGTACATCCACGCGCGCGCGACCCGTGGATGGCGGGGTGCGCGGTCGTCCTGGCTGGCCCTCATCGGGTTCGCGGCCGTGATGTTCAACTTCTCGGTCGTCAACCTGTTCTTCAAGGGGCTGCACAGCTACTCCGGACTGTGAGGCAGCGCGGGACGCCTGCCCGTCCCGTCACGCGGTGAGGACTGCGTGCGTCCGACGCAGCCGCTCGATCCACCAGGAGCGGCGGTCGGGCGCGGCTGCGTGGCGCTCCAGCAGGTCCGGCGCGACGTCGACGCGACGGACCGCGATCCTCCCGTCCTGCGGCAGGATCGGCCGGGCCGTGACGTCGCCCCGGAACATCGCGGCGGTGCCGAGTCCCGAGGCGAACCCGTCAGCCGCCACCGCTGCGGCGAGGTGCGCGCCCATGCTGATCCCGACGGACGTGTCGAGCGCGCTCGAGACGACGCACGGCAGCCCGGCCTCGGCGACGACGCGACCCGCCGCGGTGATCCCTCCGAGGGGCTGCGCCTTGACGACGAGGACTTCCGCGGCACCCGCGCGCGCGACGGCGAGCGGGTCCTCTGCCTTGCGCACGCTCTCGTCGGCCGCGATCGCGACGCCGAGCCCCTGGAGACGCCGTCGCAGCGCCGCGAGTTCCGGCACGGTCGCGCACGGCTGCTCGGCGTACTGCAGGCCGAACGGCGCGAGGGCCTCGAGCGCCCGCGCGGCGTCGTCGACCGACCACAGTCCGTTCGCGTCGACGCGCACGGCGGCGTCGTCGCCCATCACGGCCCGGACCGCACGGACCCGGGCGACGTCGTCGGCGAGGCCGGTGCCCGGCTCCGCGACCTTGACCTTGGCTGTCCGGCACCCGGGGTAGCGGGCGAGCACGTCGGGGACCGCGTCCGCGGGCACGGCGGGCACGGTCGCGTTGACGGGCACGGTGTCGGCGTCCGCCCGATGCGGTCGCCAGCCGAAGTCGACGGCGGCGCGGAGCCATGCGGCCGCCTCGGCGTCGTCGTACTCGACGAACGGCGAGAACTCGGTCCAGCCCTCGGGGCCACGCAGCAGCATGGCCTCGCGCACCGTGATCCCGCGGAACCGGACACGCATGGGCAGCGCCACGACGTGCGCGGCGGCCAGGAGCTCGTCGATCGACGGGATCGGAGCGGTGGGTGGGGGAGTCACGGTCGTCACCCCCCGATCCTCCCAGGCGCGCTCAGGTGCCGCGCCGTGGGCTCGGAGGCGACCGCCAGTTCCGGCCGTTAGCATCCTCAGGTCGAGCGGCCGCCGGGCCGCGCGAACCAGGGACGGGAACGACCAGGAACGGTCGGAGATGACGCGGGGAGAGCCGGTGACGCCGAAGTCGCAGCAGCGCACCGGAGGCCGTCGACCCGCCTCGTCCACGCGTCGTGTCGCTCCCGACGGCGGCCGTGGGGTGCGGGCCGTCGACCGGTCCGACGAGTTCGCGCAGCTGCTGCGGACGAACACGGTCGACATCGACCGGCCGCCCAGTCGTGCCCGCCGGAGCCCGGTCGTCGGCAAGGTCGGGCTGGCCCTGGCCGTGGCGAGTGTGGCGGTGGACGCGAGTGCGTTCGCCGTCTTCATGGGCGGCGAGGTCGACTTCGCGGGCGGGATCTGCTTCGTGGTGGTGTTCCTCACCGTGATCGCCGCGGTGCTCGGGTTCGTCGCCGCGGTGGGCGGTCTCGGCCGCTGGTACGGCGTCGTGGCGGTGTTCATCGCGTTCGCCGCGAACCCCGTCGTCATCGTGGTCGTCCTCGTCGTGGCGGCGCCCGAGGTGCTCACGCAGTTCGGCAGCTGACCGAGGCCGAGGCTGAAGCCGGTCGGGGCCGCCGGATAGGCTCGGAGCATGGCTGCACCCGTCTCCGACACCTTCGATCCCGACGTCTGGGACGCGGCGCCGATCGCCGCGTCGTTCACGGACATCACGTACCACAAGCACGTGTCGGGCGGGATCGTCCGCATCGCCTTCGACCGTCCCGAGGTCCGGAACGCGTTCCGACCGCGCACGGTCGACGAGCTGTACCACGCGCTCGACGACGCCCGGCAGGACCCCCGCGTCGGCTGCGTGCTCCTGACCGGCAACGGACCGAGCCCGAAGGACGGGGGCTGGGCGTTCTGTTCGGGCGGCGATCAGCGCATCCGCGGCCGCAGCGGCTACGAGTACGTCGGCGACGAGGGCGCCCCGCCCGAGGGCGTGGACCCGGCGGCGGCACAGGCGTCGATGGGCCGCCTGCACATCCTCGAGGTCCAGCGCCTCATCCGGATGATGCCGAAGGTCGTCATCGCGGTCGTGTCCGGTTGGGCGGCCGGCGGTGGGCACTCCCTGCACGCGGTGTGCGACCTGACCATCGCGAGCGCGGAGCACGGCCGGTTCAAGCAGACGGACGCCGACGTCGGCTCGTTCGACGGCGGGTACGGCAGCGCCTACTACGCCCGGCAGATCGGCCAGAAGGCCGCGCGCGAGGTCTTCTTCCTCGCCCGGGAGTACAGCGCCCAGCGTGCCTACGAGATGGGCGCGGTGAACCTCGTGGTCCCGCACGCGGACCTCGAGCGGACCGCGATCGAGTGGGGCGAGACCATCCTCGGCAAGTCACCCACCGCGATCCGGATGCTCAAGTACGCGTTCAACGCGGTCGACGACGGCCTGGTCGGGCAGCAGGTGTTCGCCGGCGAGGCCACGCGGCTCGCGTACGCCTCGGACGAGGCCGTGGAGGGGCGTGACGCGTTCCTCGAGAAGCGCACGCCGGAGTGGACCGCGTACCCGTGGCACTACTGATGCATCGGTGGGGCGTGACGGCGGTGAGCCGACGCCGATGACGCGGCCGCTCCTCCCGGTCCCCACCGACGACCCGTTCGACGTGCTGCGGGCGCTCGAGTGCGCGCTGTCCGGCGGGCCGGCGATCCTGCCGCGGACGCCGTCACCCCGGTCGGCGTCGGTGCCGTCGTCGGACCCGACGTCCTCCACACCGCCCGCCGTCGTGCCGCGTCGGGTCGCCCTCGTGGTCGAGACGAGCGGATCGACCGGCGCCGCGAAGCGGGTCGCGCTGTCGTCCGAGGCGCTGTTGGCCGGCGCCGCGGCGGCGGACGCGGCGCTCGGCGGTCCGGGGGGTTGGGTGCTGGCGCTGCCGACGCACTACATCGCCGGTCTCAACGTCCTCACCCGCTCCGTCGCCGCGGGCACCAGCCCCGTCGTCGTGCCGCCCGGGCATTTCGACCCGACGGCGTTCGCCGACGCGGTCGACCGCCTGCACGCCGACCGCCGGTACACGTCGCTCGTCCCGGCGCAGCTGGCACGCGTGCTCGACGATGCCCGTGCGACCGCCGCGCTGGCCGGGCTCGACGCGGTGCTCGTCGGGGGACAGGCGACCCCGATCGCGCTGCGCGACCGCGCGCGTGCCGCCGGTGCCCGGATCGTCACCACCTACGGCGCGAGCGAGACGAGCGGCGGCTGCGTGTACGACGGTGTCCCGCTCGGCCCGGTCCGCACGCGGCTCGTCGACGGCGGCCTCGAACTGTCCGGTCCGATGCTCGCCGAGGGGTACCTGGACGACCCGGAGCGCACCGCCGCCGCGTTCGTCGAGGGCGACGGGCTCCGCTGGTACCGCACCGCGGACGCCGCCGAGATCGCGGCCGACGGCACGGTGCGTGTGGTCGGCCGCCTCGACGACGTCGTCATCTCCGGCGGCGAGAAGGTCGCGCTCGGCGCGGTCGAACGGGTCGTCCGGGAGGCCCCGGGCCAGTCCGGCGCGGTCGTCACCCGCCGCGCCTCCGACCGCTGGGGCGAGGTGCCCGTCGTCGTGACCGACATCGCGGTGGACGTCGCGGTGCTCCGGGAGCGCGTCGGCGCCGTGCTCGGTCGTGCCGCCCGGCCGGCCGCCGTCGTGGTGGTCGACGCCGTGCCCATGCTCCCGACGGGCAAGCCGGACCGACGCGCGGTGCAGCGGCTCGCCGCCGACGCCGCTCCCAGCGGCTCGATGGACACCTGACGATACGATCGGTGGCCGTGGCACAACGAGGCAAGGGACCCCGACCGACGTCGAAGCGCCGATCCGGACGGCCCGGTGGCCGACCGGTCGGGCGCCCCCAGAAGGCGACCGCACGCGACTGGGTCGGCGGCGCCCGGCTCCGCACCCTCACGCTCGGCGTCGTCCCGGTCGTGCTCGGGACCGCCGTCGCGTACGTCGACGGTGGGTACGACCTCGGCATCGCGCTGCTGTGCCTCGCGGTCGCCCTGTTCCTGCAGATCGGGGTGAACTACAGCAACGACTACTCCGACGGCGTCCGCGGCACCGACCGCTACCGCGTCGGCCCGGCGCGGCTCACGGGCTCCGGCAGAGCGCGTCCGCGGACGGTGCTCACCGTCGCGCTGACGTTCTTCGGGCTCGCGGCGGTCGCGGGTGTCGTGATCGTCGTGCTCACCGGGCTCTGGTGGCTCCTGGCGGTCGGCGCCGCGGCGATCCTGGCCGCGTGGTTCTACACGGGCGGCAAGCGGCCGTACGGGTACAACGCGCTCGGCGAGGTCTTCGTGTTCGTGTTCTTCGGCCTCGTCGCGGTGCTCGGGACCGAGTTCGTCCAGATCCACCACGTGACCCTGAACGCCTGGGCCGCGGCGGTCGCCGCCGGGCTGTTCGCATGCGCCGTGCTCATGGTCAACAACATCCGGGACATCGACGAGGACCGTCTGGCGGGCAAGCGCACCCTGGCGGTCGTGCTCGGCAGCCGCGCCGCGCGGACCCTGTACGTCCTGTTCCTCGTCCTGCCGTACGTCGTGCTCGTGTGGTTCGTCGTGCTGTACTTCCGCACGGGCTACGCGTACTTCACGCTGCTCCTGGCGCTGCCAGCCGCGATCATCGGCGCAACGTCGAGCCGCCCGCGAGAGCTCATCACGGCGCTGCAGCTGTCGTCGTTCTCGGCGCTCGCGTACGGCATCGTGCTCGGCATCACGCTCGCGCTGCAGCCCTAGGGCAGACAGCGATCGCGACGTCGCTGCCAGGGCGGCTGCCTCCGCCAGGAGATCTGCGGCAGCGGGGGCCGGGCTCCAGCGGGATCAGGCCCCGGCGGGATCAGGCGTCGGCGGGATCAGGCACCAGCGGGATCAGGCGTCGGCGCGGGGCGACGCGGGACGCTCGACGACGCCCGGCTCAGCGCTCCGGGCCGGGTCGACCGACGGAGCAGCCGAGTCCTCGGCGTCGACGAAGTCGTCCTCGAAGTCGGTGTCCTCGTCGTGGTCGGGCCCGCGTCGCCGCTCGGCGAAGCTGGTCGCCACCTGCCACCGCAGCTTCGGCAGCGCGATGTACGAGATGAGCAGCCCGACGAGCGCGGCGCCGATCGTCGCCACGGGCCACGGCAGCCGGATGACGAGGAAGACCGCGAGCAGGACCGCGAAGATCCCGATCCTCGCCAGGGAGTACACCAGCCACGACTTCACCCGATGATTCTACGGTCGGGCGACGACGCGGGAGCTGAGCGTCCGGCGACCGGTGTGCACGTCCCGGCGCGTCCCAGCCGGAGCGACTTACACTCCGTCCATGGTGAAGTTCCTCATCGGCGCCGTCGTCGCCGCCGTTGCGTTCACCGTGTACGCCGTCATCGACTGTGCATGGGTGCCGCGCGATCGGGTCCGTGCCCTCAACAAGCCCCTGTGGATCGTCCTCGTCGTCGTCCTGCCGATCATCGGCGCCGTGCTCTGGTACCTGCTCGGGCGGGCCCCGGCACGGGCGGTGCCCCGGCAGCGGTACCGTGGGCCGGACGACGACCCGGACTTCCTCGGCGCCACCGCGCGCGCCGGGATGACCCGCAGCGAGAAAGAGCAGAGCGACGCAACCCTCCGGCACCTCGAACAACAGCTCGCCGACCTCGACGACGACCCCGGCGCCAGCGGCGGCCCCGGCGGCGACCGCCCCGACCGGTAGTCCCGGCAGCGATTCCCCGATCCGGCCCGCAGGGTCCGGGAGCCCGGCGACCGACTTCGCGGTGGCGTTCCTGCTCGAGCTGGCCCGCGCCGGCGTCACGGACGTCGTCGTGAGCCCGGGGTCGCGGTCGCAGGCCCTCGCCCTGGCCGCGGCCGCCGTCGAGCGCGCCGGTGCCCTCCGGGTCCACGTCCGGCTCGACGAGCGGACCGCCGCGTTCTTCGCGCTCGGACTCGCGGTCGAGACGCAACGGCCGGCCGCGGTCGTCACGACGTCCGGGACGGCCGTGGCGAACCTCCACCCGGCCGTGCTCGAGGCCCACCACTCGGGCGTCCCGATGATCGTGGTGAGCGCCGACCGACCCGACGAGCTCCGTGGCATCGGCAGCAACCAGACCACGCACCAGCCGGGGGTCTTCGGCGCCGCCACGCGGTTCGTCCGGGACGTCGAGGCGCCGACCACCCACGGAGTGGACGACTCCACCCGGGCCACGCTCCGGGCACTCGTCCGCCAGGCCGTCGCGGCGGCGGCCGGCCACGACGGGCCTCCCGGGCCGGTGCAGGTGAACCTCGCCTTCCGCGAGCCGCTCTCGGCCGCGGTCGGGGCCGTGACGGCCCCCGAGCCGCACGAGGTCGACGCCGACTTCGCCACCCGTCGCACCGGACCCGCACCCGAGCGCGACCACGACCTGGTCGTCGACGCCGACCCCGCCACGGTGGTGGTCGCGGGCCACGACGCCGGCGCGGACGCCGAGCGCATCGCGTGGGAGCTCGGCGCCCCCCTCCTGGCCGAGGTCTCGAGCGGCGCCCACTTCGGTCGCAACCTCGTCGTGGCCTACCGTCAGCTGCTCCGTGACCCCGCCTTCGGCGGTCGCGTCCGCCGCGTGGTGGTGCTCGGGCACCCGACGCTCAGTCGTGAGGTCCCGGCGCTCCTCCAGCGCGCGGACGTCGAGGTCGTCGTGGTGCGGGGCGCAGCGGCCGAGGCGTACGACCCCGGCAGCGCCGCCCGTCCTCCGCACCCGGCCGTCGTCGTCCCGGGCATCCGCGTCGACGGGCGCCCGGGGCCGGAGCACCGCGCATGGGTGGGCACCTGGGTGGGTGCGAGCCGTGCCCTCCTCGGCGACGGGGACACCGCCCCCGATCTCGACGCCAAGCGGTCCGCCGACCGCGCGGAACGGGCGCAGTTCTTCCGCGACGAGCTCGCGGTGCGGCGGCGTCCCGTGGACCGGGCGATGCTCGTCGACGCGGTCTGGGGTGCCACCTGGCCGCACGACCGCCTCGTGTTCGGTGCGTCGCTGCTCATCCGGGTGGCGGACGGCCGCGTCCCGGGCAAGAAGGTGCGGGTGCACGCGAACCGCGGACTGGCGGGCATCGACGGCACGATCTCGACCGCGCTCGGCATCGCCGCCGGAGTCGAGGCCTCGGGCGCGACGGGGGGCACGACCCGCGTCCTCGTCGGCGACCTGACGTTCCTGCACGACCTCGGCGGGCTGGTGACGGGCGTCGAGGAGCGGCGCCAGCGCCTCCAGATCGTGGTCGGCAACGACGGCGGGGGTGCGATCTTCGGCGGGCTCGAGGTCGCCGCGACGACCGACCCGGCGGACATGCGCCGGATGATGGCGACACCGCAGGTGGTCGAGATCGAGCCCGTCGTCCGTGGCCTCGGGTGGGAGTACCGTCGCGCCGCCACCTGGGCCGAGCTCGAGCAGGTCCTCACGGATCCGGCCGACCGACTCGTCATCGAGGTGCCGCTCCAGGTCTGACCGCCTCCTGGGGCGGCCGGGAGGTCCGGCTCAGGCGAGCGCGTCGGTGACGGGCCGGAGCTTCAACGCCGTCTCCGCGACCTCGCGGTCCGGTACGGACCCGGCGACGATCCCGGCACCGGCCCACGCGGTCACGGTGCCGTCGTCGTCGATTTGCGCGCTCCGCAGCGCGAGCATCCACTCGCCGTCGCCGGAGGCACCCATCCATCCCACGGGTCCGGCGTACCGGCCGCGGTCCGTGCCCTCCAGTCGGGCGATGAGGTCGAGCGCAGCTGCTCGCGGCGTCCCGGCCACCGCCGCGGTGGGGTGGAGGACGTCGGCGACGTCGAGGGCGGTCGTGCCCTCGGGCAGCGTGGCCGACACGTCGCTGGCGAGGTGCCAGAGGTTCGGGAGCTGCAGGCGGAACGGTGCGGGATCGGCCCGCACGTCCGTGGCGACCGTGCCGAGCGCCTCGACGAGGCTCGCCCGCGCGAAGGCGTGTTCCTCGAGGTCCTTCGGGTCGGCGGCCAGGGACTCCGCGGCGAGGCGGTCCGACTCGGCGTCCGCACCGCGCGCGGCACTACCCGCGAGCACCCGCGCGGTGAGCGTCCGCCCGTCGGTACGGGCGAGTGTCTCCGGCGTCGCGCCGACGAGGCCGTCGACCGCGAACGTCACGCAGTCCGGGTACGCCGCGGCGAGGTCGACGAGGACGCCCCGGCGGTCGGCGTCGGCCGGGAGGCGCGCCACGCGGTCACGGGCGAGCACCACCTTCTCGACCCCGCCGGCGCGGATCACCCGGACGGCCTCGGCGACCGCGGCCGCGTAGGCGTCCTCGTCGATGCGACCGGGACCGAACGCGGCCGAGAGGTGGGCGGGCGCCGGGGTGGGCAGGGTGATCGACGCGGTCGCGGTGGTCGGGACGACGTCCGCCACGACCGCGGGGAACGCGTCACCGTCGAGGGGCTCGGGGTCGATCGTCGTCATCCACGCCCGCCCGTGACGGCGACCGATGACGATCCGCGGCACGACGAGCACGCTCGGGGCGGCGGACTCGTCGGCGAAGGCGAAGGCCCCGAACGCGACGAGTCCGGTCCCGCGGACCCGGAGGCCGTCCTCGACGGTGGCGCGCTCCACGAGGCGGCGCCAGGTGGCGGAGGCGTCGCGCATCCGGCCCGGCCCGGTGAACACGAACCGCACGGCCTCGCCGATGCCGACGATGCCGTCACCGCGCCGGACGAAGGCGAGGGGACGGTCGGGGAGCGTCGCGGCCAGCACGTCCCCCGGGTCGTCCAGCATGCGGGTCGCGACGGTCAGACGGGGGGTCTCGACGGCGGTCAGGGGCACCCCACGATGGTACGCGTCCGGCCTCGGCGGGCCCGCCGTCGTACGGCTGCCGTCCGGCGTCGACCAACTAGGATGGCTCCTCGTGAGCAGGGCGGACATGGAGAAGCGGCCGGACGAGGTGGCGGCGATGTTCGACGACGTCGCGGCACGGTACGACCTGACGAACGACATCCTCTCGGCGGGCAACGCGGCGCTCTGGCGCGTGGCGACGACCCGCGCGGTGGACCCCCGGCCGGGCGAACGTGTGCTCGACCTCGCCGCCGGCACCGGGACGAGCTCGGTCGCGTTCGCCAAGCGCGGCGCCGAGGTCACGGCGCTCGACCTGTCCGCGGGCATGATCGAGGTCGGCCGACAGCGTCACCCCGAGATCACCTTCGTCCACGGTGACGCCGAGCAGCTCCCCTTCGAGGACGATTCGTTCGACGCCGTCAGCATCTCCTTCGGGCTCCGCAACGTCAACGAGCCGTCCGTGGCGCTCGCCGAGATGTACCGGGTGCTCAAGCCCGGGGGCCGCGTTGTCATCTGCGAGTTCTCGACCCCGCCGCTCGCCGTCCTGCGCCTGTCGTACACGGCCTACCTCAAGCGGGTCCTGCCGGGCATCGCGCGGCTGTCGAGCAGCAACCCGGCGGCGTACCGGTACCTCGCCGAGTCGATCTCCGCGTGGCCCGACCAGCAGGTGCTGAGCCAGTGGCTGCGCGGTGTGGGGTTCACGATGGTGGCGTACCGGAACCTCACCGCCGGTATCGTGGCACTCCACCGCGGTCGCAAGCCGGTCGCGGGTGCCGTGCGCGAGTCCGCCGCACGCCGGGCGAAGGCACGGCGTGCCCACCAGCCGACGGGGGAGCAGCCCCGCGTCGGGACGGAGCCGGACGCGCCCGCGGCGGAACGACCGGGAGCGTGACCGCCGGGGCCAGCCCCGCGGCCGAGCCCACCGATCCGGTCCACGACGAACGGTCCGCGTCGGACCCAGTCCCCAGTACGGAGCAGCAGTGAACCCGAGTGTCCCCGTCGCCCGACGCGCGCCCAGCCTGCGTGCGTCGCTCGGCGTCGGTGAGCGGATGTTCGCGACCCCCGCGGAGCGCCGGTTCGTCGGCCGGATCGACGACGGGCTCGAACTCGTCGAACAGCAGCTCGACGAGGCCATGCGGTCGGCCGACACCCTCGCCGACACGACGAGCCGCTACCTGCTGTCGGCTGGCGGCAAGCGCATCCGCCCCACCCTGACCCTGCTCATCGCGCAGCTCGGCGAGGGCGTGACCGACGCCGTGGTCCGTGCCGCCGTGAGCGTCGAGATGACCCACCTCGCCTCGCTGTACCACGACGACGTCATGGACGAGGCGCCGGTCCGACGGGGTGTGCCGAGCGCCCACGTGACCTACGGCAACAACGTCGCGATCCTGACGGGTGACCTGCTCTTCGCCCGCGCGAGCCTCATCACGGCCGAGCTCGGCGTCGAGGGCATCCGCATGCAGGCCGAGACCTTCGCCCGCCTGTGCCTCGGGCAGCTCCACGAGACGACCGGCCCCGGCCCGGACGACGACCCGGTCGCGCACTACATCCAGGTGCTGAGCGACAAGACGGGGTCCCTCATCGCCACCGCTGCCCGCGCCGGGATCATGTTCTCCGGAGCCGACCGGACGTACCTGCCGGCCGTCGCGGAGTTCGGCGAGAAGGTCGGGGTCGCCTTCCAGCTCGTCGACGACGTCATCGACCTCGCCCCCGCCGGTGACCGCACGGGCAAGATCACGGGCAACGACCTCCGCGCCGGTGTCGTCACGCTGCCGCTCCTGCACCTGCGGCGCGCCGCGGCGACGGACGCTGCGGCGGCGGACCTCGTCCGGCGCATCGAACGCGACGTCACCGGTGCCCCGGACGACGCGGTGACGAGCGCGCCGTACCTGTCGGCGGTCACGGACCTCCGCGAGCACGAGGCCACCGCGGCCACACGCGCCGTCGCCCACCGCTGGGCGGACGAGGCCGTCGCGGCCATCGCACCGCTGCCGTCCGGGCCGGTCAAGCGCGCCCTCACCCGCTTCGCGGAGTCGGTCGTCGACCGCACCCGCTGACCCGCGACGCTCGTCGCACGCCGAACAAGAACTGGAGCACACGGTGACCACTCTCCGACTCGCGATCGTCGGTGCAGGCCCCGCCGGCATCTACGCCGCCGACATCCTCAAGCGCGAGGCACGCGGGTTCGACGTCTCGATCGACCTGTTCGAGCAGCTCCCGGCGCCGTACGGCCTCGTCCGGTACGGCGTCGCACCGGACCATCCCCGGATCAAGGGCATCATCAACGCACTCCGCGACGTCCTCGACAGCGGTGCCGTCCGCGTGTTCGGCAACGTCCGGTTCGGCCAGGACATCAACCTCGACGACCTCAAGCGGCACTACAACGCGGTCGTGTTCTCCACCGGGGCGATCAAGGACGCCGACCTCGACGTGCCGGGCGTCGACCTCGAGGGCTCGTTCGGCGCCGCGGACTTCGTGAGCTGGTTCGACGGCCACCCCGACGTCCCGCGCACCTGGCCGCTCGAGGCCGAGAGCGTCGCGGTCATCGGCAACGGCAACGTGGCGCTCGACGTCGCGCGGATCCTCGCCAAGCACGCGGACGACCTGCTCCCGACGGAGATCCCGGACAACGTGTACGAGGGCCTCAAGGCGTCGCCCGTCACCGACGTGCACGTCTTCGGGCGCCGCGGCCCCGCGCAGGTCAAGTTCACGCCGCTCGAGCTCCGCGAGCTCGGCGAGGTGCCGGACGTCGACATGGTCGTGTACGACGAGGACTTCGACTACGACGAGGCGTCCAAGGCCGCCGTGGCGACGAACAAGCAGGTCATGGTGATCGACCGCGTCCTGCAGCAGTGGCGCAAGCGCGAGCCCGGCACGGCGTCACGCCGGCTGCACCTGCACTTCCACGCGCGGCCGATCGAGATCGTCGGTGCCGACGGCAAGGTGACCGCCTTGCGGTACGAGCGCACCCGGCCCGACGGTCAGGGCGGCGTCGAGGGCACCGGCGAGTTCCGCGAGGTCCCGGTGCAGGCCGTGTACCGCGCGGTGGGCTACTTCGGGTCGCCGGTGCCCGGTGTCCCGTTCGACGAGCGCCACGGCGTCATCCCGAACCACGAGGGTCAGGTGCTCGACGACGACAACCAGCAGATGCCGGGTGTCTACGCGACGGGGTGGATCAAGCGCGGACCGGTCGGACTGATCGGGCACACGAAGTCCGACGCGATGGAGACCGTCCAGCACCTCGTCACCGACCAGGCGAGCTGGTGGAGTCCGGAGGACCCGTCGGAGGAGGCCGTCCCGGCCCTGCTCCGCGAGCGCGGCGTCGAGTACACGGACCTCGACGGCTGGCACGCCCTCGACGCGCACGAGATCGCGCTCGGCGAGCCGGCGGGGCGTGCGCGCGTCAAGGTGGTCCCGCGCGAGGACATGGTGGACGTCTCGCTCCGCCGGGGCGCCACACAGCGGGTCTGACCGACCCGTGGCGCCGTCCGGCGGCCGCCTCGTGGGGGTCGACCTCGCGCGGGCACTCGCGCTCGCCGGCATGGTCGTGGCGCACGTCGGGGCGGTGTCCCAGACCGTGGCGTGGTCGGACCCGTCCACCTGGTCCGCCGTCGTGAACGGGCGCTCCTCCGCACTCTTCGCGCTGCTCGCGGGGGTGTCGGTCGCGCTCGTCACGGGTCGGACGCGCCCGTTCGCTCCGCCCGCGATGGCCGCCGCCCGGATCCGGCTGGTGGTCCGGGCGGTCCTCCTGGTCGCGCTCGGGGTGCTGCTCGTGGCACTCGGCACGTCCGTGGCCGTGATCCTGCCGACGTACGGGGCGCTGTTCCTGCTGGTCGTCCCGGTCCTGCGGTGTCCCCGGTCGGTCCTGCTGTCGTTCGCCGCGGGGGCGGTCGCGCTGTCGGTCCCGGTCGCGCTCGCGACCGCCGCGCTGTTCGCCCACGCGGACGCCGCGACGGCGCAGTTCGGCCGGACGTACCCGGTCCTCACGTTCCTCGGGTTCCTGCTCGTCGGACTCGCGGTGGGGCGGAGCGACCTCCCCGCTCGCCGGACGCAGGTGCTGCTCGTCGTCACGGGGACGGCACTCGCCGTCGCCGCGTACACGGTCGGTGCGGTCGTCGCGCCGGTCGACCCCGCGGTGGCCGTCGTCACCGGGGTGCCCTCGGCCGGCGGCGCGACGGGACCGTCAGCGGTCCTGCAGGAGTGGCTGTCGCCGCGGGCCCACTCGTCGTCGGTCGTCGACGTCCTCGGCTCGACCGGGGTGGCCGTCGCGGTCCTCGGCGCCTGTCTGCTCCTGACCGAACGCCGAGCCCGGCTGGCGCGGATCGTATGGCCCGCGGTGGCGGTCGGCAGCATGCCGTTGTCCGTCTACGCGCTGCACATCGTCGCGATCGCCGTGCTCGCGCACACCCTCGGACCGACCGAGGGTCCCGCCGTGGCGGCCTCGTTCCTGCTCGGCGCGGTGCTCGTCGCCGTGCTCTGGCGGCACCGGTTCCGGCGCGGTCCGCTCGAGATGCTCCTCGCCGCGGCTACTGCAGGGCCGCGGTGAGCCGCGCGACGTTGTCGAGCACCTGCGAACGGGTGGGCCGCTCGAGCCACTCGTCGAGCGTGATCTCGAACGCGTCACGGCGGTAGGCGTCCTGGACCTCGCGGAGCGCGTCGACGAAGCGGTGTCCTCGGACCATGACCGATATCTCGAGGTTGAGGCTGAACGACCGCATGTCCATGTTGCTCGATCCGATCACCGAGACGGCGTCGTCGATCGTGAAGTGCTTGGCGTGCAGGATCGTCGGCTTGTTGTACAGGTAGATCCGGACGCCGGCGCGCAGCAGCCCCTCGTAGTAGGAGCGCTGGGCGTGCCAGGTCAGGGCGTGGTCACCGATCTCGCCGACGAAGAGCTCGACCGCCACGCCGCGTTGCGCCGTCGTCGTGATCGCGTAGAGCATCGACTCGTCCGGCACGAAGTACGGGCTCGTGATCACGACGCGCTCCTGCGCCGCGTAGAGCAGCGCGTTGAAGAGGCGGAGGTTGTTCTCGCCGTCGTACCCGGGGCCCGAGGGGACCACCTGGCAGTCGAGGGCGTCCTGCCGGTCGGCGCGGTGGACCGGGTCGCTCTCGCGCACGAGGAGCTCGTCCGTCTCCGAGTACCAGTCGGTCACGAACAGCGCGTTGATCCCCGCGACCACCGGACCCTCGAACCGGACCATGAGGTCCTTCCAATGCAGACCCCGTCGGCGGTTGATCCCCGTGTCGTAGCTCGAGTCGATGAGGTTCTGCGAGCCCGTGAACCCGAGCCCGCCGTCGACGACGAGGAGCTTGCGGTGGTTCCGGAGGTCCGGACGCTGGTACTTCCCGCGCAGGGGCTGCACGGGGAGCATGAGATGCCATTGCGCCCCGATCTCGTCGAGGCGCGCGAGCGTCGCCCGGTACCCCGGGTAGCCGCGGCTCGCGATGTGGTCGAGCAGGAACCGGACCGTCACACCGCGCTGCACCGCTCGCCCGAGGGCGTCGAAGAACGGGGAGGTCGTCTCGTCGAGCGTCGCGATGTAGAACTCGACGTGCACGAAGCGCCGCGCGGTGTCGACCGCACGGGTCATCTCGGCGATCGACTCCTCGTAGTCCGGGTAGAGCTCCGCGGAGTTGCCGCCGACGAGCGGCATCGACCCGAGGTTGCGGTTCAGCTCACTGACGCCGTGCAGCCAGGACGGCCAGCTCGGTTCCCGCCGCACCCGGTCCATGCCCTCGGTCTGGTCGAGGATGTACTGGTTGATCTCGGCCTGCTTCTCGCGGCGTGCCTTCGGCAGCTTCGTCGAGCCGATGAGCAGGAAGACGATGAACCCGAGGTACGGGATCAGGAAGATCGCGAGCAGCCACCCCGTCGCCGTCTGTGGTTTGCGGTTGATCGGCACGTAGATGATCGAGAACGCGCGGATCGCGAGGTCGAGCAGGACGAGCAGGACGATGACGGCGACGTCGAGCCAGTGCTCCACAGCGGGCCTCCGGTCTCGGCGGTCGTGGGATGCCGGCTAGCGGAAGTTGACGAACTGGAGCGGCACGTCGAAGTCGGCCCCCCGCAGCAGGGCCATCGTGGCCTGGAGGTCGTCCCGGCTCTTCGAGGAGACCCGGATCTCGTCGCCCTGGATCTGGCTCTTGACGCTCTTCGGGGCCTCACCGCGGATGAGCGCGCCGACCTTCTTGGCGACGTCCTGCTCGATGCCGTTCTTGAGTGCGGCCTCGATGCGGAACTCCTTGCCCGACGCGTACGGCTCGCCGGCGTCGAGGCTCTTCAGGCTGATGCCGCGCTTGATGAGCTTCGACTCGAAGACGTCGAGCACGGCCTTGGCGCGCTCCTCGGAGTTGGCCTTGATGAGGACGTCCTCGCCGCTCCACGCGATCGACGCGCCCACGCCCTTGAAGTCGTAGCGCTGCTCGATCTCCTTGGCGGCCTGGTTGAGGGCGTTCTCCGCCTCCATCTTGTCGACCTTGCTGACCACGTCGAAGGAGCTGTCTGCCATGCCCGACAGCCTAACGAATGCGGCACCACGCGGCGGGGCCCCGGATGGTCCCGAGCGGCACCGCCGACACGGTATGCTCGTACGGCGCCTCCGGTCGGTGATCACACGGGTCGGGTGCGCACATGGCGAGTTACCCAAGCGGCCAAAGGGATCTGACTGTAAATCAGCCGGCGTAGCCTTCGGGGGTTCGAATCCCTCACTCGCCACCCACGCGACGAGGGTCCGTCCGCATCGGACGGACCCTTCGTCGTCCCGACGGGTCCGTCCGTCCCGGGCCCCGTCCGTCCCGAGGAGGCCCCCGTGCCCGGAGCCAGCGCCACCGTCAGCGTCCCGGAACTCGCCGACATCGCCGAGTCGATCGGGCGCGACGCCGCAGCCCTCGCGCATCGACGGCGGACCGAGGGGGTCGAGGTCACCGACCGCAAGTCGAGCCTCGTCGACGTCGTGACCGCGGCCGACCGTGAGGTCGAGGCGATGATCCGACGGCGGATCGCCGAGGTGCGACCGGACGACGGGTTCCTCGGCGAGGAGACCGGCACGAGCGTGGGGTCGAGTGGGCTGACCTGGGTGGTCGATCCGATCGACGGAACCGTCAACTACCTGTACGGCAGCCCGTCGTACGGCGTCAGCATCGCGGTGGTCGAGGGCGAGCCGCATCCCGCGCGGTGGTCGGCGCTCGCCGGGGTCGTCGTGGCGCCGGCCACGGGCGACGTCCACCGGGCCGAACGCGGTCGCGGAGCGTGGCTGAACGGGCGCCCGCTGCACGTCGGCGCACCGGCGTCGCTCGCCGAGTCCCTCGTCGCGACCGGGTTCGGGTACACCGCCGAGCGCCGCCGCGACCAGGTCCGCGTGCTCGCGGGACTCATCACCGAGGTCCGGGACATCCGACGTGGGGGAGCGGCGTCACTCGACCTCTGCGCGGTGGCCACGGGGACCGTCGACGCCTACTACGAGCGGGGGATCAACCCGTGGGACATGGCGGCGGGCGCCCTCGTCGCGGCGGAGGCCGGCGCGACCGTCGAGAGCTGGGATTCGGGTGACGCCCGGGGGTACGTCGTCGCGGCGCCGGTCATCGCCCGAGCGCTCGTGGACCTCGTGCGGGGCCTCGAGGGCGCGGCCTGACGGCGGCCTCGTACTCCGGCGGCCGTCCCCAGGTCGGGGGTGCGTGACTGGCGGGCCCTCTGCGGCCGCTGGTACCGTTCCAGTTCCGTCACTGCTCGCCCCGCGAGCGCGTTCCGCCCCGTCCTGAGGATCTCGTCCACGCCGCCATGCCCTTCGACGCCAGTGCAACCGCCCCGTCCGTCACCGGTCCCGACGCTCCGGTCGCTCCGACCACCCGGCGTCAGCGCATCGACGCAGAACGCCGGGAGGCCCGGAGCGGTGGACGCAGGTCGGCTCGCGTCCGATCCGCGTCGCGTCCAGCGGCTTCCGCTCCGCACACGGAGGCCGCCGACGGTCCCGCGGTCACGCCGGCCCACCGGCCGCTCGTCGTCCCGCCCGTCCGCGGTGCGGGTGTCCCGCTCGCCGCGGCCACGTCGGCCCGGGTGCGGGGGAGCAGGACGGGCTCGGTCCCGGTCGTGGCGCAGCGTCGCGCGGCCGTGGCGGCTCCCCGGCGTGCCGGGCGGGGCCGCGGGGCCGGGGTCGCCACGGACGGCGCGCTGCGGCGCGCGGCCGAGCGGGTCACCGGTGCGGTGGCGCTGCTCTTCGTGGCAGGACTCGTCGTGTCGACCTCCCTGCCGGCGCAGGCGTCCTGGTCCCCGATGCCCCTCCCGGGACACGCGGCCGCCGGCACGACCGCGCAGTCCCTGACCGTCGGCGACGGCGCCTCG
This sequence comes from Curtobacterium sp. MCBD17_034, assembly GCF_003234515.1. Lineage (NCBI taxonomy): Bacteria > Bacillati > Actinomycetota > Actinomycetes > Micrococcales > Microbacteriaceae > Curtobacterium > Curtobacterium sp. MCBD17_034. Next base: position 241,525 of record NZ_QKTN01000005.1, on the reverse strand, counting down.
GATGCCGAGACCGGTCGGGACGGCTACACGGTCTCCCAACCCGCGGCCGCGTCCGCGAACACGAGCGACACGTTCACGAACGACCCGAACGGGACCATCCAGTGGCCGTTCATGACCGGCGTGCCGATCACGAGCGGATTCGGCGCCCGCAACGTCGAGGGCTGCTCGTTCTGTTCCACGTTCCACGAGGGCGCGGACTTCGCGCCGGGCGCGGGCACGCCGATCCGGGTGATCGCCGCGGGCACCGTGACCAAGGTGCAGGCGGACGACGGCGGGTACGGCAACGACGTGTGGGTCGAGCACGACGTCGACGGCAAGCGGTTCGTGAGCGTCTACGGTCACATGGAGGACGACTCGTTCGAGGTGGTCGAGGGGCAGCACGTCGCGGTCGGGGACGAACTCGGCCTGGTCGGGAGCACGGGCAACTCCACCGGTCCGCACCTGCACCTCGAGGTCCACGTCGACGGCGTCGCGGTGGACCCGATCGCCTGGCTCCGGGCCAACGCGGACTGACGCTCGGCACGCCCGGGGGGCGTGATCGGTGCACGCACGGCGCGCCGGCTCTGCTATCCTCGTACGGTGCCGCGCGCCGGGTTCCCGTCCGCGGCCACGCCCCGATAGCTCAGTGGTAGAGCACTTCCATGGTAAGGAAGGGGTCGTCAGTTCAATCCTGACTCGGGGCTCCGACCCGCAGCGCTCCCGGCGCCGCGGTGTCCGCGGCGGGGTAGCTCAGTTGGTTAGAGCACACGGCTCATAATCGTGGTGTCGCGGGTTCAAGTCCCGCCCTCGCTACCGTTCTCCGGCTCGGTCGACGCCGCTGGCGTCGGTCCGGCCGGTCCTGGCCGCGGCCGCTCCATCCCCTGCAGTCGCGGTGCGACCGACAGGCAGGATGGATCATGGCCCTCATCCACGCGCGTTTCGACACGAGCGATCCGGACGAGGCCTTGGCGGCGCTCCGCACGGTCTACCCGACGGTGCGGGTGCAGGACGTGCCCGCCGGAGGTGGCTTCCGGTTCACCCAACACGTCGACGGAGACCAGGACGTCACCTTCGCCCGGATCCGCTTCGGATCGATCATGGACCTCGCCAGCGATCTGACGGACGGCTTCAGCATCGTCCACACGCTCGAGGGCCGCTACGACAACGTCGACACCGGACCCACCGCCGGCCCGTCCCTGTGGCACGGCGCCGTCCGCAGCCACGCGGAGGACTCGCGACTCCTCGTCGTGAACGTCACCACGGCCGCGGTCGAGCGGCTCGCCGCGGAGCACCTCGGCGCCGAGACGGCGGTCGTCCGGTTCCACGGCACGGCGCCCGTGTCGGCCGCGGCGGCGGCGCTCTGGTCCAGCGTGGTCGACTTCGCTGCGAGCGGAGTCATGGACGATGGCGAGGACGAGTTGTCGGGCGGCTTCGACCTGGTCCGGCAGCAGGCGTTCCGCGCGCTCATCGGTGCCGCGCTCCACACGTTCCCGATCGAGGTCGTGTCGGGCACGGTCCGCGGGACGGGTTCGCTCCCGTCGTCCGTGCGGCGCGCCGTCCGGTTCATCGAGGACGACCCCGGCCGTCCGATGAGCGTGGCCGACATCGCCGCGGAGGCCCGGATGTCGGTGCGCGGACTGCAGCTCGCGTTCCGTCGGCACCTCGACACGACGCCGCTCGACCATCTCCGGCGGGCTCGGCTCGCCGCCGCTCACGAGGAACTGGAGGCAGCGGATCCGGGGACCGGCGCGACCGTCACCGAGATCGCGGGGCACTGGGGGTTCGGCAACGCCGGCCGGTTCAGTCGTGCCTACCGCGAGGAGTACGGCCGGTCGCCGGGCGAGACCCTGCGGCACTGACGAGGCGTGGTGCGGGCACCACGGTCCCGAACGTGCTGGTTCAGCGGTGCAACGTCGTCATCGGCGACTCGCCGAAGCGCTCGCGGTAGCGCTGCGAGAACCGCCCGGCGTGCATGAGGCCCCACCGCGTCGCGATCGCCGCCACCGAGTCGCCGCGGGACGGATCCCCGGCCACGAGGTCGGCGTGCGCGCTCCGGAGGCGGTAGGACCGCAGGTACTCGAGCGGGGTCGACCCGAGCGCGCGGCGGAAGGCGCTCTGGAGTCCGCGGACGCTCATGTGCGCGGCCGCGGCGACGTCCGTGATCGTGATCGGTGCGCCGGCGTGCTCCTCCATGAACGCCACCGCGCGCCGGACAGCCAAGGGGGCCTCGGTCAGCCCGGCGTCGACCGGCGCGAGCTCGAAGGCCGCGATGGTGGCCGCCGCCAGGGACTCCTCGGCCGTCGTCCGGACGATGCTGCCGGCCTCCACGCCGGGCAGCGCTGCCGCGGCACGGGCGTGTGCTGCGGCACTGGCCCAGTAGCGAGCCAGGGCGGTGCCGACGGGGCGCGCGGGCTGACGGGGGAGCCGGAGTCGTTCGTTGCCCGTGGTCGTCCGTGCCACGCGGTGCAGGACGGCGAGTTGGATCGAGACCGCCTCGAGCACGTCGAGCGTCGCGGGGAGATCGTGATCGCCGGGCGGGAGGAGCAGGAGGTGGTGATCGCTCCCGTGGTCCTCGGGGCTGACCACGTGGCGGAGACGGAGCACGCGCACGTGATCGGACCCCACGTGGTCCGTGCCCGCCTGCCGGCCGGTGGGGACACCGTCCTCTTCCGTCGACCGGGGCTGCCCCGACACTTGCGTCACTCGCCCTCGCTTTCCTGCCCCGGAATCCTAGGAGCGGGACGGACGTCGGGACCGCCGGGGAGCGCGCACGCGGAGAAGCCGTGCGCGCACGGGACAACTGTCTTCGTTCACTGGCTCCGAGCCGGGCAGGGTGCCGCGCACGCGGTCCTCGGTAGACTGCCCGGGTGTCAGTGAACCCCGAGCTCGTCGGCAGGACGTTCCCGCCGGCAGCGCCGTACCTCGTGGGTCGCGAGAAGGTCCGTGAGTTCTCTCGCGCCGTCTTCGCGACCGCCCCCGTCCACCTCGACGCCGCGGCCGCCCGCGCCGCCGGGTACCCCGACGTCGTCGCGCCGGCCACGTTCGCGGTCGTCGTGCAGGAGGCCACGCTCGCGCAGCTCCTCGCCGAGCCGGACGCGGGGATCGACTTCGCGCGGGTCGTGCACGGCGAGCAGCGCTTCCGCTACGAGCGACCCATCGTCGCCGGCGACGAACTCACGGCCACCCTGACGGTGACGGGGGTCAAGACCCTCGGCGGCAACGCGATGGTCACGGCGGAGTCCGCCGTGGTCGACGCTTCGGGAGCCCACGTCGTGACCGCCACGTCGACCCTGGTCGTGCGGGGGGACGACGCATGAGCGCGGTCGACACCACCGGCGCGAGCGAGGTCGGTGCCGTCGTGGCCGAGCGGACGGTGCACCTGACGCGCGATGCCCTCGTGCGGTACGCGGGGGCCTCCGGCGACTTCAACCCGATCCACTACCGCGACGACGTCGCCGCGGCGGTCGGGCTCCCCGGTGTGCTCGCGCACGGCATGCTCACGATGGGGCTCGCCGTGCAGCCGGTCGCCGAGTGGCTCGGTGACCGCGGGTGGGTCCGCGAGTACGGGGTGCGCTTCACCCGTCCCGTGGTCGTCGACGCCGAGGGCGGCGCCGACGTCACGGTCGTCGCGACGATCGGGCTGCTCGACGACGACGGCCGCCCGGAGCGCATCGACCTCACGGTCACCGCGGTGGGCGTCACCGTGCTCGGCAAGGCCCAGGTGTGGGTGGTGTTCCGCTGACCGAGTCGGTGACCGCACTCGCGGAGCTCACGACCCTGCGCGTCGGCGGCCGTCCGACCCGGCTCGTCGTGTGTGCGACGACGGACGGGCTGGTCGAGGCGGCCCGACGGACCTGGGCCGACGGCGACGACTGGCTCGTGGTGGGCGGCGGGAGCAACCTGCTCGCCGCCGACGCCGGGTTCCCCGGAACGGTCCTGCTGGTCCGGACCCGCGGGGTCGAGGTCGTCCCGGACGGTTCGGACGCCGTCCGGCTCCGCGTCGCGGCGGGCGAACCCTGGGACGACCTGGTCGCCCGGACCGTCGAACGCGGCTGGACCGGACTCGAGGCGCTCTCCGGGATCCCCGGGACGACGGGTGCCAGTCCCGTGCAGAACGTCGGCGCGTACGGCGTCGAGGTCGGCGACGTCCTCGCCGCGGTGGAGTTCCTCGACGCCGACACCGGAGAGCGGGCCTGGCTCCCCGTCGACGAACTGGGCCTGGGATACCGCACGAGCGTGTTCAAGCGCGGACGCCGGGGGGTCGTGCTCACCGTCGAGTTCCGCCTCGGTCTCGCCGACGACCGTGGCGTCCCCGTGCGGTACCCTCAGCTCGCGACCGCGCTCGCCGTGGAGCTCGGCGCGGCCGTCGCCCCGACCGCGGTCCGGTCGGCGGTGCTCGGCCTCCGCGCCGCGAAGGGCATGGTGCTCGACCCGACGGACGCGGACACCGCGAGCGCGGGGTCGTTCTTCACGAACCCGATCGTGTCGCCCACGTTCGCCGCGACCCTGCCGCTCGACGCACCGCGCTGGCCGGTCGCACCGGACGCCGCTCCGGCGGTCGTCCCGCTCGGGTCTGCTCCGGCGGCGCCCCCGACGGTCGCCGACGAGCGGGTGAAGCTCAGCGCGGCCTGGCTCATCGAGCACGCCGGCGTGCACCGCGGGTTCGCCCTGCCCGGGTCGCGGGCCGCCGTGTCGTCGAAGCACACGCTCGCGCTGACGAACCGTGGTGGCGCCAGCGCGAGCGAGGTCGCCGAGCTCGCGCGCTACGTCCAGACGATGGTCATGACCCGGTTCGGCGTCGCCCTCGTGCCGGAACCCGTCGTCGTCGGTGACCTGCTCGACTCGGTGCCGGACTGACCGCTCGCCGGGACGCACGTTCCGGGCACGTGTCGGGCCTCCCGGCCGGCGACCCGTTCGTCGGGGCGCGGGCCGCGGGGGATCAGGAGAACAGTCGCGTCAGACGTGCGACGCCCTCGCGGATGTCGTCGTCGCCGAGTGCGTAGGACAGGCGCAGGTACCCGCTCGGTCCGAACGCCTCCCCGGGCACGACGGCGACCTCGGCCTCGTCCAGGATCATGTCCGCGAGCTCGAGGGACGTGGTCGGCGTCACGCCCCGCCAGGTGCGGCCGAGCAGCGCCGTGACGTCCGGGTAGACGTAGAAGGCGCCCTGCGGCGTGGGCGTGGTGAACCCGGGGATGGCGTTGAGACCGTCGACGATGAGTCGGCGCCGACGGGCGAAGGCCTCGCGCATGGCGACGACGGGCTCCTGCGGCCCGGTGAGCGCGGCGATCGCTGCACGCTGCGAGACGTTCGAGACGTTCGATGAGAGGTGCGACTGCAGGTTCCCGGCGGCACGGACGACGTCCGCCGGACCGATCATCCACCCGACGCGCCAGCCGGTCATCGCGTAGGTCTTCGCGACGCCGTTGACGAGCACCGTCTGGTCCGCGAGCGCGGGCACGGCGGCGAGGATCCCCGTCGCGGCCGTACCGTCGTAGACGAGGTCCTGGTAGATCTCGTCGCTGATCACCCAGATGCCGTGCGCGAGCGCCCACTCGCCGATCGCGCGGGTCTGCTCGGGGGAGTACACGGCGCCCGTGGGGTTGGACGGCGAGCAGAACAGGAGCACCTTCGTGCGGTCGGTGCGGGCGGCCTCGAGCTGCTCGACCGTGACGAGGTAGTCCTGGTCGCTCCCGGCGAAGACCTCGACCGGCACGCCGCCCGCGAGACGGATCGCCTCGGGGTAGGTGGTCCAGTAGGGGGCGGGCAGGAGGACCTCGTCGCCGACGTCGACGAGGGTCGCGAACGCCTGGTAGACCGCCTGCTTGCCACCGTTCGTGACGATCACCTGTCCGGCGGTGACGTCCGCGCCGGACACGGTCCGGGTCTTCGCCACGATCGCCTCCCGCAGCTCGGGCAGCCCGGCGGCCGGTGTGTAGTGGTGGTTGCGGGGGTCGCGGGCGGCGTCGACGGCGGCGTCGACCACGTGCTGCGGCGTCGCGAAGTCGGGCTCGCCCGCCGCGAACGACACGATCGGGCGCCCCTCGGCCTTGAGCGCCTTCGCCTTGGCGTCGACCTTGAGCGTCGCCGACTCGGCGATGGCGGCGACACGGGAGGCGATGCGGGGCGCGGAACGGGGGGCTTCGGTGCTCACGCGGTCAGCCTACCGGGGCGCCCCGCCCGGCTGGAGGCACCCGAGTGGACACCGCCTCCGCCGCTCCCGTAGACTGATGCGCGGTGGTCGGAATCCGCCACGCTCTCGCGCGCCTCTTCGCCGTGTGATCGCCCCTCGGTCGGGCACCCGGTAGGGTGACACGGTCGAGCGGATGGATTCCCTCACCGACGGAAGGGCGAGCCCTTCCGAAGGGCGGTGGCTCAATTGGTAGAGCAGCGGTCTCCAAAACCGCAGGTTGCAGGTTCGAGTCCTGTCCGCCCTGCAGCTCGGTCCGCACGATCCGGTGCGGACCGGACGACGGGTCAGCAGGCGCACCGTCTGCGATCTGGCCTCCGAAGGGTGTGAAGTGGCGAGAAGAGACCTGGAGACGACGACGACCGACGACGTCGTCACCAAGGCGAAGCGTGACCGCGAGAAGCGTCGCGGTCCCGTCGCCGCCGTCGCGCTGTTCATCCGCCAGGTGATCGCTGAACTCCGCAAGGTCGTCACGCCGACGCGTCGTGAGCTGTTCAGTTACACCGGTGTCGTGCTCGTCTTCGTCGTCGTGATGATGGTGCTCGTGTCCGTGCTCGACTTCGTGTTCGGGTGGGGCGTCGGCTACGTCTTCGGGAACGGCGCGACCTCCTGACGACCACCACGGGCTCCGGACCGGAGTCCTGATCCGCGTCGGCTCCCCGGGGCCGCGCCGCACCGCCGGACCGGACCGAACGAACACCCGATCCGCCAACCGAACGGAAAGAACCGACAGTGTCTGACAACTCTCGCGCTCGCGACGACATCGACCTCTCGACCGCCGCCGAGCAGGGCTCCGAGGTCGAGGAGAACCAGGAAGGCAACGTCGAGACCTCCGAAGGTCGCTCGATCGAGTCCGCCGAGGAGCGCGCCATGTCCGTCGAGGACGAGGACGAGGCCCTCGCCACCGGCGCGACCGACGGCGACGCGTTCGACGAGGCGCTCGCCGCCCTCGCCGAGTCGCGCGACCCCGAGGCCGACGCGATCGTCGACGACGCGCTCGAGATCGACACGCCGGAAGAGGCCGAGGCCGCCGTCGAGGCGGTGGAGGACGAGGAAGAGCTCGAGCTCGAGACCGAGGAGGCCGAGGGAGACCTCGTCGCCGCCAACGCGGACCTGGCCGCCGAGGAGGCCGCCGACGCGCTGGGCGACGAGGACGAGGTCGAGGTCGAGGTCGACCCGTACGAGGCGTTCAAGGCCGAGCTCCGGATGAAGCCGGGCAAGTGGTACGTCATCCACTCCTACGCGGGCTTCGAGCGTCGCGTGAAGTCCAACATCGAGAACCGCATGGTGTCGATGTCCATGGAGGACGCGATCTACCAGGTCGAGGTCCCGATGGAGGACGTCGTCGAGATCAAGAACGGCCAGCGCAAGCTCGTCACGCGTGTCCGGATCCCGGGTTACGTGCTCGTCCGCATGGACCTCGACGAGGACAGCTGGTCGGTCGTGCGTCACACGCCGGGCGTCACGGGCTTCGTCGGCAACGCGCACAACCCCACGCCGCTCCGCTTCGACGAGGCCTTCGGCATGCTGAAGAGCCTGGTGCAGGTGGCCGAGGTGGCCCCGGCCAAGGGCGGCGCGAAGGGTGGTGCCGCGGCACAGCGCGTCACCCCCGCCGAGGTCGACTTCGAGATCGGCGAGACGATCACCATCAAGGAGGGCTCGTTCGCGGGTCTGCCGGGGTCGATCTCCGAGATCAAGCCGGAGAGCGGCAAGCTCACGGTCCTCGTCTCGCTGTTCGAGCGCGAGACGCCGGTCGAACTCAGCTTCGACCAGGTGACGAAGCTCTAGTAGACTGTTCGAGTTTGGGCTCGGATCCGTATCGCGGACCGAGCTCGCCACCGCGGTCCGGAACGGCCGGACGAGCGGGAGAGTGCACGGGTCCCCGTGCGTTCGAACCCAGGAGAAGGAAGAGACATGGCTCCGAAGAAGAAGGTCACGGGCCTGATCAAGCTGCAGATCAACGCCGGCGCGGCCAACCCCGCCCCGCCGATCGGTCCCGCGCTCGGTCAGCACGGCGTGAACATCATGGAGTTCTGCAAGGCCTACAACGCGGCGACCGAGTCCCAGCGCGGCAACGTCGTCCCGGTCGAGATCACCGTGTACGAGGACCGCTCGTTCACGTTCGTCCTCAAGACCCCGCCGGCCGCCGAGCTCATCAAGAAGGCCGCCGGGATCCAGAAGGGGTCCGCGACCCCGCACACGGTCAAGGTCGCGCGCATCTCGATGGACCAGGTCCGTCAGATCGCCGAGACGAAGCAGGCCGACCTCAACGCCAACGACGTCGACGCCGCGGCGAAGATCATCGCCGGCACCGCCCGCTCCATGGGCATCACCGTCGAGGCCTGAGGCCCCGCACCCCTTCCGACACCCCCGTGGGAGAGCCTCGCCAGGCTCGTCAACCACACTCTCGACTAGGAGAACCACCATGGCGAAGAATTCCAAGGCCTACCGGGCCGCGGCCGCGAAGATCGAGGCCGACCGGTACTACACCCCGTCCGAGGCCGTCGACATCGCGCGCGAGACCGGCTCGAGCAAGTTCGACTCGACCGTCGAGGTCGCGCTGAAGCTCGGCGTCGACCCCCGCAAGGCGGACCAGATGGTGCGCGGCACCGTCATCCTCCCGCACGGCACCGGCAAGACCGCCCGGGTCATCGTCTTCGCGACGGGTGCGGCGGCCGAGGCCGCCATCGCCGCGGGTGCCGACGAGGTCGGTGGCGACGAGCTCATCGAGAAGGTGGCCGGCGGTTACACCTCGTTCGACGCCGCCGTCGCGACGCCGGAACTCATGGGCAAGGTCGGTCGTCTCGGCCGCGTCCTCGGCCCGCGTGGTCTCATGCCGAACCCCCGCACGGGCACCGTCACCCCGAACGTCGCGGGTGCGGTGAACGACATCAAGGGCGGCAAGATCGAGTTCCGCGTCGACAAGCACGCCAACGTGCACTTCGTCGTCGGCAAGGCCTCGTTCACGCCGGAGCAGCTGAACGAGAACCTCACCGCCGCACTCGACGAGGTCGTCCGCCTCAAGCCGAGCGCCTCGAAGGGCCGCTACATCACGAAGGGCGCCATCTCGACGACGTTCGGCCCGGGCATCCCGCTCGACGTCAACGCGATCGGCTGAGTCCGGGAGGACCCGAACGGCCCACACCGCTGCACGCGGTGTGGGCCGTTCCGCGTTCCTGCGCCGTCCGAGCCGCCGGGGACCATCCGCCGACAGGGACCGTCCGCCCACAGCACCGCCCGCGCTCCGCAGACGTCCACAGGCAGCTGTCGGGAGGCCCGGTGCAGCAGCCGGGGCCACTACTGTGAGCCACGTGCGCACCAGCCTCACCGTCGTGTCCGCCGTCCGGCTCGTCGTCGCGATCGCGATCGTGACCGCGGTGGTGGGACAGCTCGTGGTGCTCGTGCGCGGGGACGTGTTCCGACCGTGGGACTTCTTCGGGTACTTCACCATCCAGTCGAACTGCGTGGCCGCGGTGGTGCTCGTCGCGGTCGTGGTGCTCGCCGCGCGTGGACGGTCGACGAGCCGGTTGACGTTCGTGCGCGCCGCTGCCACGACGTACATGGCCACGACGGGCGTCGTGTACAACACCCTCCTCGTGCACGTCCCGCTCGGCGCGTTCGGGCTCGCCTGGTCGAACGACGTCCTGCACCGCTGGGTGCCGCTCTACCTGGCACTCGACTGGCTCTTCGTCGACGACCGACGTCCGATCTCGCTGCGGCGCGTTCCGTGGTTCCTCGTCTACCCCGCGGTCTGGCTCGGCGTGGTCCTCGTCCGGGGCGGCACCGACGGCTGGGTGCCGTACCCGTTCCTCGATCCGCGGCAGGGCTACGGCGTCGTGGCGATCGCATGTGTGGCGATCGGGGTGTTCATCACCCTCATCGGCATCGTCGTCGCGCGGGTGGCGCGGGTGCGGCTCCTCCGCGTCGAGCGGCGGTAGCCCCGGCGTCAGCTCCGCGCGACGCGGAGGCGGTCGAGCACGAGGTCGGCGAGTTCGACGAGCCCGCGGATCTGGTCGTCGTCGCGATCCACCCAGCGGCACTCGGGCTCGTCGGCGACGGGCACGAAGTCGTCGTGTCGTTCCCACACGAACAGCGTGCGCTCAGCGCCGAGCACGTACTGCTGCCACCAGATCTGCCGCAGGTAGTGGCGGGGGATCCGACGCCAGCCCGTCGACGTCGTCTTGATCTCGGCGAGCACCAGACGACCCTGGTGATCGTGTCCGACGCCGTCCGGTGTGGCGAGGTGGGCTCGGTTCGTGCGGGCGTGGAACAGGGCGCTCGACGGTTCGATGCCGTGCGTGGCGGCGACCCAGGCGGCGATCACCGGTTCGCGTTCGCGACCGTGGTCCGTGAACGCGTTGCCCGAGAACCGTGAGCCGTAGCGCTTGTCGGCGACCACGGCCTCCACGGCGTGGAGGGACGCGAGCCGGGCGACGTCGGTCGCGGTGATCCCGGCCGCGCGGGCACGGAGCCAGCCGACGCGGTCGGTCGCGTCGGCCAGGATGCGCGCGGTGTGGTCGCGGAGGACCGTGAACCGGTCGTACGCGTCGTCGTCGTCCCAGAGGGAGAGCGTCGGCTGCACGATGGTCACGCGACCATTGTCCCTCGCGCCGGGACGGTCAGGAGGACACGAGGCGGCGATCCTCGCCCACGGCCACCATCTCGTCGATCCCTGCGGGGGAGAGCGCGTAGTCGATCGCCAGGGCGGACGCGCCGTGCAACGCGGCGGCGGAGCCCGCGCGGGACTGCGCGATGACCAGGTGCGAGGTCGCGAGCGGCATGGATCGGGAGTAGACGACCTCGCGCACGCCGGCCAGGAGGTGTTCCCCCGCCTGCGCCATCGACCCGCCGAGCGCGATGACGGCCGGGTTCATGAGCGAGACGCACGTGGCGAGGACCTCGCCGATGTCGCGGCCGGCCTGCCGGACGGCGCCGATCGCGTCGATGTCCGCGCGGGCGACGAGCGCGAGGATGTCCTCGCTCGACGTGACGTCGTGGCCCTTCGCGCGCAGCGCGCGGGCGATCGCCGGACCGGAGGCGACGGCCTCCAGGCAGCCCGTGTTGCCGCAGTGGCAGGGGACCTCGCCCGCGCGGGCGACGCGGACGTGCCCGATGTCGCCGGCGGTGCCCTGAGCGCCACGCTGGAGGCGACCCTCGGACACGATGCCGGAGCCGATACCGGTGGCGACCTTGACGAACATCATGTGGTCGACGTCCGGCCACGCGTGCTCCCGTTCGCCGAGCGCCGCGATGTTGACGTCGTTGTCGACGAGCACGTGGGTGTCGATGTGCTGGCGCACCCATCCGGGGACGTCGAAGCCGTCCCAGCCGCGCATGATCGGCGGATTGGCGGGGCGTCCGGTGGAGAACTCGACCGGGCCCGGCAGACCGATCCCGATGGCGACGACGTCCTCGCGGCGGCGACCGATCCGGTCGAGCAGCAGGTCCAGGCGCCCGACGAGCCACTCGAGGATCGGGACGGGCCCCTCGGCGATGTCGATGCGGGCCTCGTCCATCGCGAGGCGGTTGCCCATGAGGTCGGTCAGCGCGACACGCCCGTGGGAGGCACCGAGGTCGGCGGCGGCGACGACCCGCGCGGTCGGTCGGAGTGCGATCTGCGCGGGTGGCCGTCCGCCCGTCGAGACAGCGGTGTCGAGCGGGCCGACGAGGCCGACCTCGACGAGCGCGTCGAGGCGCACGCTGACGGTCGAGCGGGACAGCCCGGTGCGGGCGGCGAGTTCGGCGCGGGTACGGGGGACGCCGTCCCGCAGGATCTGGAACAGCTCACTCGCCCCGACGGTGGGCGGCGCTGCCGCACGCGTCAGATCGACCATGGTCGGAGTGAACCACACTAACGACGGCGGCAGCAAGCAAGATCGCCGAGCGACATGGGACTTCTGCTTGACGCTCGGCAGAAGTGCTCGTAGTGTGACCTGCGGCCAGCGCCGGCGCCCCTCGCGGAGGAGGACCGACACCGGCCGGTACCGCACCACTCGACGAGGAGAACCAGGTGACCCCACCGCTTTCGGTCCAGCTCTACACCGTCCGGGACGCCATCGCGACCGATCTACCCGGAACCCTGCGGCGCATCGCCGACATCGGGTTCACGAACGTCGAGCTCGCCGGCTACGTCGACCGCGCGGACGAGTACGCCGAGGCGCTGCAGGCCACGGGCCTCACCGCGCCGAGCGGTCACGCTCGCCTCCTCGGCGACGCCGGCCTCGACCTCGATCGCATCCTCAGCGCGAGCGTCACCGTCGGCCTCACCACGCTCATCGACCCGCACATCCACGAGGCGCGCTGGACCACCCGCGAGGACGTCGAGGCGATCGCCCGCGAGCTCGGAGCCGTCGCCGCACGGGCAGCGGACCACGGGATGGCCCTCGGGTACCACAACCACGCGTTCGAGTTCGAGCACCGCATCGACGGCGTCTCCGCCTACGAGGTGTTCGCGAACGCCCTGCACGACGACGTCGTGCTCGAGCTCGACACGTACTGGTGCCAGGTCGGGGGTGACTCCGCGGTCGAGATCCTCGGCAAGCTCGGTGACAAGGTCCGGTTCCTGCACGTCAAGGACGGTGACGGGACGAAGAACGACAAGGCCCAGGTCGCGGTCGGCAACGGCATCATGCCCGTCCGCGAGATCATCGCCGCGGCGCCGCAGGCCCAGCAGGTCATCGAACTCGACGACCACGAGGGCGACGTGTTCCAGGCCGTCGCCGACAGCCACGCCTTCCTCACGGGGGTCCAGGCATGAGCGCCGCACGCACCGGCCGAGTCGGCGTCGGCGTCATCGGCGCCGGCGTGATCAGCGACCAGTACCTCTCCAACCTCACCGTCTTCCCCGACCTCGAGGTCCTGTTCATCGCGGACATCGACCTGCCGCGTGCGGCGGCACAGGCCGAGAAGTGGAACGTCCCCGGCTCCGGCACGGTCGATGAACTCCTCGCCATCGACGACATCGAGATCGTCGTGAACCTGACCATCCCCGCCGCCCACGTCGAGGTCGCCACCAAGGCACTCGAGGCCGGCAAGCACGTCTGGGGCGAGAAGCCGTACGCCCTCGACCGCGAGAGCGGCCGCGCCCTCGTCGAGGCGGCCCACGCCGCGGGCAAGCGCGTGTGCGTCGCGCCGGACACGTTCCTCGGCGCCGGGCTCCAGACGTCCCTCCGCACCATCGCCGGTGGCGCGATCGGCACGCCCCTCAACGCGTTGACGATCATGCAGAGCCCTGGCCCCGAGTCCTGGCACCCGAGCCCCGAGTTCCTGTTCGCGTTCGGCGGTGGCCCGCTGTTCGACATCGGCCCGTACTACCTCACGACGCTCGTCCAGGTGTTCGGCCCGGTCGCGCAGGTGAGCGCAACCGCGTCGAAGGCCCGCGCCACCCGTGTGATCGGGTCCGGGCCGAAGGCCGGCACGGAGTTCCCGGTCGAGGTCCCGACGCACTACTCGGCGCTCATCGAGTTCGAGAACGGTGGCAGCGCGCAGAGCATCTTCAGCTTCGAGTCGGCCCAGCCGCGTGCCGGGTTCGTCGAGGTCTCGGGCGAGACGGGCACCGTGGTGTTCCCCGACCCGAACATGTTCGACGGGGACACGAAGCTCTGGACCGCCGGCTCCGAGGAGCCCGAGGTCATCCCGGCCACGGGGTCGACCTACACGCGGGGGACCGGCGTCGTCGAGCTCGCTCGCGCGATCCGCGCCGACGTGCCGGAACGCGTCCCCGGTGCGCTGGCGTTCCACGTGCTCGACGTCATGGTCTCGATCGCCGAGGCCGCCGAGCAGCACGGCCCCGTCCGCGTCGAGAGCACGGTGTCCTCGAGTCCCGTCCTCCCCGAGGACTTCGACCCGGCGGCGTCGACGCTCGCCTGACCCCGACCCGCGCGGCCGACACCGACGGCCGCGCGGGTCCCCGAACTTCCGTTTCCCTTCTTTTCCCTTCCCGAAAGCACCTCCCACTCAACGACGAGAAAGCAGAGAGTCATGCGCACCACATTCCGCGCACTGGCCGTCGCCGCCGCAGGCGCACTGATGGTCACGGGCCTCGCGGCCTGTTCCTCCTCCGGTTCATCCGGATCCTCCAGCAGCGACGGCAAGACGCTCACCTACTGGGCGAGCAACCAGGGCACGAGCCTCCAGAACGACAAGGAGGTGCTCACGCCGGAGCTGGCCAAGTTCACCAAGCAGACCGGGATCAAGGTGAACCTCCAGGTCATCGGGTGGAACGACCTGCAGAACAAGATCCAGACCGCGGTCACGAGTGGCCAGGGCCCGGACGTGGTCAACATCGGCAACACCTGGGCGACCTCGCTCCAGGCCACCGGCGCGTTCATGCCGTTCGACAGCTCGGCGATGAAGGCGATCGGCGGCTCGGACAAGTTCGGCAAGGTGCCGCTGTCCACCGGTGGTGCCCCCGGCAAGACCGTGACGAGCGTCCCGCTCTACGGCCTCGCCTACGGCCTCTTCTACAACAAGGCCATGTTCGCCGCCGCCGGTCTCAAGCCGCCGACGACGTGGGAGGAACTGACGAGCGACGCGCAGAAGCTCACCGACCCGGCCAAGGGTCAGTACGGGTTCTCCCTCGCCGCGGGTTCCTACACCGAGAACGCGCACTTCGCGTTCATCAACTCGGCGCAGAACGGTGGCCAGTGGTTCAACAGCAAGGGTGACCCGACGTTCACCTCGACCGCGAACGTCAACGGCATCAAGCGGTACCTCGACCTGATGCAGACCCAGAAGGCCGTGAACACCTCGAACGCCCAGTACGACAACGCGACGCAGTCGACGTCGGACTTCGCCAAGGGCAAGGCGGCGATGATCCTCAACCAGAACAACGCCGACGCCACCATCCAGTCGAACGGCATGTCCGCCGACAAGTACGGTGTGGTGCCCTTCCCGGCGCCGACGGGTGCGAAGCAGATCGCGAGCTTCCCGGCCGGTATCAACCTGTCCATCTTCAAGAACACGAAGAACAAGGACGGCGCGCTCAAGTTCGTCAAGTTCATGACGAGCGAGAGCACCCAGGCGACCCTCGACAAGCCGTACGCGGCCCTGCCGGTGCTCAAGAGCGCCGCGAACGCGACGGACCTGTCCGCCGAGACGAAGACGTTCCTCAACATCTACAACACGATGGCGAAGCCGCTGCCGCTGGTGCCGGCCGAGGACCAGTTCGAGTCCACCGTGGGCAAGTCGATGAACGACATGTTCGCCAAGATCGCCACCGGCAGCACGGTGTCGACGAGCCAGATCAAGTCGGCGCTGCAGACCGCGCAGGACCAGGTGTCCCAGGCCAACGGCTGATCCCGACGGCGCCCCGGGCGATGGTGCCATCGCCCGGGGCGCCGCCCCTTCCCATCCCTGCACCCGCCGGAAGGTGATCCACATGTCAACGACGGTCCTCCCCGAGTCGTCCCGAGCTGCGGAGCTGACGACCGACTCACGGTCCACGCTCGCGAACAAGCCGCCCAAGCGGCGCCGTCACGGGCAGTGGCTGCCGTACGTGCTCCTGGCTCCCGCGATCCTGTTCGAGCTGCTCATCCACATCGTCCCGATGCTCACGGGCATCTGGATCAGCCTCGTCCAGCTCACCAAGTACTTCATCGCCAACTGGTCGAGCGCACCGTGGGCGGGCCTGCACAACTACAGCGTCGCGCTCGACTTCAACCAGGCGATCGGCAAGAGCCTGCTCAACTCGTTCCTGGTCACGTGCGGGTTCACCGTCCTGGTGGTCGGGTTCGCGTGGGTCCTCGGCATGGCCGCGGCGGTCGCCCTGCAGCGCGAGTTCCGCGGACGCTCCCTGTTCCGCACGCTGTTCCTGGTGCCCTACGCGCTGCCCCTCTACGCCGGCATCATCGCCTGGAAGTTCATGTTCCAGCGCGACACCGGCGCGATCAACCACATCCTCGTCGACCAGCTGCACCTCATGGCGCACGGTCCGTTCTGGCTCATCGGCAACAACGCGTTCGTCGCGATCGTGATCGTCGCCATCTGGCGGCTGTGGCCGTTCGCGTTCCTCATGCTCATGGCAGGCCTGCAGTCGATCCCGCAGGACGTCTACGAGGCGAGCTCGGTGGACGGCGCCAAGCCGTTCCGGCAGTGGCGCAGCATCACCCTGCCGATGGTGCGGTCGGTCAACGTCACCCTGGTCCTCGTGATGTTCCTCTGGACGTTCAACGACTTCAACACGCCCTACGTGCTGTTCGGCTCGACCGCGCAGCCGCCGGCCGCGGACCTCATCTCGTTCCACATCTACAACGCCTCGTTCATCACGTGGAACTTCGGCTCCGGTGCCGCGATGAGCGTGCTGCTGTTGCTGTTCCTGCTCATCGTCACGAGCGCCTACCTGCTCTTCACCAACCGGAGGTCCCAGCGTGCGTGAGACAACTGGCTCCAAGACGTTCCGCGTCATCGTCATCGTCCTGCTGTCGATCTTCACGATCGTGCCCCTGTACGTCATGATCACCTCGGCCCTCAAGCCGCTCGGTGACGTGCAGGGCGCGTTCACGTGGATCCCGACACACCTCACCTTCCAGCCGTTCATCGACATCTGGACCACGGTGCCGCTGGCGACCTACTTCGTGAACAGCCTGGTCGTCTGCTCGATCGCGACGCTGTTCTCGCTCGCCATCGCGATCTTCGCCGCCTACGCGGTGTCGCGGTGGACGTTCCGCGGTCGCAGCACGTTCACCACCTCGATCCTGGCGACCCAGATGTTCCCCGGCGTGCTGTTCCTGCTGCCGCTGTACCTCATCTTCGTCAACCTGGACCAGCTGCTCGGCATCCAGCTCGTCGGCACCCAGCTCGGCCTGATCATCACCTACCTGACGTTCGTGCTGCCGTTCTCGATCTGGATGCTCGCCGGCTACTTCGAGACCATCCCGCGCGATCTCGACGAGGCCGCCATGGTGGACGGGTCGGGTCCGCTCGGGGCGTTGTTCCGGGTGATCCTGCCGGCCGCGCGACCGGGCATCGTGGCCGTCGCGATCTACTCGTTCATGACGAGCTGGGGTGAGGTGCTGTTCGCGTCCGTCCTGACGAACGGGAACTCGCAGACCCTCGCCGTGGGCCTGCAGCAGTACTCGACCCAGACGAACGTGTACTGGAACCAGATCATGGCCGCCTCGCTCGTGGTCAGCATCCCGGTCGTCGTCGCGTTCCTCATCGTCCAGCGGCAGTTCGTCGCCGGTCTGACCGCAGGCGCCGTCAAGTAGGGACGAGCCACTCGCGGAGGGACGGTGCGGGTCGGACCCGCACCGTCCCTCCCGGCACGGTCGCCCCGTCGCTGGCGCGACGGTCCGGAGCCGGCGGGACAGGCCGACCTGTCTCCGCACGGCGCGTCCGAGCGACCGGCGGACGGCGGCGGACCAGGAGAGGATGGAGACCATGAGCGACGACAGCACGAGTGAGCCGCGCGGGCGGCAGCTGCGGCCCGGACAGACGAGCCGGGTGCACGTGGTCGACGTGACGACCGGCGAGGACCGCGTCGTGTTCGTGAGTGACCGCGTGCTCGTCGAGGCGCCGAACGTGTGGATCGACCGGGCGGGGACCTCGGACGAACGGCTCGTGCTCAACGGCGACGGCGACCTCTTCACGCTCCCCGTGCCGCGGACCGGCGTGGTCCTCGACGAGAACGACCTGGCGCGGGTCCCGATGGACGGTGTCCCGGAGATCAACAACGACCACGTGCTCGATCCGTCCGGCACCTCGATCGTGGTCTCCGCCCGCGACGGCGACCTCTACCGCGTCGCACTGCCCGAGGGCACCGCGGCCGAGCCTGCCGAGCGCATCACCGACGCCGCCGCCGCGCCGGTCCGCCGCAAGTTCTACCTGCACGGCATCGCGCCCGACGGGTCCTCGCTCGCGGCGATCGTCGGCGAGCTGTCGGACGACGGCGTGTGGTCGACGGACGTCGCGCTCGTGGACCCGGCGACCGGCGAGCCGACGTTCGTGACGCGCGACGAGCACGCCGACGACGGCGTGGTGTTCGCCCCGGACGGGTCCGCCCTGCTCTGGAACTCCGAACGATGGGAGCCCGAGCCCGGGCACGCGCAGCTGACACGGTTGCGACTCGACGGGGTGCCGGACAGCACCGCGGAGCACCCCGCGCTGACGGAACGAGCGGAGCAACTGACGCACGACGAGCGCGTGAACTGGTTCCCCCACCCGTCCCCGGACGGCCGGCACCTGCTGTACCTGGCGTACCCGACGGGTACCCAGGGGCACCCGGCCGACCGCGACGTCGAACTCCGGATGCTCCCCGGTGACGCCGTGCTCGGGACCACGACCGAGGCTCCGCGGACCGTCGCGGTGATGCAGGGTGGCCAGGGAACGGTGAACGTGCCGCCGTGGGCGCCGAGCTCGACGTGGTTCGCCTACTGCGACTACCCAGTCGACTGACCCGCGTCGAGATCGCACGACACGCCGCCTCCCGTCATGGGGAAGCGGCGTGTCGTGCGATTTCGACGCAGATGCCGTGCGTGCGGGACGGTCAGATGTCGCGCACCTGGCCGTTCTTGATGTGCAGACGGCGCTCGGCGCGGCGGGCGACCCACGAGTCGTGCGTCACGATGACGACGGTCAGGCCGCGGTCCTTCCACTGACCCTCGATGATCGACATGATCTCGTCACGGGTGCCCTCGTCGAGTGCCCCCGTCGGTTCGTCCGCCAGGAGCACCTTCGGGTTCTTGACCAGCGCCCGGGCGATCGCGACACGCTGCTGCTGGCCGCCGGACAGCTCGGCGGGCAGGTGCTCGAGGCGCTCGCCCAGTCCGACCGACTCGAGCGCCGCGGTCGCGCTCCGGGTGATCTCGTCACGTGACGACCGGGCGAGCGACCCCGCGAACGCCGTCTCGACGTTCTCGCGAGCGGTCAGCGTCGGGATGAGGTTGAAGGACTGGAACACGAACCCGATCTCGGATGCCCGGATCTCGGTGAGGGCGCCGTCGCCGAGCTTGGCGATGTCCCGGTCGCCGAGCACGACGGACCCGGACGTGGGTCGGTCGAGCGCGCCGAGCATCTGCAGCAGCGTCGACTTGCCGCCGCCGGTCGGACCCTGGATCGCGACGAGCTGGCCGGTCGGGATCTCGAGGTCGACCCCGGCCAGGGCGGTGACCTTCTTGTTCTTCTGGGCGTAGGTCTTGCCGACGCCACTCAGCTGGTACATCGGGCGGTTCCCGCTGGCCGGTGCTGCGGCGGGTGCGATGGTCGAGACGCGGTCCGTGGTGGACATCGGTGCTCCTGACTGGTCGGTGGCGCTCGGGATCCGAGAGGGGTTCGAGGACGTGTCGGTGGGCATCAGGCGACGCTCCGGAGTGCTTCTGCCGGGCGGAGCCGGGAGGCCCGCCAGCCGCCGAGGACACCGGCGAGCAGCCCGCCGAGGATCGCCAGACCGATCGCGACGAGGATGATCTCGACGGTGACGGGGGCGTGCAGCACGACGTCGGTGGTCGAGGCCGTCTGTCCGCCGCCGAAGCCCCCCGCCCCGCCGAACCCACCCGAGGTCGCACCGGATCCGCTCGTGCCGGCGTTCGGCGCGCCGGTTGCGGCGGCCCCGGGGAACCCGCCGCCGCTGCCGGGGGCGCCACGGGCCCCGTTCGTGCCGGTGCTGGAGGCGCTGGCGGAGATGGTGGGTGCGATGACGTTGATGACGAGGATGCCGACCAGGCCCGCGATGGCTCCGACGACGCCGCCGATGATGCCCTGGACGAACGACTCCCCGGCGACCTGCCGGGTGATGCGGCCGTTGGACCAGCCGATGGCCTTCAGGGTGCCGAACTCGCGGGTGCGGCGGCTCACGCCGGAGATCGTGAACAGGATGGCGATGAGGAACGCGGCGGCGAGGACCACGATCGACAGCCAGGTGCCGAGGTTCGACACGAGGCTCGACGCGGTCGAGAGGGACCCGGACACGCTCGATGCGAGGTCGGCCTCGGTGGAGACGGTCGCCTTGGTGAGCTTCTTCTCGAGCGCGGTCTTGATGCTGCTGACGTTCGAGGACGAGGCCGCGGAGACGTAGATCGTGGTGACCTTGCCGGTCTCGCTCGAGAGCTTCTGTGCGGTGTCGAGCGGGATGTACGAATCCGACGCGGTCGCGGAGTCGGACGACGTGGACGCCACGATGCCGACCACGGTGAACGTCGTGTCGCCGATCGAGATGGTGTCGCCGACGGTCTTCGACTGGCTCTTGGCGTACGTCTTGTCGAGCACGACGACGTCCTTGCCCGCGTCCGAGGACCGGAGCGCCCGCCCCTTCGTGAGCTTCGCGCTCGTCAGCGGGCCGACCGTGCTGCTGCTCGTCGGCATGCCCGTGACCGTGAACTCGTCGATGCTGAAGTTCCCGCCGCCGAACCCGCCGCCCTGACCGCCCGTCGGCGCCTGACGCGTGCCGGACGAGCCGGACGAGCCCGACGTGCCGGAGGACGAGTCCTGTCGCTGGGCGATGGAACCCGAGAACGTGCTGTTCGTGAGGTTCAGCACCCCGGACGCGGCGGACACGCCGGCCGTGGAGGTGACCGTCGTCACGGTGCTGTCCGACATGGCGGTGGTGCCGCGGGTGACCGACAGCCGCGACTTCGACAGCTTCGTGGTGCCGTCGCTGCCGGTGGCACCGCCGCTCTGGCCGAAGCCGAAGCTCGGGCGGCCGCCGTCCGTGGTGGCGCTCGCGGTCTGGGTGACCGTGATGTCGGTGCCGACGCCGTACACGGACTGCAACACAGTGGACTGCGCTGCCTTCACGCCGCTCGAGATCGACGACACGATGATCACGAGCGCGATGGCCAACGCCATCCCGATCGCGATGATCACGGTCTGCTTCTTGCGGTTCGTGAGCTCGCGCCTGAGGTAGGTCAGGAACATGGTTCTCCTCGCAGGGGCCGGCGGGGAACACCGTCATGCTGTCGCAGGACGGGGCCGACGAGGAGACCGTAGGGAGGGGTGCTGTGCGCGGAGTTGCCCGCTCCTATGGGATTCCCCAGTGCGGTCGACCTCGGCTCAGCACCTCACCGGACGAGACCGGACGCCTGCGCGACCGAGGGGACGGCCGGGCCGGGGAACACGTCGAGGACGAAGTCGTCCTCCTCGTGGTGCACGAGCGGTGACCGGGGCCAGCGCGCGCGGAGGCGGGCGTGCACGGCGTCGCCGTCGAGCGCAGCGTCGCCGATCGGGTGGCGCCAGTGGCATGCGACGAGGACCCCGTCTGGGTCGAGGGACCGGAACACCCGCTCGACCGTCGTTCCGAGGTCGGCGGCGCTCAGGTCGTGGCCGACCTCGGACAGCACGACGAGGTCGAAGCGCCCGTCCGGCCACTCCTGGGGGACGGTCATGCGGAGGAACGTCGCGCGCGGTGCCGTGCGGCGGGCCTGCTCGAGGGGTGCCCGGGCCATGTCGACGCCGAGCACCGCGTCCGTCCGCTCCGTGAGCTCACGGGTGAGGAACCCCGTCGCGCAGCCGATCTCGAGCGCGGACCGCCAGCGCTCGCGCGGGAGCGCCGCCACCGTGACGGCCCGCTTCCGGCGCTCGTACCAGTCGTGCTCGAAGTCCCGGCCGTCCAGTCGGCGCGCGGAGTGCGCCTCGGAGGACGCGCGGGTCCGCGAGCCGGACCCGTCCGGCGACGGCTGGTCCGCCGGTCCGGCCTCGCCCCCGCCCGGTGCGGGGGTCGTCCTGGGGTCCTCCTCGACCGGTGCTGCCGTCGTTCCGGGCTCCTCCTCGGCGGGTGCTGCCGTGGTTCCGGGCTCCTCCTCGGCGGGTGCTGCCGTCGTTCCGGGCTCCTCGATGCTCGGCCGCTCGGTGGCGGCGATGCGGAAGAAGACCTCCTCCGCGCGCGTGAAGTGCTCGAGGTGACGGAGGTCGACGATCGCCTCGTCGCCCGGGGCGTCCGAGAGCGCGCCGACCTGCGACGCGTACATCGTGAGCGCGATGAACTTCCGCTCACGCAGCGCGGGCGGGACCGGGAGGGCCGTGACACGGTCCCACGGACCGCTCGCCGACGCGGGGTCGTCCCAGTGCCACATCCAGATCGGGTACTCGACGAGCGTCACGCCGTCGTGGGCGGCGGCGGCCTCCTCGGCCACCTCGCCCGCGGCGCGGTGGTCGCGGTCACCGTCACCCGTCCACGGCGCCGCGAGGAGGGTTGGGGTCGGCATGCCCGCGAGGACGTGGTCGAGCGCGTCACGCAACGTCGAGCGGTGCTCGCGGAGCTCGCCGTCCGGCAGGCGGACGCGGGTGGCGCGGATGTCCGGCTGGAGCACCTGGAGCGCCGTCGCGAACTCGGACTCGCGGAGCGCGGCGAGCCGCTCGGGCGTGGTCGTCGGGGAGTCCGGGTGCGACCGCTCGCCGCGCGTGGCGAGCAGGACCCGTGCCGGCAACCCGAGTTCGGCGGCCGTCGCCAGCAGCCCCCCGGCGGCGAGGGTCTCGTCGTCCGGGTGGGGTGCGAGCACCACGACCGACGCGATCCCGTCGAGGTCGAGCCGCTCCGTCGTCCGCTCCGCGAGGAACGTCGTCCACGACGCGGGGTCGGTGCCGGGCTCCCGGTGGTCGAAGCTCACCATGTCAGTCCTCCTCGGTCGTGTCGGACGGGTGGTGCGCGGACGGCGCGGCGGTCGGGTGGAGCACCCTGCCACCGTACGCACGGAGGAGCGGCTGCGCCGCCGCCCGACAAATGTCGGGGATGCCGACGCCATCGCATCCACAGGCGGTCCTCCGGTCCTCCTCAGACCGCTCATAGGCGAGTCCAGATACTCGGAAGACGTGACCATCTCCCAGCCCTCAGCCGCTCCCCGTCTCACCCGTGCCGACGGCTCGCCGTTGCGCATCCTCGTCGTCGACGACGAGTCCAGCCTGACCGACCTGCTCTCCATGGCCCTGCGGTACGAGGGATGGGACGTCACGAGCGCGAACGGCGGTCAGGACGCCCTGGCCAAGGCCCGCGAGTTCCGGCCGGACGCGATGGTGCTCGACGTGATGATGCCGGACCTCGACGGCCTCCAGGTCCTCAACCGACTCCGGCAGAACAACGACGACACCCCCGTCCTCTTCCTCACCGCGAAGGACAGCGTCGAGGACCGGGTGAGCGGGCTCACGGCGGGCGGCGACGACTACGTCACGAAGCCGTTCAGCCTGGAGGAGGTCGTGGCGCGGCTCCGCGGACTGATCCGACGGTCGCAGATCAGCATCGCCGAGGCCGGTGACTCCACGATCACCGTCGGCGACCTCGTGCTCGACGAGGAGTCGTACGAGGTGCACCGTGCCGGTCGGTCGATCGAACTCACCGCCACCGAGTTCGAGCTCCTCCGCTTCCTCATGCGGAACCCGCGACGCGTGCTCTCGAAGGCACAGATCCTCGACCGCGTCTGGAGCTACGACTTCGGTGGCAAGTCGAGCGTGGTCGAGATCTACATCTCGTACCTGCGCAAGAAGATCGACGCGGGCGAGACGCCGATGATCCACACGGTCCGCGGCGTCGGCTACGTCATCAAGCCGACGTCCTGATCGACGGGTGACCACGCCCGGACCGCCCCGACGAAGGCACCTCCACCCATGACGCTCCGTCGACGCCTCGTGCTCAGCATCGTCGCCCTCGTCGTCGCCGTGAGCGCGGTGATCGGCGCGGGCAGCATCATCGCGCTCGCGACCATCCAGACGACGAGCATCGACTCGCAGATCGAACACGCGACGGACCGGGCGCAGAGCCACCTGAACCAGGGCGGCGGCGGATTCGGAGGCGCGCCTCCCGACGACCTCGCCCGACCGGCGGGTCAAGCGGCCGGCACGCTCACGGCCGTGTACCTCAACGGGAACCGTGTCTTCAGCACGATCATCCAGGAGAGCGGCTCCATCAAGCAGCTCACCGCGGGCCAGGCGCAGACGCTCGCGCAGGCGACCGTCGGGAACGGGGCGCAGACCGTGCACCTCGGGGGCAGCGTCGGTGACTACCGGGTCGCCGCGGTCGCGACCACGAACGGCGTGCTCGTCGTCGGCCTGCCGATGGCCCCGGTCTACGCGAGCATCTGGAACCTCATCTGGGTGGTCGTCGTCGTGATGGTCGTCGCGCTCGTCGCCGCGAGCCTCGTCGCCACGTACGCCGTCCGCCGTTCCCTGCGCCCGCTCGAACGCGTCGCCGAGACCGCGACGACGGTCGCGCGCCTGCCCCTCGTCCGAGGCGACCAGCTCGCCGACGTGCGGGTGCCGCAGCAGGACACCGACCCGCGGACCGAGGTCGGGCGCGTCGGCACCGCCTTCAACCGCATGCTCGGCCACATCGGCGACGCCATGCGTGCCCGTGAGGCCAGCGAGGACAAGGTCCGGCAGTTCGTCGCCGACGCGTCGCACGAGCTCCGGACCCCGTTGGCCTCCATCCGCGGGTACGCCGAACTGACGCGGCGCATGTCCGTCGACCTGCCCGACGACGTCGTGTACGCCATGAGTCGCGTGGAGGCCGAGTCCGTCCGGATGACCGGGATGGTCGAGGACCTGCTGCTGCTCGCCCGACTCGACGAGGGGCGCGAGATCCAGTTCGACGACGTCGACCTGACCGGGCTCGTCCTCGACGCCGTGAACGACGCGCACGCCGCCAGTCCCGGCCATCTCATCGACGTGGACGTGCCGGACGAGCCCGTCGTGGTGCTCGGCGACGCCGCACGGTTGCACCAGGTGGTCGTCAACCTCGTCACGAACGCCCGCACGCACACCCCGGACGGCACCCGGATCACGGTCGGGATCGCGACCGGTCCGGAGGGGGTGGACCTGACCGTCCGCGACACCGGACAGGGAATCGACCCCGCGTTCCTGCCGAAGATGTTCGAGCGGTTCGCGCGTGCCGACAGCTCGCGGAGCCGGACCGCCGGATCGACCGGCCTCGGGCTCGCGATCGTCGACGCGGTCGTCCAGGCCCACGGCGGCGTCGTGTCCGTCCGGAGTGTCCCGGGCGACACGGTGTTCACGGTCCGTCTGCCGGCGGTGCCGTCGCGCCCGGACGACCTGCGCCGATCGGGAGTCGCCGCGTCGGGCGCGTGAGCGGTCGTCCGCCGGTTGTGGCCCTGCGGCGGGACTGGTACGCTTTCGGAAGCCAAAGACCGCCGGTTGCCGCCGTGCCTGCACAGTTCCCACTGTCGCTGGTGTGGTGGCCGAAGGTCCTCGTCCGACGAGGCAGCCCGCGCAGGTGTTCCGAACCGCTCACACGCCTCGCGTGGGTCCAGCTCCGAGCCTCTGCGCCGGAGCTTTTTTCGTGTTCGGGACCGGGGGCTGCCGGCACAGACCCTAAGGAGAGCCATGGCGAACAAGGAAGCTGCGGTCGCCGAGCTGTCGGATCACTTCCGCAACTCGAACGCCGTCCTGCTGACCGAGTACCGCGGTCTCACGGTTGCCCAGCTCAAGCAGCTGCGGACTGACATCCGCGAGCACGCCACGTACGCCGTGGTGAAGAACACGCTCACGAAGATCGCTGCCAACGAGGCGGGCATCTCGTCGTTCGACGACGAGCTGGCCGGTCCGTCCGCGATCGCCTTCGTGCACGGTGACACCGTCGCCGTCGCGAAGTCGCTGCGTGCATTCGCCAAGGCGAACCCTCAGCTCGTGGTCAAGGGGGGGTACTTCGACGGTAACCCCCTGACCGCTTCTGAGGTGGACAAGCTCGCCGACCTCGAGTCGCGGGAGGTGCTGCTCGGCAAGCTGGCCGGCGCCTTCAAGGCATCGCTGTTCGGCGCCGCGTACCTGTTCAACGCGCCCCTCTCGCAGGCCGTCCGCACCGTCGAGGCACTGCGCGAGAAGCAGGAGTCCGCAGCCTGATCGGGCCTGCGGTAGACAACCACACCACGTAGCAAGGAGAGAACAATGGCCAAGCTGTCCCAGGACGAGCTCATCGACGCCTTCAAGGAGCTCACGCTCATCGAGCTCTCGGACTTCGTCAAGAAGTTCGAGGAGGTCTTCGAGGTCACCGCCGCCGCTCCCGTCGCCGTCGCCGCCGCTGGTGGCGCGGGCGCCGCCCCGGCCGAGGAGGTCGAGGAGAAGACGGAGTTCGACGTCGTGCTCGAGTCCGCCGGCGACAAGAAGATCCAGGTCATCAAGGAGGTGCGCGCCCTCACGAGCCTGGGCCTCGGCGAGGCGAAGGCGCTCGTCGACGGTGCCCCCGCGAACGTCCTCGAGGGCGTCAACAAGGAGACCGCCGACAAGGCCGCCGACCAGCTCAAGGGCGCCGGCGCGACCGTCACGGTCAAGTAAGACCCGTCGGTACCGCTCGCACGGAGGCCGTCGTCCCCTCGGGGACGGCGGCCTCCGTCGTTCCGGGGCGACGCACGCCCGTCGTCGCCGGGCGCCACGACGCGCACGCTCACCGACGGTGCGACGGCGCCCGTCCGCGTCGGCGCGCGCGACTACCCTGGACCCTCATGACGAGGATCGCGCCGTGAGCCGGATGGACGCCGTCGCCGGCGGCGGTGGCATGCGGGGCGGCGGCGGGGGCGGACCCATGCGCGGCAACCGGATCTCGAGCGGCGACCCGGACGCCCAGCGGGCCATGAACGCCGCAGCGCCGAAGATCCCCGACCTGCTCGGTCGCATCGCGGGGCTGTTCCGGCCGCATCGGACGGCGATCATCGGGACCGTCGTGCTCGTGCTCCTCGGGGCGGCGCTCAGCGTGATCCCGCCGCTGCTCACCCAGAAGGCGTTCGACCTCGGGCTCTTCCCCCGGTCCGGACATCCCGACCTGCCCGTGCTCGGATGGCTCGTCGCGGGCATGGTCGCGCTGTGGATCGCGTCGGCGGGGCTCGGCGTCTGGCAGACCTACCTGACCGCGACCGTCGGCAACCGGGTGATGGGTGCCATGCGCACGCAGCTGTTCGGTCACCTGCAGCGCATGGAACTCGCGTTCTTCACGCGCACGAAGACCGGTGTCATCCAGTCGCGCCTCCAGAACGACGTCGGTGGGGTCGCGAGCGTCCTCAACAACACCATCTCGTCCGTCCTCGGCAACACCGTGACCGTGATCGCCGCCGTCGTCGCGATGGTGCTGCTCAGTTGGCAGATGACGATCGTCGCGGTCGTGCTCCTGCCGCTGCTGGTGATCGCGCAGCGTCGCGTCGGGCGGGTCCGCGCCCGCATCGCCGCCGAGACGCAGGAGTCCCTGTCGGACATGACGGCGATCACGCAGGAGGCCCTGAGCGTGTCGGGCATCCTGCTCGCCAAGAGCTTCAACCGCCAGGGCGCCGAGATCGACCGGTACGAGGCCGAGAACCGCAACCAGATCCGCCTGCAGGTACGTCAGCAGATGTCCGGGCAGTGGTTCTTCGCGATCGTGCAGATCTTCCTGTCCGTGATCCCGGCGATCATCTACCTCGTCGCGGCCTGGCTCATCGTCGGTGGTGTGCCCGTCACCGCCGGGACGATCGTCGCGTTCACCACCGTGCAGTCGCGGCTCTTGTTCCCGACGGTCGGGTTGCTCCGCGTCGTGCTCGACCTGCAGACGTCCGGGGCGCTGTTCGCGCGCATCTTCGAGTACCTCGACCTGCGGCCGGCCATCACCGACCCGGCGGATCCCGTCCCCGTGGACGAGTCGCGGATCGGCGCGCTCGCGTTCGAGGACGTCACGTTCGTCTACCCGGACGGCGACCCGGACGAGCCGACGCTCCGTGGGCTGTCGTTCGACCTCGAGCCCGGACGTTTCGCCGCGTTCGTCGGACCGTCGGGCGCCGGCAAGACCACGATCTCGTACCTCGTGCCCCGGTTGTACGACGCGACGACGGGCACGGTCCGGTTCGCTGGCACCGACGTCCGCGCGATCGCGCAGGACGACCTGGTGCGGCACGTCGGCGTCGTCAGCCAGGAGACCTACCTGTTCCACGCGACGATCGCCGACAACCTCCGCTACGCCAAGCCGGACGCGACCGACGACGAGCTCCGCGCGGCCGCCCGTGCCGCCAACATCGACGCGACGATCCAGTCGTTCCCCGACGGCTACGCGACCGTCGTGGGGGAGCGCGGCTACCGACTCTCCGGCGGCGAGAAGCAGCGCATCGCGATCGCGCGCGTCCTGCTCAAGGACCCGCCGGTGCTCGTGCTCGACGAGGCGACGAGCGCGCTCGACTCCATCTCGGAGCGGGTGGTGCAGGACGCCCTGGACGCGGCCGCCCGCGGTCGGACGACGATCGCGATCGCGCACCGGTTGTCCACCGTGCGGGACGCCGACGTCATCTTCGTCGTCGACCACGGCCGGATCGTCGAGCGCGGCGACCACGAGGAGCTCCTGGCACTCGGCGGTGTCTACGCGGCGCTGCACCGTCAGCAGAACGAGCCGGTGGTCGCCGCTGCCCAGGGCGTCGAGGCCTGAACGCAGGGCCTCGGGAGGCGCGGCGCCGCGGGAGACCCGTGCGACGTCCGCTGCCGGGGGGCGTTCGCCGACCTGCCAGGTCATGCGGCAGGGGCACGACGTACACTCGATGACCGTGCGCTACGCCAACTCCGTCATCGACCTGGTCGGGAACACCCCGCTCGTCCGCCTCAACTCGGTGACGGCGGGGGTCGCCGCGACCGTCCTCGTCAAGGTCGAGTACTTCAACCCGGGTGGCTCGGCCAAGGACCGCATCGCCACCCGGATCATGGACGACGCCGAGGCGAAGGGGCAGCTCGGACCGGGCGGCACGATCGTCGAGCCCACGAGCGGCAACACCGGCGTCGGTCTGGCGCTCGTCGCCCAGCAGCGTGGGTACCGGTGCGTCTTCGTCCTCCCCGACAAGGTCGGCGAGGACAAGCGCAACGTCCTCACCGCCTACGGTGCCGAGATCGTCATCACCCCGACCGCCGTGCCGCCGGAGCACCCCGAGTCCTACTACTCGGTCTCCGACCGCCTGGTGCAGGAGATCCCCGGCGCGTTCAAACCGAACCAGTACGCCAACCCGAACGGGCCGCGCAGCCACTACGAGACGACCGGCCCCGAGATCTGGCGGGACACCGACGGGACGATCACGCACTTCGTCGCGGGCGTCGGAACCGGCGGCACGATCAGCGGGACGGGACGGTACCTCAAGGAGGTCTCGGAGGGCGGCGTGCGCATCGTCGGTGCGGACCCCGAGGGCAGCGTCTACTCCGGCGGCACCGGACGCCCGTACCTCGTCGAGGGTGTCGGTGAGGACTTCTGGCCGCCCGCCTACGACGGCAGCGTCGTCGACGAGGTCATCGCGGTCTCGGACGCGGAGTCGTTCGCGATGACCCGCCGCCTCGCCCGCGAGGAGGGCCTGCTCGTCGGTGGCTCCAGCGGCATGGCCGTCGTGGCCGCCCTCCGTGCCGCGCGCGACCTCGGACCGGACGACGTCGTCGTCGTGCTCCTGCCGGACGGGGGCCGTGGCTACCTCGGCAAGATCTTCAACGAGCGCTGGATGCGCTCGTACGGATTCGTCGAGACCGAGGACGAGCGCACGGTCGGCGCACTCCTGCAGGCCAAGACCGGCGCCCTGCCGGACCTCGTGCACGCCCACCCGTCGGACACCGTGCGCGACGTCATCGACATCATGAAGACGTACGGGGTCTCGCAGATGCCGGTGCTCTCGGCCGAGCCGCCCGTCGTCATCGGCGAGGTCGTCGGCGCGATCGAGGAGCAGGAGCTGCTCGAGGCCGTGTTCACGGGCGCGGCCCGCATGACCGACTCGCTGTCGGCCTCGGTCGGCGACCCGCTGCCGATCATCGGCATCGGTGAGTCCGTCACGGCTGCCCGCCGTGCGCTCGAGGACACGAACGCCCTGCTCGTCGTCGAGGACGGGAAGCCCGTCTCGGTCGTCACCCGTCACGACCTGCTCGCGTTCCTGTCCGCGTAGCCGTTCCCGGCCCCGCTGGGCAGCCCCGCCGTGGAGCCGTCCGACCATCCACCCCGCCGTCATCACCAGGAGTCACCCCATGGCCGAGTTCTCCACCCGCGCGATCCACTCCGGGCAGGAGCCCGACGAGCGCACCGGTGCGGTGGTCCCGCCCGTGTTCCTCACCTCGACGTTCGTGCAGGACGGCATCGGGCGGATGCGCAACGGGTACGAGTACTCACGGTCCGGCAACCCCACACGTGACTCCCTGCAGGAGCAACTCGCCGACCTCGACGGCGGGGTCCGGGCGTTGTCGTTCTCGTCCGGCCTCGCCGCCGAGGACGCCCTGCTCCGCGCCGTCCTCGCGCCGGGCGCCCACGTCGTGATGGGCAACGACGTCTACGGCGGCACCCACCGCCTCGTGAACCGCCTGCACGTGCCGTGGGGGGTCGAGCTCACCACCGTCGAGATGAGCGACCTCGACGCGGTGCGCGCCGTCCTCCAGGCAGGGGAGCCCGGCCGCACGGTGGTGCTCTGGGTCGAGACGCCGACGAACCCCCTGATGAAGATCGTCGACATCGCCGCGCTCGCCGCGATCGGGCACGAGGTCGGCGCACTCGTCGTCGTCGACAACACGTTCGCGTCCCCGTACCTCCAGCAGCCACTCGCGCTCGGTGCCGACGTCGTCGCGTACTCCACCACGAAGTACCTCGGTGGCCACTCGGACGTGGTGGGCGGTGCGATCGTGCTGCGCGACGAGGAGCTCGCCGAGCGCGTCGGCTTCGTGCAGTTCGCCGCGGGAGCGATCTCCGGGCCGATGGACGCCTGGCTGACGACCCGGGGCATCAAGACGCTGGCGGTCCGGATGGAACGGCACTCGGCGAACGCGCAGGCCGTCGCCGAGGCGCTCGTCGGGCACCCGGCGGTCGAGCGGGTGTTCTACCCGGGCCTCGAGTCCCACCCGGGTCACGCGATCGCGGCGAAGCAGATGCGCGGGTTCGGCGGCATGCTGTCGGTCGCGCTGACGGGTGGTCCGGAGGCCGCACGCCGGTTCGCCGAGTCCACCGAGGTGTTCCAGCTCGCGGAGTCGCTCGGTGGTGTCGAGTCGCTCATCGGATACCCGAGCGAGATGACCCACGCGTCGGTCAAGGGCACGGAGCTCGCGGTGCCCGAGCACGTGGTCCGCCTGTCGGTCGGCATCGAGGACGTCGCCGACCTCGTGGCCGACGTCGAGCAGGCCCTGACGCGGTGACCATCCCGCCCGGGCGCGCGGCGAGGCCGGGGCGCGCGGGCATCCTGGGACGCGGATACGTCCTGCCGACCGTCGGCATGGTCGCGATCGTCGCCGTCAGCGCGTTCCAGAACCTGGCGATGGCCACGATCATGCCGGTGATCAGCCGCGACCTCGACGGCGAGGCGCTGTACTCGCTGGCCTTCGCCGCGCCGCTCGCCGCAGGGGTGCCGGGCATGGTGGTGGCCGGCACCTGGGCGGACCGGTCGGGGGCACGCGTGGTCACGATCGTCTCCGCGCTGCTCTTCGCGCTCGGCACGGCGATCGTGGCCCTGGCGGGGTCGATGCCGGTGTTCCTCGGCGGACGCCTCGTCGAGGGCTTCGGCGCGGGGGCCCTCACGGTCGTGCTGTACGTCATCGTGTCGCGGATCTACCCCGAGCACCTGCACGGACGGATCTTCGCGGGCTTCGCCGGCGCGTGGGTCGTGCCGGGCCTCGTCGGTCCGGCGGCCGCCGGTGTCGTGACGGACACGTGGGGCTGGCACTGGGTGTTCGTCGGCGCGCTCGTCATCGCCGTCGGTTCGTTCGTCCTCCTGCTGCCGAGCCTCCGGCGTCTCCCGGTCCCCGACGTCGCGGACCGACCAGCGTGGCCGGGCCCGCGCATCGCCTGGTCCGCCGTCGCGGCCGTCGCGGTGCTCGGGCTCAACACCGCCCCGGACCTCGCCGGCGCACTCGGGCCCCTCGTGCTCGCCGTCGGACTCGTGGTCGCGGTGGTCGGGCTGCGCCCCCTGCTGCCGGTGGGGACGTTCCGGGTCGCACCGGGCCTCCCGGCCGTCGTCGTGATGCGCGCCGTCGCCGGCGCCGCCTACATGGGCAGCGAGGTGTACCTGCCGTACCTGCTCCAGGCGCACCACGGGTTCAGCCCGTCGGCGGCCGGTGTCACCCTGACCCTGGCGGCGATCAGCTGGGCCGCCGCGAGCTGGGCCCACGGCCGGATCCCGGAACGGGTGCTCACCGCGCGCCGCGCCTTCAGCATCGGACTGACGCTCGTGGCGCTCGGGCTGCTCGCCGCGTTCGTCGTCGCCGTCACCGGTGTCCTGCCGGTCGTGATGATCGCCGGGTGGTTCGTGGCGGGTGCCGGCATGGGGATCGTCTACCCGCGGACCTCGATGCTCACACTCCGGCTCAGTGACCGCGCGGACCAGGGATCCGCGAGTTCCGCCCTGGCGATCGGGGACGCCACCGGCGCGGTCGTGGGGCTCGCGATCACGGGCGTCGCCTTCACGGCGTTCGGGGGTCGGGCGGCCACCGTGTCGTTCGCGGTGGTGTTCGGCGCGATGACGCTCGTGGCGCTCGCCGGCCTGGCCCTCGTCCGCCGCGTCGGGCCCGTGCCCGCCCCGCGCGGGTGACGGAGCGGGCGACGCGGCGGTGCCGGCCGTCCCGCCGTGTGTAGCGTGGGGCGCCGGGCGACCAGGGAGGACGTGATGCGGCGGGGCAGGACGGTGGCCGTGGTGACCCGGTGCGTCATCCTCGCCGCGGTGGTCGCGGTCGGGCCGGCCGCCTGCGCGGCGGAGGACGGCACGACCCCGACGCCGGTGCGGAGCACGGACCTCACGGGGGCCGACGGCGGGTTCGACGAGCACGCGCGCATCGCCGTCGTGGTGCCGGCGGGCGCATCGGCCGGCGGCACGCGCGGAGCCAAGGCCGACGCGACCGCCGACGCGACACCCGGCGCGACGCAGCCCGGCGCGACCGCCACACCCACGCCCGGACTCGACGGGGCCTTCCGATCCGCGCTCACTGCATCCGGCTACGTGCCGGACGTGCGCATCGCCTCCCGTCCGGACGCGCAGTCCGCGGCGATCGTCGCCGCGGCGATGGCCGGGGCGAAGGTGGTCGTGGTCGAAGCGGTCGACCCGACGGCGTTGGCCGCGGCGGTCCAGCGCGCACAGGACGCGGGCGCGCTGGTGGTCGCGATCGGGGAACCCCTGCGGAAGGGGGGCGCGTCACGGCCGGTCGTCTCGGACTTCCGGCTCCCGGTGGGGAGCAGCGATGCCGACCTCGTCCGCCGAGTGGTCCGGCTCACCGACCGGCTCCAGGAGGGACGCCGCCCGTCCGGGGAGTGAGCGCCGTCGGACGTCGTCCGGCGACGGGCATCCGTGGCACGCTCCGGCTGGTGGCTGGTGGCTGGTGGCTGGTGGCTGGTGGCTGGTGGCTGGCGGCTGGCGGCTGGCGGCTGGCGGCTGGCGGCAGCTGGCGGCAGCTGGCAGGGGCCCGGATCGCTCTGGGCGTCGTCCCAGCCGTGCTGCCCACCGATCGCATCGTCGCCTGCCTCCGCGCGGCGCGGCGCTGTGCGTCCGCTCAGGGTCCGGACCACGCCCGGGGCACGGCGACCGTCCCGCGATGTGCTGACTGTCCTGCCGGGGACCCCCCAGATTAGGGTCAGCACACGAATCTCCTGGAGCTCCCTGGGTCTCCTGGACAACGGTCAGAGAGGACAGTAGTGCCAACTCCCAAACTCACCCCTCATCGACGAGTCCTCGTCGGTGTCATCGCCGCGGCGTGCGTCGCCGGCACCTCGCTCCTCGCCGCGGCCCCCGCCAACGCGGCCACCCGTGCGCCGCTGGGCAACTCCGTCCCGTCGTGGGCGACCCACGCGAACGACAGCGGGACCGTCGCCGCCGACACGAGCGTGGAGGGCGAGGTCTACCTGCCGCTCCGCGACCTGGCCGGGGCGACCGCCCTCGCCACGGCGGTGTCGACGCCCGGCAACCCGCAGTACCGCACGCCGCTGTCGCCGGCCGCGTGGATCGCGAAGTACGCGCCCACCAAGGCCGACGTCGACCAGGTGACGAGCTACCTGCGCGCGCAGGGCCTGACGATCTCGGGCGTCCCCGCGAGCCACCAGTACGTGGTCTTCCGCGGTCCCGCTGCCACGGTCCAGAGCGTCATGGGCACGACGCTCCACGAGTACCGCCACGACGGTCGCTCGCTCGTCGCGCCGTCCTCCACGCCGTCCCTGCCGACCGCGATCGCGGCGAAGGTCTCCGGTGTCAGCGTCGACCAGGGCCGGTTCACCACGCGTCCCGAGATCGTCGGCCAGGGGCAGACGCCCGCCGCCACCACACCGTCGCACGTGTTCGCTCAGTCGACCACGGCGCCGGCCGCGGTGAACGCGCAGTGCTCGGCCTACACCGGGCAGCACACCGCGACCGTCCCGGCCGCGTACGGCACGACCACCGTCGACACCTTCAACTGCGGCTACATCCCGTCGCAGCTGCGGTCCGCCTACGGTGTCTCGGCGCTCGAGGCACGGGGCGTCCAGGGCCAGGGGCAGACCGTCGCGATCATCGACGCGTACGCGTCGCCGACGATCATCCACGACACGAACACCTACTCGGCCAGCCACGGTGAGCCCCAGCTGACGAGCAGCACGTTCTCGCAGAAGATCCCGTCGGTGTCGCAGTTCACCGACCAGGAGGCCTGCGCGGAGCCGAGCGGCTGGCAGGGCGAGGAGACGCTCGACGTCGAGTCCGTGCACGCGGTCGCGCCCGCGGCGTCGATCCTGTACGTCGGTGGCACGAACTGCGGCGGGGGCCTGGACATCGCGATGTCCCGGATCCTCGACGGCGGCCTGGCCGACATCGTCAGCAACAGCTACGGCAACACCGGCGAGGACGTCCCGCTGTCGACCCTGCAGGGCGAGGAGAACATCCAGCTGCAGGCCGCTGGCGAGGGCATCGGCCTGTACTTCTCGAGCGGTGACAACGGCGACGAGACGGCGGCCCTCGGGCAGCCCGAGCCGGACTTCCCGGCCTCGTCCCCGTGGGTCACGGCGGTCGGCGGGACGAGCCTCGGCATCGACGCGGCGGGTCGCAAGGCCTACGAGACCGGCTGGGGGGACACGCTCGACAAGATCGTGTCGACGAACGGCACGGACTCCTACGCGGCACCGCTGCCCGGCAACCTGTTCGGTGGCGGCGCGGGTGGCGGTGCGAGCACGTACTTCGCGCAGCCGAGCTACCAGAAGGGCATCGTCCCCGCCGGTCTCGGGAACGGCAAGCGCGTCTCGCCGGACCTCGGGGCGCTGGCCGACCCGTACACCGGGTTCTCGATCGGCATCCGCCCGATCAAGGACGACAGCACGCTCGCCGCGGCGGCCTACGAGACCGAGACCTACGGTGGGACCTCGCTCGCGTCGCCGGTCACGGCGGCCCTGATGGCGCTCGTCCAGCAGACGACCCACTCGCGGATCGGGTTCGCGAACCCGACGCTCTACGCGGTCGACCGCGTGGCCCCGTCGCTGTTCAACGACGTGACCCCGCCAGCCTCGCCGATCGCGCTGGCGTACACGAGTGCCACGAGCGGGAACAGCTACCTGGTCACGCTCAACACGGACACGTCGCTCACGACCGCGCGCGGCTACGACGACGTCACCGGCCTCGGCTCGGTGTCGTTCGACCTGCTCACCGCGCTCGCGAAGGCGAAGGTCTAGTCGACCGGTCCGACGCACCGCCGCGGGTGCACGAGACGCCGGGTCCCCACGAGGGGCCCGGCGTCTCGCCGTTCCGGCCGGGAGGCCCGGAGCGCCCCGTCAGGCGACCCGCGGGCCTGGCGGGGTCAGCGCCACCAGGCGGGGAGGGACGCGGTGATCGTGTCGACGAGCGCCTTGCGTGACCGCCGCGGACCGGCGACCCAGACGGTGATCGCGCCGACGAACCCCTGTGCGACGAACCCCGCGGCGACGTCGTGGAGGACCTCGGGCCGGTCCTCGGGCGCCATGCCGGCGATGTGCGCGACGCACGACACCCGGAAGTGCTCGGCGAGCAGCCGATGCAGCGAGGCGTCGTTCGGGTCGGGGAGTGCCCACCGGTAGATCTCGCGGTGCGCGACGATGTGCTCGACGACGGCGCTGATGCCCCTGCGGGTGATCGTGCTCGGGTCGGCGCCCGGGACCTCGCGGAGCGCGGCGTCCTCGTCGCGGATGCTGTCGAGCTCGGGCGTCAGGACGTCGGCGAGGAGCGAGCCGGGGGAGACCGCGTGGGAGTAGAAGGTCGCGCGGTTGATGCCAGCGGCGCGCGTGACGTCCGCGACGGTGATGGCCGACACCGGCCGGTCGGCTGCGAGCCCGAGGATGGCCCCACGCAGCGCCGCCGTGGTGTGCAGGATCCGCGCGTCGACCATGGTCATCACCCCTCTGTGGACGCCCCGACGCTACCAGGAGGGCGGGTCGCGGGGCCGGTTCGCGCACGGGCGGCGCCGATGCACGCAGAAGCGCGGCCCGCCGTGCGCGGGCCGATGCGGACCCGTAGCATTGGTCCCGGACCCGAATCGATTCGACCGGCGACCACCCCTCACCCCGGAAGGCCCTCCTCCCCGTGACCGCCCCTGCCACCGGCGCCCTGACCGTCGTCCACCCCGGCGACGCTCTGCGTCGCTCCCAGCGCCTCGTCTACGTGGTCGTCCTCGGCGCGCTCACGGCGCTCGGGCCGTTCACGATCGACCTCTACCTGCCCGCGTTCCCGTCGCTCGAGCGTGCCTTCGACATCAGCGCCGGAGCGGTGCAGCTCACGCTCACCGCCACGACGGTCGGCTTCGCCGTCGGCCAGCTCCTCGTCGGGCCGTGGAGCGACCGCGTCGGGCGGCGGCTCCCGCTCATCCTCGCCACGTCCCTCCACATCGTGGCCTCGGTGGCCGCGTCCCTCGCGCCGAACCTCGAGACGTTGGCCGTGCTCCGGTTCCTCCAGGGGATGGGCGCCGCGGCGGGCGTCGTCGTGGCCATGGCCATGGTGCGCGACCTCTTCGGGGGCATCCCGCTCGTGCGCATGCTGTCCCGGTTGGCGATGGTGAACGGGCTCGCCCCGATCCTGGCCCCGCTCATCGGCTCGCAGATGCTGCGCGTCGTCGACTGGCGTGGGGTGTTCGTGTTCCTGGCCTGCTACGGGGCGGTGGTGATCATCGCGATGATCAGCCTCATCGTCGAGACGCTCCCGCGCGAGCGCCGCCACGACGTCGGACACGCGTCGGTACGGGACCGGTACCGCGCACTGTTCTCGGACCGGGTGTTCGTCGGCGTCGCGCTCATCGGAGCGATGGTGTTCAGCGGCCTGTTCTCGTACCTGTCCGCGTCGCCGTTTCTGTTCCAGCAGGTGTACGGCCTCAGCACCCAGCAGTACGGCGTCCTGTTCGCGGTCAACTCGTTGGGCGTCGTGATCGGCGTGCAGGTGTCGTCGCGCCTCGCACGGCGCGTCGGCCCGCAGTGGATCCTCGCCTGCTCCACCGCCGTCCTGCTCGTCAGCGCGGTCGCCATCGCCGTGTTCGACTCCGTCGGGGTGGGGCGCGCGGGCGTGTTCGTGCCCCTGTGGTTCTTCATCTGTGCGTGTGGGTTCTCGTTCCCGCAGATCCAGGTGCTCGGGCTCGCAGCCCACGGCAAGGAGGCCGCGACGGCGGCGTCACTGCTCGGCGCGATGAACTTCGGCGTGGCCGGCATCATCTCGCCGGTCGTCGGCCTGCTCGGCATCGGCTCCGCCGTGCCCATGGCCGAGGTCATGGCCGCCACCGCCGTCGTGGCCGTGTTCGTGCTCTGGTTCGTGGTCCGGCCGCGCACGGTGCCGGCGCTGTCGCACTGACCCCCGGATCCGCACCGCCGAGGGTGCGGCCCGACGTCAGTGAGCGATGCGTCCCGCGGTCTCCGCGACGAGCGCCAGGACGACGAGCGACCCGACCCCGACCGCGATCGCCAGGATCGCCATCGGCCGCTCGTACCAAGCGCGACTCTGCGGGTACAGGCGGTGGAACTCGCGCAGCGGCATGGGCTTGGTGAGCTCCGTGACCCGTGCGTCCAGTGCCTCGGCGAGGTGCCCGAGCGCCGTGTCGTCCCACAGCACGCCCCGCATCCGGAAGAGCGGATGCCCGGACTCGGTCAGCGCGACGAGCTGGCGGGTCGTGCGGTCCACGGACGGACCGAACGTCGTCGCGAGCACGACCCGGTGCACGTGCGCACGGTCGAGCACGACGCGTGGTCCGAGCAGCCCGCGCATCTCGACGTGGTGCGAGCCGACGCCGGCGTACACCGTGCGGAACCGGACCACGAGCAGCGAGGTCAGCACCGCCGCGACGACCGCGACGGTCCCCACCGGCGCGACGAACCCGAGCGGGAACGACACCCACACGAGCGCGACCGCGAGTGGCACCGCGGAGAACAGGATGCTCAATGCGGTGCTCCGCAGGAACGCCCCGCTCGGCCGCACCACGAGGTGCGCCCTCCCCGGCGTCGCCCTGACGCGTGCCGTCGTCTCCCCCACGGATGCTCCTCGCCCCTCACGGTCCGGCGGCCACCGGGAGCCGTCCCGGTGGTCCGACGCGACGCCCCTGCCGCTGCCGGATCTCGGCCGTCACCGGTGACGGAGCGGCCTGCGAGCGTCAGCCTAGGGCCTGACCCCCGCGCCGTCCCAGCGTTGTGGGGGTGATCTGCGGATCCCCGCGACGTGGGGTTCGACCGGGTCCGGCAGGTGGGGGACCGGAGCTCCGGTGCGGGCGGTGACGGGCCTCCCGGGCGCGCCACGCGAGGGGCGACGGACGGGAATCGACGGTCGATCGTGGCGGAGGATGGGGGATTCGAACCCCCGAGGGCTTGCACCCAACACGCTTTCCAAGCGTGCGCCATAGGCCACTAGGCGAATCCTCCGGGCGTCGCCCTGTGGCGACGACACCCCATGGTACAGGTCCGGAGGCGGGCCGACGACCGCGGCACCGCGCCCTGGGGCGGCACCCGGCCCCCGGTCCTATCCTGGGGAGGTGTCGACCCGCATCTACATCACGTCAGCAGAAGGGCACACCGGCAAGAGCACCGTGGCCCTCGGGGTGCTCGAGACCCTCGCGCGGACCGTCGGCCGGGTCGGCGTCTTCCGGCCCGTGGCGCGGTCGACCGCCGAGCGGGATTACGTCCTCGAGCTGCTGCTCCAGCACACATCGGCGGGCATCGACTACGACGACGCCGTGGGGGTGACCTACGAGGACGTCCACGTGGACCCCGACGGGGCGCTCGCCACGATCGTGAACCGGTTCGCGCTCGTCGAGCGGCAGTGCGACGCGGTCGTCGTCGTCGGTTCCGACTACACCGACGTCGGCAGCCCGACCGAGCTGTCGTACAACGCGCGCATCGCGGCGAACCTCGGCGCACCGGTCCTCCTCGTGCTCGGAGGGCGGAGCAGCTCCGAGCGCGGCGCCCGGACCGGCGACGACGTCCGACAGATCGCGGAGTTGACCACGAGCGAACTCCGCGCCGCCCACGCGTCGTTGCTCGGGGTCGTCGCGAACCGCACCGCGCCGGAGCGCATCGACGAGGTCGTCGCCGGCATCCGCAGTGCGATCGCGACAGAGCACCCGGGCACGCCGGTCTGGGCGATCCCCGAGGACGCCGTGCTCGTCGCCCCGACGGTGCGTGCCGTGCTCGCCGCGACGGACGCCACCCTGGTCAGCGGTGACGAGGCCCTGCTCGATCGCGAGGCCCTCGGCACGGTGGTCGCCGCCATGAGCATGGAGAACGTCCTGCCCCGGCTCATCGAGGGCGGGATCGTCGTCGTCCCGGGCGACCGCACCGACGTCCTCATCGCGACGCTGCTCGCGAACGACTCGGAGACGTTCCCCTCGCTCGCCGGGGTCGTCCTCAACGGCGGGTTCGAGACGTCGCCGCAGATCCAGCGCCTCCTCGAGGGTCTGTCGAGCACCCTGCCCATCGCCCGCAACGGGCTCGGCACCTACGACACGGCGCTGCGGATCACGCAGACCCGGGGGCGCCTCGCGGCGGACTCGCCGCGCAAGACCGACCTCGCCCTGTCGCTGTTCGAGCGGCACGTCGACGCGGACGAACTCCTCGCCCGGCTCGAGGTCGGACCGTCGTCCGTCGTGACGCCGCTCATGTTCGAGCACGGTCTGATCGACCGCGCTCGGGAGCTCCGGAAGCGCATCGTCCTGCCCGAGGGGGACGACGACCGGATCCTCCGGGCCGCGTCGACGCTCCTGCAGCGCGACGTCTGCGACCTCACGATCCTCGGGGACCCGACGGCGGTCCGCACCCGCGCGGCCGAGCTCGGGCTCGACCTCGACGCCGCCGACGTGGTCGACCCCTCCGCCGAACCGCTCCGTGAACGGTTCGCCGAGGAGTACGCCCGTGTCCGCGCACACAAGGGCATGACCGTCGAGCTGGCGCGCGACCGGGTGACGGACGTGTCCTACTTCGGCACGCTCATGGTGCACCTCGGCCTCGCCGACGGCATGGTGTCCGGAGCCCGGCACACCACCGCGCACACGATCCGCCCCGCGTTCGAGATCATCAAGACCCGGCCCGACGTGTCGATCGTGTCGAGCGTGTTCCTCATGGCGCTCGCCGACCGCGTCCTCGTGTACGGCGACTGCGCCGTGGTGCCGGACCCGACCAGCGAACAGCTCGCGGACATCGCGACGTCCAGCGCGGCAACCGCCGCGCAGTTCGGCATCGAACCGCGCGTCGCCATGCTCAGCTACTCGACCGGGGACAGCGGATCCGGGGCGGACGTCGACAAGGTGCGGGCCGCCACCGCGTTCGTCCGCGAACGGCACCCCGAGCTGCTCGTCGAGGGCCCGATCCAGTACGACGCCGCCGCCGACCCCACCGTCGCCCACGCCAAGATGCCGGACTCGCCGGTCGCCGGCCGCGCGACGGTGTTCATCTTCCCGGACCTCAACACCGGCAACAACACGTACAAGGCCGTGCAGCGGTCCGCCGGCGCGGTCGCGATCGGGCCCGTCCTGCAGGGGCTGCGCAAGCCGATCAACGACCTGTCGCGCGGCGCACTCGTCGGGGACATCGTCAACACCGTCGCGATCACCGCCATCCAGGCCGGGACCAGCGCCGAACCCAGGAAGCAGGCATCGTGACCACAGCACTCGTCGTCAACTCCGGATCGAGCTCCTTCAAGTACCAGCTCATCGAGCTCGAGGGGGAGCGCATGCTCGCGTCCGGGCTCGTCGAGCGCATCGGGGAGTCCTCCGGCGCCACCAAGCACACGAACGCCCTGACCGGCAAGTCCACCTCGAACGACGACGCCCACGTGCCGGACCACGCCGCCGGGTTCCGCGCGATGCTCGACGCCTTCGCCGCCGTCGGGCCCTCGTTCGACGACGAGCCGCCCGCCGTCGTCGGCCACCGGGTCGTCCACGGCGGCACCGACTTCGACCGCGCCACCGTCATCACGCCCGAGGTCGAAGCGCGGATCGACGCCCTGTCCGCCCTCGCACCGCTGCACAACCCGGCCAACCTCGAGGGGATCCGGGCCGCACAGCACGTGTTCGCGGACGTGCCGCAGGTCGCCGTCTTCGACACCGCGTTCCACCAGACCATGCCGCCGGAGGCCTACACGTACGCGATCCCGGCGGACCTCGCGCAGCGCTACGCGATCCGGCGGTACGGCGCGCACGGGACGAGCCACAAGTACGTGTCCGAGCAGACCGCGGTGTTCCTCGGCCGCCCGCTCGAGCAGCTCAAGACGATCGTCCTGCACCTCGGCAACGGGGCGTCCGCCGCCGCGATCGACGGAGGGCGCAGCATCGAGACGTCGATGGGCCTGACGCCGCTCGAGGGGCTCGTCATGGGGACCCGCTCGGGTGACCTCGACCCCGCGATCCTCATCCACCTGCACCGCGAGGCAGGCATGTCCTTCGAGGACCTCGACACCATGCTCAACAAGCAGTCGGGCCTGCTCGGACTCACCGGGAACGGGGACATGCGGGACGTCCAGAGCGACGCGTCCGAGGGCGACGACCGGGCGGAGGCGGCGCTCGCCGTCTACCGGCACCGGATCCGCCGGTACGTCGGCGCGTACACCGCCCAGCTCGGCGGCCTCGACGCCGTCGTGTTCACGGCGGGTGTGGGCGAGAACAACGCGCTCCTGCGGCGCCGGGTCCTGGCCGGGCTCGAGCACCTGGGGATCGAGGTCGACCACGACCGCAACGACCTGCACTCCAGCCGTGCGCGGCGGATCTCGACCGACCGCTCCCGGGTCGCGGTGCTCGTGATCCCGACGAACGAGGGGCTGGAGATCGCACGGCAGTCCGCCGCTGTGGCACTGCACTGATCTGCCGGACTCGCCGGCTCGCCCAGCGTCCGCGTCGGCGTCGTGGCGCCGCTGGCGCGTCCCTCTGATCTCCAGCGCACGCCGCTGCTCCGCCCGGGCTGATGCGGGCCGTGACCCGCCGCCTCAGATGCGGGCCGTGGCGCGCCGCCG
Source organism: Curtobacterium sp. MCBD17_034 (assembly GCF_003234515.1). Classification (NCBI taxonomy): domain Bacteria; kingdom Bacillati; phylum Actinomycetota; class Actinomycetes; order Micrococcales; family Microbacteriaceae; genus Curtobacterium; species Curtobacterium sp. MCBD17_034. Next base: position 199,090 of record NZ_QKTN01000005.1, on the reverse strand, counting down.
CCTCAGAGCGCCGCGAGCGCTTCGTGGATCGGCACGTCGCCCGACGTGAGCTCGAACTGGCGACCGATCGCAGCACCCGCGAGCAGGGCCTCCAGGACGACCGCCGCGACGTCGGCCCGCGAGACGGAACCACGGGGCACCTCGGTGCCGGCGCGGACGGTGCCCTGGCCCGGGGTGTCGAGGAGACCTCCGGGACGCACGATCGTCCACTGGAACCCGCGTGCGCGGATGTTCGCGTCCGCCTCCGCCTTCGCTCGCAGGTAGACCTGGAACACCGCGCGGTCGTCCGCGGCCGGCAGGACCGCCGTGGCCGGGTCGTACGAGTCGGCGCCCATGGCCGAGATGAGCACGTACCGCGGCACCGAGACCCGCGAGGCGGCGTCGGCGAGCAGGATCGCGGCGTCGCGGTCGACCGCGAACTTGCGTTCGGCACCGCTGTTCGGTCCGGCGCCCGCCGCGAACACGACGGCGTCGGCCTGCTCGAGGTCCACCGCGAGGTCGTCCTCGTCCATCTGCTCGAGATCCCGGACGATCGCGCTCGCGCCGGTGGCCTCGACGTCGGCGACATGCGCCGGGTTGCGGACGATCCCGACCGCGTCGTGTCCCGCCTGCGTGATGAGTCGTTCGAGCAGCAGGGCTATCTTGCCGTGTCCTCCGGCGATGACGATCTTCATGCCTCCACTGAACCGCCCGCGGCTGAGTGCGCGTCGATGAACGGGCGAGGCGTCCGCTAGACTGTCGGCGGCTCCTCACGTGACGCCATCCAGGCCAACTCCCCCAGGGCGGAAACGCAGCAAGGGCAACCGGGCTCTGGCGGGTACGTGGGGAGTCTTCTCGTTCCGCCGCCGCCCGCTGGAACCGGTCGATCACGGTTGCTCGGAGACCGCTGCAGGGGACCGGTGGCGCTGTCCGGCGTCCGGCGCGGCCGCCACGGCCGGCGCCGACCCCCGTTCCCCGGGTCCGGTCCGCGGTGCGCGTCCGTGGGATCAGCTGCGGCCGCTGGGCAGCGGCGCGGACGCGGCCCTGACACGCATGAGGGAGCGGCGGACGAGGATGACCCGAACATCGTCGTCCGCCGCTCCGAGGGGCCGGGGCGGCGATGACCCGAACACCGACGCGCCCCGGCTTCCGGGGGCCGAGGCTCCCGGAGCCCGCGATCAGGCGCTCGTCGTGGTGCCGTTCCGAGCCCGGCCAGCCGTCCGCGCCACGGCGGTCCGGACGATCGTCCGGCGCAGCGTGTACGGCAGCGTCAACCGCTCGTTCATGAGCTCGACTCCTGATCCTGATCCGCCACGGATGGTCCTGCGATGGTCGGTCGCTCCGTGGCCGTACGTGGACGATACCGCTCCACGGACTGATCGGTACGCCCTTTCTGGGTCGACGTCCAGGTTCGCCAGCGAGCGCCGGGACCACGAGCTGACATCGCCGGGGTCTGTGGAGAACGACCCCCGGTGTCGGCGGCGCCGATTACCCTGGTGGCGTGGTCACCGCCTTGTATCGCCGTTACCGGCCCGAGAACTTCGCCGAACTCATCGGCCAGTCGCAGGTGACCGATCCGCTGCGGACAGCACTCCGGGCAGACCGCGTCAACCACGCCTACCTCTTCAGCGGACCGAGGGGTTGTGGCAAGACCACGTCGGCACGGATCCTCGCGCGGTGTCTCAACTGCGCTCAGGGCCCGACGGACACGCCATGCGGAGTGTGCCCGAGCTGTGTGGAGCTGGCACGGGACGGCGGCGGGTCGCTCGACGTCATCGAGATCGACGCAGCCAGCCACAACGGCGTGGACGACGCACGCGACCTCCGCGACCGCGCCGTGTTCGCCCCGGCACGCGACCGCTACAAGATCTTCATCCTCGACGAGGCCCACATGGTCACGCCGCAGGGGTTCAACGCACTCCTCAAGTTGGTGGAGGAACCACCGGAGCACGTCAAGTTCATCTTCGCGACGACCGAGCCCGAGAAGGTCATCGGGACCATCCGCTCGCGGACCCACCACTACCCGTTCCGGCTCGTGCCGCCCGCGTCCATGCTCGAGTACGTCGAGCAGCTGTGCGCGCAGGAGTCCGTGTCGGTGGCGCCCGGTGTCCTGCCGCTCGTGGTCCGGGCCGGCGGGGGATCGGTACGGGACACCCTGTCGCTCCTCGACCAGCTGATGGCCGGGAGCGAGGACCGCACGATCGCCTACGACCGCGCGGTCGCACTCCTCGGGTACACCGATGCCGCCCTGCTCGACGACGTCGTGGACGCGCTCGCCGTGGCGGATCCGGCCTCGGCGTTCTCGGCCGTCGACCGCGTCGTGCAGACAGGTCAGGATCCGCGTCGCTTCGTCGAGGACCTGCTCGAACGGCTCCGCGACCTCATCGTCGTCGCCGCCACCAACGAGGGCGCTGCGGCCGTGTTGCGCGGAGTCTCGCCCGAGGAACTCGAGACGATGACGCGGCAGGCGGCCGTCTTCGGCGCGGTCGGGCTCTCGCGCGCGGCCGACATCGCGAACCGTGCGCTCACCGAGATGACCGGCGCGACGTCGCCCCGCCTGCACCTCGAACTCATGGTGGCGCGGATGCTCGTGCCGGAGAGCGATGACAGCCAGCGGGGCGCCCTGGCGCGCGTCGAGCGCCTCGAGCGTCGCGTCGGCGTCGGTGACGCCGGGGGCACGACCGGTTCTGCGCCCGTCGCTGTCGTCACGTCAAGCGCACCGGCTGCCGCACCCGCGCCGGCGCCGGCGCAGGCCGCGCCGACGACGGCCGCGCCGACCCCGGCTTCGACCCGTGCCACCGCTGCTGCTGCCCCGGCCAGCGCGTCCGGGACCGAACGGGCCGACGATGACGAGCAGCGCGCGGTCCCCGGCGCGGTCGAGGTCGTCCCCACGACCGGCAGCGCGCCCTCGGGTGCGGGCTCGCCCTCGTCGACCGGTGTCGGCGCGGCGCTCGCGGCCTCGCCGGCGGTCCGGGCCGTCGGCGAGCTGGGCGTGCAACAGGTGCGGGACAGCTGGCCGCAGGTCGTCGAGCACGTGCAGCGCGCTCGACGGTCCGCCTGGATGGTCGTCGTGACCGCGCAGGTGACCGCCTTCACGGACGACGTCCTCACACTGACGTTCCCGAGTCAGCAGGACGTCGCGTCGTTCAAGCAGATGACCGACCCGAAGGACAGCGTCAGCGAGTACCTCCGGGCCGCCATCCTCGATGTCCTCGGCGTCCGTGTGAAGTTCGTCGCTCGCGGACCGGCACCCGCTGGGTCGAACCCGGACGCGGGACGGCCCGCACCCGAGCGTCAGGCGGTGCCGGAGCGTCAGGCGACACCCGAGCGCCAGTCGGCGCCGGAGCGTCAGGCGGTGCCGGAGCGCCAGTCGGCGCGCGAGCGCCAGTCGGCGCCCGAGCGCCAGTCGGCGCGCGAGCGCCAGTCGGCGCCCGAGCGTCAGCCGACACCCGAGCGCCAGTCGGCGCCCGAGTCCGCACCGGCGGCGCCGACGCGTGACGGCGCTCGCGGATCCTCCGAGCAGAGCAGCGCACAGGTGCCGGCCTCAGCCGGGGGATCGGCGCCAGCAGCCGCGCCTGCTCCGTCCCGAGCATCCGCAGCCGCGCCGGCCCCCGCGCCCACCGGCCCGGTCACCGACTGGGTGGTCGCGACGATCCCGGCGTCCGATCCCACTGCAGATGCCGTCCCGGACGACGTCGAGCCGTCGTGGGCCGCGCCCTTCGGGGTGGCGTCGAGCCCGGACGGCACGGCACCGGCCGCCGTCGCGCCGGCCGGACGGACGGGTGGTGCGCCCGCGGATGCCCCGACGAGCGCGCCCGCTGCCGGTGCCGTCCGTGGTCCGGCCAGCACCCCGGCCGTCGCAGGCGGACCGAGCGACGTGCCGGTCGACGACTACCCCCTCGACGACGAGCCCTACGACGACGGAGCGCCGTTCCCGGACCCGGGCCCGTCGGGTCGATCCGCCGCGGGGCCCGTACCCACCGGAGGACGAGCACCGTCGGCGTCCGCACCCCGCGGGGGCGGCATCCCAGCTCCCGCCCGGACGGCCCCGTCGGCGCCCGAGCGGCCCGCCCGTGTGCCGGTCCCCGGACGCTACGGCGAGGCGGTCGTCCGTGAGATCCTCGGGGCCCAGTTCATCGAGGAGACCACGCTCGACAGCAGCGGGTCCGGAGGCTTCTGACCATGTACGACGGCATCGTCCAGGACATCATCGACGAGTTCGGCCGTCTGCCGGGGATCGGTCCGAAGTCCGCGCAGCGGATCGCGTTCCACATCCTGCAGACCGAGTCGTTCGACCCGACGCGCCTCGCGGAACTCCTCATGACGGTCAAGGAGAAGGTCCGCTTCTGCGAGGTCTGCGGGAACGTGACCGAGACGGAACGCTGCAGCATCTGCCGCGATCCCCGCCGCTCGCCCGCGGTCATCTGCGTGGTCGAGGAGGCCAAGGACGTCGCCGCGATCGAGCGGACCCGTGAGTTCCGCGGGCTGTACCACGTGCTCGGCGGCGCGATCAGCCCGATCGACGGCGTCGGCCCCGACGACCTCCGCATCCAGGGTCTGCTGACGCGGCTCGCGGACGGCACCGTGGACGAGGTCATCATCGCGACCGATCCGAACCTCGAGGGCGAGGCGACGGCCACCTACCTCAGCCGGCTCCTCGTGCCGATGGGGGTCCGGACGACGCGCCTCGCTTCCGGACTCCCGGTCGGTGGGGATCTCGAGTACGCCGACGAGGTCACGCTCGGACGCGCGTTCGAGGGGCGCCGGCTCGTGGGCGGTTGACCCGGGCCTCCCGGTCGACGGGAGCCGGCCGGCGACCGCCCGGGGTCGTCGCGTGCGGCGTGCACGCGACGCAACAGTCCGAGGACACTCGGTAGAATCGGCGGACCGCGTCCGTGGGAGTCCAGGAGTTCGTCAGTGGCATTGATCGTGCAGAAGTTCGGTGGCTCGTCCGTCGCGGACGCCGAGAGCATCAAGCGCGTGGCCAAGCGGATCGTCCAGACGAAGAAGGCCGGCAACGACGTCGTCGTGGCCGTCTCCGCGATGGGCGACACGACGGACGAGCTCCTCGACCTCGCGAACCAGGTCACCCCGTTGCCGTCCGGTCGCGAGCTGGACATGCTCCTCACCGCGGGCGAGCGGATCTCGATGGCGCTGCTCGCGATGGCGATCAAGAGCCTCGGGGTCGAAGCCAGCTCGTACACCGGCAGCCAGGCGGGCATGCTGACCGACGCCCAGCACGGCCGTGCCCGGATCGTCGACGTCACCCCGAAGCGCGTCCGTGAGGCCCTCGACGCCGGGCACGTGGCGATCGTCGCGGGGTTCCAGGGCTTCAACCGCACGACGGGCGAGATCACCACCCTCGGCCGCGGTGGCTCCGACACGACCGCCGTCGCCCTGGCCGCTGCCCTCGGTGCCGACGTGTGCGAGATCTACACCGACGTCGACGGCATCTTCAGCGCCGACCCGCGGGTCGTCCCGAAGGCGCGCAAGATCGACCGCATCACGAGCGAGGAGATGCTGGAGCTCGCGGCCGCGGGCGCCAAGGTCCTCTACATCCGCGCCGTCGAGTACGCCCGGCGGCACGGCGTCACCCTGCACGTCCGGTCCTCGTTCAACAACACCGAGGGCACCATCGTCTACAACCCTGCCGAGGGGGAGTCCGTGGAAGAACCGATCATCACCGGCATCGCCGGCGACCTCTCCGAGGGCAAGATCACGGTGGTCGGCGTGCCCGACCAGCCGGGCAAGGCGGCCGAGATCTTCACGACCGTCGCCCGGGCCGGCGCGAACATCGACATGATCGTGCAGAACGTCTCCGCCGCGGCGACCGGCCGCACCGACATCTCGTTCACGCTGCCGAAGTCGCAGGGCTCCGGGGTCCTCACCGCGCTCGAGGCCTCGAAGGCGAGCATCGGCTACGAGACCGTGCAGTACGACGACCAGATCGGCAAGCTCGCCCTGGTCGGTGCCGGCATGCGGACGAACGCCGGAGTGTCGGCGCAGCTGTTCCGTGCGCTCCACGAGGCCTCGATCAACATCGAGATGATCTCGACGAGCGAGATCCGGATCTCGGTCGTCACGCGGGCCGACACCCTGAACGAGGCGATGCGCGTCGTCCACTCGGCGTTCGGTCTCGACGCCGACGTCGAAGCCGTCGTCTACGCCGGCACCGGCCGGTAGACAGGAGACACCATGAGCGAGCTCACCGTCGCCGTCGTCGGCGCCACCGGGCAGGTCGGCACCGTCATGCGCCGTCTGCTGGAGGACCGTGCCTTCCCCGCCACGACGGTCCGGTTCTTCGCCACCGCCCGCTCCGCAGGCACGACGTTGCCGTTCCGGGGCGAGGACATCGTCGTCGAGGACTCGGCGACCGCGGACCCGACGGGCATCGACATCGCCCTGTTCTCCGCCGGGGCATCGGGATCCCGGACCCTGGCACCGCGCTTCGCCGCCGCGGGGGCGCTCGTCATCGACAACTCGAGCGCCTGGCGGATGGACCCGGATGTCCCGCTCGTCGTGAGCGAGGTCAACCCGCATGCGATCGACGAGGCACGCAAGGGCATCATCGCGAACCCGAACTGCACGACCATGGCGATCATGCCGGTCCTCAAGGTGCTCGATGCCGAGGCCGGTCTGCGCCGGCTCGTCGCGACGACGTACCAGGCCGTCTCCGGCAGCGGCCTCGCCGGCGTGGAGGAACTGCTCGGGCAGGCCCGGGCGGCGCTCGAGCAGGACGCCGCGGCCCTCACGCACGACGGCTCCGCCGTGACCTTCCCGGAGCCCACGAAGTACGTCGCGCCGATCGCCTTCGACGTCATCCCCCTCGCGGGCAGCATCGTCGACGACGGCTGGGGCGAGACGGACGAGGAGCAGAAGCTCCGGAACGAGAGCCGCAAGATCCTCGAGCTGCCCGACCTGCTCGTCGCGGGGACCTGCGTCCGGGTCCCGGTGTTCACGGGGCACTCGATCTCGGTGAACGCGGAGTTCGCGCGCCCCCTGACGCCGGAGCGAGCGTCGGAGGTCCTCGCCGCCGCACCGGGCGTGCAGTTGTCCGAGGTCCCGACGCCCCTGCAGGCCGCCGGCGCCGACCCGAGCTTCGTCGGGCGGATCCGGACGGACCGTTCGGCACCCGAGGGGCACGGGCTCGCCCTCTTCGTCAGCAACGACAACCTCCGGAAGGGTGCCGCGCTCAACGCGGTCCAGATCGCGGAGGCGGTGCTCGCCCGCCGCGCGGTCGTCGCCTGACCCAGGCCGTGCCTCCCGGCCCCGGCGCAGCCGGTGTCGGACCGCCGCCGGTAGGATCATCGGGTGCCAGAGAAGCCAGTGCAGCCGTTGGACGTCGTCCTGATCGGCGGTGGCATCATGAGCGCGACGCTGGGCGCGCTCATCCACCGTCTCGAGCCGGACTGGTCCATCCGGATCTACGAGCGCCTCGCCGACGTCGCCGAGGAGTCCTCCAACCCCTGGAACAACGCGGGAACCGGGCACTCGGCACTCTGTGAGCTGAACTACACGCCGGAGCTGCCCGACGGTTCCGTGGACATCAGCAAGGCCATCGGCGTCAACGAGCAGTTCCAGGTCTCGCGGCAGTTCTGGGCGCACCTCGTCGAGACCGGCGCGCTCGCCGCTCCCGAGACCTTCATCAACCCGACTCCGCACATCAGCTTCGTCTGGGGCGAGGACAACGTGTCCTACATGCGCACACGGTACGAGGCGATGAAGGACCACCCGCTCTTCGCCGGCCTCGAGTACAGCGACGACGCACGCCAGATTCGCCGGTGGGCGCCCGCGCTCATCCCCGGCCGGAAGCGGTCGCAGCCCATCGCGGCGACGTACTCGCCCGCCGGGTCCGACGTCGACTTCGGTTCCTTGACCCGTCAGCTCGTCGACGGACTGCGCCGGGACGGCGTCCAGTTCGAGTCGAACCACGTCGTGAAGAACGTGTCGCGCCGGAAGGACGGCACCTGGGAACTCCTCGTCAAGAACGAGGTGGGGCAGACGAGGTCCCGCATCGCGGCGAAGTTCGTCTTCGTGGGTGCCGGCGGTGGCGCGCTCCAGCTCCTCCAGCGCTCCGGCATCCCGGAGATCCGCGGTTACGGCGGGTTCCCCGTGAGCGGTGAGTTCCTCCGCTCCGACGACCCGGCGGTCGTGGTCAAGCACGCCGCCAAGGTCTACGGCAAGGCGTCGGTCGGTGCGCCGCCCATGTCGGTGCCGCACCTGGACACCCGGATCGTCGACGGTCAGGCGAGTCTGATGTTCGGGCCGTACGCCGGGTTCAGCCCGAAGTTCCTCAAGCAGGGCTCCTGGTCGGATCTCTTCCGGTCGATCCGGCTCCACAACCTGCGGCCGATGCTGTCGGTCGCGTTCTCGAACATGGACCTGGTCCGCTACCTGGTCGGGCAGCTGCTCGCGAGCCGGTCCCGCAAGTTCGCCGCGCTCCGGGACTTCATGCCGTCCGCACAGCCGGGGGACTGGCACCGGATCACGGCGGGACAGCGCGTCCAGGTCATCAAGCCCGACCGCGAGCGAGGCGGTGTCCTGCAGTTCGGCACCGAGGTCATCACCTCGGCGGACGGCAGCATCGCCGGGCTGCTCGGCGCCTCGCCCGGGGCGTCGACCGCGGTGCCGATCATGCTCGGGCTGCTCGAGCGCTGCTTCCCCGACCGCCGGGACCGCTGGGCGGATGCCATCCGGGGGATGGTGCCGACGTACGGCAAGCGGTTGTCGGACGACCCGGCGCTCGCTGACGAGACGCTCACCCGGACCGCGGCGACGTTGCACCTCCACCGCTGACCGCTGCCGCTTGACCTCCGTTCGAACACGTGTTCGAATGGGGACATGCGGTGGGACGGCCAGACGATCGGTGCCTCGGACGACGCGATGCTCCCCGGGCTCGCGTCGAACCGCGGGTTCGTCCGGAGCGTGACGACGCCGGAGTTCGCCGGGGTCACGTTCCACGAGGTCCTGGCCAAGTCGGCGCTCAACCGGGTCGGCGGCCACGACGGCGGCGTGTGGGGGTGGACGATCAACCCCTATCGGGGCTGCAGTCATGCCTGCGTGTACTGCTTCGCCCGCCCCACCCACGCCTACCTCGAGTTCGACGCCGGAGCGGACTTCGACCGGCAGATCGTGGTCAAGACGAACGTGTCCGAGGTCCTCACGCGTGAGCTGGCGCGACCCTCGTGGGATCGTCATCCCGTCGCGCTGGGCACGAACACGGACCCGTACCAGCGTGCCGAGGGGCGGTACCGGCTCATGCCCGGGATCATCCGCGCGCTCGCCGACTCGGGCACGCCGTTCAGCATCTTGACGAAGGGCACCTTGCTGCGTCGCGACATCCCGATCCTCGTCGAGGCCGCGGAGCGCGTCCCGGTGGACCTCGCCATGTCCATCGCCGTGTACGACGACGACCTCCAGCAGTCGGTGGAACCAGGGACGCCCTCGACGGCCGCGCGCTTGGCGACCGTGCGCGCGGTGCGCGACGCCGGACTCGACTGTTCCGTGTTCCTCATGCCGATCCTCCCGTACGTCACGGACACCAAGGCACACCTGACGGATGCGGTGGGCCGTGCGGCGGCAGCCGGGGCGACGAGCGTGGTGTTCTCCGCCCTGCACCTCAAGCCGGGCGTCAAGCCGTGGTTCATGGACTGGCTCGGACGACGCCACCCGGACCTCGTCGAGCGCTACCGGCGGATGTACCTCGATGCCGCGTACGCACCGCGGGACTACCGACGGTGGCTCTCGGAGCGGATGCGGCCGATCCTCGCCGACCACGGCCTGCCCATGGGGCGAGTGGACCCGGCGACGGGCTCCATGGGATTCCACGACGGTTCGCCACTCAAACGGGCCGCGGCGTCCTTCGGTGACGAGGTCGGCGAGGCACAGGGCGCTGCGGCTGATGCGGCGACCCCGGTGGCCCTGGTGGCCCCGGCAGCAGCGGCCCGGATCCTCCCGGCAGCTGGAGCCCCGGCGGTGCCGAACGCCGTGTCCCCGACCACGGCAGGCCGCGTACGAGGGGGCCTCGACGTCGCCGCAGGGTCGGCCGTCACCCTGTTCTGACGTCGTCCTCCACGCCCGGCGAGCATGGTCGCGCGGGCGCTGCCTCCGCCGACGTCGGGGGCCGGCTCTCGGGGTTGGGTCCGGGCATTCGGGGGACACACCATGGTCGCGACGGCCCGCTACAATCGGGTCAACCCGAGCCAACTCCACTGTTCGGGGTACACGACGCGCGCTGTGGTGGTTGAATCGGCCGCGGCGCACCAGGGCGGCGGAAGGGACGGCACCGATGCTCGGGATCCCAACGCACCTCGCGCCGCGCGTGAACGCATGGTCGCTGGTGCGGGCGTTCCACGCTGCCGCCCTCGCAGCACTGGTCGCACTCGTCGCGGTCCTCGGGCTGTACGGCGCGGTCACGGGGTCACCGCGCGTCGGACTCGCGGTGCTCGCGCTCGTCCCGACGACCGTGATGATCGCCGTCCACGCACGCATCGGTACGTGGCGCTCTGCGGCGGCGTTCCTGTTCGTGGGGGGCGCGTGCTCGTACTGGTTCACGATCGTCGTGGCGAGCGGCCTCGGCGCGCCCACCTGGATCGAGTCCTACCTCTTGTCGCTCGCCGTCATCCCGCTCGTGCTCGTGGGTGGGGCGAGCACGTCGACGGGACGGGTGATCGCGTGGTCGATCCTCGGGTTCTCGGTCGGTCACCTCGCGACGTTGATCGGTACGGCCCAGGTGATCGGCCAGGTGGTGGCGACCCTGCTCGCATGGGTGACCATGGGGCTCGTCGTCGGGATCGTGGGCGTCGCCACGGGGCTGACCGCGCGGTTGCAGCGCGTCCAACCCGAGCTGCTGCGGTCGGCGCGCGAGGAGCACGTGTCGACGTACCGGCAGGGCATCGAGCTCGAGGCCGCGGCGATCCTCCACGACACGGTCCTCAACCACCTCAACGCGATCGCCCTCGCCCCCGCGGGCCCCATGGACGCCACCCTCGCCCGGACCGTCGACGAGGACTTCGCGATGCTCACCGGACACGAGTGGTTGGCGGCGCCGGACGCGGGCCGGGACGCCGATGCGCAGGGACGAGCCGTGACGGACGACGACGTGGTCCACCGGACGGTGGAGGAGTGCCGGTCCGCGGGCCTCCAGGTCGACCTGACCGGCGACCCGGGCGTCACCGCCCGGCTGGACCAGCCGGTCGCGGCCGCGCTCGCGCGTGCGCTCGCGCAGTGCCTGACGAACGTCCAGAAACACGCCGGTACCGATCGCGCCGAAGTCAGCGTGTTCGACGACGGCCTCATGTGCACCGTGATGGTCGTCGACGACGGCCGGGGCTTCGACGAGCGGACGACCGGCGCCGACCGCCTCGGTCTCCGCAACTCCGTGCGGCAGCGGATCGATCGCGTCGGTGGTGAGGTGCAGGTGTGGTCCTCGCCCGGCAGCGGGACCAGCGTCATGATGTCCGTGCCCTTCCGTCCGGGCCGACGCGGTGCCGCCGAGGGTGACGCGCGGCGCGCCGGCGCGGTCTCGGCACCCTCGTTCCCCGCCGGAGACGACGGCCGGCTCAGGTCGGCCTCGTGAGCCGCGAGCCCGCTCGGACCCCGCAGCAGTACGACCCGCTCGGCGCACTCGGGTCCCGCCCGCTCGCCCTCGTGACCGGGGCCGCCTCGGTCGTCTGGGCGCTCGTGGCCTCCATCGTCGCCCGGGACGTACCGGGGAGTCCCACGCTCTCCGCGCTCACCGTGCTGCTCGTCGCGGCGGCCGCCGGTGTCTCGGCGTTCGCGACGAGTCCGTTCCGTGCGCCGTTCGCGCGCGGGGCGTTCGTCGCCTACACCGCGCTCCTCGCGGCGGCGTCGATCGCGAGCGTCGCGGCGCAGTGGGGCCCGGACCGGGACGCCGCGAACGACTTCATGCCGCTCGTCACGGGCGTCGGCATCCTCGTGATGGCGCCCTACCGGCCCTGGCGCGACGTCCTCGTCGGCGGGGTGGTCCTGGCGGTCGTCGACGCCGTGGCGTTCGGGGCCGTGGCCGGCGCGTTCCCGTCCAGCGTGCCGGTCGCGGTGTCGGCCGTGCTCGCCGCCGTCCCCACCGTCGTGCTCACGACCGCGGCCGTGGCGTTCGCGTGGACGTTCGTCGGTCTCGCCGAACGGGTGCAGATCCGCGCGGCCTCGTACTCGGTCGAGCGTGCGGAGCGGGACGGCATCGCCCGCAGCGTCCAGCAGGACCGGGTGACCATCCTCGCCCGCGACGTCATCCCGTTCTTCGAACAGCTCCGGAGGCGCGAGGCGATCACCGACGCCGACCGTGCCCGCGCGCGCTCCATCGCCGACGGCATCCGCCGCGTCATGGTCGCCGAGGCCGATCGCACGTGGCTCGAGCAGGCGCTCATGGCGGACGGCGCCGAGGCCGCGCACGTCGATGATTCGGGTGCCCTCATCCGCAGCATGGACGTCGACCAGCGGACGGTCGTCCGCACGGCGGTCCGCGCGGTGCTCCGGGCGTCCACCGTCGACCCGGCGGGCGTCCGGATCCGGATCGAGCCGGACCCGCACCACGACGGCCGCGTCCGCTTCACGCTCGAGGCCGCGGTCGCAGCCACGGACCTCGCCATCCACCGCGCCTTCGATCCGTACCTCGCCGTCCTCCGCGTGACGTTCCCGGACCTCGACGTCGAGGTCCGTCCTTCCGCCCTCGCACTAAGGTTCTCTTATGACCAGCACTGACCCGAACAGGCTGACCAACGGGCAGTCGGCGCGGTTCCCTGCCGCCGACGCCCGGCCCGCCGGAGCGACGTCCGTGCCGGCCACCGCGCGCGACGCCCGCGCCGCTCAGGGGGCACCGGGTCAAGGAGCAGGGCAGAGCGCACGGCGCGTCCGGCTCGCGATCCTCGACGACCACGAGGTCCTCCTCGACAGCCTGTCGAGCTGGATCTCGGTGAACGCCTACGACTTCGATCTCGCGCTCACCGCGCACAGCTGGCTCGAGATGGTGCACAGCGACAGCTTCCCGACCGACCTCGTGTTCCTCGACTTCCAGCTCAAGGAACCCGTCTCGATCGAGGCCCGGGTCCGGACCTGCCGTGCTGCCGGCGCGAAGGTCGTGGTGTTGTCGAGCGTCGACACGCGGGAGTCCCGCGACCGTGCACTGCAGGCCGGAGCCGCGGCGTTCCTGTCGAAGTCGCTGCCGATGCGCGAGGTCATGGACATCGCCCGCGACATCATGGGCGTCGCTCGTGAGGCCGCTCCGCAGCGCGACTGGCGTCCCCTGCCGACCGGTGCGAACGCGCACCAGCGGCCGAAGCTGAGCCACGGTGAGGAAGAAGCGCTCCGGTTGTACGTGTCGGGGTTCTCGACGAACGAGGTCGCCGCGCAGATGAACGTGCAGTACGAGACCGCCAAGACGTACCTGCGTCGCGTGCGGGAGAAGTACGGCAAGGTCGGTCGGCCGGCATCGAAGAAGTCCGATCTCATCCGGCGCGCGGCGGAGGACGGGTTCCTCCAGTAGTGGCGAAGCTGTACTTCCGCTACGGCGCCATGAACAGCGGCAAGAGCACCGCGCTGCTCCAGGCGGCGTTCAACTACGAGGAGCGGGGCCAGCGGGTGCTCCTCGCGAAGCCCTCGGTGGACACGAAGGGCGACCGGCACATCGTCTCGCGCCTCGGCGTGACCCGTCCCGTCGACCTCGTCGTCGGTGGGTCGGACGACGTGCGCGCCGCGGTGGCCACGGCGAGCGGGACCGACCCGATGTCGTCGTCCCTCGACGGCATGGTGCGGCCGGTGAGCTGCGTCCTCGTCGACGAGGCCCAGTTCCTCACGCCCCGGCAGGTCGACGACCTGCTCCGCATCGCCGTCCTCGACGAGGTCCCGGTGCTCGCCTACGGCATCCGCACCGACTTCCGGACCGAGGCGTTCCCGGGCAGCCGCCGTCTCCTCGAGGTCGCCCACTCCCTCGAGGAGCTGAAGACCATCTGCCGATGCGGCCGGAAGGCCGTGTTCAACGCGCGCAAGGTCGACGGCGTGTTCGTCTTCGCCGGGTCGCAGGTGGCGATCGACGGCGCCGACGTGACGTACGAGTCGCTCTGCGCCACCTGCTACCTCACCGAGTCCGGCGGCGTCCTCGACGGCGACTGACGTCGGTCGGGAGGCGCGGTGCCGGTCCGACCGCACCGTGCCGCCCGGGATCCAGCCGCGGTGGCGGCCCGCCGCGGGTCCGGCCCGAGCCGTGCCTCCCGGGATCCAGCCGTGGTGCCGGCCCGCTGCGGGTGGGCCTGGGCCGTGCCTCCCGGGAATCCGGCGGCGCCACGAGGCGTTGCAGTGGGCATGACCGACACCAGCGTGCACCTGTCCGTCCTCGACCTGGCGACGCGGGAGTACGGGCAGTCGAACGGTGACGCGCTCCGGGGGAGCGTGGAGACCGCGACCGTCGCGGAGCGGCTCGGGTACGAGCGGTTCTGGGTCGCGGAGCACCACGGCATGCCCGGCATCACCTCGTCCGCACCGGCGGTGCTGCTCTCCGCCGTGGGCGCGGCCACGTCCACGATCCGTATCGGCAGCGGCGGTGTCATGCTGCCGAACCACGCCCCACTCGTCGTCGCCGAGCAGTTCGGTACGCTCCGTGCCCTCTACGGCGACCGCGTCGACCTCGGGCTCGGACGCGCTCCGGGTACCGACGGGGCGACGGCGATGGCCCTCCGTCGGACCGACCGGCTCGACGTCGACGACTTCCCCGACCGCCTCGCCGACCTCATCGGGTTCTTCACGGGCATGGAGCCCACGAACCCCCTCGCGCGCATCCAGGCGGTCCCGGGATACGGCGACGTGCCGGAGTTCTGGCTGCTCGGGTCGTCCGGCTACAGCGCTCAGGTCGCCGGCGTGCTCGGCGTCTCGTTCGCGTTCGCGCACCACTTCGCCGCGGACAACACCGAAGCGGCGCTGGAGCTCTACCGGTCCTCGTTCCGTCCGTCGCGGTTCCTGTCCGAACCGCGGTCGATGATCGGCGTCCAGGTCGTCACCGACGAGGACCCCCGAGTTGTCGACGAGCAGTCCGCGCCGGGCATGATCTCGTTCATCCGCATGCGTCAGGGTGCGAAGCCGCAGCCCGTGAGCATGGACGAGGCCCGGGCCCATCAGTTCGACGAGCTCGAGCGCCGGTTCATCGCCGCGCGGATCGCCCGCCAGGCGTACGGCTCGGCCGACGAGGTCGCCGACAAGCTGTCGTCCCTGCTCGACTCGACGGGTGCCGACGGCCTGATCATCGCGCCGGGTGCCGCGCAGGCCCCGTACCGGCACCAGGCGCTCGAGACCGTCATGCGGCTGCACCGGGAGGGCCGGATCACCCGGACCGCCTCGGCTGCTGCTCCCGCCCTCTGACGCGTCCGCCACGCGGACGCGCATCCGCGAGCGGCCGACGGACTGGGGCTGGCCGCTCGCGAGCGGCGGTCCTGCCTGCGGAAGGACGAAGGGCCCGGCTCACATGAGCCGGGCCCTTCGTGGTGGTCGGGGTGACAGGATTTGAACCTGCGACCTCCTCGTCCCGAACGAGGCGCGCTACCAAGCTGCGCCACACCCCGCGGTGCGGTTGTCCGAATCGGAGCAACCCCAGAAGTCTACCGGATGATCGGGGGTGTTCGAGACCACGCGTCGGATGGTCAGACCGTGCGCGCCGTGAGCGTGACGACGACCGCCTCGGGTCGGACTGCGAACCGCACGGGCGCGTAGATCGACGTCCCGATCCCCGCCGAGACCTCGAGCCAGGACCAGTGCGTCCGGTTCTCCCACCGGTGCAGACCGCTCGCGTAGCGCCGGGGGAGGTCCGAGTTCGTGACGAGCGCGCCGTACCCGGGGACCGCGACCTGGCCGCCGTGCGTGTGTCCCGCGAACACGATGTCCGCGCCCTGGGCGACGAACGCGTCGAGCACGCGGCGGTAGGGCGCGTGCGTCACGCCGATCGACACGGGCTCCGGTCCCGGCTCGTCCGTCCACGGGACGTTCTCGCGGAGCTCGTCGACGGTGTTCGGCAGGAGATCGAGGCGGTCCCAACCGCGGTGCGCGTCGCCGGTCCCGAACAGTTCGAGGCGTGAGCCGCGGAGTTCGACGGCATGTGCCCGGTTGTTCAGGTCGAGCCAGCCCAGGGACTCGAAGAACGCGTGCTGGCGCGTGACGTCGAGGCGCACCGGTTCGACGTCCTTGCGGAGCTGGCTGGGGCCGCCGAAGTACTTGAGCGGGTTGCGCGGGCTCGGCCCGAAGTGGTCGTTCGAGCCGTCGACGAAGGCGCCGGGCACGCCGCGGAACGGTTCGAGTGCGTACTCCACCGCGGCGTTCGCCATCGGGTGGCTCACGTTGTCGCCCGTGTTCACGATGAAGTCCGGCTCGACGAGGCTCAGGTCACGGAGCCACTGCTGCTTGTCGGACTGCCACGGCGCCATGTGGATGTCGGACAGGTGCAGCACGGTCAGGTCCCGTGATCCCGGCGGCAGGACCGGGACGGTCTCCCACCGGATCGAGAACCGCCGACGCTCCACGAGCGTGCCCCACGCGGCACTCCCGACGCCGACGGCCGCGGCGACCGCGAGGACGCCGAGCGCGGCCGAGCCGCCGCGACCGCGCGTCACTTGCAGTTCCCCGGGTCCTTGCCGTCCGGCGTCCCGTACAGCGTGAGCGTCACCTGGGCCGACTTCGTCGCGGCGGTCCCGGCGGCCGGGTCCGTCGACGCGACCTTGCAGGCCTGGCCGTTCGTGCCCTTCTGGAAGGTGCCGCTCACGGTCACGGACGTGAAGCCCTGATCGCCGAGGGTCGCCTTGGCGTCCGACGACGTCCTGCCCTTGACGTCGGGGACCTTCGCCTGGGACCCGTCGCTGGTGAACACCGTGACGCTCGATCCCTTCGAGAGCATCGTGCCCGCGGTGGGCGAGGTCGAGGACACCGTGCCCGCGGCGGCGGACCCCGCCTGTGTGCCACCGTCGACGAACGTGAAGCCGTCCGCGGCGAGCGTCGTCTGGGCGTCGGCCGTCGTCTTCCCGCTGAGGTCCGGCACGCTCACGGACGACCCGTTGATCGCGGACGACGTGGGGTCCGTGAACACGCCCGGTGCGTACTGCTGGTTGACCGGCGTCTGCGCCTGTCGCCAGACGGACGCGCGCTGCGACGCGAGGGTGGTCCCGCTCGCGGGCGAGTACACGTGCCGGAGGCTGATCCGCTTGCCGTCCGTGTTGCCCTGCCAGTAGGCCGTGACGACCTTGGTGCTCCCGCCGACGAGCCAGATCTGGTCGGCGTTGTCGGTGGTCCCCGTCTTGCCGAAGAGCTGGGCTCCGTCGTACGTCTGCGCGCCCACCGCGGTGCCGCTCGAGATCGTGCGCTTCATCGCGTAGACCGCGGCCTGCGCCACGCTCGGGTCGATGACCTGCTTGCACTGCTTCGTCTGGCCGCCGAGCGACGTGCCGTTCGCGTCCGTGATGCCGTCGATCGCGATCGGAGCGCAGTACACGCCGTTGTTCGCGACGGTGGCGTACGCCGACGCCATCGTGAGGGGCGCGATGTTGTTCACACCGAGCACGGACGAGGGCACGGTCTTCAGCGCCTTGCCGTCGGCGTCGTGCACGCCGAGCTTCTGCGCCACGTCACGGATGTCGCAGAGGTCGAGCTTGGCCGCCATGGACTCGAAGGCCGCGTTGACCGACTCGGCGGTGGCGTTGACGACCGAGTAGTACCCGCGTTCGCCGAGCGAGTCGTTCTTCGGGTTCCAGGGGGTGTACAGCGTGCTCCCGCAGTGCTGCCATGCGCTCACCGTGTGGGGCGTCCCGTTGACGCTCTCGTACAAGCCGTGCCCGTTCTCGAGCCAGTCGAGGAGCGTGAACAGCTTGTACGTCGACCCGGTCTGGAACCCGATCGAGTTGCCGTACTTGTGGTCGACGCTGTAGTTGATGCTCGTGGACGACGGGGGCGAGGTCGGGGACTGGTCGTAGTCCTTGTTCTGCGCCATCGTCAGGATCCGCCCCGTGGACGTCTCGACGGAGTCGAAGGTCGACCCGAGCGAGAGCGCTGTCGAGCCCTTGTCGTCGTACGTGTCGAGCAAGGTCTTCTGCTGCCCGTTGAGGTCGAGGTCGAGCGTGGTCTGGATCTTGTACCCGCCGGTCCGCCACGCGGCGTCGCGTTCCTCCTGGGTCCCGCCGAGCTGGTCCATCTCCTTGACGACCTTGACGGCGTAGTCGCAGAAGAACTGGGCGCCGGTTCCACCGGCCGCCTGGCACCCCTGCGTGGCCGGGGTCAGGTGGACGTAGTCCGCGGGCTTCGTCGCGAGGGCGCTGTCGAGGTCCGCCTTCGAGATGTCGTGCTCGGCGAACATCGCCTTGAGGATGACGTCGCGGCGGGCCTGGTTGGCGTCGTAGTACTTCGGGTCCGAGAGGTTCCGCGTGTTCGGCGACTGCACGATCGCCAGGATCGACGCGGCCTCGACCGGCGAGAGGTTCGTGGCGCTCTTGTTGAAGTAGTGCTGCGCTGCCGCCTGCACCCCGTACGTGTTGTCGCCGAAGTACGCGATGTTGAGGTACGCGGTGAGGATCTGCTTCTTCGTGTACTTCTTCGCCAGACCGATGGCGAGTTTCATCTCCTCGAGCTTGCGCGGGATCGTCTGTTCGACGGCCTGGTTGTAGGCCTTCAGCTGCTCGGCCTTGGTCGGCTTCTCGAGCGCCTGCTGCATCTTGATGTTCCGGACGAGCTGCATCGTCAGCGTCGACGCCCCACCGGAGTCACCGAGGCTGCCACCGGCGATGCTGCCCACACCCGCGCGGACCAACGACGCGACGTCGACGCCGCCGTGGCTCCAGAAGCGGCGGTCCTCGCCGTCGACCGCGGCGTCCTTGAGCATCGGGGAGATCTGGTCGTACGTCAGTTCCTCGCGGTTCTGGTCGTACACGGTCGCGAACTGCACGGACTTGCCGCCCTGGTACGCGTAGAGTTCATTCCGCTGAGGCAGCGCACCGATCTCGATGTACTCCGGCAGCGACTCGAAGACGCCGATCGTGGACGTCGTCGTGACGCCCGCGACGGCGATGGCGGGGGTCACCCCGATCGTCACGAGCAGTCCGGCGAGCACGCTGAAGCCGACGAAACCGACCAGGGCGCCGACGGCGGAGACGGGCTTCGTCCTCTGGGCAGACATAGGATGCAGCCTAGATGATGCCCCCGACCGTCCAGCTGACAAGGAGCCGCATGCCCCGCTGGGAGTACCTCACCACCCCGTTGATCATCCACAACACGACGGCGATCCTGAACAACTTCGGCCAGGACGGCTGGGAGCTGGTGCAGGTGGTGCAGGGTCCCGAGGGCGGGCTCGTGGCGTACCTCAAGCGTCCGCTGGCGTCGGCGTGAACGTCGACGCGCGACTGGCCGAACTCGGCATCACCCTGCCGGAGGTCGCCGCCCCGGTCGCGTCCTACGTCCCCGCCGTCGTGGCCCAGGGCTTCGTGTACACCTCCGGGCAGCTGCCGTTCGTCGACGGAGCGCTCCCGGTCAGCGGCAAGGTCGGCGCGCAGGTCACCGCGGACGTCGCCCGGGACCAGGCACGCCAGTGCGCCCTCAACGCCCTCGCCGCGGCGCGTGCCGCGATCGGGTCGCTCGACCGCGTGGCTCGCGTGCTCAAGGTGACGGGGTTCGTCGCCTCCGACCCGTCCTTCACCGGGCAGCCCGGCGTCGTCAACGGCGCGTCGGACCTCCTCGGCGCGGTGTTCGGCGACGTCGGCGTGCACGCGCGCAGCGCCGTCGGGGTGGCGGTGCTGCCGCTCGACGCGCCCGTCGAGATCGAGCTCGTCCTCGAGCTCACGGCCTGACACCGCCCGGGACGCCGCGAACCGACGCCGGGTACGCCGTGACCGGTCGGTGTGTTGGGGGAGACCGGCCACGGCGCCGCGCATCGCCGCAGGTGCGGTGACCGCCCGTCAGAGCGTCGTCCGCGCGGGCGCCGCGCCGTCACCATCCGGTCGTTGATCGGACAACGCGTGCGCTTCGCGGTCCCGCCGCAGCAGGGAGGCCCGTGCCCGTTCCGCGGGCCGGCTCGACCGGTCCGTCAGAGCAACTCCGTGATCCGTCGCATCACGTCGGCGTCCGCCAGCGTCGTCGTGTCCCCGACGCCCCGTCCTTCCGCGAGGTCGCGGAGCAGCCGCCGCATGATCTTGCCCGACCGGGTCTTCGGCAGTTCCGGCACGACGACGACCTGACGCGGGCGGGCGATCGCACCGATCCGCGTGGCGACGAAGGTGCGGAGTTCCGCGGCCACGGCCTCCCGGTCGACATCGTCGGCGGACGCCCGCAGGATGACGAAGGCGACGATCGCCTGTCCGGTTGTCGGGTCGGCGGCGCCGACCACGGCCGCCTCGGCGACCGCCTGGTGCTCGACGAGCGCCGACTCGATCTCGGCGGTGGAGAGGCGATGCCCCGACACGTTCATGACGTCGTCCACCCGGCCCAGCAGCCAGAGGTCGCCCTCGCCGTCGAGCCGTGCGCCGTCACCGGCGAAGTAGCGGCCGGGGAACCGCGACCAGTAGGTCTCGACGAACCGCTCCGGGTCGTTCCAGATGCCCCGCGCCATCGACGGCCAGGGCTCCGTGATCGTGAGGTAGCCGCTCCCGCCTCGCGGCACGACCGCTCCGTCCTCGTCGACGACCTCGGCGCTGATCCCGGGGATCGGCGTCTGCGCGGCTCCGGGCTTCAACCGCGTCACGCCGGGGAGGGCGGACACCATGATCGCGCCCGTCTCCGTCTGCCACCAGGTGTCGACGACCGGCGTGCGGTCGTGCCCGATGACCTGCCGGAACCAGTGCCAGGCCTCCGGGTTGATGGGTTCGCCGACCGAGCCGAGGAGCCGCAACGAGCCGAGATCGCGCTCGTCGGGGATCGCACGCCCGGCCTTCATCGCCGCGCGGACGGCGGTCGGTGCCGTGTAGAGGACGGTGACCCCGTACCGGTCGACGACGTCCCACCAGCGCCCCGGACGCGGTTCGTCCGGGGTGCCTTCGTACAGCACCTGGGTGACGCCGTTCGCCAGGGGGCCGTACACGACGTAGCTGTGGCCGGTGATCCAGCCGATGTCCGCCGTGCACCAGTAGACGTCGCGGTCAGCGTGGATGTCGAACACGTTCCGGTGCGTCCAGGCCGCCTGGGTCAGGTAGCCCCCCGACGTGTGGACGATCCCCTTCGGGCGCCCCGTGGTGCCCGACGTGTACAGGATGAACAGCGGCTGCTCCGCCGGGAACGCCCGGGCCTCGTGCTCCAGGGAGGCGCCCGGTACGAGGTCGTGCCACCACACGTCGCGATCGTCCTGCCACCCGACCGCGTTCCCGCCGCGGCGGACCACGACGACGTGCTCGACCGATCCGGTCCCCGCCCCGGCGAGGGCTTCGTCGACCGCGGGCTTGAGCGGGGCGACCGCGCCCTTCCGCCAGCCGCCGTCGGCCGTCACGACGACCTTCGCGCCGGCGTCCTCGATCCGGGCGCGGAGGCTCTCGGCGCTGAAGCCGCCGAACACCACCGAGTGCATGGCGCCGATCCTGGCGACCGCGAGCATCGTCACCACGGCCTCGGGGACGAGCGGCATGTACACGACGACCCGGTCGCCGACCCCGACGCCGAGGGACTCGAGGGCGTTCGCGGCGCGGCGGACCTCGTCGGTCAGTTCCGCGTAGGTGATGTCCCGTCGGTCGCCCGGCTCGCCCTCGAAGTGGATCGCGACCCGCTCGCCGTGCCCGTCCCGTACGTGCCGGTCGAGGCAGTTCTCGGCGACGTTGAGCGTGCCGTCCTCGAACCAGCGGACGAACGGTGCGTCCGAGGTGTCGACGGTCCGCGCGAACGGAGTCCGCCAGGTGAGGAGCTCGTGTGCCTGTCGGGCCCAGAACGCCGCCGGGTCCTCTCGTGCTGCGTCGTACACGTCGGGCTGCGCGATCGCGGTCGAGGAGAACTCCGGTGACGGGGGGAACCCGTCGTGGGGCGTGACCGGGGACTCGGCGGGAGTGGGCATCGGCGTCCTTTCGCATCGTCGCGACGGGTTGTGGCTGTTCGGGACACTACCGCGGACGACGACCGTCACGCGTCCGATCCTGTCGGTGCGGACAGACTGCCCTCGGAACGGTCGCGGTGCGCCCACGACGGTGTTGTCGTGGGGTACACTGGTGGTACCGGACTCGTTTCCGGGGGCAGCGGTCGGGATTCCCCCCAATCCTCCGTTGTCTGGCGGCACCCGTTCCCCCCAACTGGTGCCGCCCCTTTCTCTTCCTGGTGAGGGTCGACGCGGTCGAGGGCGACCGTGGGCCCTCGGGACGCCTCCCGATCGCCGCGCTGTACACAGAACGGTCGGTCTGGGGGCTCGGCGGACGTCGCCGCAGCGGTCCATCCCCGTCCGAGCCGAGCGGCTGACCCTCGCACCGACAGCGGTCGTCGACGCTGCTCGTCGTGCCTCGCGGCACCGTACGCCCGACCCGGGCCGCGACGACCGCGGGCGCGGACCGCACCCGCACAACGGGGTACAGATCGCGTCCCGTCGGTGCGCTCGTCACATACCTCCTCCACAGGTCGCGCCGCCTCGAAGTCATCCACCGCGGGTGCTGTCGAGCGATCGGCGCCCTCGGCGCCTGCGTACCGTTCCGCGGCATGCACGACACCGAGACGCCGCGTCCGCCCGGGGTGGCCTGGACGCAGGACGTGACACCGTTCGTTCCGTCCACGACGAGCGACGGACCGCCGCTGCTCGACTCCCGGCCCCGTCCGGACCGGCTCGTCGACTTCGACGAGCTCTACCCGCTCGTCGCCGATCCGCACATCACCGACGTGCTGGTGATCGGTGGCCGCGGAGTCTGGGTCGACGACGGGATCCGGCTCCGATCCGTGGTGGGGATGGTGCTCCCGGAGGCCCGCACGCGGGAACTCGCCGTCCGCTTGGTGGCGCTGGGCGGTCGCCACGTCGACGAGTCCACGCCCTGCGCGGACGTCCACCACGTCGGCGGCATCCGCGTGCACGTCGTGCTCCGTCCGGTCGCCCACCACGGGACCGCGATCAGCATCCGGCTGCCGAGCACCGAGCAGCTCGGGCTGTCGGACCTCGAAGCGGCCGGGTTCTTCGCCAGCGTCGCCCGGACCGAGGTCGAGGACGCCGTGCGCGCGCGCCGGAACGTGCTCGTCAGCGGAGCGACCGGCAGCGGCAAGACCACCCTGCTCGGCGCGATGCTCGCACTCGTCCCGCACCACGAACGCATCCTCACGGTCGAGGACGTCGCCGAACTCCGCGTCGCTCACCCACACGTCGTCGCGCTGCAGGCCCGGCAGGCGAACGCGGAGGGTGCGGGCGCGATCGGGCTCGACCGGTTGATCCGCGAGGCCCTGCGGATGCGGCCGGACCGGATCGTCGTCGGCGAGTGTCGCGGAGCCGAGGTCCGGGAACTCATGAGCGCCCTCAACACCGGACACGACGGCGGCGCGGGCACGCTGCACGCGAACGGTGTGGCGGACGTCCCCGCGCGGCTCGAGGCCCTCGGCGCGCTCGCCGGGCTCGGATCGGACGCGCTCGCGCGGCAGGCCGTCAGCGCGTTCGAGCGTGTGTTCCACGTCGGACGGACCGCCGGGACCCGGCGGCTCCAGGCGGTCGCGTCCCTGGCGCTCGACGGAAGCGGCCGACTGGTCGTCCGTCAGACGGCACCGACGGCGGCGGCGCCGTGACCGGCCCGCACGACGCGACGACGACCTCCGGTGTCGCCGCCTCGCGTCTGGCCCGGGAGGCCCGTCCGCCCGACCGTCCCGCGGAGGTCGCCACCGCCACGGCGCGCGTGCTCGAACGGGTCGCGGCGTTGGTGGGCGGCGGGCTCGCACCGCGCCGTGCCTGGCGCATCGTGGCGGCGCGGGAACCCGCGATCGCACCGCTCGTCGTCGCGTGCGACGCCGGCGAGGACCTCGTCGCGGCGATCGCCAGGCTGCCCGGTCCTGCCTGGGCGCAGGTGGCCGCGATGTGGCGGGTCGCCGAGCGCATCGGCGCGCCCGCCGGTCCGGCGCTCGCCGCGGCCGCCGCGGCGTTCCGCGACGTCGCCGAGGGCGAACGTGCCGTGGAGGTGGCGCTCGCGGGTCCACGCGCGAGTGCTCGTGTCGTCCTCGCGCTGCCGCTGGTGGGCGTGCTCTTCGGGCTCCTCTCGGGTGCGGATGCGTTGCGCTTCCTCCTCCTGACACCGCTCGGTTGGGCGTCGATCGTCGTCGCCGTCGGGCTGGTGGCGCTCGCGAGGGCCTGGACTGCCGCCCTCGTCCGTCGGGCCCGGCCGGACGGGCCCGTGCCGGGGCTCGTCCTCGAGACCTGGGCGATCGCGGTCTCGGGCGGTGCGGCGTGGTCGACCGCCGAACGGGTGGTCGCCGAGTCGGTCGTGCCGCCTCCGGACGCCGAGGCCCGCGCGGCCGCCGAGACCCTGGCCGTCGCTGCGGAGGCGGGCGTGCCCGCGGCGGCACTGCTCCGCACGAGCGCACTGGATGTCCGACGTCGCGTGGTCGCCGACCGTCTGGCTGCGGCGGAGCGGTTGAACGCCCAGCTCGTCGTGCCGCTGGGGCTGTGTGTCCTGCCGGCGTTCGTCCTCGTCGGCGTCGTCCCGGTCGTCGTCGGCATCGCGTCGTCCACCATCGCCGCCGTCGCGTGATCGTCCACAAGCCGGGCGACGGCGACGTGGGCGACGACGCTGGGCCGCGATGATCAGAGCCGACACCGCGGGCGGGGGCCCGCGGTCGACCCGGGCGGACGACACGGCCGCCCGGGTGCCGGATGACCGATGTGTGCATGACAGAGAGGAACGACGATGGTGGTCGACGGGGGACGGACACGGCGGGACGCACGGCGGGTTCGGGCCCGGCGGACGACGCGGTGGGGGCGGTGGTGGTCTCGGGCGGCCGGGGAGCGAGGCTCTGCCACGGCGGAGTACGCGGTGGTGGTGCTGGCGGCGGTGGCGTTCGCAGGGGTGCTCGTGGCAGTGGTGCGGTCGGGGGCCGTCCAGTCCCTCCTCAGTGGCATCATCAGCGACGCGCTCTCGCTGTGACGTCCCCGCCCGGTGGGGAGCGCGGATCGGTGACGGTCGAGTTCGCCGTCGCGCTCCCCGTCGTCACGGTCGTGCTGGGGCTCGTGCTCGGCGGCGTGGTGCTGGCCGGCGAGCAGGCCCGGATGCAGGTCGCCGCGGCCGTGGCGGCGCGCGCCGCGGCTCGTGGGGACGGTGCGGCGGCTGCAGGCGCGGCCGGTGCCCTCGCTCCAGGCGCCGCGGTCCGGTTCGAGTTCCCGTCCGGACTCGTGTGCGCGGTGCTCCGAGCGGATCGTCGGATGGGACCGATGCCCGCGGTGTCGGTGTCGGCGCGCGGGTGTGCCGCGGCGGGCGGGCGATGACCGGGCCACCCCGGGCGCGAGCGGCGCATCCCGACGCCCGGGACGACCGCGGCGCGGTGACGATCGTGCTGGTCGCCACGGTGCTCGCCACGGTCCTCCTGTCGACCGCGGTGCTCGCCGGGATCCGGCGCGGCGTGGACGCCCTCCACGTCGCGACCGCGGCGGACTCGGCGGCGGTCGCCGGCGCGGCCGCCGCCGTCGGACTCGTCCCGGGACCGCCCTGCGACGCGGTGTCGCACGTCGCCCGCGCCGAGGGCACGGACGTCGAACGGTGCGACGTCGACGGCTCGACGGTGACGGTCCGCCTCCGGGCCGTCGGACCGCTCGTCCCGACGGCGGCGACGGCGCGTGCGGGTCCCGCCGCCGTCGCCCGGACGATGCCCGGGCAGCACCCCGGCCTCACCACACAGCGGCGCACGCGAGCGGCGGAAGCCGCCGGTCGTGTGTGTATGGTGTGCCTGTCGGTCCGCCACCCACCGACACCCACGGTCCTTCGAGCGCCGCTCGTCGCGCGACGACCGCCCGCAGCATTCGATCAAGGAGTCACGTGCCAGGCACGAAGAAGCTCGTGATCGTCGAGAGCCCCGCGAAGGCGAAGACGATCGCCCAGTACCTCGGCGACGGGTACGAG
The DNA here is from genome assembly GCF_003234515.1 of Curtobacterium sp. MCBD17_034. Classification (NCBI taxonomy): domain Bacteria; kingdom Bacillati; phylum Actinomycetota; class Actinomycetes; order Micrococcales; family Microbacteriaceae; genus Curtobacterium; species Curtobacterium sp. MCBD17_034. Next base: position 173,099 of record NZ_QKTN01000005.1, on the reverse strand, counting down.
GTCCAGGCATCCGTCGGTCACATCCGTGACCTCGTGGAGCCCAAGAACCTCCCGGCCGACAAGAAGAAGGGCTCGCTCGGCAAGTTCTCCGTCGACGTCGAGAACGGGTTCGAGCCCTACTACGTCGTCTCCGACGCGAAGAAGAAGACGGTCACCGAGCTCAAGCGCGCGTTGAAGGACGCCGACGAGCTCTACCTCGCCACTGATGAGGACCGCGAGGGTGAAGCGATCGCCTGGCACCTGCTCGAGGTCCTCAAGCCGAAGGTCCCCGTCAAGCGCATGGTGTTCCACGAGATCACGAAGGAGGCCATCCAGCGCGCGAAGGAGGCCACCCGAGACCTCGACACCGCGCTCGTCGACGCGCAGGAGACCCGCCGGATCCTGGACCGCCTGTACGGGTACGAGGTCTCCCCGGTCCTGTGGCGCAAGGTCGGCCCGGGCCTGTCCGCCGGCCGCGTGCAGTCGGCGGCCACCCGACTCGTGGTCGATCGCGAGCGCGAACGGCTCGCCTTCGTGTCGGTGAACTACTGGGATCTCACCGCGCGGTTCGCGAAGGACGCGTCGGTCTTCCCGGCCCGCCTCGCGCGGCTCAACGGCACCCGCGTCGCCGCTGGCCGTGACTTCGACGACCGCGGCAACGCCACCTCGGACGCCGTCCGGCTCGACGAGGCATCGGCGAACGGCCTCGCGTCGGTGCTCCAGCAGGCCGGCGATGCGGTCGTCCGCAGCGTCGAGTCCAAGCCGTACACACGTCGTCCCGCGGCGCCCTTCACGACGTCGACCCTGCAGCAAGAGGCAGCCCGCAAGCTGCGGTTCAGCGCGCGGCAGACCATGAGCGTCGCGCAGTCGCTGTACGAGAACGGGCACATCACCTACATGCGGACCGACTCCGCGTCGCTCTCGCAGCAGGCCGTCACCGCCGCGCGCAAGCAGGCGGCCGAGCTCTACGGTTCGGACACCGTCCCGGACAAGCCACGCACGTACGCGGGCAAGAGCAAGAACGCCCAAGAGGCCCACGAGGCCATCCGGCCGGCGGGCGACACGTTCCGGACGCCCAGCCAGATGGAGGGCGTGCTCCGCGGCAACGACTGGAAGCTCTACGACCTCATCTGGAAGCGGACGGTCGCATCGCAGATGGCCGACGCCAAGGGCTCCACGGCCTCCGTGGTGATCGGGATCGCCGCACCCGAGGCCGTCGAGGGGCTGGCGGTCACGCAGGGCGGGACGGACGCCGAGTTCACCGCGTCGGGCACGGTCATCACCTTCCGCGGGTTCCTCAACGCCTACGAGGAGGGTCGTGACGAGGACCGGCACGACGCGAGCGACGCGGCCGACACGTCGCTCCCGCAGGTGGCGGAGCGCGACCACCTCGGCGTCGAGGGCATCGAGGCCAAGGGCCACGACACGTCGGCGCCGCCGCGGTACACCGAGGCGAGCCTCGTCAAGGCGCTCGAGGAGCTCGGCATCGGCCGTCCGTCCACGTACGCCGCGATCCTGTCGACGATCGTCGACCGCGGGTACGTCACGCCGCGCGGCAGTGCGCTCGTTCCCAGCTGGATCGCCTTCAGCGTCGTCCGGCTGCTCGAGGAGTACTTCCACGACCTCGTCGAGTACGACTTCACCGCCGAGATGGAGGGCGATCTCGACCGGATCGCGGATGGTGAGGCCGACCGGGTCGATTGGCTCAACGGCTTCTACTTCGGCACCGACGCCCAACGGGGCCTCCGCGGGGTCATCGACAACCTGGGCGAGATCGACGCGCGCGAGATCAACTCCGTCCAGCTCGCGCCCGACCTGACGCTGCGCATCGGCAAGTACGGCCCCTACATCGAGGCACCGAGCGACGACCCCGAGCAGCCCCGTCGTGTGAACGTGCCCGAGGAGCTCGCGCCCGACGAGCTGACGGCCGAGAAGGCGCGCGAGCTGATCGAGGCGCCCGTCGTGGGGGACCGCGTGGTCGGCATCAACCCCGCGACCGGCAAGGAGGTCCTGGCGAAGGACGGCCGGTTCGGGCCCTACGTGACCGAGCGGACGCCGGAACCCGAGGCCGAGGTCGACCAGGCCACCGGCGAGGTCCGGGCGTCCACGGCGGCAGACGCTGCCGAGGGCACGACGACGACCGCGACGGCGCCGAAGCGCACCACGAAGAAGGCAGCGCCCCCGAAGGAGCGCACGGCCTCGCTGTTCAAGTCGATGGACCCGCAGACCATCGACCTCGAGACCGCCCTCAAGCTGCTCGACCTCCCGCGCGTGGTCGGGACGGATCCGGAGTCGGGCGAGGAGATCACGGCGCAGAACGGCCGCTACGGCCCGTACCTCAAGAAGGCCGCCGACACGCGGACGCTCCCGAGCGAGGACGCCATCTTCGACATCGACCTGCCCGGGGCCCTCGAGCTCTTCGCACAGCCGAAGTACGGCGCGCGTCGAGCGTCGAGCGCGCTCAAGGAGTTCGAGGCGGACCCGGTGAGCGGCAAGCCGATCAAGGTCAAGGACGGACGCTTCGGGCCGTACGTCACCGACGGCGAGACGAACGCGACCATCCCCCGCGGCGAGGACGTCGAGGCGGTCGACTTCGACCGGGCCGTCCAGCTGCTCGCGGACAAGCGTGCGAAGGGCCCGGCGAAGCCCCGCGCCAAGGCCACCCGGAAGCCCGCCACCAAGAAGAAGTGAGCGCGTCGGGCCGGACCGGCCGCGGACGGTTCATCACCCTCGAGGGCGGCGACGGCGCGGGCAAGAGCACGCAGGCGGCCCTCCTCGAGGACTGGCTGACCGAGGGTGGCCGGACGGTCGTGCGCACCCGCGAGCCGGGCGGCACCGCGCTGGGCGAGCGCATCCGCGAGATGGTCCTGCACGAGCGTGGGCACGTCGCCCCGCGGGCCGAGGCGCTGCTCTACGCCGCCGACCGGGCACACCATGTCGAGACCGTCGTCCGGCCGGCGCTCGCCCGGGGCGACGTCGTGGTGCAGGACCGCTACATCGACTCGTCGGTGGCCTACCAGGGCGTCGCGCGATCGCTCGGCGCCGACCGGGTCCGAGCGGTCTCGGACTGGGCCGCGGACGGCCTGACCCCGGACCTGACGGTGCTGCTCGACCTCGACCCCGTCGTCGGCCGCCGTCGGGTGGCCGCCGCACGGGGGACCCTGGACCGACTCGAGTCGGAGGCGACCGCGTTCCACACCGCGGTGCGCGACGCCTTCCTCGCCATGGCCCGAGCCGAGCCGGACCGGTTCCTCGTGCTCGACGCCACACGCCCCCTGGAGGAACTGGCGGGGGCGGTGCGCGCTCGGGTCGCGCAGGTGCTCGGAGCGGCGGCGTGACCTCCCGCGATCGCTCCGCGCTGTCGGTGGCCGATGAGAGTGTGTCCCGGTGAGCGTGTGGGACGGGCTGACCGGCCAGGCGGACGCGGTCGCCGCGCTCCGAGCGGCGGCCGAGGCCCCCGAAGGCAGCGGGAGCATGACGCACTCGTGGCTCATCACCGGGCCTCCCGGCTCCGGGCGGTCGAACGTGGCGCTCGCGTTCGCCGCGGCGCTCGTGGGTGACGGCCCCGACGACGACCGCGCCCTGACGCAGGTCACCGCCCGGACGCACCCGGACGTCGCGGTCCTGTCGACGCAACGGGTGATCATCACCATCGACGAGATCCGCTCGCTCGTGACGGGGTCGCACTACGCGCCGTCGGTGGGTCGGCACCGCGTCGTGATCGTCGAGGACGCCGACCGGATGACCGAGCGCACCTCGAACCTCCTACTCAAGGCGCTCGAGGAGCCCCCGGAGCGGACGGTCTGGATCCTCTGCGCCCCGAGTGAGGCCGACCTCATCCCGACCATCCGCTCGCGGGTGCGGTCCGTGCGCCTCCGGGTCCCGGACGTCGCGTCGGTGGCCGACCTCATCGTCGCCCGCACCGGCGTCGACCGCACCCTCGCGGTCGACGCGGCCCGGCAGGCCCAGAGCCACATCGGGATGGCGCAGCGTCTGGCCACGAGCGCCGAGGCGCGGGACCGCCGTCGCCGCACCCTCGAGACCGTGCTCGCCGTCCGGAGTGTCGGGGACGCGGTGGTCGCCGCGGCCGACCTGCTCGCCGTGGCGGACGAGGACGCCAAGGCCATCACGCAGGAGAAGGACGCCGAGGAGCGTGACGCGGCGCTCCGGTCGCTCGGCGTGGAGCCGGGCGGGACGGTGCCGCCGGCGCTCCGCGGGCAGCTGCGTGGGCTCGAGGAGGACCAGAAGCGGCGCGCCACCCGGAGCCTCCGCGACGGCCTCGACCGCATCCTCGTCGACGTCATGTCCCTGTACCGCGACCTGTTGTTGCTCGGTCTCGGCGCGCCCGTCGAGCCCGTGAACGCGTCGATGCAGGCGGAACTCGATCGTGCGCTCGCATCGGTGCCTCCCGCGTCCGCGCTCGAGGTGCTCGACGCGGTCGCCCTCGCCCGAGACCGCATCGCCGCGAACGTGGCGGCGCTCCTGGCGCTGGAGGCGCTCATGGTGACGATCGCGCGGGCCGTCCGCTGATGCACGGACGCCCTCGGCGGACGACCGTCGCCGACCGCACCGCCTCTGGGATGATCAGACGATGAGCGACACCGAGCCGGGCCTGCGCGAACGCAAGCGTCGGGCGACCCGTCTGGCGATCCAGCAGGCGGCGATCCGGATCGCGCTCGAACAGGGCCTCGCCGCAGTGACCGTCGACGAGATCTCGCGGCGCGCGGACGTCTCGCCACGCACGTTCTTCAACTACTTCCCGAACAAGGAGCAAGCGCTCTCGGGTGACGATCCCTCGTTCCCCGACGACGCGATCCTGGTTGAGTTCGCGGCTGGCGGACCGACAGGCTCGTTGCTGTCGGACGTCGGTTCGCTCCTGGTCCACTCGACGCAGGAACTCATCGCCGACCGCGAGCTGCTCCCGGAGCGGCAGCGCCTGTTCAGGGAGCACCCCCAGCTCTTCAGTCAGCGCATGGCGTCGATGAAGGAGTTCCAGGCGCAGCTCTCGGCGGTCGTGGAACGACGGCTCCTGCGTGACCACCCCGATGGCGACCCGGTCGTGCTCGCTCGGCGCTCGACGCTCGTGGCGTTGGTCGCACTCGCGGCGGTGCGGCAGGCGTGGTCGCAGTGGTCGGCGGACGAGGACGCGACCCTGGTGGACAGCATCGAGACCGCGTTCGCGGACCTCGCCGTGCTCGTTTCGCGCACACCCGCCTGATCCGCTACAGTTGACACCCGTGCCGCTCCGGATCCGGAGCGTCCGCCGCCTTAGCTCAGTCGGCAGAGCGATTCACTCGTAATGAATAGGTCGTCGGTTCGATTCCGACAGGCGGCTCGATCGAGGCCCACATCCCCACGTCGGGGTGTGGGCCTCTTCGTCGTGAGCGGTGGTCCGCGGCGCGCTTCGCACACGTCCGTCGCGGTCCCGGTAGACAGGGACCATGACGGTTCGCTGGGGCGTGATCGGGACGGGCGGCATCGCTCGCTCCTTCGTGGAGGACAGCGCCGCGCTCGGGGTGCGCTTCACCGCGGTGGGGTCGCGGACGCGGGACCGAGCGGAGGCGTTCGCGGACGAGTACGGCATCGAGCACGCCCACGGCGACTACGACGCCCTGGTCGCCGACGACACCGTCGACGCGGTGTACGTCGCGACCCCGCACTCGGCACACGCCGAGGACGCCCTGCGGGCGATCGAGGCGGGCAAGCACGTGCTGGTGGAGAAGGCGTTCACGGTGAACGCGGCGGAGGCGCGACGGGTCGTGGACGCGGCACGAGCCGCCGGGGTCCTCGTCGTCGAGGCGATGTGGACGCGGTTCCTGCCGCAGGCGAGCCGGATCCGCCAGCTCGTGCACGAGGGTCGCATCGGACGGCCTCGTCTCGTCGAGGCGACGCACCACCAGGCCCTGCCGACGGACCCGCGGCACCGGCTGAACGACCCGGCGCTGGCCGGCGGTGCGCTGCTGGATCTCGGCGTCTACCCGCTGGCGTTCGCGGTCGACGCGCTCGGCGTGCCGGAGACGGTCGCGGCGGTGGGGTCCTTGAGCGATCAGGGCGTGGACACGCAGATGGGGCTCGTGCTCGGGCACCCGGACGGCGCGCAGTCGGTGCTGCACTTCGCGCTCGACCTGCGCAGCCCGAACGCGGCGTCGATCATCGGGGACGAAGGGCGGATCGACCTCGACCCGTCGTGGATCGGCCCGACGACCTACCGGCTGCGCGATCGGGACGGCCACGTGCTCGAGGAGTTCGACGGGCGTGAGGACCGCGTCGGCTACCACCACGAGGCGCGGGCGTTCGAGGAGATGATCGCGTCGGGTGACCACGAGGGCGGACCGATGCCGATCGAGCAGACCGTCGCGATCATGGAGGTCATGGACGAGGCGCGTCGGCAGGTCGGCGTGCGCTACCCGGGCGAGACGGACGACACCACCGACACTGGCGCGGAGCCGACCCACCCGTAGAATCGTCGGCGATGTCCGACGACCTCGACGCGCCGAACCACGCCGACCACGTCCCCGCCGCCGACGCCCCCCACGGTGGGCGCGCGGCCTTGACGCGCCTCCGCGGTGCGGTCGCGCGACGCCCGATGCCGTGGGCGGTCGGCGCCTTCGTCGCCGTCCTCGTGCTCGGGTCCGGTGGCGCCGCCGCGATCGCGGCGGCGACGACACCCGGCGCCGGGAGGCCCGTGACCGGCGTGACGGCGGCGAGTGGCGCCTCCCGGTCCGCGCCTCCGGCGACGCGGTCGGCGACACCGACGCCGACGCCGACGGTGGCCGCCCGACCGGTGCCGAGCGACCCCGCCGGTCCGACGGCGATCGGGACGTGCTCGGTCGCGGGGGCGGCCTCCGCCGCTGGTCTCGGTCAGTTCGAGGGCGTCGTCGTCGACGCCGCGACGGGCGAGACCCTGTTCGACCGGAGCGGCGGCACGCCCGCACGGACGGGGAGCGTCATGAAGACGCTCACGACCGCGACGGCGCTCGCCGACCTCGGTGCGGGCTACCGCATCCCGACCACGGTGGTCTCCGAGGGCGGCGGCACCGTCGCGATCGTCGGCCACGGTGACCCGACCCTCTCGGCGGGCGGGGCCACCGTCTACCCGGGGGCCCCGACGCTCGTGCAGTTGGCGCAACAGGTCAAGACGACGCTCGGCAGCACGCCCGTGACGACGATCGTCACCGACGACACGTACTGGAACGACGCGGACGCGTGGGACCCGACGTGGCCGGTCACCGAGCGGACCATCGGTTACCAGCCGGAGATCACCGCGCTCATGGTGGACGGTGACCGCGCCAGTCCCGGTCTCGCGACCTCCCCCCGGTCGACCGATCCCGTCGGCCGCGCTGGCGCGATGTTCCGCACCGCCCTGGCGAACGCGGGCGTGATCGGTGCGGCGTCGGCGACGATCACGAAGCGTGCCACCACGGGCACGACGACCATCGCCGAGGTGCAGTCGCAGCCGGTGTCGACCCTGATCGGGCAGATGATCCCGAACTCCGACAACACGCTCGCCGAGATGCTCGCCCGGATCTCGTCGAAGGTGTCGGGGTCGAACGGCTCAGCGGCATCGCTGACCGGCGTGTACCGCGCGGCCCTGTCGGCCTACGGCATCGACGCCTCGGCGATCACGATCCGGGACGGCTCGGGCGAGAGCGCCTCGAACGCCGTCGCACCAGCGCTCGTCGCGAAGCTCATGGTGCAGGTCGCGGCCGGGCAGAAGGGCCTCGGCGTGCTGGCGCAGTCGCTGCCGATCGCCGGTCAGACCGGGACGCTCGCCGGTCGCTTCACGGGGGCGAACGCGGTCGCCGCCGGCAAGGTGCACGCCAAGACGGGATGGATCGACACCGCGAACACACTCGGCGGGTACATGGACGCCGCGGACGGCACGCGGCTGACCTTCGCGTTCTACGCGCTCGGGTCGTCGCGGGCCGCCGCGTTGCCAGCGCTCGACGCGATCACCGCTGCGGTCTACCGATGCGGCGGCAAGCTCGCGAACACCTGACCGTGTGCGGCCGCAGACGGCGGCAGGGGACAGGATGGACGCATGACCAGAGCGCTCGTGATCGTGGACGTCCAGAACGACTTCACCGAGGGCGGCGCCCTCGGTGTGGACGGGGGTGCTGCGACCGCCGCGCGCATCACGACCTTCCTCGGGCGACACGCGGGCGACTACGACGTCATCGTCGCCTCGCGCGACTGGCACCACGGCGACGACGACAACGGCGGTCACTTCGCGTGGGGGGATCCGGACTACGTCACGACGTGGCCGGTGCACTGCGTGGCGGACACCTTCGGGGCCGAGTACCACCCGGACCTCGACACCGCACCGGTCGACATCCACGTGCGGAAGGGCATGGGGGAGCCGGCGTACTCCGCGTTCGAGGGCGTCGACGACCAGGGTCGGGGGCTCGTCGACCTGCTGTACGACCGGAAGGTGCACGCGCTCGACGTCGTCGGCATCGCGACCGACCACTGTGTCCGGGCGACGGCCCTCGACGGTGCCCGAGCCGGCCTCGACGTCTTCGTGTTCGAGGACCTCGTCGCCGGGGTCGCGTCCGGACCGAGCGCGGCCGCGCTCGACGAGATCCGCGCGGCCGGTGGGCACGTCGGTCGGAGCGACGTCGGGGAGGGCCTCGAACGCACCGACGGTGCCCAGATCTGACGCGACCCGGAGGAGACGAGCATGAGCGACGGCACGGCCACGACCGCGCGCACGGCCCCGACCGCCCCCACGACCACGATCGACGACGGCGTCGTCCGGGTGACGGACGTGCCGACGGGCTTGTTCATCGCGGGCGGATGGCGTGCCTCGTCGTCCGGCCGGACCTTCGACGTCCGCGACCCGTCGACGGGCGCCGTCATCGCCGCCGTGGCCGATGCCACCCCCGAGGACGCGATGGCGGCCCTCGACGCCGCGGTGGTCGCGCAGGACGCCTGGGCTGCGACCTCGCCCCGGGGCCGCTCCGACGTGCTCCGTCGCACGTTCGACCTGGTGCACGAGCACGCCGAGGACCTCGCGCGGCTGATGTCGCTCGAGATGGGCAAACCCCTGGCCGAGGCGCGCGGCGAGGTCGTGTACGGCGCCGAGTTCCTCCGGTGGTTCAGCGAGGAGGCCGTGCGCATCGGCGGCTCCTACGGCACGAACCCCGAGGGCACGGGTCGCGCCATCGTCCTGAAGCGCCCGGTCGGCCCGGTCTACGCGATCACGCCGTGGAACTTCCCCCTGGCGATGGCGACGCGGAAGATCGGGCCGGCGCTCGCGGCGGGCTGCACCATCGTCGTGAAGCCCGCCGACCTGACGCCCCTGACGACCCTGTACCTCGCGCGGCTGTTCGCCGAGGCCGGGCTGCCTGCCGGGGTGCTCGGCGTCGTGCCGACCTCGGACGCCGCGGCGCAGTCGGGGCCGCTCATCGCCGATCCGCGACTCCGGAAGCTCACGTTCACCGGGTCCACGCCCGTCGGCTCGGCATTGCTCAAGCGGGCCGCGGACAACGTGCTCCGGACGAGCATGGAGCTGGGCGGCAACGCGCCACTCGTGGTGTTCGACGACGCGGACCTCGAGACCGCCGTGTCCGCGGCGATGGCAGCGAAGTTCCGCAACGTGGGCGAGGCCTGCACGGCGGCGAACCGCTTCTTCGTGCAGGCCGGGATCGCCGATGCCTTCGTCGCGGCGCTCACCGACCGCGTCCGCGGGTTCCGCATCGGCCGCGGGACCGAGGACGGCACGACCATGGGGCCGCTCATCGACGAGCGCTCGGTCGACAAGGCGGCGCGACTCGTCGCGGACGCCGTCGATCGCGGGGCGACCCTCGTGCTCGGCGGGGAGCGCGTGGACCGTCCGGGGACCTACTACGCCCCGACGGTGCTCGACACGGTCCAGCCCGGGTCCGCGATCCTGTCGACCGAGATCTTCGGGCCGGTCGTGGCGATCACCCGGTTCGACACCGAGGCCGAGGCCGTCCGGCTGGCGAACGACACCGAGTACGGTCTCGTCTCGTACGTGTTCACGAAGGACCTCGCGCGCGGCCAGCGCATGGCGGAGCGGCTCGAGTCGGGCATGGTCGGGCTGAACACGGGTGTCGTCTCGAACGCGGCGGCACCGTTCGGTGGTGTCAAGGCGTCGGGGCTCGGGCGTGAGGGTGCCCACGACGGTCTCGAGGAGTACCTCGAGACCGTGTACGTCCTGACGCCGGATCCGTTCGCCGCGCCCTGACCGTCCGGGCAGGCCCTCAGACCAGGAGCTGGTGCTTCGCCAGGTCCCGGTAGAGCGGCGTCGTCTGCACGAGTTCCGAGTGGGTGCCCTGACCGACGATGCGGCCCTGCTCGAGCACGACGATGTGGTCCGAGTCGACGACGGTGGACAGTCGGTGCGCGATCACGAGGAGCGTGCGGTCCTCGGCCACCGCGTCGATCGCGGCCCGCATCCGCTGCTCGTTGATGCCGTCGAGGCTCGACGTCGACTCGTCGAGCAGCAGGATCGGCGGTGCGGCGAGGAGCGCGCGGGCGATCGCGAGCCGCTGGCGTTCGCCGCCGGACAGCATGACGCCGTCCTCGCCGACCTGGGCGTCGAGGCCGCGTTCGTCGCGCTCGAGCACGTCGGACAGGTTGACGGCCTCGAGGACGCGCACGCACTCGGCTTCGGTCGCCTCGGGCTTGCCGAGCAGCAGGTTCGCCCGGATCGTCCCCGCGAGCACGGGGGCGTCCTGTTCGACGTACCCGATCTGGCTGCGGAGCTCGGCACGGTCGAGCCCGCGGACGTCGATCCCGCCGAGTCGGACGACGCCGTCGGTCGGGTCGTAGAACCGCTCGATGAGCGCGAGCGTCGTGCTCTTGCCGGCACCGGAGGGGCCGACGAGCGCGACGCGCGTGCCGCGCCGCACGCCGAAGGACACGTCGTGCAGGACGGCCGTGTCGCTGGCCGTGCCGGTCGTGTCGCCGTCCGGCCGGGAGGCGGTGCGCGCGCCCGGCAGGCCGCGCGCGTCCGCCCCGTCGACCGCGGGGACCGCCACGGCGGCAGCGGTTCCCGGGACCGTGCCGTCCGCCTCCGTCACCGCGCGGACGGCGGCCTCGCGGTAGTGGAAGGACACGTGCTCGAAGGTGATGGCGTCGTCCGTGGCGACCGCGGGGGCCGGGAGGGCGGCGTGGTCGTCCTGGTCCTCGGTGGGCAGGTCGAGGATCTCCTGGATGCGGCCGAGGGCCCCGAGGGCTTGATTGACCGCGACCGCCGCACCGAACGCCTGACCGAGCGGCATGATCATCATGAACAGCAGCAGGATGAACGTCACGAGGGTGGCGACCTGGATGCTGCCCGCGGCGACCTGTCCGCCGCCGACGCCGATCACGACGATGAACGAGAGCTGCATGGCGATGCTCGCGACCGGGACGACGAACGCCGACATCCGAGCGATGTCCAGACCGCGGCGGTAGGCCTCCGAGGCGTGGCCGTCGATCTCCGTGACCTCGCGTTCGGTGGCACCCGCGGCTCGGATCGTACGGACGGCGCTGATGCCGCGCTCCACTGCGGCCGTCAGGTCGCCCACCTTCTCCTGCGCGGCCTTGCTCGCGGCGCGGATCCGGCGCGACAGCACGCCGACGACGACGATCGAGACGGCGATCACGATGGCGGTGAGACCGAGCAGGAGCGGGTCGATGATCGCCATGCCCACGACGGCGCCGATGAAGGTCAGGGCGCCCCCGATCGCTTCGACGAGTCCCTGGGTCAGGACCGCGCGGAGGAGCGTCGTGTCGCTGCCGACGCGGGACACGAGGTCACCCGTGCGGCGGACGTCGAACTCGGAGATCGGGAGGGACAGGATCCGCGCGACGAGGCGCCGCCGGCTCGACAGCACGACGCCCTCGCCTGCCCGCTGGAGCATGAAGTGCTGGAAACCGTTGATGAGCCCCGCGACGACGACCATCGCCGCGAGCGCGACGACGAGCAGGGTCAGGGTGTGCCCCGCCTCGACGGCCTGGATCACCTGGTTCACGAGCAGGGGCTGTGCGAGCGACGCAGCCGAGCCGAGCACGCTGAGCATGACGATGAACACCATCACCGGGCGGTTCTCGAACAGGTACGGGAGCAGTGAACGGAAGGTCGCGCGGGGTCCGTCCGGCTGCTTGCGGCCGCGTCGGGCCAGGGGATTGCTCATCGGTTCCTTCTCGGATGGTGCCGGGCGCATGCCCGTGACGGAGGTCGCGTCAGCAGCGGCCGTACTTCTTGTGCACGGCCTGACGGCTCACGCCGAGGAGCGTGGCGATCTCCTGCCACGAGGCTCCGGCGTTGCGTGCGCGACGGGCGGCGATCGCCTCGACCCGGTCGACCTCGCGACGGAGGTCCCGCACGGCACCGAGGGCCGTGAACGGGTCGTCGTCGCCGGCGTCGGCCGCGAGCGCGGTGATCGTGCCGCTGTCCATGGTGTCAACCTACATTGACACTCGCAGCATGTCAACCCGCGTTGACGGAGGCGCCCGTCCGCGCCACGGCGACGGGCGCCCGTCGACCGGTGCCGGTCCTCCCGGTCGGTCGGCGAGCGCCCGTCGTGCTGGCGGTGGCCCGCGTCAGGGAGCGAGGCTCCCGGCGCTGGTGGTCCCCTCTGTCGTGCCGGCGCCGACGGTACCGTCCGTGCGGTCGAAGTCGCTCCCGCGGGTCTCGCGGACGAAGAACAGCGCGACGAGTGTGACGACCGCCGCTCCCGCCAGGTAGAGCCCGACGAGGAAGATGTTCCCCTTGGCGCTCCACAGGGCGATCGCGACGGTCGGGGCGAGGGAGGCACCGAGGATGCTCGCGACGTTGTAGGCGACGGCCGAGCCCGTGTACCGGACGTTCGCGGGGAACAGCTCGGGCAGGAGCGCACCCATCGGACCGAACGTCAGGCCCATGAGCGAGAGTCCGACGACGAGGAACGTCACCGTGCCGAGCGGCCCGTGCGCGGACGCGAACCAGAACTGGAACGTCAGGCCGAACAGCACGATACCGATCGTCGTCAGGATGAGCGTCGGGCGGCGCCCGAAGCGGTCCGCGAGCATGCCGGCGATCGGCGTGAAGATCCCGAAGAAGACGACGCCGATCATGAGGAGGCCGAGGAACTCGCCCCGCGGGTACCCGAGCCCGATCTTCGCACCGGCGGTCACGGTGGACGGCGCCGTGCCGTACGTCAGCGTGAACGTCGTCATGAAGTAGAACAGCACGTACGTCGCGACCATCCCGAACGTCCCGACGACGACCGCACGCCAGGACGTGCGGAACACACGGCCGAGCGGCACCTTGGCGACCGCGCCCGATTCCACGACCCCCGTGAACACCGGCGACTCGATGAGCTTGAACCGGACGTAGAGTCCGATCACCACGAGCACGGCGCTGAGGAGGAACGGGATCCGCCAGCCGAAGGACTGGAACGCGGGCGATGCCGCCTGTCCCGCCGCGGCCGGCATGAGCGCGTTGAGCACGATGAAGACGCCGTTGGCGATGAGGAACCCGATCGGCGCGCCGAGCTGGGGGAGCGACCCGAAGACGCCCCGGCGGCCGGACGGCGCGTTCTCGGTCGCCAGGAGCGCCGCCCCGCTCCACTCGCCCCCGAGGCCGACACCCTGGCAGAACCGCATGACGGCGAGGAGGACCGGCGCCCAGACACCGATCTGCGCGAACGTCGGCAGGACGCCGATGAGGAACGTCGCGCTCCCCATCACGAGGAGGGAGGCGACCAGCGTGGTCTTCCGGCCGATGCGGTCACCGAAGTGGCCGAAGATGATCGATCCGACCGGGCGTGCGAAGAACGCCAGCGCGAACGTCACGAACGACGACAGCTGCGAGGCGACCGCGCTCTCGTTCGGGAAGAACAGGCTGGGGAACACGAGGACCGCGGCGGTCGCGTAGACGTAGAAGTCGTAGAACTCGATCGACGTGCCGACGAGGCTGGCGATCACCACGCGTGAGCGCGGGTTGGTGGTGGGTGCGGCGACGGACGTCGCCGGAGCGGGTGCGGACATGGTTGCGCGTCGGACTCCGAGGGGAGCACCCGGGACGGGTGCGGTGCGGACACGAACGTCGGGTCGACGACCGGTTCGCGCAGGTGGGCGCGGACACCGGTCGGATGCGTTCGTCGAGGTACCGCTCGTGACGGTCCACACAGTCTACGTGCTCGTCGTCGAACCTGCGAATCCGCCCAGAGCCTGGGATACCAACGCCGCGGCGCCGGATGGGCTCCGCCGCCCGACCGATCAGCCGGGGAGGTCCGCCTCGAGATGCGCGGGGAGGGCGTGTCCCATCCGGTCGCGCTTCGTGTCGAGGTAGCCGGCGTTCTCGGCCGAGACACCGACCACGAGCGGCACGAGCTCGTCGACGACGATCCCGTGCTCCTCGAGCTGCCGGCGCTTCTCGGGGTTGTTCGACAGCAGCCGGATGTGGGTGATCCCGAGGTCCGTGAGGATCCCCGCGGCCCCGCCGTACTCACGCGCGTCCGCGGGCAGGCCGAGCGCGAGGTTCGCGTCGAGCGTGTCGAGCCCGTCCTCCTGCAGCCGGTAGGCGCGGAGCTTGTCGATGAGCCCGATGCCCCGGCCCTCCTGCCCCCGCAGGTAGACGACGACCCCGCCCTCGGCGGCGATGGTGTCGAGCGCGGCGTCGAGCTGCGGGCCGCACTCGCACTTGAGCGACCCGAAGGCCTCGCCGGTCAGGCACTCCGAGTGCACTCGAACGAGCGCTCCGTCGGCCGGGGCGTTCCCGGTGCGGTCGCGCGCGATGACGGCGACGTGGTCCGCCCCGGTCACGAGGTCCCGGTACGCGCGCATCTCGAACCGGCCGTGGACGGTCGGGACGGTGGTGGCGACCTCGAACCGCACGGGACTGCCCGGTGTGGGGGAGGTCAGCGCGTCGCTCATGTGGTGCTCCGGTCGATGCGGGCCCGGAACAGCAGGTCCGGGCCGAGTTCCGTGGACGATGCGATGGTCAACCGCAGGCGGTCGTTCATGCTTCCCACGCCGAGGTCGTCGAGGGCCGTCCGTGGACCGCCGAGCAGGACCGGCGCCGTGTACACCAGCAGTTCGTCGGCGAGGCCGTGCCGGATGAGGGCGCTCGCGACCGTCGGACCGCCCTCCGCGAAGACGGTGTGCACCCCGAGGGGGCGGAGGGAGCGCAGCGCTGCCTCGAGGTCGTGGCCCGGAACCGCGCGGTATCCGCGGGGATGGCGGCGGAGCGCGGCGTCGTCCGGCACCGCGCGGTCACCGACCACGACGGGCAGGGGCTGCACCGGCATGAGCTCGCCCGCGTCTCCCCGCGCGGTGAGGCTCGGATCGTCGGCGAGCACGGTACCGGTACCGACGAGCAGCGCATCGTGGTCCGCGCGCTGCTCGTGGACGTGCTGCCGCGCGGCCGCCCCCGTGATCCACTTGCTCGAGCCGTCCGCCGCCGCGGCCCGGCCGTCGAGGCTCATGGCCCACTTCACCGTCACCCAGGGCCGGCCGAGTCGGACCGAGAGCAGCCAGCGCTCGAGGAACGACACGGCCTCGTCCGCGAGGAGCCCGGACACGACGTCGACGCCCGCGGCGCGGAGGCGCGCGGCACCGCCGTGCGCGTGCTCGCCCGGGTCGTCGATCGCGTACACGACGCGGGTCACCCCGGCGTCGAGCAGAGCGACCGAGCACGGTCCGGTGCGGCCGACGTGGTCGCACGGCTCGAGCGTGACCACCATCGTCGCACCACGGGCCGCGCCCGGCGGGAGCGCTGACAGTGCGTCGACCTCGGCGTGGGGCGTGCCCGCACCACGGTGGTGTCCCTCGGCGAGCACGGAGCCGTCCGGCGCCAGGACGACGGCGCCGACGCGCGCGTGGTCGCCGACGCGCGGGCCCTCGGCCGCGAGTTCGAGCGCGCGGCGCATGGCCCGCTCCTCGGCCGGGGAGACGGGTCCGGAGGGCGCGGTGCTCACCCGGTCGAGCATAGCGAGGCTCCCGGCCGCCGGCCGGGCGTCAGGCGTCGAGCGCGGCCGCGGGCCACGGCAGGTCCGAGGCCGATCGGCCGTCCGCTCGGAGCAGTCCCTTCCAGCAGGTCACGGGGGTGCCGTCACGGCCGGGGATGAGCCCGGGTCCGGTCCCGGTGTAGGCGAACCCCGCCCGTCGCGCCACCGCGGCCGACGCCCGGTTGCCGACGAAGCACTCCCAGTACACGTCCTCGTGGCCCTGCTCGAACGCCCACCCGGTCACGAGTCGCACGGCCTCGGCCATGAGCCCGTGCCCGCGCGCCGAGGGCGCGAGCCAGAACCCGATGTCGCGGTGCGCGGGCCGGAACGCCACGACGCCCTCGAGCCACGTGCTCGACGGCCGGCGGATCGCCCACGTGTACTCGCGGTCGGACGCCCAGCCCGGGCCGACCAGGGCGTCGACGAACGCATGGGCGTCACGGGGCCCGTACCGCATCGGGATCGTCGTCCATCGCGCGATCTCGGCGTCCTGGCACGCCTCGGTGATCGCGGGTGCGTCCGCCCGCGTCGGCATGTCGAGGCGGGCGACGGGGGACCGCAGCGTGACGGGGAGCACGTCCGGCGGGGACGGGTCAGCGGTGCCGCGGCACGAAGCCGATGCGGTCGTAGACGGTGGCGAGGGTGGCCTCGGCGATCGACTCCGCCCGGTCCGCCCCGACGGCGAGGAGCCGGTCGAGCTCGGCCGGGTCGTCGAGCAGCTCGAGGGTCCGCGCGCGGACGGGCTCGAGCTCGGCCACGACGGCGTCCGCCACGGAGCCCTTGAGATCGCCGTAACCCTTGCCCACGAAGGCCTGCTCGAGCTCCGGGACCGGGGTCCGCGTGAACGCCGACAGGATCGTGAGCAGGTTGGTCACGCCCGGCTTGTGCTCGCGGTCGGCCCGGACGTCGCGCTCGGTGTCCGTGACGGCCGATCGGATCTTCTTGGCGGTGCGCTTCGGGTCGTCGAGCAACTGGATGAGACCCGCGTCGGTCGCCGCCGACTTGCTCATCTTGCTCGTCGGCGTCTGCAGGTCGTAGATCCGTGCGGTCTCGGCCAGGATGTGGGCCTCGGGCACGACGAACGTGTCGCCGAAGCGCGAGTTGAAGCGGCCCGCGAGGTCCCGCGTCAGCTCGACGTGCTGGCGCTGGTCGTCGCCGACCGGCACGATCGCGGACCCGTAGAGCAGGATGTCGGCGGCCATGAGCATCGGGTACGTGAACAGGCCGACGGACGCCGACTCGGTGCCCTGCCGTGCGGCCTTGTCCTTGAACTGGGTCATCCGGCTCGCCTCGCCGAAGCCGGTGATGGTGTTGAGCACCCAGGCGAGTTCGGCGTGCGCGGGGACGTGCGACTGCACGAACAGCGTGGACTGCTCGGGGTCGATCCCGGCCGCGATGTACTGCGCGGCCGTGCGACGGGTGTTCTCGCGCAGGGCGGCCGGGTCCTGCGGCGAGGTGATCGCGTGCATGTCGACGACGCAGTAGATGGCGTCGTACGTGGTCTGCAGGTCCCGCCACTGCATGAGCGCGCCGATGTAGTTGCCGAGGTGGAGCGATCCGGCGGACGGCTGGATGCCGGAGAACAAGCGGGTCTTCGTCATGGTGCAGGTGTCCTTGCGTGGGCGGCCGAGGGGGCCGGGGAGTCGGGGGTCAGACCTCGTAGTCGACGACCACGGGGGTGTGGTCGGACCATCGCTGGTCGTACGCGGCAGCGCGGTCCACCGCGTACGCCGTGACCTTCGCCGCGAGCGCGGGCGTCGCCATCTGGTAGTCGATGCGCCAACCGGAGTCGTTGTCGAACGCCTGGCCGCGCCACGACCACCACGTGTAGGGGCCGGGGACGTCGCCGGCCTGCTCCCGTCCGACGTCGACCCATCCGAGCCCGGTGCCGGTGGTGCCGTCGACGCAGTCCACCTGCTCGCCGGCGGCGCCGAGGAAGCGGTCGAAGTAGGCGCGCTCGCGGGGCAGGAAGCCGGCCCGCTTCACGTTGCCCTTCCAGTTCTTGATGTCGCGCTCGTCGTGCCCGACGTTGAGGTCGCCGACGACGACCGCGAGCTCGTTGTGCCGCTGCAGGGCCGGGAGGCGCTGCTCCATCGCGTCGAGGAAGCGCCACTTCTCGTCCTGCTTGGGGGTGTCGGCCTCGCCGGAGTGCACGTAGGTGCTCACCACCGTGACGACCGCGTCGCCGACCTCGTAGTCGGCCTCGAGCCACCGGCCCGCCGAGTCGAAGTCGTCCGGGCCGAGCTCGACACGGTGGATCCGGGCCCGGTCGCGCGAGGCGATCGCCACGCCCGCGCGGCCCTTCGCCGTCGCAGGGTCGTGCACGACGTTCCAGTCCTCACCGAGGAGCTCCTGCAGGTCGTCGGTGGACGCACGGACCTCTTGCAGGGCGAGCACGTCGACGTCCCGCCCCTGCAGCCAGTCGCCCATGCCCTTGCGGAACG
Organism: Curtobacterium sp. MCBD17_034; assembly: GCF_003234515.1. Lineage (NCBI taxonomy): Bacteria > Bacillati > Actinomycetota > Actinomycetes > Micrococcales > Microbacteriaceae > Curtobacterium > Curtobacterium sp. MCBD17_034. The sequence continues at coordinate 154,732 of NZ_QKTN01000005.1, read as the reverse complement.
CGGCGCGGATGCCGTTGACGTTGACGGTCGCGAGACGCAGGCGGGTCATGGGTTCAACCCTAGCGGCGGCCTCCGACGGGGCCCGTCCCGGACGTGCGCCCCTGCCGGGAGGTCCGTGGCGGCGCCACCACGGGCCTCCCGGCCGGCGGGTGGCACGACGCGGCCGCCGCGGCCGCGGTCAGGCCGCGTCGTGGTCGGTCTGCAGGAAGGTCACGAGTGCGTCGGCGGTCGCGTCGGCGTCGTCGCCCGTGACCGTGAGCGTGACCTCGTCGCCGTTCTCGACGCCGAGCCCGAGGAGACCGAGGATGCTGCCCGCGTTGGCCGACTTGTCACCCTTGGCGATCGTGACCTGGTGACCGGACGCCGTGACGTTCTGCACGAACAGCGAAGCGGGGCGGGCGTGCAGCCCCGATCCGCTGGCGACGGTGACGGTGCGGGTGGCTTCGGACATCGGAACTCCTGTCTCGATCGGACGCGTGGTCCGGGTGGATGCGCCCTCATGGTAGCGAGCGCGGCCGGTGTGGCCGTGGACGGTCGCGGCCGACGGGTCAGTCCCGTCCGGGCCAGAAGACCTCGGTGCCGGCGGCCTCGACCTCGCGCACGAGGTCGAGGTTGACCGCGGGGTCGGTGATGATCGTGTCGATCGCGGCGAGCGGTGCCACGCGCCCGAACTCCTCGCGGCCGAACTTCGAGTGGTCGGCGAGCAGGATGCTCCGCCGCGCGGCCTTGATGAGCGCGGTCTTCACGGCGGCCTCCGCCAGGTTGTGGGTCGTCAGGCCCCGCTCGGGTGTGATGCCGTTGATGCTGAGGAACGCGACGTCGACGCTCACCATGCCGACGAGCTGGTGGGTCCACGTGCCGACGCCCGCGAGGGAGTCGCTCCGGATGTTCCCGCCGAGGAAGTGCAGGTCGATCCCGGGCCGGTTGGCGACCGCCATCGCCACCGGCAGCGAGTGCGTCACGACGGTGAGCCCGCGGTCGGTCGGCAGCATCTCGGCGAGGCAGATGGTCGAGGTGCCCGCGTCGATGATGATCGAGCCGCCCTCGGGGAGTTCGTCGAGCGCGGCCTCGGCGATCACCATCTTCTCGGCCGTGTTGATGCCGCCGCGGTCGCCCACGCCCGCGTGGATCGTGATCCGCTCGACCGGGATCGCGCCGCCGTGCGCGCGCCGGACGAGGCCGCGCCGTTCGAGGCTCGTGAGGTCGCGGCGGATCGTCTCGGGCGTGACCGCGAGGAGTTCGGCGAGGTCCTTGACGTCGACCCGCCCCTGCGCGCGCGCCTGCTCGACGATGCGCTGGTGACGTTCTGGTGCGTACATCGGACCTCGGAGTGGGCGAAACGGGCATGGACCGACGTCCCCGGAGGCCCGAGTGGCCGGGGCGGGGGGAGTCAGACGCAAACGGGCATCTGTTTCTGCATTTTTATCCCCGGATTTGTTTGTTTGTCAATCGGAATCGATGTATGGTCGTCGCAGCGCGCCGCCCGTGCGCCGTCGTCCAGCCCCACCGCACCGCCTGATCTGCGCGATGAGATGAAGGAGTCTCGAATGTCCGAACTGCCCGGAACCGGGGTGGGCCGCGGCGTCGCGCTCGGACCCGTGCTGCGCATGCCCGAGCCCCTCGGCGCTCCGTCGGCGGCACCGCTCGACGGTCCGGTCGAGGCCGCGGACGCCGCCGTGCACGAGGCCGTGGCCGCGGTCGCCGACGACCTGACGAAGCGCGGCGCGCTCGCCGGTGGCGACGCCCAGGCCGTGCTCGAGGCCCAGGCGCTCATGGCGCAGGACCCGACGCTGCTCGACGACGTGCACACCCGGATCAGCGGTGGCGCGAACGCGGAGCGCGCCGTGCACGACGCGTTCGCCGCGTTCCAGGACATCCTCGCCGCGATGGGCGGCTACATGGGGGAGCGGGCGGCCGACCTCGGCGACGTGTCCCAGCGCATCATCGCGAAGCTCCGTGGGGTGCCCGCACCGGGCGTGCCCGACTCGGACACCCCGTTCGTCCTGGTCGCGCGCGACCTCGCCCCGGCCGACACCGCCCTGCTCGACCTCGACAAGGTGCTCGCGCTCGTCACGAGCGACGGCGGCCCCACCTCGCACACCGCGATCCTCGCCCGGGCGAAGGGCATCACGGCGATCGTCGGCGTCGAGGGCGCCGCGGACCTCGTCGACGGCCAGACGGTCGTCGTCGACGCCGCTGCCGGCGTGGTCGTCACCGACCCCGATCCCGACCTCGTCACCGCGACGGAGGCCCGGATCGCGGAGCGTCTCGCCGCGGCCGACCGACCGGTCACGCCCGGCGCGCTCGCCGACGGCACGCTCGTGCCGCTCCTGGCGAACCTCGGCAACCCCGCCGATGCCGCGGGCGCCGTCGCGCTCGGCGCCGAGGGCGTCGGCCTGTTCCGCACCGAGTTCCTGTTCCTCGACTCGCCGACCGCACCGACCGTGGAGGCGCAGCGTCAGGCCTACGTGCAGCTGCTGTCCGCGTTCCCCGGCAAGAAGGTCGTCGTGCGCGCGCTCGACGCGGGGGCGGACAAGCCGCTGTCGTTCCTGACCGACCAGGACGAGGAGAACCCCGCGCTCGGTCGCCGTGGCCTCCGGGCGCTGCGACACCACGAGGCGGTCCTCCGTGACCAGCTCACCGCGCTCGTCCAGGCCGACGCCGAGACCGAGGCCGACCTCTGGGTGATGGCGCCGATGGTGGCGGACGCCGAGGAGACCTCGTACTTCGTGTCCCTGGCCCGCGAGCTCGGTGTCCGGACCGCGGGTGTCATGGCCGAGGTGCCGTCGCTCGCGCTCCTCGCCGAGCAGGTGTTCCAGCAGGCGGACTTCGTCTCCATCGGCACGAACGACCTGACGCAGTACACGCTCGCCGCGGACCGGCTGCTCGGGTCCGTCGCCTCCTACCAGGACCCGTGGCACCCCGCGGTGTTGCGCCTCGTCGCCCAGCTCGGTGCTGCCGGGCGTGACGCGGGCAAGGCCGTGGGGATCTGCGGCGAGGCCGCGGCCGACCCGCTGCTCGCCGTCGTCCTCGTGGGTCTCGGCGCCACCACGCTCTCCATGACCCCCGCCGCCCTCGCGGACGTGCGCGCCGAACTCGGCCAGCACACCCTCGAGCAGGCGCGCGAGATGGCCCGGGCCGCGCTCGCCGCCCCGTCCGCCGCGGCCGCACGTGCCGCTGCGACGTCGGCGCACGTCGCCTGACCTCCCCGTCCCGTTCCCTCCGATCCGTTCCCACGAACCCACACCAGAAAGAACGCACATGACAACGACGTCCGTCGCAGCGACCGGCGCCCCCGCACAGAAGCGGGGCGGCGGTCGGGTCGCCGTCCAGAAGTTCGGCGCCTTCCTCTCCGGCATGGTGATGCCGAACATCGCGATCTTCATCGCGTGGGGCATCATCACCGCCTTCTTCATCCAGACCGGCTGGACTCCCGTCGGCGTCCTCGGCGGCTTCGGCACCACGCACGGCGTCGCGAACGTCGGCGTGGTCGGCCCGATCCTCACCTACCTCATCCCGCTCGCGATCGCGATCCAGGGTGGCCGGATGGTCTACGACATCCGCGGTGCGGTCGTCGGCTCGATCTTCACGATGGGCGTCATCCTCGGCGCGTCGGGCACGACGATGATCCTCGGCGCGATGATCTGCGGCCCGCTCGGCGCGTACCTCATCAAGCAGGTGGACCGCATCTGGGACGGCAAGATCAAGCCGGGCTTCGAGATGCTCGTGAACAACTACGCGGCCGGCATCCTCGGCTTCGGGTTGTTCATGGTCGGCTTCTTCTGGCTGTCCTGGATCTTCCTCCGCATCGCGGACGGCCTCGGTGCCGCCGTCGAGTGGCTGGTGCACGCGCACCTGCTGCCGCTCGCGAGCGTCATCATCGAGCCGGCGAAGGTCTTCTTCCTCAACAACGCGATCAACCACGGCGTGCTCGACCAGCTCGGCGCGCAGCAGGTCCAGCAGTCCGGCAAGTCGATCCTGTTCCTCCTCGAGGCGAACCCCGGCCCCGGTCTCGGCATCCTCCTCGCCTTCACCTTCTTCGGTGTCGGCGTCGCGCGGTCGACGGCTCCTGGCGCGATCCTCATCCAGTTCTTCGGTGGGATCCACGAGATCTACTTCCCCTACGTGCTGCAGAAGCCGATCCTGTTCATCGCCGTCATCCTCGGTGGTGCGACCGGTGTCGCCACGAACGTCGCGTTCGGGTCCGGTCTCGTCGCCCCGGCCTCGCCGGGCTCGATCCTCGCGGTGCTCTTCAACACCTCGCGGGACAGCTACGTCGGCGTCATCCTCTCCGTCGTCCTGTCGGCGCTCGTGTCCGGCGCCGTCGCGTCCTTCTTCCTCATCTCGACCCGCAAGCGGGACCTGGCCGCCGGTGGTGGCGACATGAGCGACGCCCTCGCCCGCATGCAGGCGAACAAGGGCCGCGACGTCAACGCCGCGACCGCGGGCATCTTCGGCTCGAACGCCCCGGCGAACGAGGAAGAGACCGAGTCGTCCTTCGGCGGCGTCGGTTCCGCGACGGGCACCACCACCGCCACGCGCGTCCAGAACGTCGTGTTCGCCTGCGACGCGGGCATGGGCTCGAGTGCGATGGGCGCGAGCGTCCTGCGGAACAAGATCAAGAAGGCCGGTATCGAGGGCGTCACGGTCGTCAACAAGGCGATCGCGAACCTCTCGGGTGACGAGGACCTCATCATCACCCAGGAGGAGCTCACCGACCGGGCGAAGCAGAAGAACCCGAACGCGCAGCACGTGTCGGTCGGTAACTTCATGAACGCGCCCCAGTACGACCAGGTCGTCGACCAGCTGAAGCAGCAGTAACCGCACCACACGGCACCACACCCACGGGGCGGGGGAACGCGGACGACGCGTTCCCCCGCCCCACAGCCACGAACAAGGAGACCACCGATGCCCGTCCTGCAGGAGAGCCAGATCCGGATCCACACCGAGGACACCGCTCCGACCAAGACGGAGGCGATGAAGGAGGCGGCCGACATCCTCGAGGCCGCCGGTGCGGTCACGGGGGACTACTACCCCGCCATGCTCGAGCGCGAGAAGAGCGTGTCCACCTACATGGGCAACTTCCTGGCGATCCCGCACGGCACGAACGAGGCGAAGGACGCCATCAAGACATCCGCGCTGTCGTTCATCCGCTACGCGTCGCCCATCGACTGGGACGGCAACGAGGTGCGATTCGTCGTGGGCATCGCCGGCGTCAACAACGAGCACCTCGACATCCTGTCGAAGATCGCGATCGTGTTCTCCGACGAGGACCAGGTGCAGGCGCTCACGGAGGCGCCCGACGCCGCGGCGATCATGGCGATCCTCGGCGAGGTGAACGAGTGAGCGTCGCCGTCCACTTCGGTGCCGGCAACATCGGGCGCGGCTTCGTCGGGCTCCTGCTCCACGAGGCCGGGTACGAGGTCGTCTTCGCCGACGTCGCCGCGCCGCTCATCGACGCGCTCGCGGCCGCCGACTCGTACACGGTGCACGAGGTCGGCGAAGGTGCGCAGGACCACGTCGTGACGGGCTTCCGCGCGGTGAACAGCGCTCAGGACGAGGCCGGCGTGGTCGCCGAGGTGGCCGCGGCCGACGTCGTCACCTGCGCCGTCGGGCCCACCGTGCTCCGGTTCATCGCCCCGGTCATCGCGCGCGGCCTCGTCGAGCGCGACCCGGAGGCAGCGCCGCTCGCCGTCATGGCGTGCGAGAACGCGATCAACGCGACCGACCGCCTCCGCGAGTTCATCGTCGACGCGCTGCCCGAGGGCGAGCGGGACGCGGCGCTCGCCAAGGCGGTGTTCGCGAACACCGCCGTCGACCGCATCGTCCCGGCACAGCCGGCCAACGCGGGCCTCGACGTCACCGTCGAGACCTACTTCGAGTGGGCGATCGACCGCACGCCGTTCGCCGGCACGGAGCCCACGATCCCCGGAGTGCACTACGTCGACGGGCTCGCCGCGTCGATCGAGCGGAAGCTCTTCACCGTCAACACCGGGCACGCGACCGTGGCCTATCACGGGTACCTCGCCGGTGCGGACAAGATCTCGGACGCGATCGCGATCCCCGCGGTCCGGTCGGCCCTCGAGTCCGTGCTCGGCGAGACGAGCGACCTGCTCGTCCGTCGGCACGAGCTCGACCCCGAGGTGCACCGCGCCTACGTGACGGCCATCATCGCCCGCTTCGAGAACCCGCACCTACCCGACACGGTGACGCGGGTCGGGCGGCAGCCGCTCCGCAAGCTCTCGCGCGACGAGCGCTTCGTGTCGCCCGGGGCTGCCCTCGCCGAGGAGGGCGTCGACCCGACCGCGCTGCTCGACGCCATGGGCGCCGCGCTCCGCTTCGACGTCGCGGACGACGAGCAGAGCGTCGAACTCCAGGCCCTGCTCCGATCGGATGCCTCGGACACGGACGTCGCGCAGCAGATCACCGGTCTGGAGGCCGGACACCCGTTCCTCGCACCGTTCACCGACCGCGTGGCCGCGGTCCGCGCCTGACGCGGACCCGCATCCCGCACCGACGCAGGCCCGCACCGGGCCAGCTCGACGGCCGCCGTCCCTCCCGGGCTGGCAGCCGTCGTGTCGCCTGCGCCCAGCGCGCCGTGGCGGTCGCCGACCGCCCCGCGTTCAGGCCGGCTCCGGGGCGCCGTGCAGCCGTCGGGCGTTGGATGGCGCGGACGGTGCCGACGGACGACACCGGACGGGAGTGGACCGGGATGGCCAAGCGGTGGATCGCGCCGGAGTTCGGCGGCGTCGAGGTGTTCGAGTTCGTGGAGACGACCGTGCCGGAGCCCCGCGCGGGTGAGGTGACGATCAGCGTCCGGGCGGCCGGCGTCAACCCCGCCGACTACAAGCACACCCAGGGCGGTCCGAACGCCGACCGCTCCCAGTTGCCGATGGGGATCGGGTACGAGGTCGCGGGCGTCATCAGCGCCATCGGACCGGGGACGACGATCGCGTCCGGCGGTGGGAGCACCGGCGACCGCGTCATCGCGTTCCGGGTCGACGGCGGCTACGCGACGGACATCACCGTTCCGGCGCACGACGTGTTCGCGGCGCCGGACACCCTCGACGATGCCGCGGCCGCGAACCTGTTCCTCGCCGGGACGACGGCGGCCGACGTGCTGCGGGTCGTCCACCCGGGCGAGGGCGACACGGTGCTCGTGCACGGTGCGTCCGGAGCGGTCGGGGTCAGCGTGCTCCAGCAGGCGCGACAGCGGGGCATCCGTCTGATCGGCACCGCGTCGGAGGCGAACGCCGAGACGGTACGGCGGTTCGGCGGCGAGCCCGTGGCGTACGGCGAGGGCCTGGCCGACCGGGTGCGCGCGCTCGCACCGCAGGGTGTCGCGGCGGCGATCGACTGTGTCGGCACCGACGAGGCGGTCGACGTGTCGCTCGAGCTCGTGGTCGACCGCGACCGCATCGTGACCATCGCGGCGCACGGTCGTGCCCAGCAGGACGGCTTCCGGGCCGTGGGCGGTGCGCAGCCCGAGAGTGCCGCGTTCCGGGACTCGGTGCGGCAGCAGCTCGTGGACATGGCGGCGTCGGGGGAGCTCGTCGTGCCGGTCGCCCGGACATGGCCGCTCGCCGACGCCGTCGAGGCGCTGCGCTTCCTGCAGGAAGGCCACCCGGGCGGCAAGCTCGCACTCGTCCCGTGAGCAGGGCGCCTCGGTGCGGTCGGCGGGGCCGTCGCGGTCAGACGACCCGGAGTCGGACGAGCGAACCGTCGACCACGAGGTCGCGCACCGTCACCCCGGGATCGGCGATCGCGAACCGCAACGCACCACCGGGCTGGTCGAACCAGGGCTGCACGAGCCGGACGTTCACGAGGAACGGCCGGTCCGTCACGTAGCGGTGCACGTCCGGGCGCTGCATCGCGTGCGGCGGCAGTGACCGAGCGGGGAGCGGGGTGTCCAGGGGGTGCAGCAGGTAACCGTCGGGACCGCCGACGCGGTCGACGGGGATGCCGGCTGGGATCTGGATCGTCAGGCCCGCGTTGCCCGCGCCGTGCGCCTGCGCCGCGAGCTGCGGGTACGAGGCGCCCGCACGATCGCGGAGGGCGTCGAGTTCGGACTGCCGGACGTCGCGGGCCGGCGGGAACGGGCGGTTGAGGAACCGCCGGAGCATCTCGACCGCGTCGTCCTCACTGCGGGCCACGGCCAATCGGCGGGGGTTGCCGTAGTCGACGACCTCGAGGGCCCAGTCCTGCCCGTGCGCCGACGCGGCGTCGACCGGCACGATCCGCAGGGCTCCCTCGACCGGCTCGTCGAGCGGGTGCTCCCCGGGGAGCACCACGTACCGGGCGGTGTAGCCGAGCTGATCGAGCGTGGGGCGGACGTCCGCGAAGGTCATGGTCGGAGCCTACCGAGCGGTTCTAGGCGTGGCCTCGGACGAGTGCCTGCTTGACCTCTGCGATCGCCTTGGTGACCTGGATGCCGCGTGGGCAGGCGTCGGTGCAGTTGAAGGTCGTGCGGCAGCGCCACACGCCCTCCTTGTCGTTGAGGATGTCGAGACGGACCTTCGCCTCGTCGTCGCGGGAGTCGAAGATGAACCGGTGCGCGTTGACGATCGCGGCCGGACCGAAGTACTGCCCGTCGGTCCAGAACACCGGGCACGAGGACGTGCACGCCGCGCACAGGATGCACTTCGTCGTGTCGTCGAAGCGCTCACGCTCGGCGACGGACTGCACGCGCTCCTTGCCCTTCTGCGGGGCGGACTTCGACTGCAGGAACGGCTGGACCTCGCGGTAGGAGGCGAAGAACGGCTCCATGTCGACGACCAGGTCCTTCTCGAGCGGCAGGCCCTTGATCGCCTCGACGTAGATCGGCTTCGACACGTCGAGGTCCTTGATCAGCGTCTTGCAGGCGAGCCGGTTCCGGCCGTTGATGCGCATGGCGTCCGAGCCGCAGACACCGTGTGCACACGACCGGCGGAACGTGAGGGAGCCGTCCTGCTCCCACTTCACCTGGTGCAGGGCGTCGAGGATCCGGTCCGTCGGCAACATCATCACGCCGAACTCCTGCCAGTGCGGCTCGGTGTCGACGTCCGGGTCGAACCGGCGGACCATGAGGGTCACCGGGAACGAGCCGGGAGGCGCGGTGCGGTCCTCCGCACGGCTCACGGGGGCATCGCTGACCAGAGTGTCGGTCATCTCAGTACTTCCTCTCCATCGGCTGGTACCGGGTGATGACCACGGGCTTCCAGTCGAGTGTGATGTGGTCGTCGGCGAGCGAGGAGTGCGGATCGCCCGTCAGGTACGCCATGGTGTGCTGCATGTAGTTCTCGTCGTCGCGCTTCGGGTAGTCGTCGCGCATGTGACCGCCACGGGACTCCTTGCGGTTCCGCGCGGAGAACACGACGACCTCGGCGAGGTCGAGCAGGAACCCGAGCTCGACGGCCTCGAGCAGGTCGGTGTTGAACCGCTTGCCCTTGTCCTGGACGGAGACCTTCAGGTACCGCTCGCGCAGCTCGTGGATGGTCGCCGTCACCTTGGCGAGCGACTCGTCCGTCCGGAACACCTGGGCGTTCTTGTCCATCTCGTCCTGCAACTCCTTGCGGAGGCTCGCCACGCGTTCGGTGCCCGTGGAGGCCCGCAGCTGCTCGAGCATGCGGCGCACGTTGCCCGCCGGGTCCTCGGGGAGCGGGACGAACTCCGCGGTCTGCACGTACGCCGCCGCGTTGTTGCCGCTCCGCTTGCCGAACACGTTGATGTCGAGCAACGAGTTCGTGCCGAGCCGGTTCGACCCGTGCACGGACACGCAGGCACACTCGCCGGCGGCGTAGAGGCCCGGCACCACGGTGTCGTTGTCCCGCAGGACCTCGGCGTTCGTGTTCGTCGGGATGCCCCCCATGGCGTAGTGCGCGGTCGGCATCACCGGCACGGGCTCCGTCACCGGGTCGACACCGAGGTACGTGCGCGCGAACTCGGTGATGTCCGGGAGCTTGGTCTCGAGGACCTCGGCCCCCAGGTGCGTGCAGTCGAGCAGGACGTAGTCCTTGTTCGGGCCGGCCCCGCGGCCCTCCGCGACCTCTTGCACCATGCACCGGGCGACGATGTCGCGGGGCGCGAGGTCCTTGATGGTCGGTGCGTAGCGCTCCATGAAGCGCTCGCCGGAGGCGTTGCGGAGGATCGCGCCCTCACCGCGGGCGCCCTCCGTGAGCAGGATGCCGAGGCCCGCCAGGCCCGTCGGGTGGAACTGGAAGAACTCCATGTCCTCGAGCGGCAGGCCGGAACGCCACACGATGCCGACACCGTCGCCGGTGAGGGTGTGGGCGTTCGAGGTCGTCTTGTAGATCTTGCCGAACCCGCCGGTCGCGAAGATCAACGCCTTGGCGTGGAACACGTGGAGCTCGCCCGTCGCGAGCTCGAACGCGACGACGCCGACGGGCTGCTCGCGGGTGACGCCGTCGTCGCCCGTGACCTCGGCCATGACGAGGTCGAGGGCGTAGAACTCGTTGAAGAAGTTGACGCCCAGCTTGACGCAGTTCTGGAACAGCGTCTGCAGGATCATGTGGCCCGTGCGGTCCGCCGCGTAGCAGGCGCGGCGCACCGGCGCCTTGCCGTGGTCGCGCGTGTGGCCGCCGAACCGACGCTGGTCGATCTTGCCCTCGGGCGTCCGGTTGAAGGGCAGCCCCATGTTCTCGAGGTCGATGACCGCGTCGATGGCCTCCTTCGCCAGGATCTCGGCGGCGTCCTGGTCGACCAGGTAGTCACCGCCCTTGATCGTGTCGAACGTGTGCCACTCCCAGGAGTCCTCTTCCACGTTGGCGAGCGCCGCCGCCATGCCGCCCTGCGCGGCGCCCGTGTGGGATCGCGTCGGGTACAGCTTCGAGATCACGGCCGTGTTCGCCTGCGGGCCGGCCTCGATCGCCGCTCGCATGCCGGCGCCTCCCGCGCCGATGATGACGATGTCGAACTGGTGGTGGTGGACCCCGTCGACGACGGAGCTCGTGGGTGCAGCGGTGGTGTCGGTCACGGACTTCTCTCGAATGTGGTCAGGAGGGCGGAGCTCAGTGCGCGGGGCAGAACGACGGCAGGTCGGCGGCCGCGGCACCCGCGGGGCACGGGTCGAACGTCCAGCAGACGAGCGTGCCGAGCGCGATCAGCACGACGCACGCGACGAGCACGGCGCCGAGCAGCGTGCGCCGCACAGCCGGTCGGCCGACGTAGTCGTTGATGATCGTGCGCATGCCGTTCGAGCCGTGGATGAGCGCGAGCCACAGCATGAGCGTGTCCCACACCTGCCAGAGCGGACTCGCCCACTTGCCGGCGACGAAGGCGAAGTCGATCTGCTTGACGCCACCCCCGGCGACCATGTTGATGAACAGGTGCCCGAAGATGAGCACGACGAGGACGATCCCCGACGCGCGCATGTAGATCCAGCCCCACTTCTCCCAGTTGGTGGTGCGGCGGGCGGCCGGGGCGGAACGCGGGGCCTCGACGGTCTCGGTGGTCATCGGATCTCCTCCGCTCAGTGCAGGTCGGCCACGAGGTTCATGATCTGGGTCGGCAGGAAGCCCGCGATCAGCACCACCCAGATCCCGACCACGATCCAGAACATGAGCCGCTGGTACTGCGGTCCCTTGCTCCAGAAGTCGACCGCGACGATGCGCAGCCCGTTGATCGCGTGGAAGACGATCGCCATCACGAGGCCGGTCTCGCCGAGGTTCATGATCGGCGTCTTGTACGTGCCGATGACGGCGTCGTACGCGGCGGGCGAGAGTCGGACGAGGGCCGTGTCCAGGATGTGCACGAGCAGGAAGAAGTAGATCGCGACGCCCGTGATGCGGTGCAGCACCCACGACCACATGCCGGCGCCGCCGCGGTAGAGCGTGCCCGACGGGGCCCGCGGTGGTCGCGGTGTCGGTGCCGACGTGGGACCGACCGGCGCCGCGACTGCCGTCGCGCCACCGGGTTCGTCGTGCACAGCGGTCTGCTCGGCCATGAGCGCGCCCTCCCGTGGGATGCTCGGCCGCCGATCGGCGGCCGTTGCCGTTCGTGTTCGTGTGGAACACGGACCATCCTACGGCCGGGCACCGACCTCCTCGTGCCATGCCGTCCGGGGGTGACCACGTGAACGGACCGTGGCGATCCGGGGACGGGGGCCAGCCTCCCGGACCGGCGGCCGATGCCCCTGCCGCTCGTGCCGCCCCCGCCGATATGGTGACCGGATGACCGACGACCTCGAGCGCTTCTACGCCATCATCCCCGCCGGTGGCATCGGCTCCCGACTCTGGCCGTTGTCCCGGGCGGACGCGCCGAAGTTCCTCCACGACCTGACCGGCACGGGCGCGTCCCTGCTCCGGTCGACCTGGGACCGCCTCGCCCCGCTGAGCGGCGACCAACGCATCATGGTCGTCACCGGCCGTGCGCACCGCGCCGCCGTCGAACGCCAGCTCCCCGGTCTCTCCGACCACAACGTCGTGCTCGAGAGCGAACCGAAGGACTCGACCGCCGCGATCGGCCTCGCCGCCGCGATCCTGCGCCGCCGCGAGCCCGACGTCGTCATCGGCTCGTTCGCGGCCGACCACGTGATCGGTGACGTCCGCGGGTTCCGCCGGTCCGTGCGGGAGGCCGTGGTCGCGGCCGAGGCCGGGTACATCACGACGATCGGCATCACCCCGACCGAGCCGGCGATCGGCTTCGGCTACATCCACGCGGGGGAGCGGATCCACGTCGACTCGGCGAAGGACGTCCACGCCGTCCAGTCGTTCGTCGAGAAGCCCGACCTCGAGACGGCGACCGCGTACGTCGCAGACGGCTCCTACATGTGGAACGCGGGGATGTTCATCGCCCGGGCGGACCGACTGCTCGAGGAGATCGGGCGGAGCGAACCGGAACTCCTCGCCGGGATCGAGGAGCTCGCCGCCGCGTGGGACACGTCCTCGCGCGGGGCCGTCGTCGACCAGGTGTGGCCGCGACTCAAGAAGATCGCGATCGACTACACCGTCGCCGAGCCCGCCGCGGCGGCCGGGCGCATGGCGGTCGTGCCCGGGGACTTCGACTGGGACGACGTCGGCGACTTCGCCTCGCTCGCCAAGCTGCAGTCCGGCGGCCGACCGCATAACCTCGCCGTCCTCGGGGACAACGCCCGCATCCTCGCGGACTCGTCGAGCGGCATCGTGGTCAGCCACAGCGACCGGCTCATCTCGCTCATCGGCGTCGACGACATCGTGGTCGTGGACACCCCGGACGCGCTGCTCGTCACGACGAGCGCCAACGCGCAGCGGGTCAAGGGCGTCGTCGACGCGCTCAAGATCAGCGGCCGCGACGACGTGCTGTAGCCACGCCGCGTCGGAGTCCGCGCTGGTACCCCGGTGCCCGCGTCCGGGGTACCAGCGTTACGAGCGCGTTACAGGTTCGTCGCGATCGGGCAACGGTGCCCAGCCCCCGGCCGGAGCGGTCCTGCACCGGCCGGACCGTCGTGTACTGTCCTTCCGATCGCCCGGTGCGCAGAGCCGGGCTGCACCCCTGTGGAGGACACCCCGTGACATTCAGCACCCGTAAGCTCGCGCTCGGCGGCCTGGCCCTGCTGGGCACCGTGACGATGCTCGCCGGCTGTTCGGCCGCCCCGTCGTCGTCCAGTGCGTCGGGCTCGAAGTCGGACTTCCTGCCGTGCATGGTCTCGGACAACGGCGGCTTCGACGACCACTCGTTCAACCAGCTCGGCTACGACGGCCTGCAGGACGCGGCGAAGTCGCTCGGCGTCACCCCGAAGACGGTGCAGTCGACCGACTCGAACGACTACAACCCGAACATCCGCACCCTCCTCAGCCAGAAGTGCAGCCTGATCGTGACGGTCGGCTTCAACCTCGAGGCCGCGACGAAGTCGAACGCCGCGTCGAACGCCAAGACGAACTTCGCGATCATCGACGACACCCTGCAGTCGAAGAACATCAAGCCGATCACGTTCGACACCTCGCAGGCGGCGTTCCTCGGCGGGTACGCGGCGGCCAGCTACTCGAAGACCGGCGTGGTCGGCACCTTCGGCGGCCAGAAGCTCCCGACCGTGACCATCTACATGGACGGCTTCTACGACGGCGTCCAGTACTACAACCAGCAGCACGGCAAGGACGTCAAGGTCGTCGGCTGGAACGAGAAGACGCAGCAGGGTTCGTTCACGGGTGGCTTCTCGGCCGGCACGCAGGCCAAGTCGGTGGCACAGTCGCTCCTCGACCAGAACGCCGACGTGATCTTCCCCGTCGGTGGCCCGATCTACCAGTCCGCGGCCGAGGCGATCAACGACGCCAAGAACGGCAGCGTCCTCATCGGCGCCGACAGCGACCTCTACACCGCGGACCCGCGCTACAAGAGCATCGCCCTGACGAGCGTCCTCAAGGGCATCCGACAGGCCACGACCTCGGTCGTCGAGACCGCGGGCAAGGGCAAGTACTCGAACGCCCCGTACGTCGGCACGCTGAAGAACGACGGCGTCGGGCTCGCCCCGTTCCACGACTACTCGTCCAAGGTCGACTCCTCGCTCGCCGGCGAGCTGAAGACGATCAAGGCCGGGATCATCAGCGGCAAGATCAAGGTCGCGACCCAGTCGAACGTCAAGTAACACCCCGTCGCGGGCGGGCGGCTCCGGCCGTCCGCCCGCGTTCGTGCGCCCACCACGGGACCACCGCGGCGGCGCCGCCCTCCACCAGCGGACCCGCGCCCACCCCTGCGCGACTCCCGAGAGAAATAGAATCCGGCCCATGAAGCTCGAGCTCCGCGGCATCACCAAGCGCTTCGGCGCCCTCGTCGCGAACGACCACATCTCGCTCACCGTCGAGCCGGGCGAGATCCACTGCTTGCTCGGTGAGAACGGCGCAGGCAAGTCCACGCTCATGAACGTCCTCTACGGCCTGTACCAGGCCGACGAGGGCGAGATCCTCCTCGACGACACGGTGCAGCACTTCGACGGCCCGGGCGACGCGATGCGCGCCGGCATCGGGATGGTCCACCAGCACTTCATGCTCGTCCCGGTGTTCACCGTCGCCGAGAACGTCATGCTCGGACACGAGCCCACGACCTTCGGCGGCCGTCTCGACCTCGCGGGCGCCCGCAAGCGCGTCCGCGAGATCTCCGAGCGCTTCGGGTTCGACGTCGACCCGGACGCCAAGGTCGAGGACCTGCCGGTCGGCGTCCAGCAGCGGGTCGAGATCATCAAGGCCCTGTCGCGCGACGCCTCGGTACTCGTGTTCGACGAGCCGACCGCGGTCCTCACCCCGCAGGAGACCGACGAGCTCATGTCGATCATGCGGCAGCTGCGCGAGGCCGGCACGGCGATCGTGTTCATCACCCACAAGCTCCGCGAGGTCCGCGAGGTCGCCGACCGCATCACGGTCGTGCGGCTCGGTCGCGTCGTCGGCGAGGCCTCGCCCACCGCGTCGAACGCCGAGCTCGCCGCGCTCATGGTCGGCCGCAGCGTCGAGCTCGTCGTCGACAAGGCCCCGGCCACACCCGGGGCGGACGCCCTCGTGGTCCGCGACCTCACGGTGACCGACGCAGCGGGCCACGTCCTCGTCGACGACCTGTCGTTCTCGGTCCGACGTGGCGAGATCCTGGCGATCGCGGGCGTCCAGGGCAACGGCCAGACCGAGCTGACCGAGGCCATCCTCGGGCTCGAGACCGTGCACGCGGGCACCATCACCCTGGACGGCCGGGACATCACCGACGCGAGCGTCAAGAAGGTGCTCGACGCCGGGGTGGGCTTCGTCCCCGAGGACCGACAAGAGGACGGCCTCGTCGCCGAGTTCTCGATCGCCGACAACCTCATCCTCGACCGCACGTCCTCGTCCGAGTTCGCCAGCGCGGGCACGATCCGGTCCGCCGAGCGCGACCGTTTCGCCGACGACAAGATCGCCGAGTTCGACGTCCGGACGCCGAGCCGGACCACCGCCGTCGGACGCCTGTCGGGCGGGAACCAGCAGAAGGTCGTCATCGCACGCGAGCTGAGCCGCGACCTCCGGTTGTTCGTCGCCGCGCAGCCCACCCGCGGCATCGACGTCGGGTCAATCGAGTTCGTGCACAAGCGCATCGTCGCCGCGCGCGACCAGGGCGTCCCCGTCATCGTCGTCTCGACCGAGCTCGACGAGGTCGTCGCGCTCGCCGACCGCATCGCCGTGATGTACCGCGGCACCATCATCGGCATCGTCCCGGCGGACACCCCGCGTGACGTGCTCGGCCTCATGATGGCGGGGGAACTCCCCGCCGGGACGGAACTCGCCGCATGACCGACGACACCCGGACGCCGACGACGGCGGCCGAACCGGACCTCCAGACCGACGACCGCCTGCAGGACCTCGAGGCGGGCACGTCGCTGACCACCGAGACCGCCGACGACGGTCGCGGCGTGGACCGCTGGTCGGCGGCGCTGCGCGGGATCCTGGGCGGCTCGGTCCTCGTCACGGTGTTGGCCGTGGTCCTGGCGCTCGTCGCCAGCGGCATCCTCATCGCGATCACGGACAAGACGGTCACGACGGCGATGGGCTACTTCTTCGCCCGTCCCTCCGACACCTTCGTGGCGATCGGGCACAGCGTGGGCGGCGCGTTCCTCAGCATGTTCGACGGCGCGGTGTACGACCCGGGCCAGTCGACCTTCTCGTCGGGCATCGCGTCGCTCTGGACGACGATCGACTTCGCCACGCCGCTCATCGTCGCGGGCCTCGGGGTCGCGGTGTCGTTCCGCTCCGGACTGTTCAACATCGGCGGCCAGGGGCAGATCCTCGTCGGCGCCGCCTCCGCCGCCTGGTTCGGGTACTCGTTCCACATGCCGGCGATCGTGCACATCCCGCTGACGGTCGTCGCGGGCATCGTCGGCGGTGCGATCTGGGGCGGGATCGTGGGCGTGCTGAAGTCCCGCACGGGCGCGCACGAAGTGATCGTCACGATCATGCTCAACTACGTGGCGCTGTACCTGCTCGAGTACGGCCTCGGCACGAAGGGGCTGCTCCAGGCGCCCGGGAGCGCGAACCCGCAGTCGTCGCCGACGCTGCCGTCCGCGGTCCTCCCGACGCTCATCGGTGGCCAGGGGACCGGCGTCGACATCGGGATCCTCATCGCCATCGCGGCCGTCGTGTTCACGTGGTGGCTCATGAGCCGGTCGACGCTGGGGTTCCGCTTCCGCACCGTGGGCGAGAACCCCCGTGCGGCGCGCGTCGCCGGCATGGACGTCGGCAGCATCACGATCTGGGCCATGGTGATCTCCGGGGCTCTCGTCGGCATCGCCGGGGCCTACCAGGTGCAGGCCGCGGTCACCAGCGGGTACGACCAGGGCATCGACGCGGGCATCGGGTTCGACGCCATCACGGTCGCGCTGCTCGGTCGCTCGAAGCCGTGGGGCGTCTTCTGGGCCGGTCTGCTGTTCGGTGCGCTCAAGGCCGGCGGCAGCTACGTGCAGGCCAGCCAGAACATCCCCATCGACATCGTCAGCGTCATCCAGGCGCTCATCGTCCTGTTCATCGCGGCCCCGCCGCTCGTCCGCGCGATCTTCCGGATCCCGCAGCCGGGTGCTCGCCGCACCAAGCGGAAGGCGGTCGCCGCGTGAGCGTCCTCGCCCCCAACGCCACCGCGCCGGCCGCGTCCGCCGCGGACCGTCCGGTGACGGCCGTCCGGAGCTGGAAGGCACCGATCGGGTACGGCGTGTTCACGCTGTTCGCACTCGTGCTGTTCGGCGTGTTCCACAAGCCCGGCACGTCCACGTTCGAGCTCGCGTCGGCGCACGACCTCGTGCAGCTGCCCGCCGTGCCGCTCCCCGCGACCGGGACCGGCATCGTCGTCATCGTCCTCCTCGCCATCGGAACCGCCTACGCCACGTGGCGCGCCGCACGGTCGCGGAAGGTGCAGACCTGGGTGACCGTGCTGTTCGCGATCGCCTTCGTCATCGCGTTCCTCACGTGGGCCTCGCCCGGTTCGACCATCCCCGTCCCGGGTCTGCTCGTCGGCGCGCTCGGCCTGTCCGCCCCGCTCATCTTCGGCTCGCTCGGCGGTGTCATCTCCGAGCGTGTCGGTGTCGTGAACATCGCGATCGAGGGGCAGTTCCTCGCCGGTGCGTTCGCGTCCGCCGTCGTCGCGAGCATCACCGGTTCGGCGTGGGTCGGACTCGTCGCCGCGGTGATCGCCGGGGTGCTCGTGTCGTTCATCCTCGCGGCGTTCAGCATCAAGTACCTCGTCGACCAGGTGATCGTCGGCGTCGTCATCAACGCGTTCGTCTCGGGCCTCACCGGGTTCCTCTACTCCAAGGTCCTCGCGACCGACACGGCGCTCAACGTCGGCGTGCGGTTCCCGGCGATCGAGATCCCCGGACTCTCCGCGATCCCGATCATCGGCCCGGTGTTCTTCCACCAGTCGGTGATCGTGTACCTCATGTACATCGCGGTCGCCGCGGTCACGATCGGCCTGTTCACCACCCGCTGGGGCCTCCGGCTCCGGGCCGTCGGCGAGCACCCGCAGGCGGCCGACACCGTGGGCATCAACGTCACCAGCACCCGGTTCTGGAACGTCTCGCTCGCGGGCGCGATCGCCGGTCTCGGCGGTGCGTACTTCACCCTCGGGAACGCGGGCCCGTTCGCGAAGGACATGACGGCCGGTGCCGGGTACATCGCCCTCGCTGCCGTCATCTTCGGTCGATGGGACCCGATCAAGGCGACGCTCGCCGCGCTGCTCTTCGGGTTCGCATCGAATCTGCAGAACCTGCTCGCGGCGATCCACTCGCCGGTGCCGACGCAGTTCCTGCTCATGCTGCCGTACGTCGTGACGATCTTCGCCGTCGCCGGACTCGTCGGGCAGTCCCGCGGTCCAGCCGCGTCCGGCAAGCCGTACATCAAGTCCTGATCCACCGCGGTCGCCCCCAGGGGGAGCGATCGGCCGCGACCTGCTCCGCCGGGAGGCACACCCCATGTCCGCAACCGACCCCGCCACCCAGTCCGCTCACGTGGCGGAGGCTGCCCCGTCCCTCCCGGCCGACGTGGACTGGGACGCCCTGCGGGCGGCCGCGACCGAGGCGATGGGCCACGCGTACGTGCCCTACTCGTCGTTCCCCGTCGGGGCCGCCGCGATCACCGAGGACGGCCGCGTCGTCGCCGGCTGCAACGTCGAGAACGCCTCGTACGGTGTGACGCTCTGCGCCGAGTGCTCGCTTGTGTCCCAGCTCCACATGACGGGCGGTGGCCGGCTCGTCGCGTTCACCTGCGTCGACGGCAGCGGCTCCGTGCTCATGCCCTGCGGGCGCTGCCGGCAGCTGCTCTTCGAGCACTCCGCGGACGGGATGCTGCTCGAGACCGTGTCGGGCGTCCGCACGATGGACGAGGTCCTGCCGGACGCGTTCGGGCCGCGGACCCTCGCGACCTACCGGGCGGAGCACCAGTGACCGCCGTGGAGCCGTTCGACACCGTCGACCTCATCCGCACGAAGCGGGGCCGCGGCACGCTGTCGACCGCCGAGATCGACTGGCTCGTCGACGCCTACACCCGCGGGTACGTCGCCGACGAGCAGATGGCGGCCCTCGCGATGGCGATCTTCCTCAACGGCATGGACCGGCGCGAGGTGCGCGACCTCACCCTGGCGATGATCGCGTCCGGCGAACGCATGTCGTTCGACGGACTCGGCAAGGTCACGGTGGACAAGCACTCGACCGGTGGCGTCGGCGACAAGACCACCCTGCCGCTCGCCCCGCTCGTCGCGTCGTTCGGCGTCGCCGTGCCGCAGCTGTCCGGCCGTGGACTCGGGCACACCGGTGGCACCCTCGACAAGCTCGAGTCGATCCCCGGCTGGCAGGCCTCGCTGTCGAACGCCCGGATGCGTGAGGTGCTCGCCGACGTCGGCGCGGTCGTGTGCGCGGCCGGGTCCGGACTCGCGCCGGCGGACAAGAAGCTGTACGCGCTCCGCGACGTCACCGGCACGGTCGAGTGCATCCCGCTCATCGCGTCGAGCATCATGAGCAAGAAGATCGCCGAGGGGACGGGCGCGCTCGTCCTCGACGTCAAGTTCGGGTCCGGCGCGTTCCTGCAGGACATCGAGCAGTCCCGGGCCCTCGCCCGCACGATGGTCGAACTCGGGCAGGACGCCGGCGTCGCCACGACGGCGCTGCTCACGGACATGGACGTCCCCCTCGGCCGGACCATCGGCAACGCGCTCGAGGTCCGTGAGTCCATCGAGGTCCTCGCCGGCGGCGGTCCGGCCGACCTCGTCGAGCTGACGCTCGCGCTCGCGACCGAGATGCTGCAGCTCGCCGGCCTGCCCGACGCCGACCCGGCCGCCGCGCTCGCGGACGGACGAGCGATGGACACCTGGCGTCGGATGGTCGCCGCGCAGGGCGGCGAACCGTCCGCGCCACTCCCGACGGCTCGCGAGACCCACGTCGTCACCGCGCCGCGCTCGGGCGTGCTCATCGAGCAGCAGGCGCTGCCGTTCGGCATCGCGGCCTGGAGGCTCGGTGCCGGTCGTGCGCGCGCGCAGGACCCGGTGCAGGCGGGCGCCGGGATCGAGCTCCACGCGAAGCCGGGCGACGCCGTGACCACGGGGCAGCCCCTGTTCACGCTGCACACCGACGAGCCCGCGCGCTTCGACCGGGCCCTCGATGCGCTCGAGGGCGCCTGGGGGATCGGGGACACCGCGCCGGAGCGCGGTTCGATCGTGCGGGAGCGCATCGGCCGGTAGCCTTGGGGGCATGAGCGCCCCCGACCAGACCTACCGGCTCCCGGACGGCGGGGCGGTGATCAACGACCTGCCCAAGGTGTCCCTGCACGATCACCTCGACGGCGGCCTCCGCCCGACGACCATCGTCGAGCTCGCCGACGCGGCCGGAGTGTCCCTGCCGACGACCGACCCGGACGACCTCGGGCGCTGGTTCGCGGACCAGTCGAACTCCGGGTCGCTCGTCGAGTACCTCAAGACGTTCGACGTCACGACCGCCGTCATGCAGAGCCGCGAGGGACTGACGCGTGTCGCGCGGGACTTCGTCGAGGACCTCGTGGCCGACGGTGTCGTGTACGGCGAGGTGCGCTGGGCGCCCGAGCAGCACCTCCAGGGCGGTCTGACGCTCGACCAGACCGTCGAGGCGGTGCAGCAGGGCATCGAGGAAGCCGTGGACGCCGCTGGCGGGCGGATCCGCGTCGGCCAGCTCGTGACCGCGATGCGCCACGCCGACCGCGGGCTCGAGATCGCGGAACTCGCCGTGCGGCACCGTGACCACGGGGTCGTCGGCTTCGACATCGCGGGCGCCGAGGACGGCTTCCCCGCATCGCGGCACCGTGCGGCGTTCGACTACCTGGCGGCGCAGTTCATGCCCGTCACGGTGCACGCCGGCGAGGCGGCGGGGCTCGACTCCATCCGATCGGCGCTGCTCGACGGTCGTGCGCTGCGGCTCGGGCACGGCGTCCGCGTGTTCGAGGACGTCGAGATCACCGACGCCGACACGGACGGCTCGGCCCTCGCGGCCCTGGGCGAGATCGCGTCGTGGGTGCGGGACCGTGAGATCCCGCTCGAGGTGTCGCCGTCGTCGAACCTGCAGACCGGGGCGATCGCGGCCTGGGGCGACGACCTGGCGGACCACCCGTTCGACACGCTGTACCAGCTCGGGTTCCGGGTCACGGTCAACACCGACAACCGGCTCATGAGCGACACGTCGTTGTCGAAGGAGCTCGCGCTCCTCGCCGCGACGTTCGGGTACGACCTCGACGACCTCGCGGCGTTCCAGATCAACGCCGCGCTCGGAGCGTTCCTGCCCCTCGAGGACCGCGAGGAGATCATCGCGACGATCACCACGGGTCACGCCGAGGCATGACCGCCACGCTCCCGCCGCTCCCTGACAGCGCCGTCGTGATCCACGAGACGGCGGCGGACTGGCGCGCGGCCATCGGTCTCGCGGGCGGAGCGCTCGCCGCATCGGGAGCGACGGACCCCTCCTACGGCCGGTCGATGGTCGCCATGGTCGAGGAGCACGGCCCGTACATCGTGATCTCGCCCGGGCTGGCGTTGGCGCACGCCCGACCGGGTCCCGAGGTGCACCGCGACGGTCTCGCCGTGGTGACCCTGGCCGCACCGGTGGTCTTCGGGCATCCGCACAACGACCCCGTTCGGGTCGTGCTCGGGCTCGCCGTGGCGTCCGTCGGAGGGCATCTCGACTCCATCGGCGCCCTGGCGAACCTGTTCAACGACGCCTCCGTGACCGATCGGTTGGCGGCGGCGCAGAGCCCGGACGAGGTCCGGCAGATCATGGGGGTGACGGCATGAAGATCGTGACGATCTGCGGTGCGGGTATCGGTTCGAGTGGGATCCTCAAGGTCAACGCGGAGCGGGCGCTCGCCGACCTCGGGCTCGACGCCGACGTCGTCGCGGCCGACGTCGCCTCGGTGCGGGACGTCGCGGCTGACGCGCAGGTCATCCTGACGAGCGAGGAGTTCGTGGAGGCCATCGGACGGACCTACGCCGAGGTCATCGTCATCCGGAACCACTTCGACCAGCAGGAGATCTCGGCCGCGGTCGAGCGAGCGCTCGGCTGACCGCGGCCGGGTCGCTCCCGCTCGTCTGATCGCGATTGCACCGGCTCCTTCCGTTTGAACCTCCGCATGTCGCGGCTCGATCGGATGTCGGCGGTTCAACCGCGGCGCGCGCGGCCCCCCCGACGGGAGCAATCCCATGCGTGCGAGGACGGCGGGTGCGGCTCCGCCGGGCATGATGTCGGCCCAGACGAAGCGCACGACCGCCCGGACACCCGGTACCGATCGGAGACGATCCTCGCGGCGCTTCTCCTCGATGACCACCTGCTCCGGTGTCCTCCCGGCACGCACCGTGGGCGAGCGGTACTTCACGAGGCCGTCGAACTCCACGATGACACCCTGGTCCGGGAACCAGAAGTCGACGATGCCGATCGTTCCGCGGGCGTCCGTGAACCGGGCCTGGAGGAGCGGAGTCGGGGCGCCGAGGTCGTGCATCAGCAGCCGAGTGGCGCTCTCTCCCGGTGATTCGGCCTCCGGGGCGGCCAACGCGACGAGATCCCCCGCTCTCCGGACAGCACGCGGAGTGGGTCGATCGTGGAGTTCTCGGGTCAGGTCCGCGGAGCGCACGCCGCGACGGAGGACTGCGTCCAGCACGATCAGCGATGAGCGTCGATCGGGCTCCAGCGCGATGTCCACAGCGGTGGCCGCGAGGGCCGTCACCGGCGCGCCACACCAGCGATCGATCGACACGACACGGCCGGCGGCGCCGACCTTGCGAACTCCCGTACGACGCTGTCCGGTCCGTCGCTCGGGGTCGAGGAACGTGACGACCGACGGGAACTCGCCGACCCACGGGAGCTCATGAACGGCGGCCGCCGACGCGTGCGAGATGATCAGCCGTTCGGCTACGGTCGGGAGGACCGCGCGGAGCCGAGCGCGATGCCGCGCGGCGGGTGTCGAGGCGCTCCACCCGGGCTCCGCGACGAAGCGGCCGGGAGCGAGGCGCACGGCTCTACCGCGCTCAACTGCTCGCAGCAGCCGTCGGCCGCGGTCGCCCGACGGATCAGCCGTGCCACCTTCGAGGATCTCGAGCTCGTCCATGTCGAGCAGTGTGGCGGGTAGCCGACCACCGGCTCCGAGGATGTTCGACTTCTGTGGACAACTGCCCGAGCGCCGGCTCGCTGGGACGGCGCGTTCGAGCGTGGAAGCAGACGTCGAACGCCCTTCGTCCGGTTGAACACGTCACTCGGGGTGTTCGACCGGAATGCTCCGGTTCATTCCGGCGGCAGGGGCCGGGGGACTAGGAGACGAGGGGGCGCACCGCGTCCGCGATCCGCTGCACGAGGACCGCCGCGGCGTCCGGTCCCTCGGAGGACACCGTGTCGATGTAGACCTTCACCTTCGGCTCCGTACCGCTCGGCCGCACGATCACCCGTGCGCCGCCGTCGAGGTCCCAGCGCAGGATGTCGGACGGCGGGAAACCCTCCACGCCGTCGCGGAAGTCCGTGACCTCGAGGACACGGATGCCGTCGAGATCGGTCGGCGGCGTCTCCCGGAGCGCGGACATCACCTGTCCGATGCGGTCGAGGTCGTCGACACGGACGGAGACCTGCCCCGAGCCAGCGGCACCGAACGTGTCGGCGAACTCCTGCAACCGGTCGGCGATGGTACGGCCACGAGCGGCGAGTTCGGTGGCCAGACCCAGGAGCACGACCGCCGCCGAGATGCCGTCCTTGTCGCGGATGGCCTGCGGGTCGACGAGGTACCCGAGGGCTTCCTCGTACCCGAAGACGAGGCCCGGGACCCTGGAGACCCACTTGAAGCCGGTCAGGGTGTCGCGGTAGTCCAGGCCGTACCGCTCCGCCACGTGCCGGAGTGCGGGGGAACTCACGATGCTGGCGGCGAGGGTCGGCCTGGTGCCCTCGTCCGCGGCGTCACCCGTCGCCCGCCCAGCTCGACCCTGAGCAGCCTGCTCCGCCGCACGCCAGCCGAGCAGCCATCCGACCTCGTTGCCCGAGAGCCGCCGGAAGGACCGGGAGCCGTCGTCGGCGGGAACGGGGATCGCGAGCGCCAGGCGGTCGGCGTCCGGGTCGTTGGCGACGACGAGATCGGCGTCGAGCTCGACACCGCGCGCGAGCGCCAGGTCCATGGCCCCCGGCTCCTCCGGGTTCGGGAAGGCCACGGTGGGGAACGCCCCGTCGGGCTCGATCTGCTCGGGGACGACGTCGGGCTCGGCGAACCCGGCAGCCGCGAACACCTGGCGGGCGGTGGCCCAGCCGACGCCGTGCATGGCCGTGTAGACGACGCGCGGCTGCTCCTGCGGCGGCAGGGCGGGTGCGTCGACGAGACCGGCGGTGGCGGCGACGTACGCGTCGACGACCTCGGTGCCCTGGATCGCGTAGGCATCGCTGCGGGCGAGGTCACGGATGTCGCCCGCGGCGACGGCGTCGATGGCCTGAGCGATCTCGGCGTCGACGGGGGGGACGATCTGGGAGCCGTGGTCGCCCTGGCCGAGGTACACCTTGTAGCCGTTGTCCCGCGGCGGGTTGTGGCTCGCGGTCACCATCACCCCGGCGCCGACGTCGAGGTGCCGCACGGCGAACGCGAGCACGGGCGTCGGCAGGGCCTCGGACAGCAGCGTGACCTCGATGCCGAGCCCCGCCAGGACCTCGGCGGAGTCGCGGGCGAACACGTCCGAGTTGACGCGGCCGTCGTAGCCGATGACGACACTGCGGACGCGCCCGGAGTCGATGAGGAAGCGTCCGAGTCCCGCCGCGGCCTGGGTGACGAGCACGCGGTTCATCCGGGTCGGTCCGGCGCCGAGCTCGCCCCGGAGGCCGGCCGTGCCGAACGCGAGGCGTGACCCGAAACGGTCCGCGAGCGGCGCCCAGTCGTCGTCGTCGCGCGCAGCACGGAGCAGCGCGTCGAGTTCGGCGCGGGTCTCGTCGTCGGGGTCCTGGTCGAGCCAGCGCGTCGCGGCATCGAGCAGGGCTGCGCGTGTCGGCTCGTCGTCCGGGTCGTGCGCGCCGGACACCGTGCCGCTCACAGTGCCGCCACGACCCGGGCGAGCAGGTCGGCGATCACGGGCTCGGCGTCCTTGCCGGCTTGCAGGACCTCGGCGTGCGAGAGGGGTTCCTTCTGGATCCCGGCAGCCAGGTTCGTGATGAGCGAGAAGCCGAGGACCTCCATGCCGGCCTGCCGCGCGGCGATGGCCTCGAGCGCGGTGGACATGCCGACGATGTCACCGCCGATCGTCCGGGCCATCCGCACCTCGGCCCAGGTCTCGTACTGCGGCCCGCGGAACTGCGTGTACACGCCCTCGTCGAGCGTCGGGTCGATCTCCTTCGCCACGGCGCGGAGCCGTGCGGAGTACAGGTCGGTCAGGTCGACGAAGGTCGCGCCCTCGAGCGGGCTGTCCGCGGTGAGGTTGATGTGGTCACTGATGAGGACGGGCGTGCCGGGCGTCCAGTGCTCCTTGATGCCGCCCGCGCCGTTCGTGAGCACCATGATCGACGCGCCGGTCGCGGCAGCGGTGCGGACGCTGTGCACGACCCGGCGGACGCCGTGGCCTTCGTAGTAGTGCGTCCGAGCGCCGATGACGAGCGCGTGCCGCCCGTCAGGCATCCGCACGGATCGCAGCGTTCCGGTGTGTCCGACGACCGCGGAGGCGCTGAACCCGGGGACCTCGGTGGCGGGGACCTCGGACACGGTCTCGCCGAGGAGGTCCGCGGCCTTCGCCCAACCGCTCCCGAGGGTCAGGGCGATGTCGTGGTGCTCGATGCCCGAGCGGTCCGCGATCACGGCGGCGGCGTCACGGGCGACCTCGAACGGGTCGACCGCGGGGTCGTTCAGGGGGTTCTCGCTGGTCGTGGTGGCCATGCCGACAACTCTAGATGCGCCTCGCCCGCGCGCTCGTCGACGGCCCCTGCGTGTGGAGCCGCGCCGCGCCTCCCGGCGTGTGGAGGACCAGGGCCGCGCTACGCGAGCTCGAGCAGCACGTGTCCCGAGGACACGGTCTGCCCGACGGGCGCGTTCACGGCGCGCACGACGCCGTCGCGGTGCGCCTGCACGGGCTGCTCCATCTTCATGGCCTCGAGCACGACGAGCAGATCGCCCTTGACGACCTCCTGGCCCTCCTCGACGGCGAGCTTGACGACGGTCGCCTGCATCGGCGAGGTGACGCTCGCGCCGGACGGACCACCGGCGCCGCCGCCCCGGACCGTGGAGGTGCGGCGCTTCGGGGGAGCGGTCCGGTGCCGGGGGGACGCCGCGACGCCGACGACGCTCGGCATCGTGACCTCGATCCGCTTGCCCGCGACCTCGACGACGACCCGTTCGCGCGCCGGCGGCTCGGGGAGCGCCTCGGGCTCGCCCGACCACGCGGGGATCTCGTTGACGAAGTCGGTCTCGATCCAGCGGGTGTACACGCTGAACGGTGCGTCGTCGGCGGTGGCGAACGCCGGGTCCTCCACGACGGCGCGGTGGAACGGCAGGACGGTCGGGAGGCCCGTGACCTCGAACTCGGCCAGCGCACGACGCGAACGCTCCAACGCCTCGGCGCGCGACGCTCCGGTGACGACGAGCTTGGCGAGCAGCGAGTCGAAGGCACCGGTGACGACGTCGCCGGAGACGACGCCGGAGTCGACGCGGACGCCGGGACCGGACGGGGAGTGGAACACGTGGACCGGGCCGGGCGCGGGGAAGAAGTTGCGGCCGGGGTCCTCGCCGTTGATGCGGAACTCGAACGAGTGCCCACGGGCCTCCGGGTCCGGGTAGTCGAGCGTGCCGCCCTCGGCGATGCGGAACTGCTCGCGGACCAGGTCGATGCCGGTGACCTCCTCGGACACCGTGTGCTCGACCTGCAGGCGCGTGTTCACCTCGAGGAACGAGACGGTGCCGTCCCGACCGACCAGGAACTCGCAGGTGCCCGCGCCGAGGTAGCCGACCTCGCGCAGGATGGCCTTCGAAGAGGTGTACAGCTGCTCGGTCTGCTCCGGCGTCAGGTACGGTGCCGGGGCCTCCTCGACGAGCTTCTGGTGGCGGCGCTGCAGCGAGCAGTCACGCGTCGACACGACGACGACGTTGCCCTCGGCGTCGGCCAGGCACTGGGTCTCGACGTGGCGCGGTTCGTCGAGGTACTTCTCGACGAAGCACTCGCCGCGTCCGAACGCCGCCACGGCCTCGCGGGTGGCGGAGTCGAACAGCTCGGGGATCTCCTCGCGGGTCCGGGCGACCTTGAGGCCACGACCGCCGCCGCCGAACGCCGCCTTGATGGCGACGGGCAGGCCGACCTCGTCCGCGAAGGCCACGACCTCGGAGACGTCCTGGACCGGCTCGATGGTGCCGGGTGCGAGCGGCGCGCCGACCGCCTCCGCCACGTGCCGGGCGGACACCTTGTCGCCGAGCCGCTCGATGGCCTCGGGCGACGGGCCGATCCACACGAGTCCGGCGTCGATCACCGCGCGGGCGAAGTCCGCGTTCTCGGCGAGGAACCCGTACCCGGGGTGCACGGCGTCGGCACCGGAGCGTCGGGCGACGGAGACGATCTTGTCGATGACGAGGTAGGTGTCGGCGCTCGTCGTCCCGTTCAGCGCGTAGGCCTCGTCGGCGAGGCGGGCGTGCAGGGCGTCACGGTCCTGGTCGGCGTAGACGGCGACCGAGGCCTTGCCCGCGTCACGTGCCGCTCGGATGATCCGGACCGCGATCTCGCCACGGTTCGCGATGAGGACCTTGCTGATACGGGGCATGAGAACTCAGCGTATTCGCGCCCCGGGTGCCCCCATTGACCGGCATGCACAAAGAAGGCGTGGTCCGGCCGTGCGGTTGCTACAACGCCCTCCGGGTCAGGCGGTGGCCCACAGATCGTGCCAGGCGATGCCGAAGCCGTGGCGGAGCATCGACCGCAGCATGGGCAGCGACAGTCCGACGACCGCGCTCGGGGCACCGTCGATCCGGGTGATGTACGCGGCGGCGGCGCCGTCGATCGTGAACGCGCCCGCGACCTCGAGCGGCTCGCCGGTCGCCACGTACGCCGCCACCTCGTCGGGGTCGACGTCGTCGGCGAAGGTGAGCCGCGCACCGTCCACCGCCACGACGGTGTCACCCTCGATCCGCATGCCGGGAGGAACGGTACCGGCCCGGCCCGCCGGTCCCGCATGCGCACCGGTCGCGTGGTCGTCGGCGGTCGTCGACGCGGCCGTACCGGAGCCTCCCGGCCGGTCCCGTCGGCGGTCGACGACGCAGTGGCCGGACCACAGGGTGCCGCCGCCGGCCGCGAGCATCCCGCGCCACCGCTCGAGCGCGACGACCGGGTCGTGGGGTTTGCCGTACAGGTGGCCGTCGACCTCGAACGCGGAGTCGCCTCCGAGGACGACACCGTCCACGGGGGAGCCGGCGATCGACCGGTCCGCGACGGCGCGGGCCTTCGCGACGGCGAGCAGCGACACGAGCTCGGGGCCCGTGAGTGCCCGACCGAGGCGCTGTGCCTCGGCGGCGGCGGTGGACTCCTCGTCGACGCCGGGCGCCACGAGGACGGGCTCGATCCCCGACTGGGCCAGGAGGGCCCGCCGTGCCGGGGAGGTGCTCGCGAGGTACAGGCGGGTGCGCATGCGACCATCGTTCCATGGGTGACCAGGTCGGAACGCTGCTCGAACTCGACGTCACCGGGATCGCGCACGGCGGGATCACGGTGGCGCGGCACGAGGGACGCGTCGTGTTCGTGACCGACGCGATCCCGGGCGAGCGGGTCGTCGCCCGGGTGGGTGAGGACCGGAAGAAGTCGTTCTGGCGCGCGGACACCGTCGAGGTGCTCGCGCCGTCACCGCACCGTCGTCCGCACGTCTGGGAGGCCGCCGCGATCGAGCGCGATCCCGCCGAGCGGGCCGGTGGTGCCGAGTTCGGACACATCGCACTCGAGCACCAGCGGGCCCTGAAGCAGCAGGTCCTCGTCGAGGCGTTCGCGCGGTTCGCGCACCTCGACCTGCCCGACGTCGAGGTCGTCGCCGCGCCCGGGGACGACGCCGCGGACGGTCTCGGCTGGCGGACCCGCGTCCGGCTGCACGTCGACGAGGACGGCACGCCCGGCCCCTTCGCCGCGCGCTCGCACCACGTCGTCGCGGTGCACGACCTGCCACTCGCGGCGGCCGCCGTCGCGGCGGCCGCACCGCGCGGCGCGAGGACCATGCCGGGCGCGGCCGTGGTCGACGTCCTGGCCCCGTCGGAGGGGTCGGGCGAGGGTCGGCTCGTCATCGACGCGCAGGCACCCACCGTCGTGCACGAACGGGTCGGCGACCGGGTGTTCGCCGTCGACGACACGGGGTTCTGGCAGGTGCACCGTGCCGCACCCCGGGTCCTGACCGACGCCGTCCGGCGCGCCGTGGATCCGGACCGGCTCGACCCCCAGGGCCACCACCTCGACCTGTACGGCGGCGTCGGGCTGCTCGCGGCGGCGCTCGGTGACCTCGTCGGAGGTGGATACCGCGTCACGAGCGTCGAGAGCGCCGCGGCCGCGACCGAGCATGCCCAGGAGAACCTCGCCGAATGGGTCGGAGCGCGTGCCGAGACGGGGCGCGTCGACCGGTGGCTGCGGCGCACGCTGGACACCGTCGGGCGGACCGAGCGGGACCGGTTGGCCGCCGGCACCGTCGTGCTCGACCCGCCGCGGGCCGGGGCCGGGAGGCACGTGGTCGAGTCCGTCGTCGCGCTCGCGCCCGCCCAGGTCGTGTACGTCGCGTGCGACCCCGTCGCGCTGGCGCGCGACGTCGCCACGTTCGCCGAGCTCGGGTACCGGCTGGACGACGTCCGCGGGCACGACCTGTTCCCGCACACGCACCACGTCGAGGCCGTGGCGCGGCTCGTCCCCGAGGTCTGACCCCGTCCTCGCCGTCCCCCGAACCGCGGACCGGAACCGAGCCCGATGCTGGTGGCGGCCTGAGTACGATGGTGACGGCGAGCGGAACAGGGGCCGCACGCCGGAAGCGAGGCGACCGTGGCACCAGGAACGACGTCCACCAGCGTGGACCACACGAGCACGACGACCAGGCCGGTCCGGGTCGCGATCGTCGACGACCACGAGTCCGTCCGGCTCGGCATCCAGGCCGCGTGCCAGGCCGAGGGCTACGAGGTCGTGCTCACCGCCGCGGGCGTCCCGGAGTACGTCGAGGCCCTCGCCGGGCGCGAGGTCGACGTCGTCGTGCTCGACCTGTCCCTCGGCGACGGCTCGACCGTGACCGAGAACGTCAAGCACGTCCAGGGCACAGGGGCCGCCGTCCTCGTGCACAGCATCGCCGACCGCGTCGCGAGTGTCCGAGAGGCCCTCGCCGCCGGTGCCGCCGGGGTCATCCCGAAGTCCTCCGCGACGAAGACCGTCATGGCCGCGGTCGCGACCGTCGCGCGCGGGGACGTCCTCAACAACCTCGAGTGGGCGAGCGCCATCGACGCCGACCGCGACTTCGCCAAGGCCCAGCTCGGGCGTCGCGAACGCGAGATCCTGCACCTGTACGCGTCCGGGCTGCCGCTCAAGCTCGCCGCCCAGCAGCTCGGCATCGGCTACTCCACCGCGCGCGAGTACCTGGACCGCATCCGCGTGAAGTACGTCGAGGTCGGACGCCCGGCCCCGACCAAGGTCGATCTGCTGCGCCGTGCGGTCGAGGACGGCATCCTGCCGGGACTCGACGCGGACGGCGATGGTCGCTGACGCCGCACCGCCGGTCGCGGCGGACCCGAGCCGGAGCATCCGGCCGGCCATCACCGCGACCACCCTCGAGCGGGCCATCGCGGTCATGCTCGCCGCGGCGGCCCTCGGGTTCGGCGCGGTCACCGTCCCGCCGGTGCTCCAGCAGCTCCCGTCGCTCGACCCCGTGTGGGGACTCGTCGTGGCGCTCGTCGTCTGCGCCTCGATCGTGTTCGTCGGGGCGACGGCCGTCGTCCGCCGGCTCGCGCGGACCGCGCAGATCGTCGTCGCGGTCGTGTTCCTCGTCGCGCTCGTCACCTGGCCGTTGACGGTGCCGGGGAGCCTCCCGCAGGCGCAGGTGCCCTGGCTCTGGTGGTTGTGCAACGTCGCGACGATCGCAGCCGCCATCGCGTTCCGCACGTGGCAGATCGCAGCCGTCTACAACGTCCTCGTGCCCGTCGCCTACGTCGTCGTCCGGATGACCCCATCGGGCGGCGCCGTCTCGCTGCCCCGCGCCGTGCTCGACGGCGTGTACGTCATGATCCTCGGGGGCGCGGCCCTCGTGCTCATCGTCGTGATCCGCCGTGCCGCCGCCGCCGTCGACGCCGCGCAGGCGACCGCGGTGCAGCGCTACGCCCGGGCCATGCGCGAACACGCCATCGAGCTCGAGCGGGTGCAGGTCGACGCCATCGTGCACGACAGCGTGCTCACCACCCTGCTCTCGGCGGCGCGCGCCGACACCCCCGAGGCGAAGACCCTCGCGGCGACGATGGCGCGGAACGCGATCGCCCACCTCGACGCGGCGGCCGCGCGGGGCGGCCCGGCCGTGGTGCCGCCGGTGCCGTTCTCCGCGGTCCGGTCCCGCGTGGTGGAGACCGTCGGGGCGCTCGCCGCCCCCGTGGACGTCCGCTCCCAGGACGTCGACGACCGCGACCTGCCGGCGTCGGTCGCCGAGGCCCTCGCCGCCGCGACCCTGCAGGCCGCGGTGAACAGCGTGCAACACGCGGGCGACGACGCCGTCCGTCGGTGGGTCACGCTCATCGGGATCGGCGCCGCCGGCGTGCGCATCGAGATCGGCGACGACGGCGCCGGGTTCGATCCGGGGGCCGTGCCGGCCGAGCGGCTCGGCGTGCGTCGGTCCATCATCGAGCGCGTCGGGGTCGCCGGCGGGGAGGCGCGGCTCGTCAGCGCGCCCGGTCGCGGCACCCGCGTCGTGCTCACCTGGGCGCCCGCGGCCGCGCCCGCGTCCGTCCCGGTCGAGGCGGCTCCGTCGCGGGGTGGACGATGAGGGCCTCGCTCCCCGCCGGCGTCGCCACCGCGCTCGCCGCGATCTTCTCGCTGTACCACCTGGTGCTCGCCGTGACGTCCTTGTCCGAGGTCCGGGACGTCCAGCCGGTCATCGCGTGCATGGTCCTCTACGTCGCCGCCACCGCTGCCGCCCTCGTCACGACGGACGGCACGCTCCCGGTGTGGTCGGCCTGCTTCGCGCTCGCCACGTCGGTCGTGATGCCGCTCGTCATCGCGCCGGAGGTCCCCCCGGCCTCGGTCGGCACCGGGTACGCGACCTGGTACGTCGCGGCCGTCGGGACGCTCATGGTCATCCTCGTCGTCCGCCAGCGTACGGCGTTCGCGTGGATCGGCGTCGGGTTCCTCGCGCTCCACTCGGTGCTGTGGGCGGGACCCGGCGGGCTGGCGTCGCTCGGGGTGATCGGGAGCCTGTCGTGGGTGGCCATCGCGTCGGCGTTCGTCGCCGCGATGAACGGTGCGACCCGCGTGCTCCGCGACTTCGTCCGGGCCGAGCAGGAGACCGTCGACTGGCAGGCGGCACAGGACGCCCACGTGCACGAGCGGCAGTTCCGGCTCGAGCAGACGACCCGCATGGCGCTGCCGATGCTCCAGCGGATCATCGCCACCTGCGGGGACCTGTCCGCCGAGGAGCGACTCGAGTCCGTGAACCTCGAGGGCGCCATCCGCGACGAGATCCGGGGGCGGAGCCTGCTCTCGGACGAGGTCCGGCACGAGGTCATGGCGCTCCGGCGCGCCGGTGCCACCGTCCAGCTCCTCGACGAGGGTGGTCTCGACGAACTCGAGGACGAGGACCGCGCGCGCGTCCACGCGGAGCTGGCGCGGGGCCTCCGGGCTGCCGCGGGTGCCGACACCGTGGTGATCCGCACCGTTCCCGGGGGATCGGACACCGCCGTCACGGTCGTCGGACTCCGCCTGGACGGCGACGCGAGCGAGTCCGCGGCGCTCGGAGCCGGTCTCGACGACGAGGACGCCGACGAGGACGACTCCGTCGTGCTGTGGCTCGAGATCCCACGGCACCTCGACCCGCGCCCGGCCGGCTGAGGGACGGCGTCTCCGCGACGCTCACGCGCCTCGTGGAACGACGAAGCGGGCCGGTGGTCCACCAGCCCGCTCGTCGAAGGGAACGAGTCAGAGCGACAACCCGAATGTCGCTCTGACTCGACGGGAGCGACGCCGAACCCGAATCGGTCGTCGCTCGGCGATGTTCCTCGAAGAGGCACATCGAACACTTCGATGATGACAGGGCCGCGGTCCCGGGGCAGTCGTCATTTCGGGGGACATTCCTGGATGTCGTACCCCGGAATGTCGCGACGTGGCCGCGGCGGTGCCCGGGATCAGCGGAGCGAGCGGGACCAGGTGCCGGCGGCACCCGACGGCATCGTCCGCGGAGAGCGGCTGGCGGCCTCCCACCCGGCGCGGGGGTCGACCGACACCACGGTGCGGCCGCGCGCCGCTGCGGCGTCGGCGGCAGCGCGGAGCACGGCCGTGACGGCCGCGATGTCCTCGGGTGTCGGCGACCCCGCGACCACCGAGAGGTCGATCCCGTCGGCGCTCCCCGGGCCTCCCGGCCGGTGCGACGCGCTCGCGTCGGCGCTCACAGCGGGATGTTCCCGTGCTTCTTGGGCGGGAGGGCCGCACGCTTGCCGCGGAGGGCGCGCAGGGCCTTGACCACGGCGACCCGCGTCGCGTGCGGCTGGATGATCCCGTCGAGCTCGCCGCGCTCGGCGGCCAGGTAGGGGCTCGCCACGTTGTACGTGTACTCGTTGGCGAGCTGCGCCCGGACCGCGGCGACGTCCTCGCCGGCCTCCTCGGCGCGCTTGATGTCGCTCCGGTAGAGGATGTTGACGGCGCCCTGGCCGCCCATCACGGCGATCTCGGCCGTCGGCCACGCCAGGTTGATGTCGGCGCCGAGCTGCTTGGAGCCCATGACGATGTAGGCCCCGCCGTACGCCTTGCGCGTGATGACCGTGACGAGCGGCACCGTGGCCTCGGCGTAGGCGTACAGGAGCTTCGCGCCGCGCCGGATCACGCCCGTCCACTCCTGGTCGGTGCCCGGCAGGTACCCCGGGACGTCCACGAGCGTGAGGATCGGGATGGAGAACGCGTCGCAGAACCGGACGAAGCGGGCCGCCTTCTCGCCGGCGTCGATGTTCAGGGTCCCCGCCATCGCCTGCGGCTGGTTCGCGATCACGCCGACCGTGCGTCCCTCGACGCGACCGAACCCGATGACGATGTTCGGTGCGAAGAGCGGCTGGACCTCGAGGAAGTCGCCGTCGTCGACGACGTGGTCGATGACCGTCATGACGTCGTACGGCTGGTTCGTCGAGTCCGGGATGACGACGTCGAGCTCCCGGTCCGCGTCGGTGGTCTCGAGCTCGACCGCGGTGTCGTAGGCCGGGGCGTCGGACAGGTTGTTGTCCGGCAGGAACCCGACCAGCGAGCGGGCGTAGTCGAGTGCGTCCTGTTCGTCCTCGGCGAGGTAGTGCGACACCCCGGACACCGCGTTGTGGGTCTGCGCGCCGCCGAGTTCCTCGAACCCGACGTCCTCGCCGGTGACGGTCTTGATGACGTCCGGTCCGGTGACGAACATGTGGCTCGTCTTGTCGACCATGATCACGAAGTCCGTGAGGGCGGGGGAGTACACCGCGCCCCCCGCGGCCGGTCCCATGACGATGGAGATCTGGGGGATGACGCCGGACGCGGCGGTGTTCCGGCGGAAGATCTCGCCGTACTTGCCGAGTGCGACGACGCCCTCTTGGATGCGCGCGCCACCGGAGTCGAGGATCCCGATGATCGGGACACCCGTCTTGAGCGCCAGGTCCATGACCTTGACGATCTTCTCGCCCGCGACCTCGCCGAGTGATCCGCCGAAGACCGTGAAGTCCTGCGCGTACACGGCGACCTGCCGGCCGTGGATCGTGCCCGTACCCGTGACGACCGCGTCGCCGTAGGGGCGCTTGGCGTCCATGCCGAAGGCGGAGGTGCGGTGCCGCACGAACTCGTCGAGCTCGACGAACGAGCCCTCGTCGAGGAGCGCCGCGATGCGCTCGCGGGCGGTCATCTTGCCCTTGGCGTGCTGCTTCGCGATCGCGGCCTCGCCTGCGGCGGTCACGGCCTCGTGGTACCGCACCCGGAGGTCGGCGAGGCGCCCGGCGGTGGTCGACAGGTCCGGCGCGTCCACGCCGTTGGGGGACTCGGGGGTGCTCACCCGATCACCCTACCGGCCGGTCGAGCGCCGTCCGTTGGAGGGTCCCCACGGTTCCTGGGGGTCGGAGTGCACGGTGTCATGCAACCGGCGGACGTGCTCCCGGCGGGGGCGCGACCCGTACATTGGCTCGCATGTCGTTCGAACGATCCCGAGCCGCCGGGGTGCCGCTCACGGTCGTGGCGTCGACGGGGTCGACGAACGCCGATCTCCTCGCCACCGCGCCGGCGACCGATCACCTCGCCGCGCTGGCCACACTCGACCAGACGGCCGGGCGCGGGCGGCTCGACCGCGTGTGGACGGCGCCGCCCGGTCGCACGCTCGCGGTGAGCGTGCTCGTCCGTGCGGACCTCGACCCGGTGGCGCGGGGCTGGCTGCCGCTCGTGGCCGGCGTGGCGATGCGGGACGCGGTCGCGCCGCTCGTCACGGCGACCGCGGTCGCCGTGAAGTGGCCGAACGACGTGTTCGTCGACGACCGGAAGCTGTGCGGGATCCTCGCCCAGGTCGCCGCGGACGGGTCCGTCGTCGTGGGCGCGGGCGTGAACCTCACCCTGACCGAGGACGACCTGCCCACACCCGTCGCGACGTCGCTCGCGCTCGCCGGTGCGCGTGGGGGCGCCGACGACCTCGCCGACGTCGTGCTGGCCGGCTTCTGGACGCGGTTCCGGGAGGCCGTGTCCGGTCTGTCCGCGGACCTGCCCGCCGTGCGCGCCCGGGTCCGTGCGGCGTGCGGAACCATCGGACGCGAGGTGCGCGTCGAGCTCCCGGACGGATCCGTGCTCGAGGGGACCGCGACGGACCTCGACGACGAGGGGCGTCTGGTCGTCGAGGGGCTCGGCACTGCGTCCACGCCGGGAGCAGGCCGTGCATCCGGTGCCGTCACGGCGATCGCCGTGGGCGATGTGACGCACCTGCGGTATGCATGACGCCATGCCCGACGAGGACGGACCCAGCGAGCGCGTCGTCGCCCGGATCCGGCCCTCCGGCCGCCAGTTGGTCCGGCCCGTCGTCGCGCTCCTCGTCGCGGCCGCGGGCTACGGCTCCGGTCACGGCGTGTTCCACGCGCAGTGGGCGTGGGTCGACCTCGTCGTGTCGGTGGCGGCGCTCGTGGTGCTCGTGCTCGGGGCGCTCGTGCCGTTCCTCCGCTGGTTGTCGACGCGGTTCGTCGTCACCACGCACCGACTCGTCGCGCACGAGGGGGTCCTCATGCGGCACCGCACCGAGGTGGTGCTGACGCCAGCGCTCGTCGTGTCCGTGCACCGCTCGATCGGGCAGCGGCTCTGCGGATCCGGGGACGTGGTCGTGCAGGGGGCGTCGGACCGTCCGGTGCTGTTCTGGGACGTGCCGGGTGTCGCGCTCGTGGCGGCCGCCGTGCAGGAGCTCGCCGGCCGTGCCGCACCGCCGCCCGCCGCGCACGCCACCGGTCCGACGTGGGAGGAGATCCTCCGCGGCCCCGGGTCCGACGACGTCGGACCCGGAGGCGCTCGGTCGTGACGCGCCGGTGATCCGGGGTCCGGGCCCACGGGGACACCGGGGGTGGGGCGCTGGGTGAGGCCCCGGTGCGTCCGGGCGCTCGGCGTCGGCGCGCTCCGGTAAGTTCGTCGGGTGCGCATCTCAGTGATCGGCTGTGGGTACCTCGGTGCCGTCCACGCCGTCTCCATGGCCAAGCTCGGACACGAGGTCGTCGGCGTCGACGTCGATCCCGTCAAGATCGCGGCGCTGTCCCGCGGTGAGGCACCGTTCTTCGAGCCGGGACTCCCCGAGATCCTCAGCGAGGCCCTCGCGACCGGCCGCATCCGGTTCACGACGGAGATCGCGGACGTCGCGGGGTCCGAGGTGCACTTCCTCGCCGTGGGGACCCCACAGGGTGCCGACGGAGCGGCCGACCTCCGGTACGTCGACGCGGCGGTGGCCGCACTGCTGCCGCACGTCGGTGCCGGACAGCTCGTCGTCGGCAAGTCGACCGTGCCGGTCGGCACGGCGGCGCGCCTGGCGGAGGACCTCGCCGTGGCCGAACCCGACGCGACGCTCGTCTGGAACCCCGAGTTCCTGCGCGAGGGCTTCGCCGTGCAGGACACGATCAGCCCGGACCGGATCGTGTACGGCGTGCCGGACGGGGTCGAGGGTGAGCGCGCGGTCGAGGTGCTCGACGACGTCTACGCCGCGGCCCTCGCCGCGGGGACGCCCCGACTCGTGGTCGATCGCGCGACGGCCGAACTCGTGAAGGTGAGCGCGAACGCGTTCCTCGCGACGAAGATCTCGTTCATCAACGCGATGGCCGAGATCGCCGAGGTCACCGGCGCCGACGTCACCGCCCTCGCCGACGCCATCGGGCTCGACGCCCGCATCGGCCGGCGGTTCCTCAACGCGGGCCTCGGGTTCGGGGGCGGGTGCCTGCCGAAGGACATCCGTGCCTTCCGTGCCCGGTCGATCGAACTCGGCCTGCCGCACACGCTCGACTTCCTCGAGGACGTCGACGCCGTCAACCTGCGGCGTCGCGACCGCCTCGTGGACGTCGCGACGGAGCTCCTCGGCGGTGACGTCCAGGGCCGCCGCGTCGCGGTGCTCGGTCTGGCGTTCAAGCCCGACTCGGACGACGTGCGCGACTCCCCGGCGCTCGACATCGCGGCACGACTGCGGGCGGCGGGGGCCGTGGTCGTGGCCTACGACCCCGAGGCCGTCCACACCTCGCAGCGCGTCCATCCCGAACTCACCTACGCCGAGAGCGCCGCCGAGGCCCTCGGCGGTGCCGACGTCGTCCTCGTGCTGACCGAGTGGCAGGAGTTCCGGGACCTCGAGCCGGCCGCGGTCGGTGCCCTCGTGGCGGCCAAGGCGATCGTCGACGGCCGCAACTGCCTCGATCCGCAGGCCTGGCGGCAGGCGGGGTTCACGTACCGCGGCATGGGGCGCTGACCGGAGTCCGACGCTCCACCGGCCGCCCGGTCCGCGCCCGCCCGTCCGTCAGGCCGTCGAGACGACGCTGCCGGTCGTCGCGTCGACGACGACCGTGTGGGTGGTGCCGCCAGCACTGACGAGCACGGTCCACCGGTGCGACGATCCGGCGGCGCCGAGGCGGAGGGACGTCACCCTGCCGCCGTCGACCGCGGCGGTCGCCGTCGTGGCGGCGTGGGCGACGTCGACGCGTGCCGCCGTCGCCGCGGCGGCGTCCGCGGCCTGCGTCGCGGCGTCCACCTGCTTCGGGAAGGGGCCGCTGATCACCCGTTCCGTCGTCCCCGAGACGACCGACTGCGTCTCGGCCCCGCCGGTCCCCACGACGAGCACGGTCCAGCCGTCGGCACCGGACTTCGAGAACGCGATGACGGTGCCACCACCGGCGGCCGTGACGCCCTGCGCGGCGATCCCGGCGACGTCGACCGGCGCTGTCGTCCCGGTGCCGGCCCCGCCCGAGGACGACGACCCGCCGGAGCCGGACCCGCCGGCACCCGCGGTCGCTCCCGGGGCGGCTGACGCCGGTCCCGATGGCGCGCCGCTGCTGATCGGGGCAGCACCCGCCGTCGCACCCGTCGCGGTGGTGGCGTCGCCGGTCGGGTGGGGCGTCGCGCTCGCGCCGTGCGCGGTCCGTGTCGGTGTCGGGTCGCCGCCGCCGCTGCACCCCGTGAGGGCGAGGGCCACGCCGACCCCGAGTGACACGACGACGGGCAGCGGGACGAGACCGCCCCGACGGCGAGAACCTGGCATGGACCCGATCCTGGCAGGTGGCCCCCACCCCACCCGGCAACGGCCGGGAGGGTCGTGGAACGCGCCGACGACGGCTCGCGGTCAGGGCGTTGTGTCGGCCGCGACCGCGGGGACGCTGCGGTCCTGCGTGTCCAGGGTGCGGTCCGGGTGGTACACCCACACCTTGTACAGCCAGAACCGGAAGGCCGTACCGAGCACGAGGCCGATCACGTTCGACGAGATGTTGTCCGCGAGCGCGGAGTGGTAGCCGAGGACGTAGTGCGAGATCCAGAGGCACCCGAGGGAGATGAGCATGCCGCCGAGTGACACGACGACGAACTCGATGCCCTCACGCACGGCCACGGAACGGCGCTGGTGCCGGAACGTCCAGTAGCGGTTCCCGACCCAGTTCACGAGGATCGCCACCGTGGTCGAGATGAGCTTGGCGAAGAAGGGACCGGCGTGCACGTGCTCGGGGGCGAGGACGGTGAGGCGGAGGAGGTTGAACAGGCCGGTGTCGACCACGAACCCGACTGCTCCGACGATGCCGAAGCGCGCGAGCTGTGCGAAGAGACGCCGCACGGGCCCTCCCGGTTCCGTAGAGTTGTGGCCGGCGGATGCGAGAACGGCCGCCGCGAGTCTAGATGACGCGCTGGGATCGGTCCCGGTCGTCGTGGAGGGAACACACGGACATGGCGTTGCGCGTCGGCGTGATCGGTGGCGGACAGCTGGCCCGGATGATGGTGCCCCCGGCCGTGGAACTCGGCCTCGACATCCGGGTGCTCGCGGAGCAGCCGGGCATGGCGGCCTCGATCGCCGCGACGGCCACGGGTGACTACCACGACGCCGCGACCGTGCTCGCCTTCGCGCGCGAGGTCGACGTCGTGACGTTCGACCACGAGCACGTGCCCCAGGACGTGCTGGCCGCGCTCGTCGACGCCGGCGTGGCCGTGCGTCCCGGCCCCGCCGCCCTCGCCGTGGCGCAGGACAAGATCGTCATGCGCACACGGCTGTCGTCGCTCGGGTTGCCCGTGCCCGACTGGGCCGCCGTGCACGACGCGGCCGAACTCGGCGCCTTCCTCGACGCCCACGGCGGCCGCGCGGTCGTCAAGACCGCCCGTGGCGGGTACGACGGCAAGGGCGTCCGCGTCGTGACGGCGTCCGACCAGGCCGACGACTGGTTCACCGCCCTGGCCGAGACTGCCTCGGGGGACGCGTTGCTCGTCGAGGAGCTCGTCGCCTTCACGCGGGAGTTGGCGCAGTCCGTGGCGCGGCGTCCCTCGGGCGAGGTCGTCCCGTGGCCCCTCGTCGAGACCGTCCAGCGCAACGGCGTGTGCGCCGAGGTCATCGCGCCGGCGCCGGGCAGCGCGGGGCGGATCGCGGAC
Source organism: Curtobacterium sp. MCBD17_034 (assembly GCF_003234515.1). Classification (NCBI taxonomy): domain Bacteria; kingdom Bacillati; phylum Actinomycetota; class Actinomycetes; order Micrococcales; family Microbacteriaceae; genus Curtobacterium; species Curtobacterium sp. MCBD17_034. The sequence continues at coordinate 114,064 of NZ_QKTN01000005.1, read as the reverse complement.
ACGACCGAGGACATCGCCGTCCGCATCGCCGAGGAGCTCGACGTCACGGGCGTGCTCGCGGTCGAGCTGTTCGAGACCGACGATGAGCGGATCCTCATCAACGAACTCGCGATGCGGCCGCACAACACCGGGCACTGGTCCATCGACGGCGCCACGACGAGCCAGTTCGAGCAGCACCTCCGCGCGGTCCTCGACCTGCCGCTCGGAGTGCCGGGCATGCACGCGCCCACCGCGGCCATGGTGAACGTGCTCGGCGGCCCGGCCGACGGCGACCTCGCGGCGCGCTACCCCGCCGCACTCGCCGAGTTCCCGGAGGCGAAGTACCACTTCTACGGCAAGGCGCCGCGGCCCGGGCGGAAGATCGGCCACGTCACGGTCACGGGCGACGACGTCGACGACGTCGTGTTCCGTGCCCGGGCGGCCGCAGCGCACTTCGACGACTGACGGGCGGCCGCGCGACGGCCCGGCGCCGTCCCTCCCGACCGGCGCCGTCCCCCGATGGGGGATCCCCCGGACTGGGCGGTGCACAGGGGTGACCACTGCTGTTGTCATGGACAACAGCCAGTCACGTGTGCTCCCGACGCACGTTCCACCCCGTGCGTCCCCGACGCACGACCGCGCCCACCACGCCGTCAGGAACGTCCATGCTCCGCTCTCTCTGCGCCGCGGGCGCCGGGATCGTCGCGGCCGCCGCCGCGGTCGTCTCGATCGCCGTCGTGCCCGTGTCCGCGGCGTCCGCCGCGTCGGGCACACCCCTCACCGCCGCCACGGTCCACAGCGCCGCGTCGAGCGGCGTCTTCGCCGGCGGACCGTACCGCGAGCCCACGAGCCAGGCGGCCCAGGCGGCCAGCAGCCTCGCGGCGGCGGGCGACAGCAGCGGGGCCGCGGCCGCCCGCGCCATCGCGCAGTACCCGGTCGCGATCTGGCTGGGCGAGTGGTACTCGGACGCGCAGCTCGTCGACCTCCTCACCTCGACGGAGGCCGCGGCGGCCGGGGCGGGCGCGACGCCCGTCTACGTCACCTACGCGATCCCGAACCGCGACTGCGGCGGCTACTCGTCCGGCGGCATGACCGCGACGCAGTACACGCGGTGGGTGGACCTCATCGCATCGACCCTGCGGGGGAAGCGAGCGGCCGTGATGGTCGAGCCGGACTCCCTCGCGATGCTGAGCAGCTGCCCCGACGAGGCGACGAGCCGGTACGCGCTCCTGTCGCACGAGGTCAGCGCCTTCACCGCCGCGGGGGTCCCGGCGTACCTCGACGGGGGGAACTCGAACTGGGTCCCCCCGGCCACCATGGCGCAGCGCCTCCGTTCCGCGGGTGTCGCCGATGCGCGCGGCTTCTTCAGCAACGTCGCGAACTACTACCCGACCGCGCAGGAGCAGGCCTACGACCAGCAGGTCTCCGCGGCGACGGGCGGCGCCCACTACGTCATCGACACGTCACGCAACGGGCAGGGCTGGCGGGGCACCTGGTGCAACGGGCCCGGAGCCGGACTCGGCGCGGCCCCGCGCGTCGTCGACGACGGCACGGCGCTCGACGCCCTCCTGTGGGTGAAGACCCCCGGCGCGAGCGACGGTTCCTGTGGCGGTGCGCCCGCCGCTGGGGAGTGGTACCCGAGCTACGCCCGGGCCCTCGTCGCGAACGCCGTGCTGGACCCGAACGGCACCGTGAGCGCGAGCTCCGGCAACGGCGGCACGACCGCGCCCGCGGGATCCGCCCCGAAGGGGTCGTTCGACCGCGCCACCGCGGTCACGGCCGGTGTCACCGTCCAGGGATGGGCCTTCGATCCCGACGCGACCCGAACGCCCCTGTCCGTCCGGATCACCGTCGACGGCGCGGCGACCACGATCACCGCGAACGTCACCCGGCCCGACGTCGCGCGCGCCTACGGCGTCACGGCCGCGCACGGGTTCTCCGCCACCGTCCCGGCGACGAGCGGGAAGCACGCGGTCTGCGCGAGCGCGGCCGGGGTCGCGGGCGGCGGCGACAGCAGCCTCGGATGCAGGACCGTGACCGTCCCGTCCGTCAGCCCGAAGGGGTCCTTCGACTCGGCGACCGGCGCGGCCGGTGGCATCCGGGTGGCCGGATGGGCGTTCGACGGCGACCAGACCGGGACCGCCCTCACCGTCCGGGCCGCCATCGGGTCGACGACGACCACGTTCACGGCCGACACGACGCGGAAGGACGTCGCGCGGGTGTACGGCGCGGGGGCGTCCCACGGCTTCACCGCACTCGTCCCCGCGGCGGCCGGGTCGCGGAGGGTCTGCCTGACGGCGGTGAGCGTCGGCGGTGGCGCCGACACGAGTCTCGGGTGCAAGACCGTCACGGTGCCGAACACGAGCCGGTAGGCCCACCGACCGCGGTGGCCGGTGTGCCGGCGCGGCCATCTCCACGCACGGACGGACGGACGAACGGACGGGCGGACCGCGGCTGGGTGGCCGGTCCCGCGCCGGTAGCATCGACCCGTGACCGACACCACCGCACCGTCGTCCCCGCTCGTCGCGATCGTCATGGGATCCGACTCGGACTGGCCGACGATGCGCGCGGCCGCCGAGATCCTGACCGAGCTCGGCATCCCGTTCGAGGCGGACGTCGTCTCCGCCCATCGCACGCCCGACAAGATGATGCGGTTCGGTCGGGAGGCCGCCGGTCGCGGTATCCAGGTCGTCATCGCCGGCGCGGGTGGTGCGGCGCACCTCCCCGGCATGCTCGCGGCCGTGACGACGCTGCCCGTCATCGGCGTTCCCGTGCAGCTCGCGCGGCTCGACGGCCTCGACTCACTGCTGTCGATCGTGCAGATGCCCGCGGGAGTACCCGTGGCGACCGTCTCGATCAACGGCGCGGCCAACGCGGGGCTCCTCGCGGCCCGCATCATCGGCTCCGCCGACGCCGCCGTCTCCGCGCGTCTGGCCGACTACGCCGCGGGACTCGAGGACCTCGTCGAGCAGAAGGCGGCGGCGCTCCGCGCGCAGCTCTGAGGGGTGCCGGGCCGACCACGGCGTCCCGGGCGGCGCGGCGAGGCCGGTGACGGGCCTCCCGCGCGTGCCGCTCAGAGGTCGGCGTGCAGGTGCCAGACCTCGGCGGCCGAGTCGCGCCAATCGAACATGCGCGCGCGGTCGGGACCGGCGACCCGGAGCTGCGCGGCGAGCGCCTGGTCGCCGACGACCTGGAAGATCGCGTGGGCGAGCCGTTCCGGGTACGTCTCGATGGGGTTCGTGTCGACCACGACCGCGGCGTCCGCGGCGACCTCGCGCACGGCCGGCGCGTCCGAGTGGATGACCGGCGTGCCGAGGCTCATCGCCTCGATCACGGGCAGGCCGAAGCCCTCGGCCAGGCTCGGGAACACGAACACCGACGCGCGGGCGTAGACGACCGCGAGGTCGGCGTCCTCGATCCGTCCGAGGACCTTGACGCGGTCCGGGGCGAGGCCCGCGGCGGCGGCCGTGCCGGCCACGTCGACGTCGCCCCAGCCGTCCGGACCGCTGATGACGAGCGGGAGGTCGGCGGGAGCATCGGGGCGCGCCATCGCCGCGATGAGGTGCCCGAGGCCCTTGCGCGGTTCGAGCGTCCCCACCGCGAGCACGTACCGTTCCGGGAGGCCCAGGCGCTCGGCCCGCACGTCGGCGTCGACCGGGACCCGGAGTCGCCCGCTCGGCGCTCCACCGATCACGCGGAGGCGGTCCTCGAACCGGTGGATCTCGTTGAGCTCGGCCGCGACCGCGTGCGTGGGCACCACGACGGCGTCCGCGTACTTGTACGCGCGCTTCACCATCGCCTTGTGGAAGTGGACACCGCGGGGCGTCAGGGTCTCGGGGTGGGTCCACGGCACGACGTCGTGCACCGTGACGACCGTCTGCCGGCCCGGCTCCAGACCACGGTCGTGCTTGACCAACGGGGCGAGCACGCTCGGCGCGTGCACCATCCCGCGGCTGGCGCCGTGGGCGAACCCGCCCTGCCAGGCGAGCGAGAGCTCGCGGCGGGGCAGCGACAGGCGCTCGAGGTCCGCCAGGCCCGGCAGGAGCGTCCGGATGTGCGCCAGGTCCCCGGCGTCGACGGCCGACACGATGCCCTCGACGTCGCAGCCCGCCGGTGCGGTGGCGATGAGTTCCCGCGTCAGTTCCTCGGCGTACCGCCCGATCCCGCCCGGCACCGGGGCCACGATCTGGTCGACGATCACGCGGAGGGTGGTCATGGGGCTGTTCGGTCTCCTGGAGTTCGCCGACGACGCGTCGGACCCGGTCTCGCTCGGCCCGCGGACGTCCCCGGCAGGCCGCACGAACCTATCAGTGCTGCCCTGGAGTTCCGCGAGAGCCGAGCGCGCCGAGGTCGTCCCGCTCGGTCGGGACCGCGACGGGCGGCACGGGACGGTGCCGCCGGTTCAGCACGAACACGGCCGCGAACACGACGTCGACGACCGTGAGCAGCACCCGGGACATCACCGCGACGCTCACCGCGGTCCCGCTGGCGAGCGGCACGCCCGCCACGAGCAGCGCGGTGAGCGTGGCCTCCCGCCCGCCGAGCCCGGCCGGCAGGAAGAACACGACGAAGCCGACGAGCCACGCGAGCGCGTAGCCGCCGATCACGAGCAGGAACACGCCGGGGCGGAGGTGCGCGAGCGGCGACAGGACGAGGGCGATGTGCGTGCCGAACAGCCCCCAGGCGAGCGCCGCCCACCCGAACGCGCGGGCCAGGGTCGGGTAGGGGATCGTGAGCTGACCGAGCTCCCGACGCGTCACCCGTGAGGCCAGGCGCATGCCGAAGCCGAGCACGGACGGGTGGAGTGCGGCGACGACGATGGGCACGAGCAGGAGCACGAACCAGTAGGTCCGGAAGGCGCCGGGGGCGACGAACGGGATGGTGACGGCCGCCACGCAGACGCCGGCACCGCAACTGACGAGCAGGGTCAGCATGCCGACGGCGACGCTCTTGGCCGCGGGCACCTTGTGCTCGCGGCCGAGGTCCGCCTGCGCGACGATCGGCCACACCGAGCCCGGGATGTACTTGCCGATCTGTGACAGGAAGAACACGCGCTGCGCGGCACCGAGCGGGAGGCGGTGCCCCGCGCCGGCCAGGAGGCTCCGCCAGGACAGGAACGTCACCCACGTCGCGGCGAACCCGAGCAGGAGTGCGAGCGCGAGCGGCGCCGGACGCTGCCGCGCGAAGGCGGCGGCGATGTCGTCCGCGCGCGGCACGAGGAACGCCACGCACAGCGCCAGTGCGAGCACGAGGGCGACGACGCGGATGACGGTCCGGCGGCTGCGTCGCGGGGCGGGCGGCGTCTCGGGGCTCGTGGTCATGATCACCTAGGGTAGTTCGCGGCCGATGACGCATCGGCCCGGGCAGGGAGGACACGAGGCCACGTGCGCATTCTCGCATTCGGGACGTACCAGGCGGCGAACCACCCGCGCGTCACGGTCCTCGTCGAGGGCCTCCGTGCCCGGGGCCACCGGGTCGTCGAGGCGAACGTGCCGCTCGGCCTGAGCACCCGGGACCGCGTGGCCATGCTCGGGTCGCGGACCGGGGCGGTCCGGATGGCCGTGCGGCTGCTGTCGTCGTGGAGCCGGCTCGCCGTCCGGGCACTGCGGGTCCGCGCCGCCGGTCGTCCCGACGCACTGCTCGTCGGGTACATGGGGCACTTCGACGTCTGGTTGGCGCGAGCGCTGTTCCCCCGGACCACCATCGTGCTCGACCACCTGATCTTCGCCGCGGACACGGCGGCCGACCGCGGCGTCGGCGGTGGCGTCGTCCAGCGCGCCCTCCGGTGGCTCGACCGCGCCGCCCTCACCATCGCCGACGTCATCGTCCTCGACACCGAGGAACACCGGGACCTCGTGCCGGCCGCGCTGCGGTCGAAGGCGGTCGTCGTGCCCGTCGGCGCGCCCGCGGAGTGGTCCGCGGTCGAGCCCGCGCCCGAGCCCGGGGACGGACCCGTCCGCGTCGTGTTCTTCGGACTGTTCACGCCCCTCCAAGGGGCCGCGGTGATCGGGCACGCGCTCGCGGGCCTCCCCGAGGGGCTCGTCGAGGTCTCCATGGTCGGGGCCGGTCAGGACCTCGACGCCACGCGCGCGGCCGTCGGCGACCGACCCGACGTCACCTGGACGCCCTGGGTGGAGGCCGCCGACCTGCCGTCCGTGGTCGCCGCGCACCACGTCGGTCTCGGCGTGTTCGGGACGACCGACAAGGCGCTCCGGGTGGTGCCGAACAAGGTGTACCAGTGCGCCGCGGCGGGCACCGCGATCGTCACGAGCGACACACCGCCGCAGCGACGGATGCTGGGGGAGGACGCGCTGTTCGTGCCGCCCGGGGATGCCGACGCGCTCGGCGCGGCGCTGCGCGGTCTCGCCGAGGACCGTGATCGGTTGGCGGCGCTCCGGAGGGCCGCCCGGAGCCGTGCCGCCGGGTTCCGACCGGCCGCGGTGGTCGCCCCGCTCGAGGAGCGGCTCGCCCGGCGCTGAACGCGGTCGGCGCAGGGCGCGATGGCCCAGGGCGCGACGGCCCCGGGCGGCGCCGGGCGCGACGGCGCCGGGCCGCGACGGCGCCCGGCGACCCTCAGGCGGTCAGGACCCCCGCTGCCGCGGCGGCGTGCAGGGCGTCCCGCCAGTCGCGCATCGGCGCGATCCCGGCCGCCGCCCAGCCGTCGTGCCCGAGCACGCTGTAGGCCGGACGCGGTGCCGGACGGACGAACGCACTGCTGTCCGTCGGGAGCACGCGCTCCGGGTCGAGGCCGGCCTCGGCGAAGATCGCCTTGGTGAACTCGAACCACGAGGCCTGCCCGCTGTTCGTGCCGTGGTAGACCCCGGCGGGAGCGTCGGCGTCGAGGAGCGCGACGATCTGCCGTGCGAGGTCGCCCGTCCACGTGGGCTGGCCGACCTGGTCGGTGACGACGCTCACCGTGTCGTGCGACGCCGCGAGCCGGAGCATCGTCTTGGCGAAGTTCGGGCCGCCGGCGCCGTAGAGCCACGCGCCCCGGACGATGTACGACGAGTGCGGGGCGACGGAGCGGACGAACGCCTCGCCCTCGGCCTTCGTGCGACCGTAGGCGCTCACCGGGTGGGTCGGCGTGTCCTCGGCGTAGGGCGTCGTCGCCGTGCCGTCGAACACGTAGTCCGTCGACACGTGGACGAGCCGGGCGCCGGACTGGACCGCGGCCCGGGCGAGCATCTCGGCGCCCTGGGCGTTGACGCGCCGCGCCGTGGCCTCGTCGGTCTCGGCGTCGTCGACCTTCGTGTACGCCGCCGCGTTGATGACGACGTCGTGGCCCTCGACCGCGGCAGCGACGGCGCTGCCGTCGCTGATGTCGAGTTCGGCACGCGTCAGCGCGGTCACCGCCCGCCCGAGCAGCGCCTGCTGGAGGTCCTGGCCGAGCATGCCGCCCGCGCCGGTGATGAGGTACCGGGTCATGCGAGCGCCGCACGCTCCTTGAGCGGTTCCCACCACGCGCGGTTGTCGCGGTACCACTGCACGACGTCGGCGAGGCCCTGCTCGAACGGCACGAGGGGCTCGTAGCCGAGCTCGGCCTGGATCTTCGAGATGTCGACGGAGTAGCGGAGGTCGTGCCCGAGCCGGTCGGCCACGCGGTCGACGTACGACCAGTCCTTGCCCGTGGCGTCGAGCAGCAGCTGGGTCAGCTCCTTGTTCGTGAGCTCCGTGCCGCCGCCGATGTTGTAGATCTCGCCCGCGCGGCCCCGGGTCAGGACCATGGCGATGCCGCGCGTGTGGTCGTCGACGTGCAGCCAGTCGCGGATGTTGTCGCCCTCGCCGTACAGCGGGACGTGCTGGTCGTCGATGAGGTTCGTGACGAACAGCGGGATGACCTTCTCGGGGAAGTGGTACGGGCCGTAGTTGTTCGAGCACCGTGTGATCGACAGGTCGAGCCCGTGGGTGCGGTGGTAGCTGCGCGCGAGCAGGTCGCTGCCGGCCTTCGACGCGGAGTACGGGGAGTTGGGCTCGAGCGGCCGGTCCTCGGTCCACGAGCCCTCGGCGATCGAGCCGTAGACCTCGTCGGTGGAGACGTGCACGAAGCGCTGGGTGCGGTGCCGCAGGGCCGCGTCGAGGAGGCGCTGGGTGCCGACGACGTTCGTCTCGACGAAGACGCCGGAGTCCCGCACGGAACGGTCCACGTGCGACTCGGCGGCGAAGTGCACGATCGCGTCGATGCCGGGGACGACCTCGTCGAGCTTGGCCGCGTCGGTGATGTCGCCGTGCACGAAGGTGTAGCGCGGGGAGTCGGCGACCGGGGCGAGGTTCTGCTCGTTGCCGGAGTAGGTCAGCGCGTCGTAGACGACGACCTCGGCGCCCTCGAGGCCCGGGTAGGCGTCCTCGAGCGTGCGTCGGACGAAGTTGGAGCCGATGAACCCGGCTCCACCGGTGACGAGGATCTTCACGGACTGTTCCTAACGGTCTGGCGGAGGGTCGCCGAGGATTCTAGCGGGACGCTGCGGGGGCTCGTCGGAGCGACGGGCGGTCCGGCCCCGCGCCGACGGGGGTCGTTCCGCCGTCGCTCCCGCGGCCGGCCGATCGCCACACCGCGACGACCGTCGCGCTCCCGGCGACGGCCAGGAGGCACACGGCCGCGAGCAGGACCGGCGCACCGAGCGGGGTGGTCGCGGCGAGGTGGGCGAGGCCGGCGCGGGTGACACGGAACGCCGCGCCCTCGTCGAAGCCGCGGTAGGCGACGGACAGTCCGTAGACCGCCATGACGGGCGCCCCGACCGCGACGACCCGACCGGCGACGGGCCACCAGCGCGCCGGGAGCAGACGGAGTCCGCCGACGGCGGCGACGAGCAGGAGCGCGGCGAGCGCCACGAAGAAGTACCGCCCCTGCGCCCCGGTGATCCGGTGCAGCCGACCGTACGACTGCCAGTTGTTCGCCAGGAGGAGGAGCAGGGACACCGCCGGGAACGTCACGAGCGCGAGCACGGGTCCACGCCACCGTGACCGGAGCACGACCGCGGCGGCCACGGTGACGAGGCCGGCGATGGTGAGCGCCACCACGACGACCGGGTCGATCGGGTACGAGAGGAGCCCGAACCGGCCCCAGAACGACGTCGTGAGCGCGGACCACTCGTCCGACAGGAAGAACGCCGGGTCGCGCTGCTGGCCCGGGGCCCACGGCGACGCCGTCCAGGTGCCGGCAAGCCCGTTCGGCTGGACGGTGCCGTAGCGCACGACGTTGCGGACCCACCACCAGCCCCCGAGCGCGGCGCCGATCGCGAGGGCCACCGCCGCACGTCCCAGCCGTACGCGGAGACGAGCCGTGGTGGCCACGACGAAGGCGAGGCCGACGAGCGGGACGGCGGGGAACCCGGTCGCCTTCGTGGCCACCAGGACGCCGAGGGCGGCGCCGAGTGCGACCGTGGTGCGCCACCGGAGATCGCCGGTGGCCACTCGGACCGCCAGCCAGGTCACGACCGCGCCGAGCAGGATCACGAGCGCGTCGTTCGTGACCGAGGAACCGATCTGGGCCAGTTGCGGCACGGCCGCCAGGGCCGCAGCCGCGACGAGGCCGAACCGCCGGGACCGCGTGAGGCGACGGCCGGCAGCCCAGACGAGCATGGGCAGCGGCGCGACGAGTGTGACGTCGAGGAGGCGGAGGACGACGATCACGTGGTCCCACCGCAGGTCCTCGAACCCGACCACGCGGAGCACGACGGCCGCCAGGGCGTAGGCGGTCGGTGGATGCTGGGTCATCTGGTCCGCTCCGGCGCTCGCACCGGGGGCGGCACGGACGAGTTCGGCCCAGGTGCCCCGGTCGGCCGGCGCGGTCGTCGCGACCTCGGCGCGGGCCGCGAGGAGCGCGTTCGACACCCGCAGTGCGCCCGGCGCCGGCCAGCCCTCACCCGTGGCGATCGCCACGACGGCGCCGGTGTGCGGCAGTTCGTCGGGCGCCTGGAAGAGCGGCGTGAGGAGCGCCCAGACGACGAGCAGGAGGGTGAACGCCGCGGTGATCGAGCCGATCGTCCAGCGCTCCGTGCGGGTGACTGGCATCCGGACCTCCATCGTCGGCGAGCTTACCGATCGGCCACCGCCCCGCCCACCCGCCGACCCGCGCCGCGCCGCTCCCGGGCGAGGGCGCGAACCGGTGCCTTGCTACGCTCTCGGGGTGCAGATCCGCGAACTGAAGATCCCCGACAGCTACGAGATCACGCCGAAGCAGTTCGGGGACGACCGTGGCGTGTTCCTCGAGTGGTACCGCTTCGACCGCCTGGCCGAGGCCACCGGCCGTTCGATCGACCTCAAGCAGGCGAACACGTCCGTGTCGAAGCGCGGCACCGTCCGCGGCATCCACTTCGCGGACATCCCGCCGAGCCAGGCCAAGTACGTGACGGCGACGCACGGCGCGGTCCTCGACTTCGTCATCGACATCCGGGTCGGCTCGCCGACGTACGGCGAGTGGGACTCGGTGCTCCTCGATGACGAGGACCGGCGGGCGATCTTCCTGTCCGAGGGGCTCGGGCACTGCTTCGTCGCACTGACGGAGGGCGCCACGGTGTCCTACCTCGTCACGGACGTCTACCAGCCCACGCGCGAGCACGGCATCAGCCCGGTCGACCCGGCCATCGGGCTCGCGTTCCCGGAGGAGGCGGGCGAGCTGCTGCTGTCCCCGAAGGACACCGAGGCGCCGACGCTCGCCGAGGCCGAGGCACAGGGGCTGCTGCCGCAGTGGGCGGACGCCCGGTCGTTCTACGACTCGCTGAAGGGGGCCTGATCGCGATGAAGGGCATCATCCTCGCCGGCGGTTCCGGCACGCGGCTGTGGCCCATCACCAAGGGCATCTCGAAGCAGCTCATGCCGATCTACGACAAGCCGATGGTCTACTACCCGCTGTCGACGCTCATGATGGCCGGGATCCGCGAGGTCCTCGTGATCACGACGCCGGAGTACAACGACCAGTTCCGTGCGCTCCTGGGCGACGGCTCCGCGCTCGGCATGACGATCGAGTACGCGGTCCAGCCCTCGCCCGACGGCCTCGCGCAGGCGTTCGTCATCGGCGAGGACTTCATCGGGGACGACAGCGTCGCGCTCGTCCTCGGCGACAACATCTTCCACGGGGTCGGCCTCGGCACGAACCTCCGCAAGAACACCGACATCGACGGCGCGACGATCTTCGCGTACCACGTCTCCGACCCCAAGGCCTACGGCGTGGTCGAGTTCGACGACGCCTTCCGCGCGATCTCGATCGAGGAGAAGCCCGCCGAGCCGAAGTCGAACTACGCCGTGCCGGGGCTGTACTTCTACGACCACCGCGTCGTCGAGATCGCCAAGACGATCGAGCCGAGTGCCCGCGGTGAGCTCGAGATCTCGACGGTCAACGAGCGGTACCTCGAGGCCGGTGCGCTCAACGTCCAGGTGCTCGACCGCGGCACCGCATGGCTCGACACCGGCACCTTCGAGTCGATGATGCAGGCGTCGGAGTACGTGCGCGTGATCGAGGACCGGCAGGGCCACAAGATCGGCTGCATCGAGGAGATCGCCTGGCGGAACGGTTGGATCGACGACGCCGCGCTCGCCGCGCTCGCCGCACCGCTCGCGAAGAGCGGGTACGGCGTGTACCTGCAGCGCCTCCTCGACGCCTGACGCGCGTCCCGTCGCGCGGCACCCCGACGCCCCGGACCTCCGCCAGGAGCCGGGGCGTCGTCGCGTCCCGAGCTCCGTCAGTCGACGTCCGGGAGGCGGTCGGTCGCGGTCACGGGACCCGTGGCGGTGACCGACGGGACCGGGGTGGGCGGGGCCTCCCGGCCGGTCGTGTCCCGACCGGACCCGAGCCCGCACCAGCGCCACGCGAGCACCACCGCGACGACGACCGCGACCGCCATGAGGACGCCGACCACGGCGAGGGCGTGCGACCCGAGCGGCGTCGTGTACGCGAGGTGCGCGAGGCCGGGACGCGTGATCCCGAGGTTCGTCTGCTCGTACTCGCCCCGGTAGGCGACGCTCAAGCCGTACGCACCGACGGCCGGGGCCGCGACGACGAGGACCCGGGCGGCCCGGCGACGGAGCACCGGCCGGACCACGAGCGCGGACCAGGCGACCGCACTCATCGCGATCGCCGCGACGAGTGCGACGAACAGGAACCGCCCCTGGGTCCCGCCGATCTGGTGCAGGCCACCGTAGGACCGCCAGTCGTACGCGACGACGGCGAGGAGCACGGCCGCAGGCAGCGCGCCGAGTGCGACGACGGCACCGCGCTGCGGGAACCGGCGGGTGAACGACCACGCGATCGCGAGCAGCGCCACGAGCGACAGGAGGTCGGTGAGGATCGGGGTCATCGGGAACTGGAAGCCGCCGAACTCGCCCCAGAACGAGCGCGTCAGTCCGTCCCACTGCTGGTCGACGAAGAGTCCCAGGTTCCGCGTCGAGCCGGGCGGCCACGGCGTGACCGGGGTGAGACCGGCGAGACCGTTCGGCAGCGGGGTGTGGAAGGCGACGAGGCAGTGCACCCACCACCAGGAGCCGAGCACCACGCCGATCGCGAGCGCCACCCCGGCGCGGGCCAGCCGTGCCCGCCAGGGGAGGGCGCGTGCGGCGAGCACGACGACGGCGACGAACAGGACCGCCGGGAGGCCCGTGGCCTTCACCGACGCCAGCACGGCGAACGTCAGCCCGAGCGCGAGTGTCGTCCACCAGCGCCGGTCACCGGTGAGGATCCGGACGCCGAACCACGTCAGCAGGCCGCCCAGGAGGAACACGGGGGCCTCGTTCGTGACGGAGGATCCGATCTGCGCGAGCTGGGGCACCGCGAACAGCGCGAACGGCGCGACCGCTGCGAGTCGCGGCGCCCGCGTGAGCCGCCGGACCGTCGCCCAGACCAGGACCGGCAGCGGCGCGACGAGGAGGGCGTCGACCAGGCGGAGCACGACGACGGCGACGTCCCACCGAAGGTCGTGGAGGTGGAGGATCCGGAGGACGACCGCCGCCGCCAGGTAGTAGGTGGGCGGGTGCTGCGACATCTGGTCCACGAGCACCGATTCGCCAGGGTGCGCCGCGAGGAGGGCACCGACGGTGGGCCGCTGGAGGGGCGGGGTCGACGCGGCGGAGTCGACCGCGGCACGCGTCGCGCTGAGGTAGTGCAGCTGCCCGGGGGCGTCCCAGTGGCCGCCGAGCGCGAGGTGCAGCACGGCGTCGACGTGGGCGGCCTCGTCCGGGGCCTGGAACATCGGGGTGACGAGCGCCCACACGACGAGCAGGAGCGCGAACGCCAGCGTGCCCACCGCGACCACCACGACCTCGCGCCGGGTCACCCGGGGGCGCGGCACGACCACCGCGGTGGCCGGGAGGCGCTCGGCGGCGGTCATACCGGGACCTCCTCGCTCCGCGCCGCGCGCGTCCGCGCCGCCGCGGCTGCGGCTGCGGGGATCGCCCACCACGTGGTGACGGCCGCCGCGACGAGGGCGACGCCGACGAGCACGGTGAGGACCGTCACGCCGGCGCCGCCGACGGGACTCACGCTCGCGAGCCGGTGGAGGCCGTCCTGCGTGACGAGGAACTGGTTCTTCTCCCAGAAGCCGCGGTACCCGACGGTGACGCCGTACGCGGCCACGAGCACGGCCGTCACCAGGGCCACCCGGCCGAACCGGGCGCGACCTGCGGGCGTCAGGACGGCGCGTCGCCACGCGAGCGCGCTCAACGCCACGAGGGCCACGATGCCCGGGAAGAAGTACCGGCCCTGCACGCCGCCGATGAACTGCGTGCGGTCGTAGCTCTGCCAGTTGTTGAGCAGCTGGGTCGCGACGAGGAACGCGGGGAACACCGCGAGCGCGATCGCCGAGCGGAGCGCGGGGCCGCGCCGGAACCCCCACACGACGATCCCGCCGATCCCGACGATCGTGAGCAGGTCCGTCAGCACCGGGGTCATCGGGAACTGAGCGCGTCCGAAGTCACCCCAGAACGTCGGTCCGAGGCCCGTCCACTCGCTGTTGAAGAACTGGCCGAAGTTCGGCGTCGCCCCGCCGGTCCAGGGCTCGTCCGGACGGAGGGCGATGAGTCCGTTCGGCTGGAGCGCGTGGTACACGACGATGTTGTGGAGCCACCACCAGCCGCCGAGCACCCCGGCGACGGCGAGCGCGACGAGCGCCCGGACCGCGCGCACCGCGGGACGGAGGACACCGACCCCGGACCAGAACGCGGCGACGGCGACGAACGGGATCGCGGGCAGACCCGTCGCCTTCGACGCGACCGTGAGTCCGAGCGCGACCGACAGCGCCAGGAGCGTGCGGCGTCGGACGTCGCCCGTCACGACCCGGACCCCGAGCCACGTGACGAGCGCACCGGCGAGCATGACGAGCGGGTCGTTGCTCGCGGAGGCACCGATCTGTGCGACCTGTGGCACCGCGAGGACGGCTGCCCCGCCGACGAGCGCCGCGGCGGGTGAGCCCGTCAGCCGTCGGGTCGTCGCCCACGCCAGCAGGGGGAGTGCGAGCACGAGGAGGGCGTCGAACAGCCGCAGGGTGAGCACGACGAGGTCGTACCGGAGGTGCTCGTAGTGCACGAGGTGCAGGACACCGGCCGCGAGCACGTAGTACGTCGGCGGGTGCTGCGTCATCTGGTTCACGCCGGTCTCGTGCGTGTACCGGCGTTCCAGCGCGCCCCACGTCGGGCCCTGGTCGGTCGGGACGTGTCCCACGAGCGCCTGCGCCTGGACCGTCGCGCCCTCGTAGCGGAGGTGCCCGGGTGCCGCCCAGCCGTCGCCGCGCGCCACGTGCACCACGGCGTCCACGTGGGCGGCCTCGTCCGGCGTGTGGAACAGCGGGGTCAGGACCGCCCACAGCGCGAGTACCAGCCCGAACGCGACCGTCAGCGCGACGACGGCGATGCGCTCGCGACGGGTGATCGGAGGGGCGTCAATCGCCATACCGGGCGAGCTTCTGGAGGTCGAGTGTCTCCTCTTGCAACGTCCGGTTCAGGCGTGTCAGGTCGGCGACCACGCCGATCACGATCGAGAGCAGGGCCGTGATGACGAGGACGACGCCGAGGATGAGTGACTGCAGGTGGTTGCCCCCGCCGTCCACCGCCAGCAGGACGAGGTACCGGACGAACGGGATGAGCCCGCACACGGCGAGCAGCACGCTGATCCAGGCGAACAGGGCCATGGGTCGGTACATCAGGTAGACCCGGGCGATCGCGGACCCCGACTGGAACATGTGCTGCCAGATGTTGCTGAAGAGGCGGGACTCGCGGGTCTTCGGGTTCGTGGTGATCGGCACGCTGGCGATCGCGAGGCGCTTGTACCCGGCCTGGACGATGGTCTCCATGCAGTAGCTGAAGCGCGTCACGATGTTCAGCCGGATGAGCGAGTACTTGGAGTACGCGCGGAAGCCGCTCGCGGCGTCGGGCAGGTCGAGGCCGGCCGCGCGGCTGGCGACCCAGCTGCCGAACTGCTGCATGCTCTTCTTGAAGGCCGAGAAGTGCTCGATGGTGCGGGTCTGCCGGTCACCGATGACGATGTCGGCCTCGCGCCGGAGGATGGGCTGCACCAGCTCGGTGATCATGGCCTGCGGGTACTGGTTGTCGCCGTCGGTGTTCACGACGATGTCGGCGCCGTGCAGGAGCGCGTAGTCGACGCCGTCCCGGAAGGACCGCGCGAGACCCATGTTCGTCGTGTGGTGCACGAAGTGCTTGACGCCGTGTTCGCGCGCGACCTCGACGGTGCGATCGGAGCAGCCGTCGTCGATCACGAGCAGCTCGACCTCGTCGATGCCGGGGATCTCGCGGGGGATCGAATCGATCACGGACGCGATCGTGGCCTCTTCGTTGAGGGCGGGGATCTGCACGAACAGTTTCAAAATTCGGAACACCTCGGGCTCTGGACAGCGCTGTCGATCCTAGCGGAGGTCGTGAGCGGAACGGTGTCGGCGGCGCGCGGGCACTACCCTCGGACGCATGGCGCTGACCCGGGGACCAGCTCGCGTCGCTGCGGGTGTCGCTCGACGCCTGTTGGCCGGTCGTGACGTCAGCCCACCCGACGCGGGGCACGCACCCGTCGTGCTCGGCATCGCGACGGAGATCGACCAGCGCGGCGTGGACCATGCGGCGCTCCGCGCCGACGTGACCACCGTCCTCGTGCTCGCCGACGTCCGGACGTCGCTCGCCGACCACGCCGCCGCCCTCGACGCGGCCGCAGCCTCGGTCGACGCCGCGCAGGTGCTCCTGGCCACGTACGACGTCCACGCCGGACCCGCCACCGCACATCCCGTACCGCGCGTCCCGCAGGGGTGGCAGGGCGTCGACGAGCGCGTGCACGCGACGGTCGGCGGCGCCGTCGCCGCCGCGCTCCCGGCCGTGGTCGGAGCGCGTCTGCTCGTGGTCGACGCGGCGCTCGACGCCGAGCCGGAGGCGTGGGGACGCCTCCTCGACGCGCTCACGCCGGACACCGCGGTGGTCCAGGCGGTCGTCCGCACCCGCGACGACCTCGTCGCGAGCGCGGGTGCCGGGTTGATCCGTCCAGGGTGGCCCACGTGGTCGGTCCTCGAGGGGTTCCCGGTCGAGGACGTCGGCGAGGCGGGCACGGTGGTCTTCGCCGCCGACGAACCCGTCCTCGCCGTCCACACGAGCGCAGTCGGGATCCCGCCGCGCACGATCGACGCACAGGTCACGCTCGCCGCCTGGACACGTGCCGCTGCGGACGTGCACGGCGGGGCCGTGCGGGCCGTGCCGGTCGGACGCGTGTACCGGGACGCGCGCGAGACACCGCGGCGCCTCGACACCGACGCCGAGGCGGTCGTCCGCGGGTGGGACGACCGAGCGGACGCCTGGACGCCGACGACCCTCGCCGCGCGCGGTCTCGCCATCGCACGCGTCGACGCCGGTCCTGCGGGGCGTCCCGTCGCGCTGCGCGTCCCCGTGCCGTGGCTCGTGCGGGCCGTGCACGCGACCGATCGCGCCGTCCGTCTGCGCTGGTCGCTCAAGATCGCGGCCCACGCCGGCCCCCGCGGTGACGACTGGGGCGACCTGTTCTTCGCCCAGGACCTCGCGGCCGCCCTGCGGCGAGCGGGTCAGGAGGTCGTGGTCGACGCGCGGGACCGGCACGTCCGTCCGCGCTCCGAGCACCTCGACGACGTCAGCCTCGTGCTCCGTGGACTCGACGACACCCCGGTCGTCCCCGGCGCCGTCAACGTGCTCTGGGTGATCAGTCACCCCGACCTCGTCACCGACCCGGAGCTCGCCCGGTTCGACCTGCGCTTCGCCGCGGGCGCTCGGTGGGCGGACGCCACGGCGGCCCGGACGGGACTGCCCGTCCGGACGCTGCTCCAGGCCACCGATCCCGCGCGGTTCGCACCCGGACCGTCCGATCCCGAACTCGCCAGCGACGTCCTCTTCGTGGGCAAGACCCGCGACACCGTCCGGCCGGTCGTCGCCGACGCGGTGGCGGCCGGCCTCGACCTGACGGTGTGGGGATCCGGGTGGGACGCGACACCGGTGGCGCCCCTGGTCCGCGGGGCGTTCCTCCCGAACGACCGCCTGCCCGACGCCTACCGCAGCGCTCGGGTCGTGCTCAACGACCACTGGCCCGACATGGCCGACGGTGGGTTCCTGTCGAACCGGCTCTTCGACGCCGCCGCCACGGGGGCCATCGTCGTGTCGGACGACGTGCCGGGCATCCGCGAGGTCGCAGGACCGAGCGTCGTGGTCACGGCCGGCGGTCCGGACGACCTGCGGCGCGTCGTCGCGGCCGCGCAACCCGGCGACGAGATGATCCGATCGGCGCGTGCCGCGGTGTTCGCCGAACACCATTCGTTCGACCGTCGAGCCGCCGTCCTGATCGAGGAGGTCCTCCGTGTCCGCAGCTGAGTCGTGGGCCGAGGGACCCCGGAGTGCGACGCGGGAGCGACGCCGGGAGGGACGGGCGCGGCGGGACGCGCGGCTCGAGGTCGCCGGGTTGGTCGCCGCCGTGGTGTTCGTCGTGCTCGCCTCGGTCGCCCGTGCGCTGAGCAACGGGCCGCTGTCGACGGCCGACGAGACCGCGCACCTCGACTACGCCTACGAGGTGTGGCACGGTCACCTCCCGGTCTTCGAGCGCGGGATCCAGTTCCACCCCGCCTTCGGGGCCGTCCCGCCCGTGCAGTGGGTCTCGCAGCACCCGCCGCTGTTCTACGCGCTCCTCGCGCCCGTGGTCGGACCGCTCATCGACGGCAACCACCTCTACATCGCGGTGATCGCCGGCCGGTTCGAGGACGCGCTCATCGCGGGGACGACGGTGCTCGCGACGTGGTGGGCCGCGCGGCAGGTGCGTCCGGGGGACCGCGTCGTCGCGGTCGTGGCCGCGCTCGCCACCGCGTCGACCGGCATGCTCATCCTCGTCGGTGGCGCGATCTACAACGACCTCGTCAACGTCACGTTCTGCGCGCTCGCGATCGGGCTGGCGGCGCGGGCGTTGCGGACCGGCCTGACGACGCGGCTCGTCGTCGCCGCGGCGCTCGTCGGCGTGGGCGGCATGCTGAGTCGGCTCGTGTTCGCCGTCTTCCTCCTGGGCCTCGTCGTCGCCCTGTTCGTCGCGCCGACCCGTGCCGTCACCGCGCGCGGGGCGTGGGGGCGCCGGGTGCTGGCGGCCGTCGTCGTCGGTGTCGTCGCCGCGCTCGGGGCGGGGTGGTTCTACCTCCGCAATCGCGCGCTCACCGGCAACGTGGCCGGCAGCCACCCGGCCTGGGCCGCGGCGCACCTCGGTCGGCACGACCGGACCGCGTCGTCCGTCGTGACCGACAAGGGGTTCTGGGAGCAGCTGTTCGCCGTGTACCGGGCCGGCCTGCCGACGACGAGCCCGCTCACGTGGGTCCTGCTCCTCGCACCGCTCGTGCTCGCCGCGGTCGTCGGTGTCGTCGTCCTCGTCCGCACGCTGCGTGCACGCGGACGCCGCCACGGCTCCGCCGCCGCCGATGCCCAGCCGACCGAGGCCGCCGGGGTCGTCGGGCGGCCGCTCTGGGGTGTCCCGGCAGGGTGGTGGCTCGCGGCGATGATGGTCGCGGTCGTCGTGCTGACGGTGTTCCTCGAGGTCCGGTTCGTGATGGGCGGTGGCGCCCCGAACACGCGCTACGCGCTCCCGCTCGTCCCGGTCACCGCGATCGTCGGGGCGATCGGACTGACCGCGCTCGGGCGCATCGCGGGCACGGTCCTGACGGTGCTCTGGTCGATCTGCGCCGTCGTGGCCTACTCGAGCGCCGTCGGGCTCGTGACCCCGGTCGGCCCGGCGACCGCGCTGACCGCCACGCGTGGCGACTACGTCGTCTCGCTCGTCGTCTTCGCGTTCATGGTGGTGGCGGCCGTCGTGCTCCGCCTCCGGCGGCCGCCGGCAGTCGGCGTCGACGCGGGTTCCGAGCCCGACGTCCACGCCGACCACGGCGGACGACCCGACGGCGCCTGAGCGGCGCGTCCGGAGTCTCCGGAGTCTCCGGCGTCTCCGGCACCTCCGCGTCGCAGCGAGGACGACCGCGTGTCAGTGCGCGTGTCAGTGCGGGTGTCAGTGCGCGCGGATGCGCGACCGGACCGACCGGGCCACGTCGCCCGCACGGTCGGCCATACGCACGACGCGCCGCGCCCGCATGCGCTGGAGCTCGGCCTCCCGGTGGTTCGCGAGCTGCTCGACGGCGTCGATCCGGAGTTGCTGGTGCTGCACCGTCGACTCGAGCAGCCGCACGTTCTCGCGGACGCGTCCGAGTTCGGTCTCGCGGCGGTCGACCTCGGCATCGCGCGCCGCCAACGCGGCTCCGATCCGGCGCAGGTCGACGAACTCGTCCTCCGGGACGACCTCGTCCTCGCCGTCGGCAAGCGGCGTCCCGCGGTCGGCGAACGAGCGGACGAGGGAGTCGTCCCGGGTGAACGGCCCCGCTTCGGCTTCCGCCTCGGTGACGTGGCGGAGCGCGTAGTAGTGGAGCAGGACGCCCTCCTGGAGGCGCCGGTAGTCACGCATCCCGTGGTGGTTCGGGCTCGGGTTGAGGTCGGGGTTCGCCTCGTACGCGCGACCGGCGATCTCGACGCGGTGCTCGTACTGCCCCCACGATCGCCAGGGGAAGTGCAGGACCTCGAGCGCGAGGTCCTCGGCGGGGGCCTCGCCCGCGGGGATGGTCACGAGGTGGTTGCCCTGGACGACGGCGACGTCCGGGTGTCCGACGTGGATCGCGTTCCCGGACGGCTGCGAGATGAGGCCCGCTGCGTGCAGTTCGGACGCAGAGCGTTCGTCGCGCCACAGGAGCCGCGACAGACCGGCGCCGCGCCGAGCGAGGGGACCGACCATGTTGACGACGGGGACGACGAACGCGTTCACCGCGGGGTCGAGCCGTTCGAACACCTCGTGGAGCGTCAGTCTGCGGTCCTTGGGGAACAGGAACTCGTCGGCGTCCGCGTTGACGACCCAGTCGGCACCGTGCAGCGTGTGCGCCTCGCGGGCCATCCGTGTCACGGTCTCGCTCTGCTGCTTCCGGTGCACCGGGTCGTGTCGGAGGTCGACCTCGGCGACGCCGGACGCCGCGAACGCCTCGAGGGCCTCGCGGGTGCCGTCGACCGATCCGTTGTCGGTGATGACGAAGACGTCCACGCCCTGTGCGAGGTGGTGGTCCAACCACGGTCGGATGACGTCCGCTTCGTCGCGGACCATGAGCGTGACTGCGAGTTTCATCGGTGGAGTCCCGGGGAGGTGTCGGGTCGGCCTGGGAGGCCGACGTGGTCAGATGGTCGAACCGTGCATCCTGCTGCGGACACCCAGGGCGAGCCTGAGCGCGACGCGCAGCGGCCACAGGTACCACCCGTGGTACTTCGAGGCGAGGAACCGGTACGCGCTCGCGTGGTGTGCGCGGCGCATCCGCTCGGACACGCCACGGGTGGAGTGCGCCCCGACGTGCGTGACGCGAGCCGCGGGCTCGTACACGTTCCGGAAGCCGGCTCTGGAGAGCCGGTAGCCGAGGTCGACGTCCTCGAAGTACATGAAGTAGCGCTCGTCGAACCCGCCGATGCGCTCGAAGGCGCTGCGGCGCACGAGCAGGCACGCCCCCGACAACCAGCCGGCGTCGCGTCGTCGGGCGCCGTCGCGGTCGCTGTGGTACCGGGCGGTCCACGGGTTCCGGGGCCAGACGTTGGCGAACAGCGCGTGGCCGAGCCCGTTCCGGAGCGACGGGACGGCGCGCGCCGACGGGTAGACGGTCCCGTCCAGTTCGACGATCGCCGGGCCGACGGCGCCGATGTCCGCTCGTTCCGAGCCGGTCGCGAGGAGGCGGTCGACGGAGCCGGGCGCGAGGACGACGTCCGGGTTTGACACGAGCACCCAGTCGACGTCCGGGGGGAGCGCGGCCACGGCGCGGTTCACCGCACTGCCGTACCCGGCGTTGGTGCCGAGTTCCAGGAACACGGCACCGCTCGCCTCCGTCGCCGCGCGGAGCCCGGCCAGGTCGTCGGACCGGTTGTCCGCGACGACGACCGGGACCCGGCCGGAGCACGACGCACCTGTCGAGGCGAGGAAGTCGGTCAGGTAGCGGCCGGAGTTGTAGCTGACGGTCACGATCCCGACGTGGGCCGTGCGTCGTTCGGTCGTCGTCATGCCGCGTAGACCTCCTCGTGCACGCGAGCGCACGCGCGCCAGGTGAAGGTCTGCGCACGCTGTCGGCCGTCGGTGGCGAGGGCGGAGCGAAGCGCCGGGTCGGTGAGCAGGCTCGCGAGACCCGCGGCGATCGCGTCCGCCGTGGGCTCCACGTACGCGACGGCGTCGCCTCCGACCTCCGGGATCGCCAGACGGCGCGTCGTCAGGACGGCGGCACCGCACGCCATGGCCTCGAGGACCGGGAGTCCGAAGCCCTCGCCGGTGCTCGGGTACGCCACGACGGTCGCGCCGCCGAGGAACGCGGCGAGATGGTCGTTGGGCAGGAAACCGAGGTGACGGAGGCGGGCGCCGGGCCGGTTCCCCGCGCGTTCGAGCAGGTTCCGAGCCGTCGGGTCCCAACCCAGGCCGCCGGAGACGACGAGCGGGGGAGCGTCCGGGAGTTCGGCGTGTGCGGCGACGAGGGCGGCGACCTGCTTCCGGGGCTCGACGGTCCCGAGGAACGCGACCCAGCCCTCGCTCGGGTCGAGGTCGTGCTCGGCCGCGAAGGAGCGCACGGCCTCCGAGGTCGGCTCGTGGAACACGGCAGGGTCGACGCCGAGGTGCGCGACGACGTTGGGGACCGCGGTGTGGGGCACGAAGCGGGCGATCTCCGCGGCCGTCGCGGCGCTCGGCGTGACCGTGGCCCGCGCGTGACGGCGGGCGAGTCGGGTCCACAGCCGGAAGAACCGGCGCTTCAGGGCCCCGTGTGCGTCGGGGTCGCTGAAGAAGGTCGCGTCGTGCAGCGTGACGACGGACCTGCGGCCAGCGGCGAGGGGGAACGTGTAGTGGGGACAGTGCAGCACCCGTGCCCGCGCCCGCAGGGCCAGGAGCGGCAGCCCGACCTGTTCCCAGAGCAGTCGGACCGGACGACGCGCCACGGCGGCGGGCGCGACCGCGTAGCGGTGCGACGGCGCCACCGATCGGAGCCACGACAGGTCGTCGGGCTTCACGACGACACCCACCGCCACGCCGTCCTCGGCCAGGCCGCGCAAGAGGCCCACGATGTAGCGCGCCACGCCTCCGCGGTTCGGCGGGAGACTGGTCGCGTCGACGAGGACCGGGAGGTCGACCACCGTCAGGCGGGGATCTCGCGTGCGACGGTCGACACCCGCGTCATCCCGGCGTGACGGTCGTCGTCGGCCATGACGAACCGGGCCGCCTCGCGCAGGATCGCGATGTGCTCCCCGGTCTTCTTGGCGAGGAAGCAGTGGATGAAGTACGGGCCACCGCCGAACTGGATGTCCCGGAGCCGGTACTCCACGATGGTCCGACCGTGCAACGGCTGGTGCGTGAAGCCGATCTTGCGGCTGTCCGTTCCGTACACGAGGTGGCCGTGCTGGTTCTCGATCTTGAACCCCGAGTTCCACTCCTCCAGCGGCGACGTGTGGGACACGGTCATCCGGATGACGAGGTCGTCGCCCGGCTGGAGTTCCTCGCCCGGCGCGCGGCCCGGCGCGGCGATCTCGACGCGCTCGACCTTGCCGGGCGTCGCTTCCTCGCCCGCGGCCTCGGCCTCGGCGACGCGGCGACCCTCGAGGATCTCGCGGAAGTTCTTGACGGCGTGCCGCGCGGACCCCTGGAACTTGACCTCGCCGTGGTGCAGGACGACGGCGTGGTCGCAGAGCTCCTGGACCTGCCCGAGGGAGTGGCTGACGAGGATGATCGTCCGACCCTGCTGCTGGAACTCGCGGATCTTGTCGAGGCACTTCTTCTGGAACTGCTCGTCGCCCACGGCCAGGACCTCGTCGACGAGGAGGACGTCCGGGTCGGTGTGGATCGCGACGGCGAACGCGAGCCGGACGTACATGCCCGAGCTGTAGAACTTGACCTGCGTGTCGATGAACTCGCCGATGCCGCTGAACCGGAGGATGTCGTCGAACTTCTCCTCGGCTTCCTCTTGCGTGAGACCGAGGATCGCGGCGTTGAGGAACACGTTCTCGCGGCCGGTGAGGTCCGGGTGGAAGCCCGCACCGAGTTCGATGAGCGCGGCGAGGCGCCCGCGTCGAGCGACCGACCCCGTGCTGGGCTCGAGGATGCCGCCGATCACCTTGAGCAGGGTCGACTTGCCCGATCCGTTCGGCCCGAGCAGCCCGATCGTCGTCCCGGCCGGGATGTCGAGGTTGACGTCCTTGAGGGCCCAGAAGTCCTCGCTGTGTCGGCGCCCGGCGCGACCGAGCGTGACGATCCGTTCCTTGAGGGAGTTGTCCTTCCGGATGACGAAGCGCTTCGAGACGTTCCGGATGCTGACGACGGTCGGGGCGTCCTCGAACACGGCGTCCTCGGTCTCGCTCGGGGCGATGAGGTCGTTGTCGATCGACATGTGCTGCCTTTCTCGGTCCCGAGGACTCAGATCTCCTGTGCGAAGTTCCCCTGCAGTCGGGCGAACGCCCGCTGGCAGAAGAAGAGCGCGACGAGTCCCACGACACCGGCGATCACCAGGCGGAGGAGCATGTGGTCCGGGTACTGCTCGGGACCGCCGGCGGTCCAGAAGGCGCGGTGGAAGCCGAGGATGGCGAGCGTGACGGGGTTGTTCTCGTAGATCGGCAGGATCCAGCTGATCCCCGCGGCGATCGCCCGGTCGTGCACCATCTGCCACGAGTAGACGATCGGGGACGCCCACATGAAGAGCATCATCAGGACCTCGACCAGGTAGGCCATGTCCCGCAGGTACACGTTGAGTGCCGAGAACAGCAGGCCGATGGCGGTGGCCCAGATCAGGATCACGAGCGTGGCGGGGAAGAAGAACAGGATCCCCTCGTCCATCGGGAAGGACCGGAACGCGGCCGTCGCGATGAGCAGGATCACCATCTGGATCCCGAAGTTGAACAGCGCGCCGCCCACCGCGGAGAGCGGGTAGATCTCGCGCGGGACGTAGACCTTCTTGAGGAGGCCCGCGTTCGCGACGACGGAGCCGGTCGCGCCGGAGACGATCTCGCTGAACAGTCCGTACAGGGTCAGCCCGGCGAACACGTAGATGGCGAACTCGGGGATCGCCCGGGACGAGCCGAGGATCTTGCCGAGGATCAGCCAGTAGATCCCCAGCTGGACGAGCGGCCGGATGAGCGACCAGGCGAACCCGAGTGCACTGTCCTTGTAGCGGGACTTCAGGTCGCGGCGGATCAGGAGGTCCAGGAGCTGGCGCTGACCGTGGATCTCGCGCACCGACCCCCAGGTACCCCCGGCGGTCCGGCCCGCGGGCACCAGCTGCTCCGTGCGGAGACGGGCGAACCGGTCGGCGACGGTCCGGTCGGCGACGGTCCGGTCGGCGATGGTCGTGCTCATGTGTACCTCACTCGTCGGACGAACAGGAAACTATACCTCGCGCCGATCCGGCCGGCACCGCCACGCACTCAGCGTCCGTACTTGCTCGCGCGCATCGTCGAGACACGGTTGCGCACCTTGCCCGCGAGTTCCTGGACGCCGCCGTCGGTCAGGTAGTGCCTCGCGAGCATGACGTCGCGGCGGAGCCCGTGTCGGCTGTTCGCGATCTCGTGGAACCGCTGCTCGCGCGACTTGCCGATCTGCGGGATGACGACGCCTCCGCCCGTGCGCTCCCGTTCGACAGCGGCGTTCGCGCGGTCGGGAGCCGGGTACGGGTCGTGCGCGAACTCGATGAGCGGCGCGAGCGCCTTCTCCCAGGTGAAGTCCGTACGGACCCGGGCGACCTGTGCTCGGGCCTCGGCGATGGCGGCCTCGTCGTAGAGCATCGCCTCGAGTGCGTCGGCGAGGGCGTCGACGTCACGCTCCGGGACGGAGACGCCCATGCCCTCGGCGGCCACGAGGTCGCCGAAGCTGTCGCCCTCGGTGGTGACGATCGGCAGGTTCGCCCACATGTAGTCGAGGATCCGGGTGCGGAACGAGAACGTCGTCTCGACGTGCGCGAAGTGCGTCGAGACGCCGGCGTCGGCCTCGAGCAGGTAGTTCTGGCGGTCGTCGAGCGCGACCCACTGCTCGTTGAAGAACACGTGCTTGTTCGTCAGCCCGAGCTTCTCGCTGATCTCGCGGGTCTTCGCGACGATGGCCATCTCGGGCACGTCGGGGTTCGGGTGCGCGACACCGAGGAAGAACAGGCGGATGTCGTCGTGGCGCTCGGCGACCTTCGCGACGGCCTCGACCAGGGTCGGGGTGTCGAACCAGTTGTAGATGCCGCCACCCCAGATGACGACCTTGTCGTCCTCGCCGATGCCGGGCACGACACCGCGGATCGCCTTGCGGGTGTGCTGCGGCGGCGTCGAGTCCATGCCGAACGGTGCGATCGCGATGAGGGACTTCAGGTTCTCGTCCTGCGCGTAGGTGTCGGGGTTCACGCGACCCACGGCCGCGAGCTGCCCGATCCAGAACAACCGCTGCCGCTCCGAGGCGCACAGGAAGAAGTCGCCGCGCTGGAGCTGCTCGTTGACGACCTCGGTGGTCACGAGGACCTGGTTCCGCCACGCGGCGTCGCCCATCTCGCGCCCCTGCTCGAGCTGCTCGAGGTGCATCGGGTCGTAGAGGTCGACGACCATGATCTTGTTCGAGGCCTGCAGCGTCAGGAAGTGCCGCAGTGCGAAGCCCTGGAAGAAGATGACGTCGGCCCACTCCTCGTGCACCTTCATCGCGCGCTCGTCCTGCAGACGGACGCGGTGCACCTCGAACTGGTCCGAGGCCCGGTTGGCGACGTTCCAGGTGACGAGGCGGACGTCGTTGTGCTCGCTCAGCGCCTCGGCGATCTTCCACGCCCGCATGCCCGGGCCGGCCATCTTCTCGCCGAGCGCGTCGCCCGTGATGATGAGGACGCGCTTGCGCATCATCGGCCGGTTCACCTGGAACGCGTCCTGGATGGCGGTGAAGCCCTCGAGGTAGTAGTCGTTGCCGAACAGCGGGTGGAAGATGTTCCCGAAGAGCCGGAAGACCTCTTTGTCGGTCTTCACCCGACGGGACTGCACCTCGGCCCGGCTCTGCCGGAGCTTCGGCAGGTCGGCCACGAACTGGTCGACCGCGAACAGACCGGCCACGGTGTCCTTCGACACCGGTGTGGTCGGCTCGTGCTCGTCCGGTGCCCCGGTGAAGCGGCGGAGGTCGTACGACTCGCTGTCGAGCTCGCCCTTGGCGACGGCGCGACGGGCGAGGAGGGCGAGGGCCGCGGGGAGGATCGTGCCGAGGCTGGCGTCGTCGAGGTTCTTGTAGAGCATGTGCAGCGCGTTGCGCTCGAGCAGGTACATCTCGCGGTACTCGCCGAAGCTCTTCATCGAGCCGTGGTGCTTGTGGTACACGATCGAGTTCGGCGCGAAGCGGACGCGGTAGCCGTACAGGTTCAGCCGCCACCCGAGGTCGACGTCGTCGTAGAACATGAACAGGTCCTCGTCGAACCCGCCGATCTCGAGGAACAGTGCCCGGCGCACGAAGAGCGCCGACCCCGTGCCGAAGAGGATGTCCTTCTCGCGGTCGAACCGGCCGTCGTCGGGCTCGGTCGTGTGGTTCTTGTAGCCCATGCCGAACCAGGTCAGCCCGGCCTCGACGAAGTCGATCGCCGTGCCGTCCCAGTCGAGGACCTTGCTGGCGACCGCGCCGATGCGGGGGCTCGCGGCGAACGCGGCGAGCCCTTCGCGGATCCACTGGGGGTCCGGCTTGGCGTCGTTGTTGAGGAACGCCACGAACTCGCCGGTCGCCGTGCGGGCGCCGAGGTTGCTGCCGCCGGTGAACCCGAGGTTCTCGTCGGACACGACGAGCTTGACGTTCGCCTGGTCGCCGAGGGCCGCCCGGAGGCGGGTCGCACTGTCGTCGCCGGAGCCGTTCTCGACGACGACGATCTCGAGCTGGCGTGCGGGCCAGTCGACCTCGTTCAACCGCGCGACGCACTCCAGGGTGTCGTCCGTGCCGCGGAAGTTGATGATGACGACGGACACGGTGCCCGTGGTGGTGACGGTCAAGACGGGATCTCCAGATGTCGACGGCGGTCGTGGCGCACTGGCCGTGGCGAGTATAGCCAGCCCCCCGGCGCGGGACCGTGGAGACCGCCGGTGGTGCGGGATGATGGTCGGATGCTCGTCTCGGTCGTCGTCGTCGACTGGCACCGCGCCGACCTGACCGTGCGCGCGGTGGAGTCCGTCCTCGCGCAGCGCAGCGAGCACGACGTCGAGGTGGTGCTCGTCGTCAACGAGGCCCGCGACGCCGACGTCGCCCGCTTCCGTCGCGACCTGCCGCGGGTGGTCGTCGTGCCGATCGACCGGAACAGCGGGTTCGCGGGCGGGGTGACCGCCGGGATCGCGGCCGCACGGGGAACGGTCGTGGCCCTGCTCAACAACGACGCGGTCGCCGACGACGGCTTCCTGGCACACGGCGTGGCCGCGCTCGAGGCGGCCGGACCCCGTACCGCCGCGGTCGCCGCGACCGCCCTGCTCGAGGGCACCTTCCGCCCGGACCCGGACCCGGACGGCCGCGACCCCGACGACCTCGTCGCGCCCGACGGGGCACGCTGGCGGCGCTCGGAGGGCGGCGTCCACCTCGTCAACGGCACGGGCGTCGTGCTCTCCCGGAGCGGCAACGGCCGCGACCGCGACTGGCTCGCCCCGATCGAGGGGCCGCGTGAGACGACCCCCGTGTTCGGGTTCAGCGGCGGCGCCGCGTTCATCCGTCGCGAGGCGCTCGACCAGGTGGGCGGGTTCGATCCGCACCTCTTCATGTACTACGAGGACGTCGACGTGTCGTGGCGGCTGCGCCTGACAGGGTGGGACATCGGGCACGCGCCGCACGCCGTGGTGGTCCACCGGCACGCGGCGAGCTCGGGCAGCGACTCACCCCTGGTCCGCTACCAGAGCATCCGGAACCGGCTCGCGGTCGTCCTGCGCAACGCGACGGCCGGCACGACGCTGCGGGTGGTGCTCCGGACCACGGTGCGCGCCCTCCTCGACCTCGCGCGCCCCGACCGCGCACAGCTCACGCCCGCGCAGTGGCGGCGTCTCGTCCGGGAGGCCCCGGGCCTGGTCCGCCATGCCCGTCGCGCCCGTCGCGGCGACGGTGCCACCCGTGCGGACCGTCGGCGGGTCGAGGAGCTCCTCGAGGCGGACTGAGCACACCTCCCGCCGCAGCGGCCTCGGGGAGGTGTGTCGAGCCTCCCGGCCGTTCCGTCGTGCCGCCCGTTCGGGGGACGGATCGGGGGCTGTGTGACTGGAGTGGTTCCCGTAGCCTGAAGTGACCATGAGGACCTGATGTGGTCGTGCGACCCCATCCGATGATCGCCGCGCCCGCGGACCGGACCAGCACCGACGCCACCGGCGAAGAGGAGACCGACGACGTGAACAAGCTCCTGGCGACGGTCATGGCGGTGCTCGCCCTGGCCACCGTGCTCGTCGGGTTCCAGGTCGCACCGCGCTCGCCCGGGGAGGAAGCCGCCCGCGCGCTCAGCGGGTCGTCGTTCCAGGCGGGGAACATCATCTCGGACGCCAACTTCTTCGACGGGGACGCGATGTCCGCGTCGGCGGTCCAGTCGTTCCTCGACGACCAGATCGGCACGTGCAAGTCGACCTCGTGCCTCAACGTCGGCACGTCGTCGCTGAACGCGCACGCCGCCGACCCCATGTGCGGGGCGGTCACCGGCGGATCGGGCCTGAGCGCGGCGACGATCATCACCCGGGTGGCGGTCGCGTGCGGCATCAGCCCCAAGGTGATCCTCGTGACCCTGCAGAAGGAGCAGGGACTCGTGTCGGGCAGCACCGCACAGAAGCCCTCGTCGGGCGTGCTCTCGCGGGCCATGGGCTACGCCTGCCCGGACACGACGAACGGCGCCTGCGACCCGGCGTACTCGGGGGTCGGCAACCAGGTGTACTGGGCCGCCTGGCAGTGGAAGCGGTACGCGAACCCCGCCGGCACGAGCAAGTACTTCACCTGGTACGCACCCGGCACGACCGCCGCGGTGCAGTACGACGTCCCGACCTCGTGCGGCACCAAGTCGGTGACGATCACCGACCAGGCGACCGCCGACCTCTACTACTACACGCCGTACACGCCGAACGCGGCGGCGCTGGCGAACCTCTACGGCACCGGGGACGCGTGCTCGGCGTACGGCAACCGGAACTTCTGGCGCCTGTACAACGACTGGTTCGGCGACCCGACGGCCGGCGCGGCGTCGCCGGTCGGGTCGTTCGACGGGGCGACCGGCGGGTTCGACGAGCTGAGCGTCCGAGGCTGGGCGATGGACGGCGACGTCGACGACCCGATCCGGGTCCGGGTCACGGTGGACGGTGGCAGCCCCACGACGATGACGGCCGACCAGACGCGCGCGGACGTCGGCAGGGCCTACCCGGGCCGGGGTTCGGACCACGGTTTCTCCGGGACGCTCGCCGCCGCCGCGGGGAGTCACCAGGTGTGCGTGACCGCGGTCGGCGTGGGCAGCGGCCAGACGACGGCGCTCGGGTGCCGGACGCTGACCGTGACGAGCGCGTCCCCGATCGGGGCGGTGGACCAGGCGCAGGCGTCGCCGGGCGGCATCCGCGTCCGCGGGTGGACGCTCGATCCCCAGACGTCGGACTCCATCCGTGTGGCCGTCTACGTCGACCACACGCACACGACCACCCTCGCGTCCGGCGCGCGGTCCGACGTCGGTCGCGCCTCGGGGCTCGGGTCCGCGCACGGGTTCGACGAGACGCTCCCGGCGACCGCCGGCACCCACACCGTGTGCGTCTACGGCATCAACGTCGACGAGGGCTCGAACGCGCTCATCGGGTCGTGCAGCACCGTGCACGTCCCGGGCTCGAGCCCGACGGGGTCGCTCGACGGCGTGACCACCACGACGAACTCGGTCGCGGTCGCGGGCTGGGCCCTCGACGGGGACACCACCGGTCCGGTGGCCGTCACGGTGACCGTCGACGGGAAGGCGCAGCGGGTGACGGCCTCCGCGTCACGCTCGGACGTCGCGCGGCTCTACCCGGTGTACGGGGCCGCACACGGGTTCTCGACGTCGGTGCCGGCCGGCAACGGGTCGCACACCGTCTGCGTGACCGCCGTGAACACGGGCGCCGGATCGGACACCAGCCTCGGCTGTCGGACCGTCTCGGTCGTCAACCAGGCCCCGAAGGGGAGCCTCGACCAGGTCGCGGCGGTGACCGGCGGCGTCCACGTCCGTGGGTGGACGTTCGACCCGGACGCACCGACGACGTCGATCGCGGTCCACGTGTACGTCGACACCCGCGCGACCGCGCTGACCGCGTCGACCAGCCGACCGGACGTCGCCCGCTCCTTCAGCGGGATCGGCACGGCGCACGGGTTCGACGCCACGGTCCCGGCCGCGAAGGGCAGCCACCGGGTGTGCGTCTACGCGATCGACGCGACCGGCGGCAGCAACCCGACGCTCGGCTGCAGCACCGTCACCGTCCGCTGACCGCGGCGTGCGCGGGTGCGGCCGCGGGAGACCGGCCCGCCCCGCGCGGGTGAGGCCGCGGGACACGCTCGCCGTGCCGTGGCGACGGAGCGGGTGAGCGGTCTGGCATGATCGTGCGGTGCTCAGGAACCGGACGGTCCACCCTGTCGTCGTCGCGATCGGCGCCGTGGCGCTGTGGGCGGTCGGCACGCTCGTCGCCTGGTTCCGGCTCACTCCCGAGAGCCGGGGGACCCTCTGGGCCGAGGACGGCCGCTTCTTCCTGCAGGACCTGTTCACCCACGGCACCGTCGGGTCGCTCCTCGTGCCCTACCAGGGGTACCTGCACGTCGTCCCGCGTGCCGTGATCGCCCTCGCGGAGCACGTGGCGTCACCCGGCCGCTTCGCCGAGGTCGACACGGCCCTCTGCTGTGCCGTCGCCGCGGCCGCGGGCGCGGGCGTGTTCGTCCTGTCCGGCGCCGTCGTCCGGTCCTGGGTGGCTCGGGTGCTCCTCGGTCTCGTGCCCGTGCTGCTCCCGCTGGCCCCGATCGAGATCTCCGGCAACGCCGCCAACATCCACTCGTACCTCCTGTTCCTCGCCCCGTGGGTGTTCGGGGTCGTCGTCCGGTCGTGGTGGCACTCCGGGGTGCTGGCGGTCGTCGCGGTGCTCATCGGTCTCTCGGAGATCCAGTCGATCGCGTTCCTGCCCGTGCTCCTCGTCGGGATCCGCTCACGTCGCAAGTGGCCCGTCGTCGCCGGTGCCGTCATCGGCACCGGTGCACAGGTCCTGACGACGCTGTCCAACGCGCGGACCGCCTCGGAGCACGTGCCCGTCTCGGTGGCCGACATGGTCGTCGGCTACCTCCTCGAGGTCGTCGGCGGCGCCGCGACGTGGAACATCGCGGACGTCGGGACGGAGGCGGCGATCCACGGGTTCGTGGTCCTCGTCGTGCCGGCGCTGCTCGTCCTCGCCCTGCTCGTGCTCGGCGTGGTGCTCGGCGGCTGGTGGCAGCGCGGCGCGATCGTCGTGCTGCTGTACGGCTCGCTCCTCGTCTGGGCGGGGTCGGTGTACCTCAACGCCAACACGGTCTACGAGTACGCGGAGTACACGACCGCGCAGCTGCGGACCGTCTGGACGATCCGCTACGGTGCGCCGAGTTCGATGTTCCTGCTCGCCGCGGTCCTCGTCGCCGCCGACGTCCTCGCGGCCCGCGCGGTCGCGGCACGGCGTCGGGTGTTGCGGGTCGGCCTCCTCGCCGTGGCCGGAGTCGTCGCCGCCGGGGTGGCCGTGGCGTTCGCCCTGAACGCGCCCGTCGACGGCCAGAAGCGCGAGGCCGGGCCGCTGTGGTCGGACCAGGTGACGGCGTGGACCGCGGAGTGCGACGTCCGACCCGCGCAGCCGGCACGACTCCTCGAGGCCCCGACCGGGTGGGTGGCGGCAGTGCCGTGCACCTGGCTGGAGCACTAGCCGACGACGGGTGCACCCACGGCGCGTGCACCCACGCACCGGCCGACGCCGCGGGGGCACCGGTGCACGGGCTTCAGGGGCGCCGGAGGCGTGAGCGCCAGGACCGGCGTCGCGCGGTGATCACGAGCACGGTGACGAACATCATCAACCCCGCGCCGTGGAGCAGGTAGCTCTCGGCCGCACTCGTCACGCCGATGAGGACGAGCACGACGGCGGGCCACACGTAGGCGACCCCGGGGAACGTCGTGGCGGTGACCCAGGCACGCGCGAACGCCAGTCCGGCGGTCGCGACGAGGACGAGCATGCCCGCGAGCCCGATCTGGAACCAGGCGTCGACGAGGGCGTTGAGGCCGGAACCGAACGGGCGACCCGACTCGGTCAGCAGCGTGTCGAACGGGAACACGTCGGTCGGCCAAGTGCCCACCCAGCCCCAGCCCTGGATCGGGTACGCCTCGATGAGGATCCGGATCCGCGACCAGAGGGCGATGCGGGTGGCGGTGCCCTCGGCCGCTCCGATCCCGCGGAGCAACGGGTGACGCAGCGCGATCCCCGTGACGACGGCGGCGAGGAGGAGCACACCGAGCGCCGCGTTGATGCCGGGACGGCGGGGGAGCGGTGCCCGGCGGAGCGCGACGATCGCGAGCGCCGCCACCGCGAGTGCGATCATGGCGATGCCCGTGATCGGGGACTGGACGAGCATGAGCGTGATGAGGGCGAGCGCGGCCGACGCGATGCCCCGCCACCGGGTGACGCTGTGCGTGAGGATCTCCATGACGAACGTCACGAGCGCCATGCCCGCGATGAACCCCATGAAGTTCCGGGTGCCGCCGACGCCCTGGATCGGGCCGCCGTAGGCGATGTCGCCGGTGATCCCGAGCG
The DNA here is from genome assembly GCF_003234515.1 of Curtobacterium sp. MCBD17_034. NCBI lineage: Bacteria > Bacillati > Actinomycetota > Actinomycetes > Micrococcales > Microbacteriaceae > Curtobacterium > Curtobacterium sp. MCBD17_034. Next base: position 80,824 of record NZ_QKTN01000005.1, on the reverse strand, counting down.
CCGGGATCGGGACGTCGAGCACGAGGCCGCTCAGGACCTCGAGCCCGAGTGACGTCACGACGAGGATCCGGAGCGCGTCGCCCGAGGCGCGCACCACCTGCACGAGGTCGCGTCCGAGCGCCAGGTACAGCCCGAGGGACACGAACCCGATCGTGGACGCGAACCCGCGCAGGGACGACCAGGAGTACGTGCTCCACAGGACGCTGAGCGCCATGTACCCGACGAGGCCGAGCAGGCTCAACGGGAGCACGCCGTGCCAGTCGATCCGGTAGCGCTGCCCGAGCAGGCTGAGACCGGCCAGGACCACCAGGGACACGAGGACCGCACCGGTGCCGGCCGCGCCGACGAGCACGTGGACGGTCGGGGACCCGAACGCGAACACCACGATCACGGTCGCGAGCGCCTGCGAGAACCGGCCGCCGGCGGAGAACCCGATCCACGCGGACACGTACCGGCGCGCCAGGACACGGCGTCCGGGTGCTGAGCTCACGGACCAATCATCTCGTACCCGGAGCGCCGCGGCCCGGACCACGCGGCACGGCGGCCGTTCCCGGGCGCGTGACCGAGCATGGGATACGCTCGACCGTCCACGCTCGCGTCCGAGGAGTCCGTCCGCACCATGCCGTCGTCCGTCCGTCCGCTCGTCATCGTCCCCACCTACGACGAAGCGGAGAACATCACCGCCGTGACGGAACGGGTCCTCGGGGTGGTGCCCGAGGCGCACCTGCTCGTCGTCGACGACGGCAGCCCCGACGGCACCGCGGACATCGTGGCCGCCATCGCGGCGGGGGACGATCGCGTGCACCTGATGCGCCGCAGCGGCAAGCTCGGCCTGGGCACCGCCTACGTCGCGGGGTTCCGATGGGGGATCGAGCGTGGGTACGACCTGCTCGTCGAGATGGACGCGGACGGGTCGCACCCGGCGTCCGCGCTCCCGGACCTCGTCCGTGCGGTCGCCGACGCACCCGCCGGCGCCCGCGTCGACCTGGCGATCGGGTCGCGCTGGGTCACGGGGGGATCGGTGGTCGACTGGCCGCGGTCGCGGGAGCTCCTGAGCCGCGGCGGGAACTGGTACGCACGGTGGATGCTGCGGCTCGACGTCCACGACATCACCGCCGGCTTCCGCGTGTACCGCGCCGACGCGATCTCGCAGATGGACCTCGACACCATCGACTCGAAGGGCTACTGCTTCCAGGTCGACATGACGTTACGGGTGCACGACGCGGGAGGCCGCATCGTCGAGCGCCCCATCGAGTTCCGCGACCGCGTGCTCGGCACCTCGAAGATGAGCCGGGCGATCGTGCTCGAGGCGATGGCGCGGGTCACGCAGTGGGGACTGCAGCGCCGGTTCGGGCGTCGGCGCCGCTGAGCTCCGCGTGGGCGCCGCCGTCCCCGGTGTCCGCCACTCGGTCCGTCCAGCCGCGCTCCGGCAGCGCTGGGTCCGCGGTGCCCCGCAGGCGCGCCGTCGGTGACGCCAGGAACGCGACGACCATGCAGACGAGCAGCACTGCCCGTCCCCAGACGCCGAGTGCGAGCGCCTGGTCGGCCCACGTGGTCCCGGCCGGATGCCCGAGCGTCAGGTAGTACAGCCACCGGAACCACCCGACGAACGCGCACAGGTCGGCCACGAGGTACGCGGCGATCCAACCGACGCGGATCCGCACCGTGACGAAGAAGGGCAGCAGCCAGAGCGTGTACTGCAGCGAGTCCACCTTGTTGAACGCCATGTACACGCACAGCAGCGCCGCGCTCGTCTGCAGCCAGGGGTAGGGCCGACCGCCGCGTGCGAGCAGCAGGCTCACGACCACGACGACGACGATGCCGACGGCGGTCGCGGCGGTCGACGCCGCGCTCATGAGGTGCTGGATGTGCTCGGTGCCGTCGTCGGACCACGGGCGGAGCCCCCAGTACCAGATCGACAGCGTCGCGCGATCGATGTTGCGGGCGGCCTGGAACCGGAAGACCGAGAACCACCCGGTGAAGTTGACGACCGCGAGCGGGACGTTGACGACCGCGACGACCCCCACCGCGACGCCGATGGGCGCGAGGGCCCGGAGGAGACGCGGACCGATCGTCCGACGGCGTCCGTCGGTGAGCACCGCGAGGGCCAGGGGGAGCACGAACATGATCGGGTAGAGCTTGAGCGCGCCGCCGACGCCGAAGGCGGCGGCCGCGAGGAGCACGCGGGTGGTGGGCGACCAGCGCCGCGGGCCCGCGACGACGAGCGCGATCCCGAGCGCGGTCATCAGCACGGGTAAGACGTCCCAGTTGTACAGGGCGTAGAGCGCGAGCGGCGGCGTCGCTGCCCAGGCCCAGGCCCGCCGACCGGCGACACGCACCAGGAGGAGCGTCACGAGCACGCCGACGACCGCGAACACGCAGGTGGTGACGAGCAGGAACCCGACGTCGGTGGACACCGGGAGTGCGGTGAGCCAGACGAACAGGCCCGTCAGTGCCGGGTACTCGACCGTGCCGCCGTGGACCGCCGGCGGGTCGGCCGTGTACGTCCCGTGCACGTAGGGCACGAGGTGCGCGATGAGCCCCCGGCTGCCCCAGAGCGACAGCACGTCCGAGTAGCAGGCCTTGCGGACGACGTCCTGGTACGGGTCGGTGCTCGCGCCGTTCGAGGCGAAGACGCCCTTGGAGCAGGTGAGCTTGTCCGCGGCGCTCAGGACCGTGAGGAGCACGGTGGCGAGCACCATGCCGACGACCTCGAGCGGGTGCGGACGGGAGCGCAGGACGGCCGGCGCGGTCATGGGGTCCTCTCGGACGGGGGCGGGGTCGGCGTCAACCGTAGCCGGTCGCGGGTCAGCGGCCGGCCGCGGCACGACGGAAGGACCGGCTGCGGACCGGCACACGCGGTCCGTCCCCGATCGACGGCGGTTCGTCGCCGACGGCCACGATCCGGGTCTTCACCGCGACGAGCACGAAGAGGATGAAGTCGCCCTCGTAGAGGAGCCGGGACTCCGTGACGCTCTGCACGAGGAGCGCCACCACGACGAGCAGGGCGAGCAGCGAGACCGGCGCGAACGCCCGCGGGCGGTGGTCGGCGTCGTAGCTGAACGCCGTGGCGCTCGCCCACGACCGCACGAGCGTCGTGAGGACGGCGAGGCCGAACAGGACCACCCCGACGACGCCGGTCTGCATCCAGACGTCGAGGAACGCGTCGTGCGCCTGCAGGTACGTGACGCCGTTGCGCACGGCGAGGTGGTTCAGCGGCTCGATGGCGGGCCACCAGTACCCGAGCCACCCCCACCCGAGCACGGGGTGCTGCTCGACGAGGCCCCACACCGCCCGCCAGATCTCCCCGCGTCCGGTCAGGTCCGGGCTCTTGCCCGCCAGCGCGAGCACCGGCCGCCAGAGCAGCGCCACGAGGCCGGCGAGCACGACCGCGATCGCGAGCCCGGCGAGGTACCGCGGGGTCCGTCGTCCGGTGGGCACGCGACGGATCACGAGCGCACCGGCGAGCACGAGCGCGGTCACGGCCGCGGCGGCCACCACCGTGGAGGAGCGGGTGAGCAGGAACACCACCGCGGCCACGGAGAGCCACCCGGTCGCGCGCACGCGCCGCATGCGCCCCTCGGCGAGCTGCACGCCGACCGCGATCGCGGCGAGCAACGCCACCATGGCCAGGAGGTTCGCGTTGCCCGGGAGGCCCTGGATGCGTCCGCCGGTGAACAGTTCCGCCCGCGAGAACGCGAACGCGGCCGGCACGTGCCGGCCACCGTAGTGCGTCCACACCGGGTAGACGGGGTGGCGGACGAGGACCGCGACGACCGCCTCGAACACGAGGGACAGGGCGAGGACCCAGCGGAGTGCGAGGCTCAGCGCGTCGAGGATCCGCCGCCAGCTCAGGGTCGAGGCGATGACGACCGCCATGAGGGCGCAGAGGAGCTGCGCGGCGATGCTCGCGGTCGTCGCGACCCGCCAGTGCGACCACGCGACGCTCACGAGGCACCACGCGATGTACACCCACAGGGCGTTCGGCGTGCGCCGGAACGACGGCCGGGCCCGGATCGCGATCGCGACCCCCCAGGCACCCGCGCCGGCGCAGACGACCGCCCATCCGATCCAGCTGATGGTGTTCGGGATGCCGTCGCCGGTGAAGACGATGAAGAGCACGGTGGCGGCGAAGCCGAACGCCTCACGCTCCGGGACGCGTCCGCGGGTCCACGGCCAGGTGTTCGTCACGACGACGAGGCTACCGGGCCGCGGGCCCGGGACCACCGCCGTCGGCCCCTGCCGATATGGTCGGAGCCATGTTCCTCGGTATCACGAACACCCCGCGCGACTACGCCTGGGGCTCCCGCACCGCGATCCCCGAACTCCTCGGCCGCACCGTCACCGGTCAGCCGCAGGCCGAACTCTGGCTCGGAGCGCACCCGGGCAGCCCGAGCGTCGTGGTGAACCCGGCGATGGTCGGTGGTGCGGACACCCTCGCCGACTGGATCCGCGAGGAACCGGACGCCGCGCTCGGTGGCGGGGCCGAGGGCCTCCCGTTCCTGCTCAAGGTGCTCGCCGCCGCGGCACCGCTGTCACTGCAGGCGCACCCCACGCCCGAGCAGGCCCGCGACGGGTTCGCGCGCGAGGAGGCGGCGGGGATCCCCGTCGACGCCGCGGAGCGCAACTACAAGGACCCGTACCCGAAGCCCGAGCTCGTCGTCGCGCTGAGCGAGCGGTTCGAGGCCCTGAGCGGGTTCCGCCCGGTGGACGAGGCGCTCGCCGACATCGTCCGCATCGACGGCGGGACCGGTCGCACGGCGCCGCTCGCCGACCGGCTGCGCGACCAGGGCCTCGAGGAGACCGTCCGCTGGCTCGTCACCGCGGACGACGACGCGCGCTCCCTCGTGCGTGTGCTCGGGGAACTCGCGACCGCCGTCGAGGACCCGACGCCGAACACCGCGACCGTCGTCGACCTCGCCGCGTCGTACCCGGACGACCCGGGCGTCGCGGTCGCCCTGCTCGTGCACCGGGTCTCGCTCGCCCGGGGCGAGGCCCTCTACCTGCCGGCGGGCAACATCCACGCCTACCTCGAGGGCCTCGGCATCGAGCTCATGGCGCCGTCGGACAACGTCCTGCGCGGTGGTCTGACGCCGAAGCACGTCGACGTGCCGGAGTTGCTGCACGTGCTCGACTTCACGCCGGGGCCGCCGCCGCTGCTCACGCCGGAGCCCGTCGCGCCGGGTGTGGACCGGTTCGCACCCGCGGGCGTCGGGTTCGCACTCGTCCGCGTGTCGAGCGCCGGTGCCACGGCCGGGCTGGGCGCCGGCGGGGTCGTGCCGCTCGGCGGACCGTCCATCGCGATCTGCACCGAGGGCGCCGCGACCCTCGTCGGAGCACGGTCGGCGACCATGCTCCGCCGGGGGGAGTCGTGCTACGTCACGCCCGACGAGGGCACGGTCACCGTCGAGACCGACGCCGCGGCGGGCGGCACCGCCACCGTCTTCATCGCCACCCCCGCCTGAGCCGCGGTCGGGGCGCGCCGTCCCGGTACGGTAGCGCCATGAGTTGGTTGGTCACCGGCGGTGCCGGGTACATCGGTTCCCACGTCGTACGCGCCCTGCGGGCCGCGGGGCTCGAGACGGTCGCCCTCGACGACCTCTCCAGCGGGTTCGCGTCGTTCGTCCCCGAGGACGTCCCGTTCGTCCAGGGCACGATCCTCGACGGCGACCTCGTGCGGCACGCCATCGACGAGCACGGTGTCACCGGTGTCGTGCACGTCGCGGGGTTCAAGTACGCGGGCGTCTCGGTCGAGCGTCCCCTCCACACGTACGAGCAGAACGTCACCGGCATGGCGACGCTGCTCGGTGCGATGGCGGACCGCGGGGTCGACCGGGTCGTGTTCTCGTCGAGCGCGGCGGTGTACGGCACCCCCGACGTCGACGTCGTCGTCGAGGACACCCCGAAGGCGCCGGAGTCCCCGTACGGCGAGTCGAAGCTCATCGGCGAGTGGCTGCTCCACGACATGGAGGTCGCGGCCGGGTTCCGCACGACGAGCCTGCGGTACTTCAACGTCGTCGGTTCCGGTGGACCCGATCTGTACGACGCGAGCCCCCACAACCTGTTCCCGCTCGTGTTCGACGCGCTGCTGGCCGGACGGACGCCGCGGATCAACGGCGACGACTACCCGACGCCCGACGGCACGTGCGTCCGCGACTACATCCACGTCGCGGACCTCGCCCACTCGCACGCGGTGGCCGCCCAGCGCCTCGACGCGGGGGACCGGCTCGAGCGTGCGTACAACCTCGGCAGCGGTGACGGTGTGTCCGTGCGCGAGATCATGACGGCCATGGCCAGGGGCACCGGGATCGACTTCGAGCCCACCGTCGCGCCCCGCCGTCCGGGTGACCCGGCACGCATCGTCGCGACCGGCGAACTCGCCGCGCGCGACCTCGACTGGGCCATGCGCCACTCGCTCGACGAGATGGTGACGAGCGCCTGGGAGGCCCGCCGAAACGCGTCCTGACCGCCGTCCGGTGGCCCCGTACACCACGGACGACGCGCCGCGCGACACGCCAGAACGGGGGACATGACCTTCGATACGAGGTCGACGGTTTTATGATCCGCCGACTTGACCTCAGCGAATCACACCTGTGTAATTAGTGCTGCGGCGCTCGCCGCGACCGTGGCCAACACGACCGTTCAGCGGTGGAGCAAGGGGTGATCAGGGTGAACGCTTCCGACTTCCGGTCCGGCGTCCCGGACGACTGGCACGTCGACCCCGTCGACCTCGGCGTCCCCGGGGTCCGTCGTGCCGGCGAGGACCAGGGGGACAACCCGCTCGCCTGGCAGGTCGACTCGCTGTGCGCGCAGACCGACCCCGAGGCGTTCTTCCCGGAGAAGGGCGGCTCGACGCGCGAGGCCAAGAAGATCTGCACCTCCTGCGAGGTCCGCTCCCAGTGCCTGGAGTACGCGCTCGAGAACGACGAGCGGTTCGGCATCTGGGGCGGCATGAGCGAGCGCGAACGACGGAAGCTGCGCAAGCGCGCCTAGTCCGGTCGTCGGCACCGGATCCGCTTCGGCGGGAGCGGTCTCCGAAACGCGCGCCGCGCCTCCCGGGAGCCGCTCCGGACCGGACGTAGAGTGACCGGCGTCATGCAGCCCAGAGTCACCGCGATCCTCGTCTGCGCCAACGGCGCGGAGTTCCTCGACAGGACCCTGGACGCGCTCGCCGCCCAGACCCGCCCCCCGGAAGCCCTCGTCGTCGTCGACGTGGGGTCCACCGACGGCTCGACCGACGAGCTCTCGTTCGGCGGGTCCGCGCAGCTCGCACGGATCCCGGCCGGTCGGCCGTTCGGGGAGGCGGTGGCCCAGGGGGAGCGCGTCGCACCGCACGCCGCACCCGACGAGTCCGTCGACGAGTGGCTGTGGCTCATCGGGCACGACAACGCCCCCGCGCCGACCGCGCTCGCCGAGCTCCTCGCCGCGGTCGAGATCGCGCCGTCCGTCGCGGTCGCCGGGCCGAAGGTCATGGTCGCCCAGGAGCCCACGCGCATCCGGGAGTTCGGCGAGAGCATGACCCGCTTCGGACGGTCGACGGTCCTCGTCGCCGACGAGCTCGACCAGGGACAGCACGACGCGCACGCGGACGTGCTCGGCGTCGGTGTCGCCGGGATGCTCGTCCGCCGTTCCGTCTGGACCGCGCTCGGCGGCTTCGACCCGGGACTGCCGCACGTCGACGCCGCGCTCGACTTCTGCGTCCGGGCGCGGCTCGCCGGCCACCGCGTCAGCGTCGTGCCCGAGGCCCGGGTGACGAGCGCCGGCGGCCCCGAGGACTTCGGACGACGGTCGGTGTCCGAGACCCGTCGCCTCCGTTTCCGGCGGCAGGCCCAGCTGCACCGGCGTCTCGTGTACGCACCGGCCGCGGTCCTCTGGCTCCACTGGCTGTCGCTCGTGCCGCTCGCGATCCTCCGGAGCGTCGGGCGCCTCGTCGCGAAGCACCCCGGCGCCGTCGGTGCCGAGATCGGTGCCGCCGTCGCCGTGGCCTTCGGCGGTGGCGTGGGACGGGCACGTCGGACCCTCGCGCGGAACCGCCGGGTCGGCTGGGCCGCCGTCGAGCCGCTCCGCGTGAGTCTGGGCCGCGTCCGGGAGCACCGGGTCACCGCGCGCGACCTCGAGCTCGCCCGGGTCGAGGACGCCGCCGTGCCCCGCGCGTCGTTCCTCGGCGACGGCGGCTTGTGGACCGTCCTCGCCGCCGCGGTCGTCACGGCGGTGCTGCTCGGCCCGCTGCTCGGGGCACCCGCGCTGACGGGTGGGGGGCTGCTGCCGCTCAGCACGACGGTCGGTCGGCTCTGGCAGAACGTCGGGTACGGATGGCACACGATCGGCACGGGGTTCACGGGGCCGAGTGACCCGTTCGCGGCGGTGCTCGCGGTGCTCGGCACGCTCACGTTCTGGTCACCGTCCACGTCGATCGTGCTCGTCATGCTGCTCGCGGTGCCGTTGTCGGCCCTCGGCGGGTGGTTCGCGTCGCGCCGGCTCACGACGCGGGTCTGGGTGCCGGTCGTCGGTGCGACGCTGTACGCGCTCTCGCCGTCGCTCGTGACGGCCGTGATGAGCGGACATGTCGGCGCGGTGATCGCGCACGTGCTCCTGCCGTGGCTGCTCCTCACCCTCCTCGGCGCCCATCGGTCGTGGGCGTCGTCGGCGGGCGCCGCGCTGCTGTTCGCAGCCGTGCTCGCGAGCGCCCCGTCGCTCATCCCGGTGCTCGTGCTGACGTGGCTGGCGTCCCTCGCCTTCGGCTGGCGGCACCTCCTCCGGCGCATCGCGATCCCGCTGCCCGCGGTCGTGCTGTTCGCCCCCCTCGTGATCACGCAGCTCCGCGCGGGAACGCCGCTCGGCGTCCTCGCCGACCCCGGCGTGCCCGACGCCACCCGGGCGCCGTCGGCGCTCCAGCTGGCGATCGGGTCCCCGCTCCCGGACTGGAACGGGTGGACGACGGCGTCGCACGCCGCCGGGTTCGCCACCACGGTCCTCCCGATCGCGCTCGCGGTGCTCGCACTCCCGGTCGGCGCGACCGCCATCGGTGCGCTGCTCGGCCGACGCTGGCACCTCGCCGCGGTCGCGCTCGGGTTCGCGCTCGTCGGGTACCTCACGGCCTTCGGCGCCACGCACCTCGCGCTGTCCGGCGTCGGGTCCACCACGACCATCGTGTGGCCCGGCAGCGGTCTCAGCGTGTCCTGGTTCGCGCTCGTCGTCGCCGCGGTGGTCGGGCTCGACACGCTGCCGCGACTCGCGCCCGGTCTGGGACTCGTCGCCGCGGTGCTCACGGGCGTGACGGTCGCGCCGGTGTTCGCGGGTCTGTACCTCGGCACGGCGGCGATCAGCCCGACCACGGGGCGCGTGATCAGCGCCTACGTCAACGCGGAGGCACGGACGAACCCCGACGTCGGCACGCTCGTCCTGACCCCGCAGCGCGACGGCACGCTCGGGGTGTCCCTGGAGCGCGGGCAGGGGGCGACGCTCGACGACCAGTCGACGGTCCAGGCCACCGCCCACCGCCTCAGTCCGGACGACCGGCGCCTGACGACGCTCGCGGCGAACCTCGCCAGTCGGAGCGGCTTCGACCCGCGCGAGGACCTCCGCCGGCTCGGCGTGCGGTTCGTCCTGCTCGCGGACGGACCCGACTCCCGTGCCGCCGAGGCACTGCACGACCGCGCCGCCGGTTCCATCGGCCAGGACGCCCGGTTCACGAGCATCGGCGCGACCGGCACCGGCGTCCTGTGGAGCTACGACGGCCGCGTCGACCGGCCCGCCACGGGCACCGCCGCGGCGTCCGCCGCCCACGCGCTGTTCCTCGTCGTCCTCGGCGTCGTGTTCGGCGCCACCGCACTCCTCGCGATCCCCACGGGGCCGCGTCGACGGCGGGCGGTGTCGCACGTGATCGAGGCCGACGAACCCGCGACCACCTTCGACGAGGAGCGCGAATGACCCAGCAGCCCACGAACGGTCAGCGGAACGGACGGCGATGGGCGGTCCGGGGGAGCGCCACGCTCGTCGCCGTGCTCGTCGCCGCGGGCACCATCGGCACCGCGCACGCCGCGGACCTCACCGGCATCACGGCGCGACCCGCCGGGCGGACCGTGACCCCCGTCCCCGCGGACGCCTCCCGGGTGTGCGCGGGCGGCCTCCTCCAGCTGGCCGACGCGTCCGGTGCGGACGCGACCACGGCCTCCCGGGTCGGCCACGAGACCGTCGCCGCGGCGTCGACCACGGGACAGGTGCACCGGTCGACCCTGGCCGCCGCGAGCAACGGTGGCTCGGACCCGACCGTCGTCACGGCACGCGCCGGGCGCACCACCCCGACCGTCGCCGGGAGCGGCATCCAGGAGGCCGACGGTGACGAGGTCGCGGGCCTCGCCGCCGCCTCGTGCGACGACCCGTCGACGTCGAGCTGGCTCGTCGGCGGCTCCACCGAGACCGGTCGGACGAGCATCGTCACCCTGGCGAACCCCACCGACGTCAACGCGACCGTGGACCTCGACGTCTTCACGACGACGGGCAAGGTGTCGGCGCCCGGCACCACCGGCATCGTCGTCGCACCGAACACGCAGAAGGTCGTGCCGCTGGCGGGGTTCGTCTCCGACGCGGCGTCGCCGGTCGTGCACGTGACGTCCTCCGGCGGTCAGATCGTCGCCACCATGCAGGAGAGCATCGTGCGGACCCTCACCCCGGGTGGGGCCGACGTCGTGCAGGCGGCGGCGACACCGTCCCGGACGCAGACGATCCCCGGGGTCGTGCTCCGCGACACGGACGGCGCGCAGCACGGCGACGACACCGCCGACGCAGCACCGGTGGTCCGCGTGTTCGTGCCGGGTGACGCGAGTGCGCACCTGACCATGGCCCTGACGACCGCGGACGGCGGTGGGACCACGGTCCAGGCCACGGCGGACGGCGGCGTCGTGACGGACGTGCCCCTCGACGACTTCGCCGACGGCCGGTACACGGTGACGGTCACCGCGGACGTGCCGATCGTCGCCGGGGCCCGGACGAGCACGCCGACGACCGACGGCCGGACCGACCTCGGGTGGTTCGCGTCCGCGCCGACGCTCACGGGCACCACCCTCGTCGACGTCGTCGACGGTCCCGGCGCCCGCCTCACGCTCGTCAACCCCACGACCTCCGACGCCACGGTGACCATGGCGGCGGGCGGGGAGCGCACGACCGTCACGGTCGCCGCGGGGACGACGGCGGACACGACGGTGCCGACGAGCACCGCGCTCACGCTCCGCGGTGTCCGCGGGCTGGTCGCGGGAGTGTCCTACGCGGGCGACGCCGGGATCGCCGGGTTCCCGCTGCGCCCGGGTGCCACCGCGTCGACGCCGATCACCGTCTACCCCTGATCGGCGGGACGGGGTCAGAGGTGCCGGTACCGGTCCGGGGCGAGGTCCCAGGGGTCCTTGTCGAGGAGCTCCGCGACCGCCCGGAACACCGCGGTCTCGACGACGATCCGGCGGTCGACGTCGTCCTTCTCGGGCAGGTGCGTCAGCCGCTCGACCGGGATCCGGTAGATCGTCACGCGGTCCGGCCGTCGGTCGATGCGCCAGCGTGGCACCGTGCGGTCCGCCGGGTCGGGTGCGGTCGCGGTCGACGGCATGTCCGCCACCTGGAACACGACGCCGCGCAGTTCGTCGGGCCACAGCTCGACCAGGTAGTGCGCCGTGTCGCCGACGATGCGGTCGAACGCCTCGGCCCGGGTGACCACGGGCGCGAGGTCGGGCCCGGTGACCGACGAGCGCCCGCCCCGGCCGTGCCGCGAGCGACCGCGGGCCCGGTCGACGGGCGTCACGAGGGGGCGTCGGCGGACCATGCGGCCATGGTACTGCCGGGTGCCCGGTAGGTTGGGCGGGAGATGGACGTGCGGATCTGCAGCAAGGTCGCCTGCGGGGCGGGGGCCGTGGCGACCCTGACGTACGACTACGCCGACTCCATGGTCGTCGTGGGACCGCTGTCGATCCGGGTCGAGCCGCACGGGTACGACCTCTGTGGCCGGCACGCCGAACGCCTCTCGGTCCCACGGGGGTGGCAGGTGGTGCGCCGCGCGCCCCTCGGGCGCGACTGACGCCGGCCGGGTCCGTCGCCCGGCGGTCGCCACCGCCCTCCGGCCGGGAGGCGCGGTGCGAGCCCGCCACGTGCCTCCCGGCCGGAGGGTGGGAGACTGGTGGTCATGCCCACCGACATGCAGACCGCGCTGCCCCACCGCGTCGCCGACCTGACGCTCGCCGAGGCCGGCCGACACCAGATCCGCCTCGCCGAGCACGAGATGCCCGGCCTCATGGCACTGCGCGAGGAGTTCGGTGCGTCGCAGCCGCTCGCGGGTGCGCGGATTGCCGGATCGCTCCACATGACCGTGCAGACGGCCGTGCTCATCGAGACCCTCGTCGCGCTCGGTGCCCGCGTGCGCTGGGCGAGCTGCAACATCTTCTCGACGCAGGACGAGGCGGCCGCGGCGGTCGCGGTCGGCCCCACGGGCACCCCGGACGCCCCCGCCGGTGTCCCGGTGTTCGCCTGGAAGGGCGAGACCCTCGACGAGTACTGGTGGTGCACGAACCGGATCTTCGACTGGTCGGCCGAAGCCGCGGCCGAGGGCGCCGACTGGATCGGGCCGAACATGATCCTCGATGACGGCGGCGACGCCACGATGCTCGTGCACGAGGGTGCGGACGCCGAGTCCGCCGGAGCCGTCCCCGAACCGGCGTCCGACGCCGCGGCCGAGCGTCTCGTCGTCCTCCGCACGATCGCCGAGTCGCTCGCGACCTCGCCCGACCGGTGGACCCGGATCGCGGCCGAGCTGCGCGGGGTGACCGAGGAGACCACGACGGGCGTGCACCGTCTGTACGAGCTCGCGCGCGCCGGCGTCCTCCGGTTCCCGGCCATCAACGTCAACGACTCCGTGACGAAGTCGAAGTTCGACAACCGCTACGGCATCCGGCACTCGCTGCCGGACGGCCTCAACCGGGCCACCGACGTCCTCATCGGCGGCAAGGTCGCGTTCGTCGTCGGTTACGGCGACGTCGGCAAGGGCGCGGCCGAGGCGCTCCGCGGACAGGGTGCCCGCGTCATCGTCTCCGAGGTCGACCCCATCTGCGCGCTCCAGGCGGCCATGGACGGCTTCCAGGTCGCCCGGCTCGAATCCGTCCTCGACCAGGTCGACATCGTCGTGACCTGCACGGGCAACGTGGACGTCGTGACGGTCGACGACATGCTCGGGCTGAAGCACCTGGCGATCGTCGCGAACGTCGGCCACTTCGACAACGAGATCGACATGGCCGGACTCGAGCGGCTCGAGGGGGCGGAGCGGATCGAGATCAAGCCCCAGGTGCACGAGTGGCGCCTGCCGAACGGCCGGAGCGTCCTCGTCCTCAGCGAGGGGCGGCTCATGAACCTCGGCAACGCGACCGGCCACCCCTCGTTCGTCATGAGCAACTCGTTCACGAACCAGGTGCTGGCGCAGATCGAGCTCTGGACCCGACCCGAGGCGTACCCGACCGACGTGTACGTGCTGCCGAAGCACCTCGACGAGAAGGTCGCACGACTGCACCTGGACGCGCTCGGCGTCGAGCTGACCACGCTGGACGCCCGACAGGCCGACTACATCGGCGTGCCGGTCGAGGGCCCCTACAAGCCCGAGCACTACCGCTACTGACGTCCCGGCGGCGCGGCGGCGATCCCCGCGGACCGCCGCCCCGCCGCGCCCGGCCGTCGTGACCGGGTCCCTCGGTTATGGTGGCAGCACGGGCGCGTCGCCACGTCCGGCACCACCGATCCTGAGGGGGACCATGAGCCCGCGCATCCTCGTCGTCGACGACGACCAGGCGCTCGCCGAGATGATCGGGATCGTCCTCCGGTCCGAGGGGTTCGAGCTCGAGTTCAGCGAGGACGGCACCGACGCGCTCGAGGCCTTCCAGAGCACGCGACCGGACCTCGTGCTGCTCGACGTCATGCTGCCGGGTGTCGACGGGATCGAGGTCTGTCGCCGGATCCGTGCCGAGAGCGGCACGCCGATCATCATGCTCACCGCCAAGGGCGACACCGCCGACGTCGTGTCCGGCCTCGAGAACGGTGCCGACGACTACGTGGTCAAGCCGTTCAACCCGAAGGAGCTCGTCGCGCGCATCCGCACGCGCCTGCGCCCGGTGGCGAGCGACGCGGCCGTCCTCACCGTCGGGGACCTCACGGTCGACGTCCCCGGGCACGAGGTCCGCCGCGGCCGCACCCCGATCGCACTCACCCCGCTCGAGTTCGACCTGCTGCGCGCCCTCGCCGAGAAGCCGAACCAGGTGTTCACGCGCGAGATGCTGCTCGAGCAGGTGTGGGGGTACCACTACAAGGCGGACACGCGACTGGTCAACGTCCACGTGCAGCGGCTGCGCGCCAAGATCGAGCACGACCCGGACAACCCGCGCATCGTCACCACGGTGCGCGGCGTCGGCTACCGGGCGGGTTCGCAGGGCTAGCCGTTGGCCAGGCCCGCGGCCCGTGCGACGCCGACATCCGTCACGTCCCCCGGGGTGGTCACCGTCCGGCAGGTGTGGCGGCGCACCCGGCGATGGATCCGGCGGGGGTGGCGCGCCGTCGCGTTCCTCTGGCGACGGTCCCTGTTGTTCCGCGCGGTCGCCATCACGGTCCTGACGACCGGGCTCGCGGTCAGCGTCATCGGCACCGCGATCACCCTGAGCATCACGAACAACGTCTACGCCCAACGGCGAGACCAGATCGAGGCCGAGTCGGAGCGTGCGACGGTCCTCGCCCAGAACATCTTCGACGCCGCCACCGCCGCCGAGGACAACAACCAGGTCGAGCTCGAGACGCTGCAGAACGAGGCGCAGACCTCGATCCTGACCACCACGACGAGTCCCGGCGGCACGAGCATCGCCATCCTCCGCACCCCGGGGCAGTCCACCACGCAGACGCTGCAGAACATCGCGAGCCCCGACTTCCCGGACTCGGTGATCACGCCCGAGTTGCGGAAGGCCGTCGCGAAGGACTCCGGTGCGCTCCGGCTGCAGGCGGTCGCGCTCGAGGACGGCGGACGACGGGAACCGGGGCTCGCGGTCGGGTCGACGCTCCAGATCCCGAGCGCCGGGCAGTACGAGCTGTACCTCGTCTACGACCTCAGCGACGCGCAGAAGACGCTGGACTTCGTGTCGCAGACGCTGTCCGTCGGCGGCGTGGCGCTCGTCGTGCTCATCGCGCTCGTCACGTCGCTCGTCGTCCGCCTCGTCGTCGGCCCGGTGCGCGTCGCGGCCGAGACGAGCCGCAAGATCGCCGCCGGCCGACTCGACGAACGCATCCCCGTGCGGGGCGAGGACGACATCGCGATCCTCGCCACGAGCTTCAACGGCATGGCCGACGTGATGAGCCGGCAGATCACCCAGCTCGCCGAGCTGTCCCGCGTGCAGCAGCGGTTCGTGTCGGACGTGTCCCACGAGCTCCGCACGCCCCTGACGACCATCCGGCTCGCGGGCGACGTCCTGTTCGACGCCCGACACGCGTTCGAACCAGCGGTGGCCCGGTCGAGCGAGCTCCTGCACACCCAGATCGACCGGTTCGAGTTGCTGCTGGCGGACCTGCTCGAGATCTCGCGGTACGACGCCCAGGCGGTGCAGCTCGAGACGGAGCCGGTCGTGCCGGCGGCGCTCGCGACCGACATCGTCGACGAGTTCCGGCCGCTCGCCGAGTCGGCCGGAGTCGAGCTGCAGGTCGCCACACCGGGCGGCCACGTCGTCGTGCAGGCCGACGGACGACGGATCCGGCGCGTGCTCCGCAACCTCGTCGGGAACGCGATCGAGCACGGCGAGGCCAAGCCGGTGCAGGTCGTGGTCGACAGCGACGTCGACACGGTCGCGATCGCCGTGCGCGACCAGGGCGTCGGGATGCCCCCGCAGGACGTCGAGCGCGTGTTCGACCGGTTCTGGCGGGCCGACCCGAGTCGACAGCGGACCATCGGCGGGACCGGCCTGGGGCTCGCGATCAGCCTCGAGGACGCACACCTGCACGGCGGGCGGATCGACGTCTGGTCGCGGCCGACGGTCGGATCGGTGTTCGTGCTGACGCTCCCGCGCCGCGCCGGCGACGCGGTGACGCGGTCGGTGATCCCGTTGCCCGCGCTCGACGACCTGGAGGACGAGCCGCGCCTCCCGGCCGTCCCCGCCGACGGTGACGGAGGGCCGCGGCGGTGACCCGGCGCGTCCTCACCGCGCTCGTCGCGACGCTCGTGCTCGTCGTGCTCACCGCCTGCGCCGCGATCCCGACCGGCGGTGCCGTGCAGAAGGGCGGCCGCGTCGAGGACCAGGCGCCGTCCGGCGTCGACTACCGCCCGAACGGGCCGGTCAAGGGCTCGGACCAGGAGACCGTCCTCCGACAGTTCATCGACGCGGCCACCGGTGCCCAGGACAACTACGCGGTGGCACGGGAGTTCCTGACGACGGGGTTCGCGCAGCGGTGGAACCCGCGGCAGAGTGTGACCGTCCGCCAGGGGAGCGGCACCGTCGCGCGCACCGGGGACCGTCGGCTCTCGTACACGATGACGGTGTCGGCCACGGTGGACGCCGACGGCGAGTACACGCAGGCCGACAGCGACGCGACGTCGACGCTGACGTTCCAGTTCCGCAAGGAACGCGGGCAGTGGCGGATCAGCTACGCGCCCGGCGGGATCATCCTGTCGCCCGTCAGCTTCGAGTCGGTGTTCCAGGCGCACGCCCTGTACTTCTACGACCCGACGTACCACTACCTCGTGCCCGAGGAACGGTGGTTCCTCGCCCGGTCGTCGACGAGCACGCGGATCGCGAGCGCCCTGCTCGCCGGGCCGAGCGAGTGGCTCAAGGGAGCGGTCGTCACGGCGTTCCCCGAGGGCACGCAGCTGTCCCTCAACGCCGTGACGATCGAGAGCGGGTCCGCCCAGGTCGACCTGACGAGTGACGCGCTGAAAGCGACCACGGTCGAGAAGGTCCGGATGCGCGAGCAGCTCACCGCGAGCCTGGCGTCGGTCGCGAGCATCTCGTCCGTGACGATCACGGTCGAGGGCACGAGCCTCGACGTGCCCGACTCGACGGGCACGAACGCCGAACGCGACCCCGACGTCGACGCCCGGCCGCTCGTCGTCGCGAAGAACGCCGTCGGCAACGCAGCCGCGGGAGCCGTCGACCAACTCGCCGGCATCGCGGACAAGATCCGCGGCCTCGACCCGACGTCACTCGAGGTGACGGCGGCGGGCACCTCCGCCGCGGTCGGCACGGCCGACGGCGTGGACGCCGTCCGGTCCGGCTCGAGCGCTCCCGTGCAGGTGGACACGCGGAGCGGTCTCGTCGCGCCGTCCATCGACGACGAGGGCTTCGTGTGGTCGGCCCAGGCGGCGGACCCCCGGTCGGTCGTCGCGTACGGGCTCGAGGGCGATCCGCACCCGATCTCGTCGAGCCTGCCCGACGGCCGACTCGTCGCGTTCCGCGTGTCGCGGGACGCCACCCGGGCACTCGCGCTCATCGACACCGACGAGGGTGCCGCCCTGTACGTCATGGGCGTGCTCCGGAACTCGCAGAAGCAGCCGACCGCGCTCGGCGCACCCGTCCGGGTGCCGGTCGCCGCGGGCACCCCGGTCGACGCGACGTGGCAGAGCGACCTCGAGGTGGCGTCGCTCGGCTCCACCGCGACCGGCTCGACCGTGACGTCGTCGACCATCGGCGGGCGTTCGACGACGCTCAACCGCCCGTCCGGTTCGGCGACGACGATCGTCGGCGGTGCGTCCGACTCGCTGCTGCTGCGCATGACCGACGGCCGTGTGCTCGCCGAGAGCGGCGGTGGCTGGGACGACAGCGGCGTGACGGCGGCCGTCCTCGGCACGCAGCGGTAGGCCGGGAGGCCCGTCCTCCCCAGGTGCTCCCGTCCGGACCGCCGTCCACCGACTGATGGATCCGGCGCCGAGTCACGCGGCCGCGGCGCGACGATCGAGGCATGGGGGAGCGGGAAGCCGACCGGTGGCGGGACGCGGCGATCGAGGCGCTCGGCGTGCTGCTGCCGGTGTCGTGCGTCGTCTGCGGGCGTGACGACCGCCCGGTGTGTCACGCGTGTCTCGAGGACCTCGCCGCGACCCCGTCGTGCGTCCGGCTCGTGGCCGGCGTCCGGCTCGACGCCCCGTTCACCTACCGCGGGACGGCCCGGGCCCTCGTGCTCGCGTTCAAGGTGCACGGACGGCTCGACGTCGTCGGACCGCTGGCCCGCCCCACCGTGCGGGCACTCCGGGGGGCGCTCGCCGAGGCGCCCGACGCGGTCGTGGTCCGGGTGCCGTCCTCGCGGGCGGGACGTCGGCGGCGGGGATTCGACCCGGTCGTCGTCCTGCTCCGTCGCGGTGGGTTCCGGACCGCTCGCGTGCTCCGACGGGTGCCGGACCCGCGGGCCCGTGGCAGGCGCGACGGCGGCCAGAAGTCGCTGTCGGCGGTGGACCGGGTGACCGCGACGGTCGGCACCCTCCGCGCGGTGGACGTGCGCGACCGCGCCGTCGTGCTCGTCGACGACGTCGTGACGACCGGGGTGACCATGGCCGAGGCGATCCGGGCGGTCCGCGCCGCGGGCGGCCGCGTGGTGCGGTGCGTGGCGACGGCGAGCGTGGAGCCGTCCTCCCCGTCGGAGGCTGGGACCGGACCCTGAATCGTCGCGTGCACCCGGGTCTACGCTCGCTCGAAAGGCGTCTGGAGTCGCCACGAGGAGGCGACGCGCCGAGTCTGGATGGGAGCCGCCATGGACATCTCGATCACGGGACGGAACGTCGGGATCACCGACCGTTTCCGCGCCTACGCCGAGGAGAAGTCCGCGAAGATCGACGCGCTCGCCGATCGTGCCGTGGCCTTCGAGGTCCGGGTCAGTCGACACCACGAGAAGAGCAGCGGGGCGAGCGGCGACGACCGCGTCGAGCTCACCCTCATCGGTCCCGGGCCGCTCATCCGCGCCGAGTCGACCGCGTCCGACAAGTACGCGGCGTTCGACCTGGCGTTCGCCCGCATCGCCGAACGGTTGCGGCGTGCGAAGGACCGCAAGAAGGTCCACCGGGGCCGTCACCGCCCGACCTCGGTCGCCGAGGCGGCGGGTGACGGGTTCGCCACGATGGACGTCGTGCCCGCCGACGGCACGCTCATCGAGACGGTCGCGACCGGCAGCCTGCCCGTCGTGACGGACGAGGCCCAGGCGACGGACGAGGACGCCTACAACCCCGTCGTCATCCGCACGAAGGTCTTCGCGTCGTCCCCGATGACCGTCGACGACGCGCTGTACTACATGGAGCTCGTCGGCCACGACTTCTACCTCTTCATCGACGCCGAGACGGAACGCCCCAGCGTCGTGTACCGCCGCAAGGGCTGGGACTACGGCGTCATCGCCCTGGACGACGCCGCACCCGTCCAGCAAGAGGCCGCGACGGTCGAACGCGCTGGCGTGACCGTCTGACCTCCGCGCACGACCACGAGGGCCCCGATCGGCACCACACGGTGCGGTCGGGGCCCTCGTGTCCGCCCCGAGCGAACGGGGGCGCCCATCGGCTCCGGCAGCGCCCGCTGCCCAGGTGTGCGGGCGCGGAGGTTGCTAGCATGGCTGGCTGATCAGGCGCGCGCGAACGGCCGTCCGGAGGCCCCGAGCGATCAGCGCCAGACGACACCATGAGGAGTCTCGATTGACCAACGTGCTGGAGAAGGTCCTCCGCATCGGCGAAGGGCGCACGCTCCGACGCCTCAAGGCCTACGCCGAGGCGATCAACGACCTCGAGGACGACTTCGCCACCCTCAGCGACGAGGAACTGCGCGACGAGACGCGTGAGCTGCGCGAGCGGTACGCGAACGGCGAGTCCCTGGACGACCTGCTGCCCGAGGCGTTCGCCGCGGTGCGTGAGGCGTCGAAGCGCACGCTCGGGCTCCGTCACTTCGACGTCCAGCTCATGGGCGGTGCCGCGCTGCACCTCGGGAACATCGCCGAGATGAAGACCGGTGAGGGCAAGACGCTCGTCGCGACGACGGCCGCGTACCTCAACGCCATCGCCTCGCGCGGCGTGCACGTCATCACCGTCAACGACTTCCTCGCGAGCTACCAGTCCGAACTCATGGGCCGCGTGTTCCGCGCGCTCGGCATGACCACCGGCTGCATCCTCGCGGGGCAGGAGCCCGCCGAGCGTCGCGAGCAGTACGCCGCCGACATCACGTACGGCACGAACAACGAGTTCGGCTTCGACTACCTGCGCGACAACATGGCGTGGCAGGCGTCGGACATGGTGCAGCGCGGGCACTTCTTCGCGATCGTCGACGAGGTCGACTCGATCCTCATCGACGAGGCCCGCACGCCGCTCATCATCTCCGGACCGTCCTCGGGCGAGGCCAACCGCTGGTTCACCGAGTTCGCCACGATCGCCACGCGCCTGCGTCCCGGCGTCGATTACGAGGTCGACGAGAAGAAGCGCACGGTCGGCGTGCTCGAGCCCGGGATCGAGAAGGTCGAGGACTACCTCGGCATCGACAACCTGTACGAGTCGGCCAACACCCCGCTCATCTCGTTCCTCAACAACGCGATCAAGGCCGACGCCCTGTTCAAGCGCGACAAGGACTACGTCGTCATGAACGGCGAGGTGCTCATCGTCGACGAGCACACCGGTCGCATCCTCATGGGCCGCCGGTACAACGAGGGCATCCACCAGGCGATCGAGGCGAAGGAGGGCGTCGAGGTCAAGGCGGAGAACCAGACCCTCGCCACCATCACGCTGCAGAACTACTTCCGCCTGTACAAGAAGCTCTCCGGCATGACCGGTACCGCCGAGACCGAGGCGGCGGAGTTCATGTCGACGTACAAGCTCGGCGTCGTCCCGATCCCGACGAACAGGCCGATGCAGCGCAACGACCAGACGGACCTCGTGTACAAGAACGAGCCCGCGAAGTTCGAACAGGTCGCCGCCGACATCGAGCAGCGGCACGAGAACGGCCAGCCTGTCCTCGTCGGCACGACGAGCGTCGAGAAGAGCGAGTACCTGTCCAAGCTCCTCGCCAAGCGCGGCGTGAAGCACGAGGTGCTCAACGCGAAGAACCACGCGCGCGAGGCCGCGATCGTCGCCCAGGCGGGTCGCCTCGGTGCGGTCACGGTCGCCACGAACATGGCCGGCCGCGGTACGGACATCATGCTCGGCGGCAACGCGGAGTTCCTCGCCGTCGCCGAGATGCACGCGAAGGGGCTGTCCCCGACCGAGACCCCGGATGAGTACGAGGCCGCGTGGGACGACGTGTTCGCCCGCGTCAAGGCCGAGGTCGAGGTCGAGGCCGAGAAGGTCCGCGACGCCGGTGGGCTGTACGTGCTCGGCACGGAGCGACACGAGTCCCGGCGCATCGACAACCAGCTGCGTGGTCGCTCCGGTCGACAGGGCGACCCCGGCGAGAGCCGCTTCTACCTGTCCCTCACGGACGACCTCATGCGGTTGTTCAACTCCGGCGCGGCCGAGAGCCTCATGGGCCGCTCGAACGTCCCGGACGACCTCGCGATCGAGAACAAGCTCGTCGGTCGTGCGATCCGCTCCGCGCAGGCCCAGGTCGAGGCCCGGAACGCCGAGATCCGCAAGAACGTGCTGAAGTACGACGACGTCCTGAACCGCCAGCGCGAGGCCATCTACGACGACCGGCGCCGCATCCTCGAGGGCGACGACCTGCACGACCGGTCGCAGCAGTTCCTCGAGAGCGTGGTCAACGAGATCATCGACTCGCACACGGGCGAGGGCTCCCCGGACGACTGGGACCTCGACGCGATGTGGACCGAGCTCGGGACGCTCTACCCCGTGTCGATCACCATCGACGAGGTCATCACCGAGGCCGGATCGCGGGGCAAGGCATCGCGCGACTTCCTCGGCCGCGAGATCCTGTCGGACGCCAAGCTCGCGTACCAGAAGCGCGAGGAGGCCCTCGGCGACGAGGCCATGCGCGAACTCGAGCGCCGCGTCGTCCTGTCGGTGATCGACCGACGCTGGCGCGACCACCTCTACGAGATGGACTACCTCAAGGACGGCATCGGTCTCCGCGCGATGGCGCAGCGCGACCCCCTCGTCGAGTACCAGCGCGAGGGCTACGCCCTGTTCCAGAGCATGATGGGCCAGATCCGCGAGGAGTCCATCGGGTTCCTGTTCAACCTCGAGGTCCAGGTGCAGCGTGACGGCGAGACGGCCGTCATCGACGCCAAGGGCCTCGGCGAGGACTCGGAGGCCGCCGGGCTGGAGTACTCGGCACCGTCGATCGACGGCGAGGTCGAGGTCCGTGACCAGAGCGGTCGCCTCGAGCATGCCGCGACCGCACTCGCGCAGCGGCAGCAGGCCGTCGCCGAGGCCGAGCAGGTCCCGGGTCCCGAGCGGGGGTCGTCGTTCGGTGCTGCGGCGACGGCGTCCGGGCAGCGCGGTGCCTTCGGGCAGCGCGACACGGCGCCGACGAACCGGGCGGACCGTCGGGCGCAGGCCAAGAAGAGCTGATCGGGAGAGTTCCCGGAACGGCGGCGGTCCTCCTCAGGCCGTCGCCGTTCGGCGTTCGCGCACCCGTCGCCGGTGAGCCCTGCGCTCCGGTGCGGTCCGCGCCGGTCAGCCCTGCGCTCCGGTGCGGTCCGCACCGGTGGTCAGAGGACGCTGACCGCGGTCGCGCGCCATCGGCCGTCGCGGCCCTCCAGGCGGATCGCGACCGCACGCGTTCGTGCCCGTGCATGCACGATGACGGTGGCCTCGGCGACACCGTCGCTCGGTTCGCGGACGATCACCGAACCGATCGAGAAGACGGGCCTGCGCGGCGCCGTCCGGCGTACCGACCGCGCGCGGGCCGCCAACCGGACGCGGACCTGGAGGTGTCGGTGCACGTCGTCCGTCACCCACCGCGCGATCTGGTCGAGTTCACGGGCGCCGGCGAGGATCTCGACGACACAGCGGGCGAGGTCGCGTGCTACGGGGGTGGGGTCCGGCAGCGCTGCGCGAGGGGGCTGCGGTGCGGCGTCGGCGCGGCGGAGCCGGCGCGGCCCGGCGGTGCGCCGCGGCGCGCGCTCGGCAGAGCGATCCGGCTCGTGCCCGGGAGGCGTGGGGCGGAGGACCGCGCCGTCGAGCGCCGTGGGCAGCGGAGGAACCGGCTGCGCTCCGTGCTCGGTCAGGGCGTGCCGCCCCTGACGGCGCGTGCCCCGTCCCTCCGGTCCGTCGTCGGTGCGCTGTGCGGCACGGTCGTCCATGAGCCCCCTCGTGGTGCGGTGGTGCGGCCTCCCCGGCCACGCCCTCAGGCTACTGACCGTTGGAATGTGACATTTAATTCCCGGACCGAGGTGGGGACGGTCGCAGGGAGGACCGGAGGCGGCCACCTAGACTTGCTCCGTGTCGACCCTCAGTGACCTCGTTCTCGCCCAAGGCCGGTCCACCGACGCGGACGTCGAGTGGCTCCACCTGCTCGTGGGCGACGGTCAGCTCCTCGCCGACCTGTCGTTCGCCGACATCGTGGTGTGGGTGCCCGCGGAGGACGGCTCGTTCGTGGCCGTCGCGCACGCGCGGCCGTCGTCCGCCGCGACGCTGTTCTACCGCGACGTCGTCGGGCAGGGCGTGCGGGACGAGTGGCGCGACCAGATCACCCAGTGCTTCGAACGCAGCGAGATCGTCGACTCGGCGGAGCCCGACTGGTACGAGGACACCCCGACCCGCGTGCGCGCGATCCCGGTCCTGCGTCGGTTGTCCGCCACGAGCGCCCAGACGACGGAGGCGCCCATCGCCGTCGTCACACGCCACTCGAACGTCAACGAGCAGCGCACGCCGAGCCGCCAGGAGCTGACGTTCAACTCGAGCGCGAACGACCTGTTCGGCATGATCGCCACGGGGGACTTCCCGGACATCGGCGCACCGACCGGTCCGCGTCGGGGTGCTCCTCGTGCCTCCGACGGACTCCTGCGACTCGACGTCGGGGGCGTCGTCACCTTCGCGAGCCCGAACGGCCTCAGCGCCTTCAATCGGATGGGCTTCGAGGGCGAGCTCGAACGGCTCTCCCTGGCGGAGGTGACGACCGGACTGCTCGGCAACCAGCTCGTCGTGGACGAGTCCCTGCCGCTCGTCGTGACCGGCCGCGCCCCGTGGCGCACCGACATCGAGGCGAAGGGCGTGACCGTGACGCTCCGCGCGATCCCCCTGCGCGACCACGGGGAGCGCATCGGGGCGATCGTGCTCTGCCGTGACGTCACCGAGCAGCGGCATCAGGAGCGCGAGCTCATCACGAAGGACGCAACGATCCGCGAGATCCACCACCGCGTCAAGAACAACCTGCAGACGGTCGCGTCGCTCCTCCGCATCCAGGCGCGTCGCACGCATTCGGAGGAGGCCCGGGAGGCCCTGCAGCAGGCGATGCGTCGGGTCGCGGCCATCGCGGTCGTCCACGACACGCTGTCGACCGGTCTCAGCCAGAACGTGGACTTCGACGACGTGTTCGACCGCGTGCTCATGCTCGTGACCGAGGTCGCGGCGAGTCACAACACGACCGTGCGCCCCAAGAAGACGGGCGAGTTCGGTGTGCTCCCGAGCGAAGCGGCGACGCCGTTGGCGCTCGGCCTCACGGAACTCGTGACGAACGCGGTGGAGCACGGGCTCGACGGCCGTGACGGCGAGGTCGAGATCGTGGCCGACCGGTTCGAGGACCACCTCGAGGTGCAGGTGCGCGACAACGGGCGCGGACTCCCCGAGGGCAAGGTCGGTGCGGGACTCGGCACGCAGATCGTGCGGACCCTGATCCAGGGCGAACTCGGCGGCACGATCGACTGGCACACCTTGGTCGGCAGCGGTACCGAGGTCACCATCGGCATCCCCTTCCGGTGGTCGGAGCAGTCGTAGGGCTTCGGCCTCGGGATCGCGCGGGCTCCGAGTCGAGGGACGACGGGCGCGGCAGGACGACGTGGGGTGGAACGCCGACGGCGCCCGGTCCCCTTGGGGACTGGGCGCCGTCGTCGTCGGAACGGGTGCGCTCGGTCAGGAGGCGCGACGTGCGCGGGCAGCGCGGCGCTTGAGCGCGCGACGCTCGTCCTCGCTCAGACCGCCCCAGACGCCCGAGTCCTGCGAGGTCTCGAGCGCGTACTGCAGACAGGTCTCGGTGACGGTGCACCGAGCGCACACCGACTTCGCCTTCTCGATCTGGTCGACGGCCGGGCCGGTGTTCCCGACCGGGAAGAAGAGCTCGGGGTCCGCGGTGAGGCAGGCGGCCTTGTCACGCCAATCCATGTGTTGATGCTCCTTAAATAGCTTCGAATCGCACGACGAACGGCCGTGGCGAATCAAGTGCAGGCGTGGGCCAGCTGGGCTGCAGCACTGCGGGGGGATTCTCTGTGGGGGAGAGAAAGACTCTGCGGGAGGCGCACACGTCATCGTGGCGTTCCATCGACCTCGAACATCGTTCCATACTGATATGGCCAAATCAAGGGTCGAGAGCTGGAGGAACGCTGTGTCGGATGCCCCACGCCCGGAGCGCCCCGAGGGTGCCGCTGATCGGGAATCACCTGATCGCGCGGCATTCCGGACGCCGACCGTGCTCGGTCTCGCGGTCGTCGTGGGGCTCGAGTTCCTCGCCGTGGCGGTGCTCACGGTGGTGCTCGTCGTCGACCTCGTGGTCGCCCCGCCGGACTCGGTCGTGAACGGTCTGGCGCTCATCGTCCTCGCCGCCGTCGCCGCGATCTGGCTGGGAGCGATGGTGCTCGGACTGGCCCGCGCCCGCTCCTGGGTGCGGAGCGGGGTCGTCGTCTGGCAGTTCCTCCAGATCGCCCTCGCCGTCGGTGCGTTCCAGGGCGTGTTCCGGGTCCCGGCGATCGGGTGGGTGCTGCTCCTGCCAGCGCTGCTCGCCCTGGTGCTCGTCTTCGCACCGGCGACGACGGCGGTGCTCGCCCGCCGCGACCTCGAGCGCTGAGGGCAGGGACTCAGTCCAGGCCGAGCTTCTTCCGCAGCGCGGCCACGTGCCCCGTCGCCTTCACGTTGTAGAGCGGCAGCTGCACGCGGCCGTCCTCGTCGACGACGATCGTCGAGCGGATCGTGCCCGTCGTGACCTTGCCGTAGAGGTTCTTCTCGCCGTACGCGCCGTACGCGCGGTGGACCGTCAGGTCCGGGTCGCTCAGGAGCGGGAAGGTCAGGGCCTGCTCGTCCTTGAACCGCTGCAGCGCGGGGAGGTCGTCCTTGCTGATGCCGAGCACCGTGTAGCCGGCGCCCTGCAGGGAGTTCATGTTGTCGCGGAAGTCGCAGGCCTCGGTCGTGCATCCGGGCGTCGACGCGGCCGGGTAGAAGTACACGATGACCTTGCGGCCCCGCAGGTCGCGCAGGCTCGTCGGCGTGCCGTGCTCGTCCGGCAGGGTGAAGTCGGGGGCATCGGCCCCGGCGGCGAGACGTTCGGTCATCCTGTGCTCCTTGCGCGACGTGGTGGCGGCGCCCCGTGGTCCGTGGCGGCCGAGACCCATGCTATTGTTGTTCTCCGTTGCGGCGAGCCGCGACGGTACGCGCCTCTAGCTCAATTGGCAGAGCAACTGACTCTTAATCAGTGGGTTCTGGGTTCAAGTCCCAGGGGGCGCACCACCAGCCCCGGACCTCCCGGCATCAGCCGCAGGTCCGGGGCTTCGTCGTTGCCAGGCGCGGCCGTCGTCCCCCTCGATCGGGGGCGTCGTCCGGCAACCGCGGCGCTCGCGGGTCGCGCCGAGGACGACCTGGACTCGGTGTAGCGTGCGTACCTCCGGGCGGGAGCAAGGGGGGGGTGACGGGTGGGAACAGCGGACGAGGACGTGTCCGACCTCATCGCGGCGTTCACCTCCGTACAGCGGGCGAACGCCGCGCTCATGCGGCAGCTGAGCCTCCTCGCGGGCGTGCACGAGAACGCGCTGCGGGCGCTCGTGCTCATCGACGACACGGCCCGGTCCACGCCGACCGAGGTCGCCGGGTTCCTCGAGCTGACCTCCGGTGCGGTCACGAGCATGCTCGACCGACTCGTGGCGGGCGGGTTCATCAAGCGGATCCCGAACCCGGCCGACCGGCGCGGGTCCCTGCTCACGCTCGAACCCGCGGGTCAGGCCGTCGTCACGCAGATCCGGCGCCGCTACGAGGGGGTCATGCGGGCCGTCGACGCCGAGCACCGGGCCGGGCTGTACCTCGTGCTGAACGACCTCGCGACCGGGCTGCTCGAGCAGGCGCAGGGCGTCGTGTCCGACGCGGCCGCCGCGGGCGGAGACGGGACGTAGTCCCGGGACCGGCGGCGACCGCGGCGTGCGTCACGGTGCCGCGGCGTCAACGTCGGTCGAGCTCGGACGACCGCGCCCGGTACTCCGTCGCGTCGATCTCGCCGCGCGCGAACCGGTCCGCGAGGACGGCCCGGGCGTCGGAGCGAGCGCGCCACGGCCCGCGGCGGAGGACCCCGAACACGAGGGCGAGCACGACGAGGGTCGCGAGGAACACGACGGGGAACACGGCGAACGGGGCCATGGGCGGGCCGCCGTGCCAGGACGGTGCGGCGGCGAGTGCGGTGAGTGCGGGTGTCATGGTGACCTCCTCGGTCGGTGGCTGGGCGTCGCTGGTGCGACCGGTCCAGGCTCCTGCTCCGCGGTCGTCCTGTCGTCCGCTCGGGGGACGCTCCTGGACGTGCTCCCGACGGCAGTACCCGAGGTCGTTCCTCCACACGCATCACGCCGGAGGGAGGAGTCCACGGACACCTCCCCGGGCGGACGACGGCGCCCCGGTCGGCACCTAGGCTTCCGGGCATGAGGAGACCCACCGAGACCGGGCGGCGGCGGTTCGCGCGCGTCGGCAGGGTGCTCCCGGTGGCGGCACTGCAACTCGTCGGCACCCTCGTCCTGTCGCGCTGGACCGGGCCGACGCCCGGCACCGTGCCTGCTCATCCGGGACCGCCGTGGGGGCCGGGAACGGGGGAGGCCGTCGTGGCGGCACCCGGTCCGCTCGCGATCGCGATGCTCGTCGCTGCGGTGGTCGTCCTGCCGTTCCGGTGGCGTTGGCCGGTCGTCGTCCTCGGCGTGACGCTGGCGACGACCCTCGGCTACGCGGTCCTCGTGAGCCCGCGGGGTCCCTTCGTCGCGGCCCTCACCATGGCGGCGGTGAACGCGTGGCTGTCGGGTCGTCGCCGTTCCGCGGCCGCGGCGGTGGCGATCGGCGCGTTCGTGCTCCCGTGGGTGGACCTCGCGACGGGGCGTTCGTCCGTCCTGCCCTGGGGGACGGTCACCGTCATGCTCGCGTGGGGTGGACTCACGATCGCGCTCAGCGAGCTCGCTCGCGTCCGCGTGCTCCGCGCGGCCGAGGCCCGCCGCGCACGCGCGGAAGCGGTCCGGCGGCGCGCCGAGGACGAACGCGTCCGCATCGCTCGCGAGCTGCACGACTCGGTGGCGCACAACATGTCGCTGATCAACCTGCAGGCCGGGGTGGCGCTGCACCTCGGCGCCGACCTGCCGGACCCGACCCGGGCCGCGTTGAGGAGCATCCGCGACGCCAGCCACGAGGCCCTCGTGGAGCTCCGCGCGGTGCTCGGGGTCCTCCGCAGGGTGGACGATCCGGACGCGGGAACGAACAGCGGCGGCGCGGGTGCGGCGACCGGGAGTGGGATCGAGGCGACCGGGGACGGGGGCGTCGTGGTGCCCGAACGGTCCCCGGTGCCCGGCCTCGATCGACTCCGGGATCTCGTCCTGCGCGCGGAGGCGGCCGGACTCGACGTCACCCTCGACGTCGACGGCGACCTCGGCGCCGTCGACCGCATCGTGGATCGGACGGCGTTCCGCATCGTGCAGGAGTCGGTGACGAACGTCATGAAGCACGCGCCGTGGAATCGTGTCGCGGTGGTCGTCGGCGCGTCTGCGGAAGTCCTCGACGTCACCGTGGAGGACCTGCCCGACGCGCGCGGGCGGAGGGGCACTGCTGCACAGCCGGACCCGGCCGCGTCAGCCGCGTCCTCCGCGTCGGCCTCGGTGGACGCCCCGCAGGACACCCTCGACCGCGCCCAGGCCGGCCTCGGTCCGTCGGGCAACGGCATCATCGGCATGCGGGAGCGGGTGGCTGCGGTCGGCGGCGTGCTCGAAGCCGGCCCGGTCACCGGTGGCGGATGGCGGGTGCACGCGCGGCTCCCGACCACCGGCACGACCACGACCACGACCACGACCACGGGCACGGGCACGGACATCTCGGACCGACGGAGCGCTGCCCTCGAGCGAGGACAGGAGGCACACCGTGGATGACGCCAGCGAGGCGGCACCGCTCCGGTTGGTGATCGCGGACGACCAGGCACTCGTCCGCGCCGGACTGCGGGCGCTCGTCGAGTCCGAGCCCGACATGACCGTCGTCGCCGAGGCCGCCGACGGCGAGGACGCCGTGCGTGCCGCCGTGGAACACCACCCCGACGTCGTGCTCATGGACATCCGCATGCCCCGCGTCGACGGACTCGTGGCGACGCGGCGCATCGGTGCCGACCCGGCGCTCCGTGACGTGCGCGTCGTGGTCCTCACGACCTTCGAGGAGGACGCCTTCGTGTTCGAGGCGATCCGAGGCGGAGCGGCCGGGTTCCTGGTCAAGGACACCGAGCCGGCCGAGCTCCTCCGCGCGATCCGGACGGTGGTCGCGGGTGACTCGTTGCTCTCGCCGGGGGCGACCCGGTCCCTCGTCGCCGCCTTCGCCACGCACGCCACCCCGGCGGAACTGACCCCTGCACTCGACCGGTTGACCGACCGGGAGCGCGAGGTCATGCGCTGGGTCGCCGGGGGACTGTCGAACAGCGAGATCGCACAACGCCTGTTCATCAGCCCTGCGACGACGAAGTCACACGTGAGCCGGGCGATGGTGAAGCTCGGCGCACGGGACCGGGCGCAGCTCGTCGTGTTCGCCTACGAGACGGGCCTCGTCGCACCCGGCTGGTCCGGCTCCTGACCGCGTGGCCCCCAGCGCGGATCGGTAGGGTCGACCAGGCCGACGAACCGGAGGTGGTCGATGACGTCCTGGGTGGAGCACGCCCTCTGGTGGCACGTGTACCCGTTGGGGTTCGTCGGTGCCGACATCCGTCCGCCGGAGGCCCCCGCGCCGTCGGCACGGGAACGCCCGGTCGAGCACCGGCTCGGCCGACTCGAGGCGTGGCTCGACCACGTCGTCGACCTCGGGCTGAACGGCATCGCGCTGGGACCGGTGTTCGCGTCGTCGACGCACGGCTACGACACGCTCGACCACTTCCGGGTGGACCCGCGGCTCGGGGACGAGGACGACCTCCTCCGTCTCGTCGCCACGGCGCACGACCGCGGCGTCCGGGTGCTGCTCGACGGGGTGTTCAACCACGTGGGGCGCGCGCATCCGGCGTTCCGAGCGCTCGAGGAGGACGGACCCGCGGCCCCGACCGCCGGACTGTTCCGCGTGCGCTGGGACGGGTGGCGTCCCGGTGACCGCGTCGACGCGGACGTGTTCGAGGGACACGACCAACTCGTCGCCCTCGACCACGGCTCCTCGGCGACCGTCGACCTGGTCGTCGACGTCATGACCCACTGGCTCGACCGCGGCGTGGACGGCTGGCGCCTCGACGCCGCGTACGCCGTGCCGCCCGCGTTCTGGGCGGCGGTGTTGCCCCGCGTGCGAGAGCGGCACCCGGACGCTTGGTTCTCGGGTGAGGTGATCCACGGTGACGCCGCTGCCGTCGTGCGGGCCTCGACCATGGACTCGGTCACCCAGTACGAGCTGTGGCAGGGCATCTGGCACGGCATCGCGGACGGCAACTGCCACGAGCTCGCACACGCGATCCGCCGGCACGACGCGCTCCTGTCGACGTTCGTCCCGAGCACGTTCGTCGGTAACCACGACGTGACGCGCATCACCTCCGCGGTCGGTCCGCGGCACCTGCCGCACGCCCTCGCGGTCCTGTTCACGGTGGCCGGCGTGCCGAGTGTGTACGCGGGCGACGAGTACGCCTTCCGCGGCGTCAAGGAGGCCCGGGTCGGCGGCGACGACGCCGTGCGCCCGGCGTTCCCACCCGTGCCACCGGCTCCGGCCGACCTCGATCCGGAGGGCCGGGACGCGTTCCGCACGCACCAGGCGCTCGTCGCCGTGCGGCGTCGCCACCCGTGGCTGCACCGCGCGCACACGGACATCGTGCACCTCGAGAACACGGCGATCGTGCTCCGGACGGCGATCGGCACGGACGCGGTCGTCACCGCGCTCAACATCGGCGACGAGGCGGTGTCGCTGCCCGCTGCCGGGTCGACCACGGTCGAGGCGGGGGCGGGCGAGGTCGACCACGGTCGCGTCCGGCTGGCGGCCTCCGGTTGGGCGGTGCTCGGCGGGTGACCGCTCGTCGCGTCTTCGGGCGAGCCTGCATGGCCGCCGTGCTCGTCGTGGCCGGCTGGGTGGTCGCCCCGTCCGTGGCGTCCGCCGCGCCGTCGGACCGACCCGCGTCGGCCGCCATCGGGAGGCTCGGCGTCGGGGGGCCCGGCGTCGGGAGGCTCGCCGTCGCGGCACCCGCGTCCACCGCGACGCGTTCGTCCCCGCCGGTCCGGCCGTTCCCGACCCGCGGGCGCCCGGACTACCAGCTCGGCGGCGCCTACCGTCCGCCCGCCGGCGTCACGATCGTCGAACGGGACAGCACCGCGCATCCGGCACCGGGCACGTACGGGATCTGCTACGTCAACGGGTTCCAGACCCAGCCCCAGGACACCGCGTGGTGGCGGCGCGAGCACCCGAGGGACCTCCTCCGGACCGCATCGGGGAAACCGGTCAGCGATCCCGGGTGGCCGGACGAGGTCCTCCTGGACACCGGGACCGCGGCGCACCGTCGAGACGTCGTCCGGGTCCTGTCCCGCACCGTGGACCGCTGTGCACGTCGTGGGTTCGACGCCGTCGAGTTCGACAACCTCGACTCGTGGACGCGCTCGCGCGGGCGCCTCAGCCGCGCTGACGCCCTCGCCACCGCCGCGCTCCTGGTCGACGTGGCGCACCGGGACGGCCTCGCCGCGGGGCAGAAGAACGCGCCGGGCCTCGGCACGCGGGGGCGGGACGTCGCGGGCTTCGACTTCGCCGTCGCCGAGGAGTGCGTGCGCTACGACGAGTGCCGTGCGTACACCCGCGTGTACGGCGGACGGGTGATCGACGTCGAGTACAGCGACGCGCTCCGCACGACGTTCGCCGCCGCCTGCCGTTCCGCGTCGCGGCCGCGCATGACGATCCTCCGCGATCGTGACCTCGTCACGCCCTCGCACGCGGCGTACCGGTACCGGCGCTGCCTCGTCGCCGGCTCGTGAGAGCATCGTCGCGCCCCCGCCCGCCGACAGGAAGCCGCTCCGTGCCCCGCTCCCACACCACCGCCACCGCCCTCGTGATCGGAGCCGGGATCGCCGGCGCCGCCACCGCGTTCGCCCTGGCGCGCCGTGGGGTGGCCGTGACGGTCGTCGACGACGGCGCGACCGGGCAGGCGACCGCGGCGAGTGCGGGGATCCTGCAGCCCTGGTCGTCCGCGGTCGACGGGCCGTTCCTCGACCTCTACGCGGCGGGCGCCGCGTTCTACCCGAACCTGCTCGCGCAGCTCGCCGGCGTCGGCGTGACCCGGACCGACCACCGTCGGAGCGGTGCGCTCGTCGTCAACGCCGACCCGGCCCTCCTGGACGCGGCGGAGGCCCGGGTCCGGTCGCGGGCGGCCGTCGCCGGGTCGGTCGTCGGCGCGGTGGAGCGCATCACGAACGCCGAGGCCCGACGACGCTTCCCTCCGCTCGCCGCGGGACTCGACGCGCTCTTCATCGAGGGCGGCGGACGCGTGGACGGCCGCACGCTCCGTGATGCGCTCCTCCTGGCGGCCGAGCGCCTCGGCGCGGTGCGGCGGGGCGGCCGCGTCCGGTCGGTGCGCGTCGTGCAGGGCCGGCCGCTGGTCGACGTCGACGGCGCGGACACGACGGCGGACGTCGTCGTGGTCGCCGCGGGCGCGTGGTCACGGGACCTCCTCGCATCCACGGGTGCCGCCGTCCCGGTCGCACCGCAGCGCGGTCAGATCACGCACCTCCGCGTCGAGGGCGTCGACACGTCCGCCTGGCCCTCCGTCCACCCGTTGTCGCACCACTACCTCGTGGCGTTCGACGACTCGCGCGTCGCCGTCGGCGCGACCCGCGAGACCGACAGCGGGTTCGACCCACGCGTCACCGCGGCCGGGCAGCTCCAGGTCCTGCAGGACGCGCTGGCGGTCGCGCCGGGACTCGCGGACGCGACGCTCATCGAGACGCGGGTCGGGCTGCGGCCCCTGCCCGACGACACCATGCCGGTCGTCGGTGCGCTGCCGGGTACGCCGGGCGTCGTCGTCGCGACGGGCTACGGCGCGGCCGGACTGACGATGGGCCCGCTGCTGGGTGACGCCGTGGCCCGGTGGGTGCTGGGGGAACCGGCACCCGAGCTCGAGCACACCGCGCCCGGACGCGCTGGCGTCCCTGGCACCGACGCGCGCTGATCCGCCGGTCGTCCGGTCAGACCCCGCCGCAGGTGATCGCGCGGATCGTCGCGGCGTCCCCGCCGCCGACGCCGCCGACGAACGCGGTGGTCGGCGTGCCGTCGGTGAGGGCGCGTCGGGCCGTCGACCACGACGGGCCGAGGAACGCGAGCATCGCCGCGCGATCGCGCGTCCAGAAGCGCCATCGGCGTGCCGCGGCCGGGAGGCCCGGTGCCGGGGACCAGCCCTCCGGCGGCTCCCACAGTTGGTGCAGGGCGACCCACTCCGCCGACGGTTCGGGCCACCCGGGCGGGCGGCGGAACCGGAACGGCGGGGCCGCCGCTCCCGCGGGCTCGGACGGGACGGCGGTGTCACGGAGTTCCCCCATGCGGCGACCGTACCGACGCCTCCCAGGTGCCGCGCAGGCCCCTCTTCGGGGTCGACGTCCCGTGCGGTCCGGACGCGTCGCACGACGAACGACGACGGCCCGCCACCGAGGGGGTGGCGGGCCGTCGTCGTGGTGACGGTGCTACGGAGTCAGCTCCGCGTGGTGCCCGTCGTGCCGGTGGTGCCGCCGTCGCCCTCGAGCTCGATCTCCTCGTGCGCGACGTCCTCGGTCACGTTCTCCTGCTCGGTGACGGTGTCCTTGCCGAGGCGGACGCGCTCGACCGGCACGGTCTCCTTGTCGACGACGACGCGCTCCTCGCTGAGGGTCACCTCGTGCTCCTCCTCGCTGAGCTCCGGGCCGTCGGTCGCGGCGCCGACGTTCGCGTCGGTGATCGGCTCGCGCTCGAGTCGGACCTCCTCGTGCTGGACGGGGACGGTGACGTTCTGCTGCTCGGTGACGACGTGCTTGCGGAGGCGCGCACGGCCGGTCTGGACCTGCTGCGTGCCGACCTGGAGGTGCTGCTCCGAACGGGTCATGGCGTCGTCGGTGTCGGGGCCGGACGTGTCGTGGCCGGCGCCCTCGAAGCCCGTGGTGCCGGTGCCGACCGTGCCCGTGGTGTCGGTGCCGGTCGTGGTGGTGTCCGTGCCCGCGTAGGTGTCCGTCGTGCCGGTGCCGCCGGTGATGCCGTAGTACGAGAACAGGGTGTTCTCCTCGTCGATGCCGAGCTGGCCGTCGGCGTCCACCCGCGGGGCGTCCTTGATCCTGGCCTTGTCGTACCCGACGGTGAGCGTGCCGTTGCTGTAGTCCGCGTTCTCGAGCGGGACGAAGGACTCGGAGGTGCCGAAGAGGCCCGTCGAGACGCTGGCGAACAGCGGGTGACCGTCGTTCTGGTCCACGTAGACCTGCTTGACGGTGCCGACCTTGTCGCCGTCGCGGTCGATGACCGTCGCGTCGAAGATGTCGTTCATGGTGGTGGTGTCGATCATCGCGTTCTCCCTGATGTCGGTGGTGCTTCTCGGGTCTGCTTCTCGGTCTGCTCTGGAGCGCGTGGACGTGGGGCCCTGCGCCGGTGTGATCGCGACGCGCCGTACGGGCTGACGTCGACGCAGGCGATGCAACGCGTTCTCGGCCGTGCCGTCCCGCATGTCCGGGTGCCACCCATCGAACGGGGGACAAACGGAGCCGTTCGCGCACTTCTGCGGCCCGGGACGCGGCACCACGACGCATGTCGGACGATGTGGGGGACGTGCTCCTCGTGTTGCTGATCCGTGCAGGATCGATCCGCGTTCCCTGGCGTTCCCGGTGCCTGGGAGGATCAGACGCATGGCCTCCTCGACCTCGACACCCGTGCCCACCCGCCGTTCCGTCACCGTGCTCGCCGGCGGCGTCGGCGGGGGACGGTTCGCGCGCGGCGTGCGGCACCTCGCGCGGCAGCAGGACCTCGACGTCACCGTCGTGGTGAACACGGGTGACGACCTCTGGCTCACCGGGCTGCGCGTGTGCCCCGACCTCGACTCCGTCATGTACGCCCTCGCCGACGCGAACGACACCGAGCGCGGATGGGGGCGTGCCGGTGAGTCCGAACGCGTCAGCGCCGAGCTCACCGCCTACGGCGTGGGGTGGCCGTGGTTCACGCTCGGCGACCTCGACCTCGGCACGCACATCGCGCGCACCGCGATGCTCCGCGACGGCGACGACCTGACCCGGGCCACGGCGCGGCTGGCAGCGCGGTGGGCCCTCGACGTCACGCTCCTGCCCGTGACCGACGACGAGGTCCCGACCCTCGTCGACGTCGACCGTCCCGACGGCACCCGGGACCGCATCCACTTCGAGGAGTGGTGGGTGCGCCACCGCGCCGCGATCCCCACGCACGGGTTCGTGCAGCAGGGCGTCGAACGGGCGTCGGTCAGTGCGGCGGCAGCGGCGGCGATCCGTGGTGCCGACGTCGTGCTCCTCGCGCCGTCGAACCCGGTGGTGTCGATCGGCACGATGCTCGGCGTGCCAGGGGTCCGCGAGGCGCTCGCCGCGGCCCGGGGTCCGGTGGTCGGCGTCGCCCCGGTGATCGGAGGTCGACCCGTGCGTGGCATGGCGGACGTCTGCTGTGCGGTGGCCGGCGTCGAGGCGACGGCCGCGGGGATCGCACGGCACTACGGCGCCCGGCGGGACGGCGGGCTGCTCGACGCCTGGCTCGTCGACGAGGTCGACGCGGACGCCGCGGCCGAGCTGCAGCGCGACGGGCTCCCGACCCGGGCCGTCCCGCTCTGGATGACCGACGACGACGCCACGGCCGACATGGCGCGGGCCGCGCTGGCGCTCGGGCTGGAGGCCCGGGGAGCGTGAGCGGAGCGGATGGTCGTC
This sequence comes from Curtobacterium sp. MCBD17_034, assembly GCF_003234515.1. Lineage (NCBI taxonomy): Bacteria > Bacillati > Actinomycetota > Actinomycetes > Micrococcales > Microbacteriaceae > Curtobacterium > Curtobacterium sp. MCBD17_034. The sequence continues at coordinate 44,668 of NZ_QKTN01000005.1, read as the reverse complement.
GCGGATCCGCAGCCAGCGTCATGACCTGACCGCCCGTACGATCGAGCCGGAGCCCGGACCGCGGATGCATCAGGCGCACGGGCCCCCACGACAGGAGGACGCATCCCGTGACCGGACCGACCATCGGCTACGCCGCCATGCTCGAGCAGTTCCACCCGACCGAGGCCGTCGCGCTGAGCGAGTACGCCGAGCAGCACGGGTTCTCGGGGGTGATGGCCGCCGACCACTTCCAGCCGTGGGTCCCCGCGCAGGGTCAGAGTTCGTTCGTGTGGAACGTGCTCACCGCCATCGGCGAACGGACCCGGGGGGACATGGGGCCCGGCGTCACGGCCCCGACGTTCCGCTGGCACCCGGCGATGGTGGCCCAGGCGTCGGCGACCCTCGCCGCCATGTACCCGGGCCGGCACTGGCTCGGACTCGGATCCGGCGAGGCGCTCAACGAGCACGTCGTCGGGCAGTACTGGCCCGAGACGCCGGAACGCATCAACCGCATGTTCGAGGCCATCGACGTCATGCAGAAGCTGTTCCGGGCCTCGGCCGCGGGCAAGGACGTCAAGCACTCCGGCACCTTCTTCAAGCTCGAGTCGACCCGGCTGTGGACCATGCCCGAGGTGCCGCCGGAGATCCTCGTCGCCACCGCCGGTCCCGTGACCGCCAAGCGCGCCGGGCGGACGGTCGACGGCCTCATCACGGTGGGGGCACCGCTCGAGAAGATCGCGGGCCTGTTCGCCAAGTTCGACGAGGGCGCGCGCGAGGCCGGCAAGGACCCGTCGACCATGCCCCGCGTCCTCCAGGTGCACCTGTCCTGGGCGCCGACCGACGAGGAGGCGCTCCGGAACGCGATGGTCGAGTGGCCGAACGGCGGCATGAAGTTCCCGAAGGCCGACATCCGCTCGCCGTTCGAGTTCGAGCAGATGGCCAAGCTCGTCCGCCCCGAGGACTTCGAGGGCCGCATGGTCATCTCGAGCGACCCGGACGTGCACCTCCGGGCGTTGCAGCGGTACGCGGACCTCGGCTTCGACCGGATCTACCTGCACAACGTCGGGCGGAACCAGCGAGAATGGATCGATGTGTTCTCCGACGCGGTCCTGCCGAAGCTGACCAGGTGACCCGGTTCACCGTCTTCGCCATCCGCGGCGTGCCCGAGGTCGTTCCGGGTGCCGACCTCGCCGCGCTCATCGGTGACGCGATCGCCGCGGACCCCGAGCAGGCGCTCGCCGACGGCGACGTCCTCGCGGTGACGAGCAAGGTCGTGTCGAAGGCCGAGGGGCGGACGGCCCCCGCCGCCGATCGTGACCGCGTGATCGCCGAGGAGACCGTCCGCGTCGTCGCCGAACGTCCCACCCCCGACGGGCGGGTCACCCGGATCGTGGAGAACCGGCTCGGCATCGTCGGTGCCGCCGCCGGGGTCGACGCCTCGAACACCGCCGACGGCACCGTCCTCCGTCTGCCGGAGGACCCGGACGCCTCCGCCCGCCGCATCCGCACGGCCCTGGAGGCCCGCTTCGGCCTCCGCCTCGGCGTGGTCGTCACCGACACGCTCGGGCGGGCGTGGCGCACCGGGCAGACCGACGTCGCGATCGGCGCGAGTGGCGTCCGGCTGCTCGTCGACCTCGCCGGGACCCTCGACGCGAGCGGACGGCCACTCGGGGTGACCGCTCCGGCGGTCGGCGACGAGATCGCCGCCGCGGCAGACCTCGCCAAGGGCAAGGCGACGGGCCTCCCGGTCGCGGTGGTCCGCGGACTCGGGCACCTGCTCGACGCCGACGCGCCCGGCGCGCGGGTGCTCCAGTACCCGGCCGAGCGCGACTGGTTCCGGCGTGGTTCCGCCGAGGCGCACCGCGACGGCTACGAGGCCGGTCTGGCAGCGGCCGCGGCCGCGGCCGAGCAGGCCCAGCAGACCCGCACCCACCGGATCCTGCCGCCCACCGAGGTGCCGTGACCCCGGACTGGACGATCGTCGTCCCGGTCAAGGGCACGGCGGGGGCCAAGACGCGACTCGCGGCCACGCCCGAGCAGGCCCTCGCCATCGCGCTCGACACGGTCGCCGTCGCCGCCACGGTCGCGCCGGTCGTGGTCGTGACCCACCCGTCGTCCGCGCCGGCGTTCCACGCCCTCGCCGTCACCGTGGTCGAGGACCCGGGCCGCGGCCTCGACGCCGCGGTGCTCGCGGGCGTCGCGACGTGCGCACACGGCCCGACCGCAGTCCTCCAGGGCGACCTGCCCGCACTCGACGCGGCGCAGCTCCGTGCCGCGCTCGCGGCGGCGGCACCGTACCCGCGCGCGGTGCTGCCGGACGCCGACGGGACCGGCACCGTCCTGCTCACGGCACTCCACGGCCACGACCACCGCCCGCGGTTCGGACGCGGCTCCGCCCGCGCCCATCGGGCCCAGGGATACACGGAGCTCGACCTGCCGGGCCTCACCGGCCTCCGACGTGACGTGGACACCCGCGCGCACCTGGCCGCCCTCGGGTCCGGCCTGGGGCCGCGGACGCTGGCGGCGTTCGCCCGGTCCTGATCCCGCACCACCACGACGACCCGCTGCGCACTATGGTGAGCCCGTGCGGTGGTCCCCGGGCGAGGCGGATGGAGCACGCGCTGCTGCATCCTCTCCGGGGCTACCCCGGGGCACGCGGATCGACCAGGAACACACGCCTCAGGAGCTCGGGCGCGCTCCGCGCGCTGACGCTCCCGAACGGCACGACGAGTCGTCCGGGGACCACCAGCACGCCGACCCGCCACCGACCTCGCGGCTCGTCGCCCCGGAGCGGTCGGCCGGTCTCGTCGAGACGGCGATCGCGCTCGCGGACGCCTTCCTGGCCGCGTCGGCGTGGCGACCCGCGGAGCTCTCGGCCGCCGGCACCACGACGGTCGGACGCCGTCCGGGTCTGGTCGAGCCCGCGGTCGCGGCCGTCCTCGCCGTGTACCCGCGCGCCCCACGGGACGCGCCGCGTCGGCTGGCCGGGGTCCTCGCGTCCGACCGCTCGTTCACCGCGGCGTTCGCACGCCTCACAGCCCGCCGGCCCGTGCGGCTCCGGGTGCGCACGGTCGCACCCGTGGTCGCGGCTCCGGTCGCGGCGCACGTTCCCGTCGTCGACGCGTTGCCCGATCTCGCGACGCTGCTCGGTGTCACCACCGAGCGGCTGCTCTGGTTCGCCGACACCCGCGGGTGGAACCGTCGGGTCCCGGCCGGGAGTCCGCTCCACCACTACGAGCACCGGTGGGTCCAGCGCCCGGGACGGACCCCACGGTTGCTCGAGGCGCCGCTCCACCAGCTCCGGACGATGCAGCGGGTGGTGCTCGACCAGGTGTTGGCGCCCCTCCCGCTGTCCGACGCGGTGCACGGCTTCGTGCGCGGTCGCAGCGCGTTGTCCGGTGCCGAGGTCCACGTCGGGCACGACGTCGTCGTGAGTGCCGACCTCGTGTCCTTCTTCGCGGCCGTCCCGGCCTCCCGCGTGTACGGGATCTTCCGCCGGGTCGGGTACGCCGAACCCGTGGCGCACGTGCTCACCGGACTGTGCACGCACGTCGTGCCGGACGCGGTGCTCCGCGCGATGCCGCCGGGCGGGGACCTCGACGAGCGGTGGGCGCTCCGCCAGGCCCTCGCCACGCCACACCTGCCGCAGGGTGCGCCGTCCTCGCCGGCGCTGGCGAACCTGTCGCTCCGCCGACTCGACGCCCGGCTCGCCGGGTGGGCGCAGGCCGCGGACGCCGTCTACACGCGGTACGCGGACGACCTGGCGTTCAGCGGCGACGGCGCGATCGCCGCGCGACCCGACGCGTTCCTGCGCGGCGTCGACCGGATCGTCGCCGACGAGGGGCACGCGCTGAACCCCCGGAAGACGCGCGTGCGGCGGCAGGGGGTCCGCCAGTCGGTCACGGGCGTGGTCGTGAACGCGGTGCCCGGCGTCGGCCGACGCGAGCTCGACCGCCTCCGAGCGGTCCTGCACAACTGCGTGCGGTACGGACCGGCGTCGCAGGACCGCGGCGACCACGCCGACTTCCGCGCCCATCTGGAGGGACGGGTCGGCTGGGTGGAGCAGGTGCACCCGGCGCGCGGAGCGGCGTTGCGAGCAGAGTTCGAACGGATCGCGTGGTGAGCGCGCGATGCGTCTCAGGCCGCTCGTCGGGGGAGCGGCTGGGTGGCCAACCGCTCGAGGGTCCGCCGGAACGCGCGCGCCGTCCCCGGCCAGAGCAGGGTGAGCCGGCCGCTCCGCTCGTCGACGTACCAGCTGCGGCATCCGCCGGTCAGCCAGACCGTGCCCGCGGCCATCGCGTCGAGGTCCGCGGTCCACCGGCGCTCGGCGTCGGGGTCCACCTCGACTGTGCGCGCACCGTCGGCCCGCGCGCGTCGCAGGACCGCGACGACGAACCGTGCCTGCGTCTCGATCATGTCGACGGCGCTGTTGTGGCCGAGCGCCGCGTTGGGCCCGTCGACGACGAACAGGTTGGGGAACCCGGCCACCAGGGTCGTCGCCCAGGCCGTCATCCCGCCGCCCCAGTGATCGGCGAGCAACAGGCCGTCGCGGCCCCGCACGCGTCGGGCGACGGGCGGTTCGGTGGCGGCGAAGCCCGTCGCGAGCACGATCACGTCGACCGGGTGCCGGCGCCCCGAGTCGGCGACGGCCTCCGTGTCGTCCACCGCGACGAGCGCCGACGACTCGAGCACGGCGCGACCGGACGCCAGCGCCGGGTAGTAGTCGTCCGAGAGCAGGACCCGCTTGCACCCGATCTCGTGGTCCGGGGTGAGCGCGCGTCGCATCGCCGGGTCGGGCACCTGCGCGGCGAGGTGGTCGAGCGCGAGCCGACGCAGGGCGTCGCGGGCGGCACCGGGAGCGCGGCGGGCGACGTGCCCAGCCTCGGCCTGGTCGAACAGCGTCGCGCGCTCGCGCGCGAGGAACGCCGGGTCGGCCGCGGCGTGCTCGCGCTCCGTCGTCGGCACCGCCTCGTCGTTCCGCGGGACGACGTAGGGCGCCGAGCGTTGGAACACGACCGTCCGTGCCGCCTCGACCGCCACGTGCGGCACGAGCTGCACCGCCGATGCACCGGTACCGATCACCGCGACCCGCGCGCCCGCCACCGACGTCTTCGGGTCCCACGCGCTGCTGTGGACGACGGTGCCGGGGAACCGATCGAGCCCCGGCACGGCCGGCAGCCGGGGTTCCGACAGCCGGCCGGCCGCGAGGACCAGCGAGCGGCACCGGACCACCCCGCGGCTCGTGGTGAGGACCCAGCCGGCCGCGTCCTCGGGTCCCTCGTGCCACCGCGCGTCGAGCAGTTCGGTGCCGAAGCGCACGTGGGGCGTCACGCCCTCGGCGCGGGCCACGCCCTGCAGGTATGCCTGGATCTCCGCGCCGGGCGCGAACCGGCGGCTCCAGTCGGGGTTCGGGCGGAACGAGAACGCGTAGAGACGGGCGGGGATGTCGCATGCCACGCCGGGGTAGACGTTGTCACGCCACGTCCCGCCGACGTCGTCCGCGCGCTCGAGGACGACGAGGTCCCGGTGTCCCGCCCGCAACAGGCCGGACGCCACCGCGATCCCGCCGATGCCGGCCCCGACCACGACCGTGTCGACCACGGCGGGCAGGGTGTGCCAGGGCGACGGTGCGACCGGCCCGGTCACGCGGGGGAGCCCTCGCCCGTCACGGCCCCGTAGTCCGTCCGTCGCTCCCGCAGGGGACGTCCCGCGGCTGCCGCGAGGGCCTCGAGGTCCCGCCGTTCGAGCACGAGGCCCGCCTCCGGGCCGGCTGACGGTCGGAGCGCGCCGTCGAGCAGGACGCCGCCGACGTCGTCCGCGCCACCTCGGAGCACGTCGGCCGCCGTCGCGAGCCCGAGCTTCGTCCACGCCGCCTGCACGTGGTCGATCCGCCCCGCGAGCAGCAGCCGTGCGACCGCGATGACCGCGCGGGACTCCGACGGTGTCGGACCGGGCCCGGCGACCGCCGCGACCGCGGCGGGTGCGTCCGCCGGGACGAAGGGCATCGGGATGAACTCGGTGAACCCGCCGGTGCGGTCCTGCACGCGCGCGATCGTCCGGAGGTGCGCGACGACCTGTTCGGGCGTCTCGACGTGCCCGTAGACCAGGGTCGCGGTCGAGGGCAGACCGGCCGCGTGCGCGGCGCTGATCGTCTCGGACCAGGTCGTCGCCGGTGGGTCCTGCCCCTCGCTCAGCACGGCGCGCACGTCGTCGTCGAGGACACGGGCGGCCGTGCCGGGCACGCTCGTCACGCCGGCGTCCCGGAGCATCCGGAGGAACCCGGGCAGGTCGACCCCCGCACGGGCCGCGCCGTCGACGAGCTCGGGTGGCCGGAAGGCGTGCACCGACAGGGCGGGGGCCGCGCGACGGACCGCGCGGACGACGTCGGTGTACACGGCAGCCGGGAGGGCCGGGTCGGGTCGTCCCTGCAGACACACCTCGGTCGCGCCGAGCGCCGCCGCCTCGGCGGCCAGTGCTGCGACGTCGTCGACGCTCAGACCGTCCCCCTTCCCGGCCTCGTGGTCGTCCCCGACGAGCCGCGCGGTGTCGATGTTGCGGTTCACGACGTGGGTCACGGCGTCGAGTCCCGCCGCGGCCCGCACACGGTCGGCGAGCTCGGCGAGCGCGTCGAGCTGCGCGTCACGGGCCGTGAGGAGCACGGCCGCGTCCTCGTCGGTGATCGTGGACGGATCGGTGTGCACCGCGACCGTCGCTGCGGCGAGCGCGGCGTCGACCCGGGCGTCGCCGACGGGCGGTGCCGCCGCGTCGCGCCCGAGTCGCACCGGCGTGCCGTCGTCGCGGGTGACGGACCGACCGCGGACGGGTGCCTGCTCGTCCGCGAGCCGGGTGACGGGATCCTGCAGGGCCTCCAGGGCAGGTCGGACGGCGTCGTCGAGCCAGCGGTCGGCGTCGGCCAGGTACCGCGGGTGGGCGGTGAGTCGCTCGCGGAGCGTGTACCCGGACCGGGCGGTGAGGTCCGCGAGCGTGTCGAGTTCCGGCCACGGCCGCTCCGGGTTGACGTGGTCGGCGGTGAGCGGACTGACGCCGCCCCAGTCGTCGACGCCCGCGCGCACGAGCAGGTCGAGCTCGGCCGCGTCGGTGAGGTTCGGCGGCGCCTGCACGGTGGTGTCCGGCCCCATCACGACGCGCGCGACGGCCACGGCGGCGACGTACTCGACGAGACCGAGGTCCGGTTCGTTCTGCATCGCCGTCCGGGGCTTCGCGCGGAAGTTCTGGACGATGGTCTCCTGCACGTGCCCGTACCGCTCGTGCAGCCCGCGGATGGCGAACAGGGCCTCGGCGCGGTCGTGGTGGTCCTCGCCGATCCCGAGCAGGACGCCCGTGGTGAACGGGATGCGGGAGCGTCCGGCGTCCTCGATGACCCGGAGCCGCAGCGCAGGGTCCTTGTCGGGGGACCCGTGGTGCACGCCGCCGGGCTCGGACCACAGCCGCGTCGCGGTCGTCTCGAGCATCATCCCCATGGAGCCCGCGACCGGACGGAGGCGCTGCATCTCGGCCCAGGACATCACGCCCGGGTTGAGGTGCGGGACCAGCCCGGTCTCCTCCCGGACGAGTCGTGCCATCGCGTGCACGTAGTCGAGCGTCGAGTCGTACCCGTGGTCCGCGAGCCACGTGCGCGCCGCACGCCAGCGGTCCTCCGGGCGGTCGCCGAGCGTGAACAGGGCCTCCTTGCAGCCCATGTCCCCACCCGCACGGGCGATCGCGAGGATCGCCTCCGGCTCCATGTACGTCGGGATGCCGCGCGTGGCGAGGCCCCCGGGGGTGTCGACGAAGACGCAGTAGTGGCAGCGATCGCGGCACAGCTGCGTGATCGGCAGGAACACCTTCTTCGAGTAGGTGATGACGCCGGCGCGTCCGGCACGCTCGAGTCCGGCGTCCCGGATCCGGGAGGCCACGGCGAGCAGGCGGTCGAGGTCGCGACCGCGGGCTCCGAGCAGGGCGGTGGCGTCGTCCACGTCGATCGGCTCGTCCGACTCGGCGCGATCGAGGGCCCGGTCGAGCGCCGGGGAACCGGGGGCGCGCCGGTCCGGGATCGGGACGGCGGTGGGGACGGGCACGGATGTGGGCACGGTCATGGCGGGCTCCCGGACGGCGTGGGCGGCGGACCGGTGCTCGACGGAGCACCCCGGACCCAAATCGAGGCCCGATCGGTGACTCCACCGATGCTAGCCGGGCTGGCGGGCGCCGCCGTCCGCCGGCCCGTCAGGTCGCCGAGGTGAGGTGCTGCCCGAGGAAGGCGACGTGGTCGGGTGCCAGGCGCCTCCAGAACGCCATGTCGTGGCCGCCGGCCTCGAACCCACCGGCCGGACGACGGGTGAATCCGTCGACGTACGTCCGGACCGCCGGTTCGAATCCGTCGCCGGTGCCGCAGTCGATCCGCACCGGGATGCCGTCGAGCGCGCGCTGCCGGCCCGTCACCGTGTTCGCGGCGAAGTCGGTCGGGTCGTCGAACGCACCGCGGGCGGTGTCCCCGGCGGTGGTCCACAGCGCGGGGGACAGCGCGGAGACGACGCGGACGCGGTGGCGCCCGAGCACTCCCGCGAAGTGCAGTGCGCCGTACCCGCCCATCGAGTACCCGGTGAACCCGAGGCGGCCCGTGTCGAGTCCCTGCCGCGCGAGCAGGGGGAGGAACTCGTCGAGCACCATCGACGCGGGGTCGTCACCGTCGGCCCGCCGGTGCCAGTAGCGGTCGCCCCCGTCGACCGCGGCGATCGCGAAGGGCGCACCACCGTGGTCGACGTGCTCGGCGAGGAACCGGTCGAGGCCGAGCCGGTCTCCGAACAGGTCCGCGTGGTCGTCCCCGTACCCGTGGAGCGCGACGACGACGGGGAGCGCGTGGTCCGACGTCGGCGCCGCGACCGTCCAGCCCACCCGTCGACCGCGTCGTGCGCGCGAGGTGAACGAGCCCGAGCTCGTCGGACGGGACGGACGTCCGGGATGCGCCCGGCGTGGCCGTCCAGGCCGAGCACCCGGTACAGGGTGGACCGCCCGGGGAGCGCCCGGAGGTCGACGGCGGCACCGAGGGCACCGACCGCGGCGACGCCGACCGCCCCGACGACGAGTGACCGGCGCGTCACGACGGCGCGGCGGGATCCGGAGGGTGCGGCCATGGGGACGATCAGGCTCCGGTGTCCGGCGGCGCGACGTGGCGGGCGTGGTGCTCCGCCGGGACCCGTGTGCCACCGGCGTCCGTCGGGGCCCCCGATGCGAGGTGGGCCGGTGTGTGGTCGTGATGCTGCGTGGGCTGGGCGGGGGCCGTGTGGTCGGCGGCGGCCGTGTGCTCGTCGTGCGGCGTGGGCTCGGTCTGCGCGTCCTGCCCGGGCTGCTGCCCCCGTCCGGGCTGCTGCCCCTGGCCGGGCTGCTGTCCCCGTCCGGGCTGCTGCCCCCGCGGGAGCACGAACACGAGCAGGAACGCGAGCAGCGCGAACGCCGCGCTGACGAGCATGGCGTGGGCCGCGGCGTCGGCGAACCCGGTGGCGAGCGCGGCCTTCGAGCGGCCGGACACCGTCAGCGTCCCGAACAGCACCGACCCGATCACCGCGATGCCGATGGCTGCGCCGACCCGCTGGATCGCGTTGACGACCGCGCTCGCGGCGCCGGCCTCGGCCGGGTCGACGGTCGCGACGATGATCTGCACGTTCGGGGCGATGAAGAACCCGTTGCCGACACCGGCGATGAACAGCGGCGCCAGGAACTCCCAGTTCGTCAGGTCGGACGCGTCCGTGAGCTGCAGGACGAGCCAGGACCACACGAGCCCGACCGTGACGAGCGCCGTACCGAGCACGAGGACGTTGCGTCCGAGCCGGCCCACGAGCCGGGCGCTCTGCGACGAGCCGGCGATCGAGCCCACGGCGAACGGGGTCGCGACGAGCCCGGACTCGAGCGCGGTGTGGCCGAGGCCGCTCTGCCAGAGGAGCGAGATCGTGAAGAAGATGCTCGTGAACGCGGCGAAGTACACCAGGGCGAGGATGACGCCGCCCGTGAACGCCCCGTGGCTGAACAGGTGCGGTGGGACGAGGGGTGCCGCACCCCGGCGGCTGACCCGGAGCTCCCACAGCGCGAACAGGGCGATGAGCACGACACCGGCCGCGAGCGTCAGGTAGGTCCAGAGCGGCCACCCCTCGTCCTGGCCCTGGATGAGCGGGACGAGCAGCGCGACGAGGCCCGCGGAGACGAGCAGGAGTCCGACGAGGTCGACGCCCTTCGCGCCCTCGCGGACGTCGAGGTCGCGTCGGGCCGGCAGGAGCGCCACGGCCGCGATGAGGGTCGCGATCCCGATCGGCACGTTGACGTAGAACACGGTGCGCCATCCGTCGGTGTCCCCGAACGCCTGGATGAGCAGACCACCGAGGATCGGCCCGAGCGCCGTGGACACCCCGATGACGGCACCCATGATCGCGAACGCACGTCCGCGCGTCCGCGGCGGGAACAGCAGCTGGATGAGGGCGGTGACCGCGGGGACGAAGATGCCGCCCGCGAGACCCTGGACCACGCGGAACACGACCAGCCAGACGGCGTCCGAGGCGATGCCGCACGCGAAGCTCGCGGCGGTGAACAGCGCGAGCCCCGAGAAGAACACCCACTTGTGCCCGATGCGGTCGCCGACCCGTCCGGCCGGGATCAGCGTCAGCCCGAACGCGAGCGCGTACCCCGAGATGATCCACGACAGCGTCGCCTCGGACGCGTCGAGCGACTGGCGGATCGTCGGCAGGGCGACGTTCACGATCGTGGTGTCGAGCAGTGCGATGAACATGCCCGCGAGGAGCACGATCATCGCCTGCCAGGCGCGGCGGGGCACGGCGTCGGCGGACGGCTGCCGGGTGGTCGGTTCGGTCACGGGTCGCTCTCGGATCGAGGATGGGCGGTGCGCACCCGGCCCGGAGGGCGGGCGGTGCGGGGTCAGTCGGCGAAGATCTGCCCGATGGGCTCGCGCTTCTCGGCCTGGAAGCGGTCCTCGGCGCGACCCAGCGCCCAGTATGCCGACAGGGACATCGCGCGGCGCTCGATTCCCCAGCCGTCCTGCAGGATCGCTCGGATCGCCTGCATGGCGCCGCGCTCACCGTGCGCGAACACCGCGACCGGCCGGGAGGGCCGCGACAGTCCGCGAACGGCCTCCGTGAGCAGTGCCCCGGCTCCGGCGACGGCTCCGTCGGGCCCACGGCGGTGGAGCCACCGCACCACGACCCCGTCCGGGGCCGCGAGCGGGAGTTCGTCCTCGGGACCGTCCACCTCGACGAACGCGCGTCCCGAGGCGGCGGCGGGCAGGGCCTCCAGGACGGCGGCCACGGCGGGCACGGCGGAGTCGTCGGCCACGAGGAGGTGCCAGGTCGCCGGGTCGGCGGTGGGGGAGTAGCCGCCTCCGGGACCGGAGAGCGCGAGGGTGTCGCCCGGCCGTGCGGACGCGGCCCAGACGCCGGCGACGCCCTCGTCGCCGTGCACGACGAAGTCGATCGTGATGGTGCGGGCGACCGGGTCGACGGCGCGGACGGTGTAGGTCCGGCGCACCGGCATGTCCTCGGGCGCGAGTCGGCCGCGGAGCGCGTCGAGGTCGTACGGCGGGGTGAGGCCGAGGTCCGGACGCGCGAACAGGAGCTTGACGTACTTGTCGGCGGCGGCCAGCCGGTCGGGCGACGCCCCGGCGACGAAGTCGTCGAACGCGGGGCCGCCGAGGTGCACGCGGACCAGGTGCGGACCGAGGCGCTCGGTCCGGTCGACCACGAACACGTGCTGGGCTCGGGCGGGCCGCGGCTGGGATCCGGCGGCAGCGGGTGCGGGGGGATTCGTCATCACCTGCAGTCTCCCAGCACATCCGCGGCGTGACCGGGCATTTCTCGGTCGATTCTCGGAGCCGCCGTGCGCGGGTACGGCCACTGAGGAGAACCCGCGTGTTCTCACAACCCGCCCCCGGCCCGCTCATGGGATCGACACAGCCTGAGACCGTTCGATCATCCCACGACCACCGGCAGGGTGCTGGCGTCGCAGCGGATCGGAGACCCCATGGCGATCGGGACGGTTGGGCGGGCAGCGCCCACACGGCGCCCCACCGAGCGGCAGCTCCGCCGGCGGCACCGGACGCGCCAGGTCACCGTCGACCTGCTCGTCGTCGCGGTGTGGGTGTCGGCCGCCATGGCGCTCGCGCTCTGGCTCACGGCGGTCCCGGTGCGGTGGGACGGCATCGGTGTCGTCGTCACCGACCTCGGGATCGCGGCTGGCCTCGTCGGGACCGACCTCGTGCTCGTGATGATCGTGCTCGCGGCCCGCATCCCGTGGATCGACCGCGTGGTGGGACACGACAGCGCGATGGCCGTGCACCGGTCCCTCGGCAAGCCGTCCCTGTACCTGTTGCTGGCCCACGCGGTGCTGCTCGTCGTCGGGTACGCGCTCGCGGCGCACGTCGATGTCCTCGCCGAGGGGTGGGCGCTCGTCACCACGTACGACGTATTCCTCTCGCTGCTCGCGATCCTGGCGATGATCGCGGTGGTCGTGACGAGCGTCGTCGCGGTCCGGCGGTACCTGCCGTACGAGGGCTGGCACGCCGTCCACCTCCTCAGCTACGTCGCGGTGCTCATCGCTCTGCCACACCAGCTGTCGCTCGGCGGCATGCTCGCGCACGGCTCGTGGCAGCGCACGTACTGGATCCTCCTGTACGCGACGGCGATCGGCGCGATCGGCTGGTTCCGGTTCACCGTGCCCGCGATCCGGAGCGTCCGGCACCGCATGGTGGTCGAGCACGTCGAGCGCATCGCGCCCGACGTCGTGTCGCTCTGGATCCGCGGACGTCGGCTCGACCGACTCGGGGCGCGCGGCGGACAGTTCCTCATCTGGCGGTTCTGGTCCGGCGAGACCTGGTGGCACGCCCATCCGCTGTCGCTGTCGGCGGCTCCGTCGAGCACGCGGCTGCGGATCACCGTCCGGTCCCTCGGTGCCGGGAGCGGTCGACTCGCGACGCTCCCGCCCGGAACGCGCGTGTCGTTCGCCGGACCGTACGGTGTCTTCACCGACCGTGTCCGGGCAGGCGACCGGATCGCCGTCGCTGCCTCCGGCATCGGTGTCACCCCGATCCGCGCGTTCCTCGACCACCTCGACGTGCCCCGGGGCGCCGTGACGATCCTCCTCCGCGCCCGGAGCGAGCGCGAGACGTACCTGTGGGACGAGGTGTTCCAGTGGGCGACCGACCACGGCGCCCGCGTGTACACGAGCATCGGACCGCGTGGTCCGGGTCCGAACGGGTGGCTCGCCGCCGCTGACACGGCGCGCGGGGTCAGTGCGGGCACCGTCTGGCCGGGCATCGCGGACAGCGACCTGTACATCTGCGGACCGGACGGCTGGTCGGACCTCGTCGAGGCGGACGCCCGACGCGCGGGTCTGCCCGCGGACCGGCTGCACCGCGAACGATTCGACTGGTGAGGAGAGGGTGGTCATGAGGAAACGGGCACTCATCGGCGGGGTCCTCGCGTCGGTCGCCGTGGTCCTGGGGTCCTGGGAGGTCGGGCAGCCACACACGACGACCACCACGACCACCCCGGCGGCCAGTGGCGACGACGGCGGTTCGTCGTCCGGCTCGTCGTCGTCCGGCTCGTCGTCGTCCGGCTCGACGTCGTCCGGCTCGACGAGCACGGCGACGTTCACCGACGGGACCTTCACCGGCTCCACGGTGTCGACCCAGTACGGCGACGTCCAGGTGCAGGTCACGGTGTCGGGCGGCAAGATCACGGCCGTGACACCCCTCCACCTCACCGACGCCGAGCAGCGCTCCGTCATGATCAGTGAGCAGGCGGCACCGCTCCTCGAGGACGAGGTCCTCAGTGCCCAGTCCGCCGACGTCGACACCATCAGCGGCGCGACCTACACGAGCGACGCGTACCTGCAGTCACTGCAGGCGGCGCTCGACCAGGCGCGATGACGTCGATCGGGTCGGTGACACCGACAGGGAACGGCGCCGGCGTCAGACGCATCGACGCGCCTGACGGCGTGCGACTCGTCGTGCCGACGATGGGCACGATGGCGTCGATCCGGGTCGACGGACCCCGCGGCGACACCCGCGGCCTGGAGGGCCGGATCACCGCCGTCGTCGACCGGCTCGACCGCGAGTTCAGTCGCTGGGACCCACGCTCCCCGGCGAGCGCCGTCGCCCACGGCCGACTCCGCCTCGGCGACACGAGCGCGGAGCACCGAGCCGTGTACGCGCTCGCGATCGACTGGCGGAACCGCTCGGGAGGCGCGTTCGATCCCCATCGACCCGACGGCACCGTGGACCTCGCGGGCATTGTGAAGGCGCTCGCGATCGAGCGGGTCGGCGCCGTGCTCGACGACCTCGACGCCGTGGGGTGGGTGTGCAACATCGGTGGTGACGTCCTCGTCGCCGGCACGACCATGACCGGGCGCCCCTGGACCGCGGGGATCGTCGACCCCGCCGACCGATCGTCGCTCATCCGTCGCGTGCGGCTCCTCGCCCGGCACCGCGCCGTCGCGACCTCGGGGACCGCGGAGCGTGGCGCACACATCTGGTCTCCGCTCGGCGACCAGTCGACGAGCGAGCGGTTCGTCCAGGCGAGCGTGGTCGCGGCCGACATCGTGACCGCGGACGTCCTCGCCACGGCCGTGATGGCCGGTGGTGCGACCGCCGCCGCGCTCGCCGCGTCCGAGCACGGGTGCGTGGTCCTCGCGGTGCGGCCCGACGGCACGACCGCGACGTGGGGGCTCGACCGACAGCTGCAGACCCGGCGCGGTGCCCACGCCGCCTAAGGGGGTACCGGGCGCGAGCACCGCGCGGGCGTCGCTTCCGCTGAAGGAGGGGCGACGGGAACGATCCTGTTCGTCCCGGACCAAGGAACCGCCAAGGAACCGAGCGACGCCCGATCCGGCAGTTCGTGCTCTCGGAGCGGACGCACCGAGCCGTCATACGGGTGCCACAGGCGGGAGCGGTGTCATCGATCCAGGCGCTTCGCGGCGCTGCATACGCCCGGAGGTCCGGGAGCACCACGATCAGGAAGACCAGCCATGACGAGCACGAACGACACGGACCGACGCCCCGACTGGGAGCACACGCCCGCTCCCGGGGTGGACCAGCGCCCGGCGCCCGATCCGATGCCCCGGGTGTCCGGCGGGGAGCGGCGTGGCGGCGTCCCGGGATGGAGCGAGGTGCCGTCGGTGCGCGTGCCGCCCGTGATGTTGCCGCCGACCTCGGTCAGGTCGTCGCGGCGCTGGTTCTGGCCGGCCGTCGTCGCTGCGGTCGCGGTCGTGGCCCTGTTCGTCGGTGGCGTCGGCGGGTACGTCATCGGGCATCGGTCGTCCGGCACGACGACGCAGCAGTTCCCGAGCGGCGGGACCGGCGGGTACGGCTCGCCGGGCGGTGGGACGGGGGAGTTCCCGGGCGGGACCGGGTCGGGTAGCGGCTCCGGCACCGGCACCGGAACCGGCACCGGCACCGGAACCGGCACCGGCACCGGCACCGGAACCGGCACGGGCACCGGCACCGGTGACGCCGGCACGTCCTCCTGACCGCGCCGGCGGCCGCCTCGGGTCAGACGACCGACCAGCCGCCGTCGCTCGGCAGGACCGCGCCGTTCACGTTCGCGGCGTCGTCGCTGAGCAGCCAGGTGATCGCAGCCGCGAGCCGCTCCGCCTCGGCGGGCTGGGGCACGGCGACCTGCATGATCGGACCGATGCGGCCGGCGGCGAAGTCCGATCGCATCGGGGCCTCGATGTTCGTCATGACCGCTCCGGGCGCGACGGCGTTCGCGCGGACGCCGCTCGGGCCGTAGAAGAACGCGACGCTCTTCGTGAGGCCGACGACGGCGTGCTTCGACGTCGTGTAGGCGACGCCGGCGGCCGAACCGCGGAACGCCGCCTCCGATGCCACGTTGACGATCGAGCCCGCGCCGGCGGGGATCATGAGCCCGAGCACCGCGCGCGTCAGACGCATGGGCCCCGTCACGTTGACGCCCATGACGCGGTCCCACGTCGCGTCGTCGACCTCGGCCGGCGGCAGGAACGCGTCCATGATCCCGGCGACGTTCGCCAGGCCGTCCACGGTCCCGTCGGCGGCCGCGATGACGGCGTCGATCGTCGCGGCCTGCGCCACGTCGCCGACCACGGTGACGACGTCGTGCCCGGCCAGCTCGCCGCGCAGGGCGTCGAGTCGGTCGGCGGCGACGTCGGTGGCGACGACGCGGGCGCCCTCCTGCACCAGCCGGGTGGCGGTGGCCCGGCCGATGCCGGAACCGGCGCCGGTCACGATGACGGTCCTCCCGTCGAATCGTCCCGGGGTGATGGTCTGCGTCATGATTGCTCCTCGTCGAACACGGGCCGCGGGTCGGCCCGGAAGCAGTTATAGCACCCAGTGCCAAAAGGAGGCCCGGTGGCAGCAGCGAGAACGGGCCGTCCCGTCGAGGTGGACCCCGACCGCGTCGCCGAGGTCGCGCTCCGGCTGTTCGCCGAGCGCGGCTTCGACGCCGTGACGATGGACGACGTCGCCGTGGCGGCCGGGGTCGGTCGGCGCACCCTCTTCCGTCTGTTCCGGACGAAGGACGACCTCGTCTGGGGCGGGACCGCCGAGGCGGCCGACCGGATCGCCGCCGAGCTCGCCGCACTGCCGGACGGGGCCGACCCCTACGAGGCGATGCGGACGGCGTACGTGGCCGCGCTCACCTTCCCGTCCTCGCTCATCCCCGTGACGCGGGCGCGACTGCGTCTCATCGCGGACCACGAGCGATTGGCGGCCGGTGCGGTGACCCGGCTCGGCGCGGGCCGTGACCTCGTCGTCGGGGAGCTGCGCCGGCGGCTCGGACCGGACGCGTCGCCGCTGCTCCTCGAGGTCCGTACCAGCGCGATCGCCGCCGCGGTGTTCGCCGCGATGACCTTCTGGGCCCGGCAGGACGGCGGCGATCCCGCGCCCGTCGTCGAGCGCGCCCTCGCCGGCCTCGTCCGGGACTGGTCGGCGGACGGCTGAGGTCCGACTGGACCCGGACGTGACCACCGGCCGACAGCGTCGGTCAGCAGTCCGTCGGCGTCCTCGGTCAGCAGTCCGTCGGCGTCAGATCGCGGCGAGCAACGCCGCACCGACCGCCCCACCGTCGTCGTCGAGCGCGGTCGCGCGGAGGTCGAGGTCGAGGCCGTGCAGCGCCACGGCTCGGACGGTCCGGACGGTCGCGTCGCGGTAGGCGTCGAGGAACCGCGCACCACCGCCGCCGATGACGACGCGCGTGGGTCGGAGGACCGTCACGAGGGTGCGGAGACCGAGCCCGACGCGCTGTCCGTACCGGTCGAACACGGCCTGCGCCGTCGGGACCCCGTCGAGCGCCGCCGCCGCCAGTCGGTCGAGCCCGCCGACGTCCTCGACGCCGGCCAGCCGCTGGAGCGCCCGACGCGATGCCGTCTGCTCCCAACACCGCGTCCGTCCGCAGTAACACGGAGCCGGCTCCTCGTCGGGCACGTCGAGGTGTCCCGCCTCGGGTTGGAACCCGTCCGCTCCGAGCACGGGTGACCCGTGCCGGACGACGGCCACGCCGATACCGGTCCCGATCGTCACGTGGAGCAGGTCGGCCGCCCCACGGCCCGCACCGACGGTCGCTTCCGCGACCGCGGCGGCGACCGCGTCGCTCTCGACGACGCAGGGTGCACCGCTGGCCGCGGTGACGAGCGGGGCGAGCGCGATGTCCGAGAACCCGGGCAGCGTGTGCGGGTTGCGGACGATGCCGTCCGCGTCGACGGGGCCGGAGGCGCCGATCCCGACGCCCGAGATCGTCGCGGGCCCGACCTGCCCGCCGGCACCCGCGGTGACGACGGCGATCCCGTCGGCGAGGAACGCCGTGGCGGCACCCGCGTCGACCGCGACCGGCGTGCGCACGGTGTGCCGTGCGAGCACGACGCCCTCTGCGTCGATCGCGGCGAACCGGGTCCCGGTGCCGCCGATGTCGATGCCGACACGGACGGAGGCGGGGAGGTCGGGCACGGCGCTCACAGTGCCGTGGTCACCTTGGAGCCGTACGCGAACGCTCCGGGGACCACCCCCGCCGCGCGCGCGAACGCGACGGCGAGGAACTCGGCGACGACCGCGCCCGTGACGAGTCCCTCGACCGGGCCGCTGCGCGGAGCGGGGACCGCGGTCGCGCCGTCCACCGCGCTGGTCCCGACGGTGAGCACGCGAGCCCCCGTGGCCACGAGGTCCGCGCCGAGCCGCTGGAGCGCGACGCCGCCCTCGGACTCGTCGACCCCGTAGAGCACGGTCGTCAGTCCCGGCCCGGCGAGTTCGAACGGCCCGTGCCGGAACTGCCCGCCGACGTGGCCCTCCGCGGCCACCTTCGAGGACTCCTTCGTGATGAGACCGCTGAGGAGCGCGGTCGCGGCGTCGTCGCCCCGGCCGACCATGGCCACACGGCGCCCGGGTTCGGCGACCGTCGCGCGGGCGAACCCGCCGAGGTCGACCCGCGACAGCATGTCCTCGACGGTGTCGGCGATCCTCGTCAGGTCGTCGGGGAGTCCCGCCGTGTCGCCACCGCCGAGTTCGAGCGCGACCGCGCGCTGCACGGCCAGCGTGTTGACGTAGCTCTTCGTGCTCACGGTCGCCTCGGGTCCGCTGTGCAGCGCCAGGTGGACGTCGGCACGGACGGCGAGCGGACTCGTGGCGTCGTCCGCGATCCCGACGACCGCGCCCGGCCTGATCGATCCAGCGCCGATGCGGTCGAGCAGCTCGACGACCTCGCCGCTCGCCCCGGACTGCGAGGTCGCGACGACGAGGGTCGACGGGGTCACGAGCTCGGGGGTGTCGAGCAGCTGTCCGGTGTCGACGCTCCATGCGGGCACGCCGGCCGCGACGAGTGCGCGCCACGTGGGGATGCCGGCGAAGTGCGACGAACCCATACCGGTGAGCACGACGCGGTCCCACGGTCGGTCGGTGACGCGCTCGATGCCGGCGGCGGGTCCGGCGGCGGCGAGGCGCCGCAGGGCCGCGGGCTGTTCCAGGATGTCGGCTTCGAAGGGGGTGATCTCGGTCATGTGGAGCTTCCTGATCGTGCCGCGGCGGCGCGCGGCGGTGGGGACCGGGCCGGCGAGGGGGGACGGCGACCCGGGGTCGGAAGGGGACGGGCCTCCCGGACGACCGCCGGCGGGCCGGGGGTCGGGCAGGCGCGATCCGCTACTTGACGGCGCCCTGCGTCGCGCCGGCAGTGAAGTACCGCTGGCCGGCGAGGAACACGGCGAGCACCGGGATGATGAACAGCGTCGACGCCGCCAGGAGCAGGTTGTAGGCGGTGAAGTGCTGGCTCTGGTACTGCTGCAGTCCGAGCGAGAGCGTGTCGAGCGAGGCGTCGTTGAGGAAGATGAGCGGGCCGACGAACGCCGTCCAGCTGCTCAACGCCGTCATGATCGTGATGGTCACGAGCACCGGTCGGGCGAGCGGCATGAGGATCTGCACGAGGATGCGGAAGCTGCCCGCACCGTCGACCTTCGCGGCCTCGACGATCTCGCCGGGGATCTGCTGCAGGAACTGGCGGAGCAGGAAGATCGCGAGGGCCGAGGAGAACGCCGGCGTGACGAACTGCGCGGCGAACGGCGGCAGGAGGAGCGGGGCGAGCGTCCCGATCATCCCGAGCTGCTTGAAGATGAGGTACCAGGGCACCATGATCGCCGGGAACGGCAGCATCATGCTGAACAGCACGACGCCGAACACGGGCGCCTTGGCACGCCACTGCAAGACGGCGAACGCGTACGCCGCGGGAACGCACGCCAGGAGTGTCCCGATCACCGTGACGACGGTCACGACGGCGCTGTTGCGCAGGTACGTCCAGAAGTCGATGGACGTGATCGCGTCGGCGAAGTTGCCCGGGTGCCACGTGTGCGGGAGCAGCTGCGGGGGACTGGCCGTGACGCTCGTGGTGTCCTTGAACGCGCCGGTGACCATCCACAGGACCGGGATCAGGAACAGGATCGCGAGCACGATCCCCGCGGTGAGTCGTGCGCCGGACGTGAACCGGCGGGACGTCCGGGAGGCCCGGGGTGCGGCCGTCGGTCGGGGCGCGACGAGGAGGTCGGTTGCCATGGTCAGCGCTCCAGACGACGGTTGATGGCGAAGAAGACGACGATCACGAGGCTCGAGGCGAGGAGCAGCAGCACGCTCATCGCGGCTGCGCTGCCCATCCGGAGGAACGTGAACGCCTGCTGGTAGAGGTAGACCGCGTACGTCAGCGTGGACTGTCCGGGGGCGCCGAGGTCCGACGGGTTGACGACGAACGCCTGCTCGAAGAACTGGAAGTAGAACAGCGTGGCGATGACGACGTTGTAGAGCAGCACGGGCCGCAGGGTCGGGAACACGACGCTCCAGAACGTTCGGAACCGTCCGGCTCCGTCGAGCGAGGCCGCTTCGAGCACGTCCTCGGGCACCTCGTGCAGCGCGGCGACGAACGTGATCATGACCTGGCCGACCGAGCCCCAGAGCACCATCATGACGAGCCCGAGCTTCGCGTGGGCCGGGTCGCTGAGCCACCCGATCGGAGCGAGTCCGACGGCGCGGAGACCCGCGTCGAGGAGTCCGTACTCGGGGTTGAGGATGAAGGTCCAGACGATCCCCGTCGCGACCGGCGGGACCACGGCGGGCATGAACACGACGGCGCGCAGCACGGTGTTCGTGCGGCCCTGCTCCGCCAGGAGCACCGCCGAGCCGAGGCCCATGGCCGTGCCGGCGACGACCCCGATGACGGTCGTGTACAGCGTGTTCGTGACCGACTTGATGAACACCGCGTCGTGGAACAGCGTCGTGTAGTTCTGCAGGCCCACCCACTCCGGGCTCGAGAACAGGTCGTACCGCGTGAAGCTCCAGTACACCGCGAGCACGGTCGGCAGGGCGACGAGGACGACCGTGCCGACGAACCAGGGTGCGAGGTACCAGACCACGCGGCGTCCGTCGCTGTGGATGCCGCGGCGGCGACGGGCCCGCGCGGGAGCGGGGACGCGCTGCCCGGCCACCTCGGACTCGGGACGTGGGGCGATGGAGGCGATGCCGCTCACCGTCCCGTCACCGCCTCGAGCGCTGCCGTCGCGCTTTGGCCGTTGAGGAGCGCGTTGTCCTGCGCCTCGCAGAGCTGCGTGCCGTAGTTCGAGCTCGTCGCGGTCTGGGTCCAGCTCCGTGCGTTGGCGCTCTTCGCGATGCCGATGTACTTCGCGAACTGCGGGTCGGACGCGAGCGCGAACGACGGCGTGTCCTTGAGCTGCGGGATGTTGCCGACGGTGTCCGAGAAGCTGGCGGTCTCCGACGCGTTCGTCGTCTCCCACTTGATGAAGTCGAACGCGGCCTTCGGGTGCTCCGCGCCGGTCGGGATCACCTGGGCGTTCGCGTCGACGTACGTGCTGCCGGCGCGGGACGGCGCGGTCGAGGAGGCGGGCAGCGGTACGACCCGGAGGTCACCGGCAGCTGCGGACCGGTTGTCCGAGGCGTACTGGACGGACCAGGGGCCGTCGAACATCATCGCCAGCTTGCCGGACTCGAGCGGGTCGCCGCTCGTGAGGTACGAGCCTGCGCTCGAGATGAAGTTCTGCACGTTCGCGACTCCGTAGCGCTTGAAGAACGACTGCTCCCACGTCAGGGCCGCGACGTTCGCGGCGCGCGTCGGCGTCGCGGTGCCGTCGGACGACGTCCAGCCGCCGCCGAACGCGTAGCCGTAGGAGATGAGGGGACAGGTCTGGCCCTGGTCGGGGCCCGGGTAGGTCGGCAGGAATCCCATCTGCGTGATCGTGCCGTCCGCGTTCCGCTCGGTGAGCTTCGCGGCGTCGGTGGCGAGTTCCTGGAGCGTCGTCGGCGGCTTCGTGATCCCGGCCTCCGCCAGCAGCTTCGTGTTGTAGATGAGGCCGGAGGTGAACACCTGGAACGGGAGACCGTAGGTCTTGCCGTTCGAGGTCATCGCACGCATCGCGCTGGGGATGTACGTGCTCGTGTCGAGGCCGGAGGCCCTGATGTACCGGTCCAGTGGCTGCAGGGCGCCGGCCGCGGCCCACCCGCCGAGCGGCAGCGAGTTGCCCAGGTCGACGATGTCGGGCGCGTCCCCACCGGTGATCGACGCGAGGATCTTCGCGTTGTTCGTCACGGGGGTCTCGGTGATTTCGACGCGCGGATGCAGCGACTCGTACCGCTCGATGAGTCGGTCGAGGACGGCCTGCTCGTGTCCACCGCCCCACTGCTGGTACATGGTCAGGTGGATGCGGCCGTCCGACGCGTCGGACGACGACGCACCGCTGCTGCATGCGGTGAGCGCGAGCAGGCCGATGGCCGCGGAGGCCACCGACGCCGCCAGTCGGCGCCTCGGCGGGGTGGTTCGGGGACTGGAACGCATCGGGGTCTCCTCGTCGATGACCGTGGGAACGAACACATGTAGAGTTCGAATGAACAAGTAGCGGAAACATAGCGTTCCGTGATCGAACAGCACAACCGTTGAAACACACTGTTCACATGTTCGATCTCGCTCTCGACCTCGATAGAGTGCGAGCGTGAAGAGCGGGAGCGGGAGTGGCAGCGTCCGCGGCGGTGCATCGAAGGAGCAGCGTCACGGGGCGATCCTCGAGGTGCTGCGCCGAGACGGCCGACTCGACGTGGCGGCCCTCGGCGCACTGCTCTCCGTGACGGAGATGACGGTCCGGCGCGACCTCGACGAACTCGCCGCGGAAGGGCTCGTCAAGCGTGTCCGCGGCGGTGCGACCCTCCCCGTCGGGAGCGGCTACGAGCCGCCGTTCGCGGCACGCGCGAAGACCAACGTCGAGGTCAAACGAGCGATCGCCGCGCGGGTCGCGGGGCTCGTCGCGGACGGAGACACGGTCCTCCTGGACGGGGGCTCGACGGGCCTCGCCGTCGCCGAGGCGCTCGCGGACCGGGTCGTCACCGTGTGCCCGCTCTCCCTGCGGATCGCGGCGCAGCTCGCGTCCTCGCCGACCGTGCGGCTCCGGATGCCGGGCGGCGCGGTGCGGCACGGCGAGCAGTCGTTCATCGGCCCCGACACGCTCGACTACCTCGGCCTCCACCGCTTCGACCACTTCGTCATGACGGCGAGCGCGGTGTCGTTCGAGGCGGGGTTCATGGAGTGGGACCCGGACGACGCCGCGGTGAAGCGCAAGGGGTGTGCCGTCAGCGACGCCGTGATCGCAGCGGCCGACTCGAGCAAGTTCGGCCGGACCGGGTTCGCCGTGATCGGACCGGTCGACGTCGCCGACACGGTCGTGACCGACGACCGCCTCGGCCGGGAGGACCGGAACCGACTCGCGCAGGCCGGTCCCGTCGTGGAACTGGTCGCCGCGGCCGCTGCCGGCTAGGAGCGGTCCTCGCGGCGGCGGACCTGTGCGCGCGGGTCGCGTCCCGTGACCGGGTACGGACCGGTGACGCCCTCCCGGAGCGACGCGATGCGGAGGATCCGGTCGCGCTGGAGGAACCACCCGACCACGAGCAGCGGGATGATCACCACGAGCGACGCGATCGTGAGCGTGCCGATCGGCCAGTCGATCGCCATGAGCACGAGCACGGACACCAGGAACGCGAGCGTCAGCCAGGACGTCACCGGGGCGCCGGGGAGCCGGAAGGTCGGCTCCTTCGCCAGGCCCTGCTTCGCCCAGACCCGGAGTCGCATCTGGCAGAGCATGATCGTGCCCCACGCGGTGACGATCCCGAGCGCCGACACGTTGAGGACGATCTCGAACGCCTGACTCGGCACGAACAGGTTGAGCACGACCCCGGCGAGCGTGAAGCAGGCCGTGAGCAGGATGCCCGCGAACGGCACCCCGCCCTTCGACATCTTCGTCGTCCATTTCGGCGCGGAGCCGTTCATGCCCATCGAGTGCAGCGCCCGGCCCGTGGAGTACAGCCCGGCGTTCAGAGACGACAGCGCTGCGGTGAGCACGACGAAGTTCATGACGGATCCGACGACGTGCCCGACCTGCGGGTTGCCGATGGACGAGAAGAACGTGACGAAGGGGCTGACGCCCTCCTTGTAGGACGTGTACGGCAGGAGCAGCGACAGCAGGATGATCGAGCCGACGTAGAACACCGCGATCCGGAGCACGACCGAGTTGATCGCCCGGGGGATCACCTTCTCGGTGTCCTGCGTCTCGCCGGACGCCGTCCCGACGAGCTCGATCGCAGCGTAGGCGAACACGACGCCCTGCACGACGAGCACCGCGGGCAGGAGCCCGGTCGGGAACAGGCCGCCGTGGTCGCCCCAGATCGAGAAGCCGGTGTGGACGCTCGCGCCGCCGGTCTGCACCGGGAACGCGAAGAACAGCCAGATGAGTGCGATCACGAGGAACGCCACGAGCGCGGCGACCTTGATGAGCGCGAACCAGAACTCGAGTTCGCCGAACACCTTGACCGCCACGAGGTTCGCGGCGAGCACGACGAGCAGGGCCACCAGGGCGAGCGCCCACTGCGGGATCGCGCGCGTGCCCGCCCAGTAGTGCAGGTACAGGGCGACGGCGGTGGTGTCGACGATCGACGTCATGGCCCAGTTGAGGAAGTACATCCACCCGGCCGCGTATGCGAACTTCTCGCCGTAGAACTCGCGCGCGTACGAGATGAACGAGCCGGACGACGGACGGTGCAGCACGAGCTCGCCGAGCGCGCGGAGGATGAAGAACGCGAAGATCCCCGCGACCAGGTAGACGACCGCCAGCGCGGGTCCGGCGGAGTGCAGCCGACCGCCGGCGCCGAGGAACAGACCCGTGCCGATCGCTCCGCCGATGGCGATCATCTGGAGCTGCCGGGGCTTCAGGCCGTGCTGGAACCCCTCCTGCTCGTGGGCGAAGTCGTTGCCGGACGCCCGTCCGGTGTCGTTCGCTGGTGGCCGTCCGGTGTCGCTGTGGTCCTGCGCGGTCATCCCGCCACCGTACCGACGAGCTGCCGGACGTGCTCCCGGCCCAGGGGGGCAGCGACGGTTGCGCGACGGTCGTCGTCCAGCCGTCGCCACGTGTCAGCGTGGTTCCATGGAGGGATGGCACCGCTCATCCGTCTCCTCGTCGCCGTCGGGTTCGCGCTGCTCCTGACCGCGGCGACGGCGCTCGTCCTCCACCTGGTGTTCCGAGCCCTCGCACGCCGAGGCCGATGGGCGGCCGTGCTGTCGCGCCGCACGAAGCACCCGACCCGGACGGTGCTGCTCGTCGCGTTCCTCTGGACCGCGTTCGCGTCCTCCATCCGGCCGGACGCCCGGCTGTACCCGTGGCGGGACGACGTCACCCACGGGTTCCTCATCGTGACCATCGCGGCGGGTGCCTGGCTGGCGTGCGAGCTCGCGATCTTCCTCGAGGACCTCGGTCTGCACCGCTACCGCGTGGACGTCCCCGACAATCGCGTCGCGCGGCGGATCCGCACGCAGGTGCTCATCATCCGGCGGCTCACCGTCGTCGTGGTCGTCGTCATCGCCGTCGGCTCCATCCTCCTGACGTTCCGGGGGATCGAGGCGGCCGGCGCGAGCGTGCTCGCGAGCGCGGGCCTCATCAGTGTCATCGCCGGCATCGCGGCGCAGTCCACCCTCGGCAACGTGTTCGCGGGCATGCAGCTCGCGTTCTCGGGCGCGGTCCGGGTCGACGACGTCGTGGTGGTCGAGCAGCAGTGGGGCCGGATCGAGGAGATCACGCTCACCTACGTCGTCGTGCACCTGTGGGACGACCGGCGCTTCATGCTGCCCTCGACGTACTTCACGACGACGCCGTTCGAGAACTGGACCAGGACGAGCAGCGAGCTCCTCGGGAGCGTCGACTTCGACCTCGACTGGCGGGTGAGTCCGGGCCAGATGCGGACGGAGCTCGACCGGATCCTGGTGACGACGGACCTCTGGGACGGGCGCACCAAGGTCCTGCAGGTCACCGACGCCGTGAACGGGCTCGTACACGTGCGGATCCTCGTGACGGCGCACGACGCACCCGGCCTGTTCGACCTCCGCTGCTACGTCCGCGAGGAGATGATCGCCTGGATCCAGCGCACGCACCCCGATGCGCTGCCGCTGCAACGGGTCATGATGGTCGACCCGACGCCGGACCGACCGCGGTCGCGGCGCGAGCCGTCCACCGCCACGAGCTCCGCCCTGTTCGGGGGCGACGAGGGCAGCGACCGCGCCGCGCTCTTCACGGGACCGATCCAGACCTCCGGCATCCGGCCGGACCAGATCCCGCCCGCCGACGCCGCGTGGCAGCGTCGGCGGGCGCCCCACGACCCGCGGGACGCTAGCGGACCTGCTGCCGGCCCTTGATCATCCGGTCGTCCTCGATGACGGTGCCGACCGCGACGATCGTCGTGGCGAGCCACGCGACCCACGTCAGGGCGAGGCGCCAGTCGCGCGGTCCCTTCCGCGTCGTCTGCAGGACGCTCCACCCGCTGAAGAGCGCGCTGAGCACCGATCCGTTGAACAAGAACTTCCGCACGTGTGCCTCCTGGTGTCGTTCCAGGCCACGCTACCCGTGGGTATGGTGGAGCGCCGTCCGCAGCGGACGGTGATCAGGACGAACCAGGAGGCCCCGTGCGTCAGGCCGCGATCGGGGCGCTGCTCCTCGTCGCCGGAGCGGTGTGCGTCGTGGTCGGTGTCCTGCCCGTGCCCACGCTCCTCGCGCTGGCCGACCGGGTGGTCCCGGTCCTGGCGTTCGTGCTGGGCCTCACGATCGTCGCCGAACTCGCGGCGGACGCGGGCGTGTTCGACCGGCTGGCCGACCTCGCGGCCCGGGTCGGGCGTGGCCGGACCCTCGGGCTCTGGGCAGCCGTCGTCGTGCTCGCGGTCGTGTGCACGGTGTTCCTCTCGATCGACACGACCGCGGTGCTCCTGACCCCCATCGTCATCGCCCTCGCTCGGCGGGTCCAGCTGCCGCCGATGCCCTTCGCGCTCACGACCGTGTGGCTGGCGAACACCGCGTCGTTGCTCCTACCGGTGTCGAACCTCACGAACCTGCTCGCCGTCTCGCGCATCGGACTGGCGGGGCCGCCGGCGTTCGCGGGGCTCATGGCGCTGCCGGCGCTCGCGGGGGTCCTCGTGCCGTGCGTCGTGCTGCTCGTCGTGTTCCGTCACCGGCTGCGCGGCGGGTACGCGCCCCCGCCCGTGCGCCGACCGGAGGACCGCGTGTTCTTCGTCGCGGCCTCCGCGGTCCTCGCGGCCCTCGTCGTGGCGCTGACCGCCGGCGTCACCGTGTGGGTCGCGGCGCTCGCCGCGGCCGCGGTCCTCGTGGTGGTCGCCGCCGTCCGCCGACCCGACGTGCTCCGCCCCGCTCGTGTTCCGTGGCAGCCGCTCGTCCTCGCAGCGGGGTTGTTCGTCGCCGTCGAGACCCTGCACGCAGTCGGCTCCACCGATCCGCTCGTCCGGGCGCTGCACGGCGGTGACGGCTTCGGGTCCCTGCTGGGGCTCGCGGGCGCGGGTGCGCTCGCGGCGAACGGGATCGACAACCTCCCCGCGTACCTCGTGCTCGAGCCGGCGGCGGGCAACGCGGCCGTGCGGTACGCGGCGCTCCTCGTCGGAGTGAACGCCGGGTGCCTCGTGACGCCGTGGGCGTCGCTCGCCACGCTGCTCTGGCACGCACGGCTCCGCGCCGAGGGCATCGCGCTGTCGTGGGGTCGCTACGCGGCGCTCGGCTGCGTCGTCGCCCCGCTCACCGTCGTGGCGGGCGTCGCGGCGGTCCTCGTCGCCCGCTGAGCACCGGTGGCACCGTCGGCGTGGGCCGGTCCTGCCGTCGTCGGCGTCAGAGCCAGTCGCGCCGACGGAACACGGTGTACAGCGCGACCGAGGACACGACGATGAGCACGGCGGACGCGACGAGCCCGGACCAGGCGCCCTCGCCGGGGAACTTGATGTTCTGCCCGAACCACCCGGTGATGGCGGTCGGGATCGCGATGATCGCCGCCCAACTCGTCACCTTCTTCATGACCAGGTTCATGCGGTTCGACGCGAGGTTGAGGTTCGTCTCGAGCACGCTCGACACCGACTCACGGAGCTGGTCGACCTGCTCCGTGGCCGACGTGATGTGGTCTGCCACGTCGCGGTAGTACGGTCGCAGTCCGTCGCTGACCTGCGTCGCGTCATCACGGACGAGGGTCTGGATCACCTCGCGCTGCGGCCCGACGAGCCGCCGCAGGGTCCCGAGCGCCTTCCGCAGCGCGAACGACCGCCGCTGGATGTGGGACGTCTGCGCGGACACCTCGAACAGGTCGTCCTCCAGGTGGTCGATGAGGTCCTCGAGCTGTTCGACCGTCGCGGTGGCGTGGTCCGCGAGCACGTCGAGGACGCCCCACACGAGGAACGCGGCACCGTGGCCGGCCAGGTCGTCGTTGGCGTCCCAGCGGCGCACGAACTCCTGCGCGTCGAAGCCCGGCGCGTGCATGGTGACGACGGCGCGTTCGGTGACGAACGCCTTGACCTCGTGCGTCACCAGGTCGGTGCCGCCGCGCGAGCACGTCACGTCGTACGCCACCAGGAACAGGGCGCCGTGGTACCGGTCGAGCTTCGGCCGTTGCCCCGGCTCGAGTGCGTCCTCGCTCGCGAGCGCGTGGATGCCGAGTTCGTCCTCGATGCGCGCCAGCTCGTCGGCCGTCGGGTCCGTGAAGTCGACCCACACCACCTCGTCAGGACGCTCGAGGTGGTCGGACACGTCCTCCACCGGGAAGTCCTCGGCCGCGACCGTCCCGTTCCGCCACATCCGCGTCCGCACCATGCCGGTCATCGTACTGAGGCCCACGTGCGGCCCGGTGCCTGGCGCGTCCGGGCCCACGGCGAGACCCGTGTCGACCGGGAGGCCCGCGTCGGTCGCCGGGACGGGCCAGGCTGGGCGCATGGCGGTGTTCACGAAACGGCGGTCCGACGCTCCCGACGGCTTCTTCGCGGCGGAGGCGGCGGGACTGACGTGGCTCGGGGCCGCTGGCGGCGTCGCGGTCGCGGCCGTGCTCGACGTCGGACGGCGCCACATCGACCTCGAGGAGCTGTCCGACGTCCGGCCCACGCCCGGTGCCGCTCGCCGGTTCGGCCACGACCTCGCCCGCACGCACGACGCCGGCGCCGCGGCGTTCGGTGCGCCGCCCGAGGGGTGGGACGGCCCGACCTTCATCGGCAAGCGGCCGCAGTCCTGCCGGCCGTCGTCGTCGTGGGGGCGCTTCTACGCGGAGCAGCGCGTTGCACCGTTCCTCGACCTGGCACGCGCGGCGGGCAGTGTCACGGATGACGAGCACGCCGCCGTCGGCAGGGTGCTCGAGGCCGTCGCGGACGGGGCGCTCGACGACGACGACATGCCCGCGCGACTGCACGGCGACCTCTGGAACGGCAACGTCGTCTTCACGCCGGGCGGTGTCGTGCTCATCGACCCCGCGGCGCACGGCGGGCACCGCGAGACCGACCTCGCGATGCTCGACCTCTTCGGCTGCCCGTACCTCGACGAGGTCGTGGCGGGGTACCAGGAGCACCGGCCCCTCCGTCCCGGCTGGCGGGAGCGGATCCCGCTGCACCAGCTGCACCCGCTCGCGGTGCACGCGGCCGGCTACGGGCGGTCGTACGGGCACGCGCTCGTCGACGCCGCGCGGCGGACGGCCGCGCTGCTGCGGTGACGTCCCTCGCCCCTCGTCCACCCCGCCGCCCCGGCTCCATCGGCCCGACGTCCGCCCCGGGCAGCCTGGATGCCCGCTGCTAGCCTGGACCGGCCCGCCGCCGCGACGGGTGCCGAGCGCCTCCCGCGCCCGTGCGACGTCCGGCGCCTCCCGTCGCCGGTCGGCGGGACCAGAACGGAGAGCCCGCACCAATGTCCGCAGTCCCCCCGGAAGCCGAGCCCACCGACACGACGCCGACCCCAGACCGGACGGCCTCGACGGACCGGTTCGGCTTCGTCGTGGTGTCGAACCGCCTCCCCGTGGACCGCGTGGTCGACGAGGACGGGACCGAGGGGTGGCGGCACTCGCCGGGCGGGCTCGTCACCGCGCTCGAACCGGTGATGCGCGCGAACGACGGCGCGTGGGTCGGTTGGGCGGGCCAGCCCGACGTCGACCTCGACCCCTTCGAGAACGACGGCATCCACATCGTGCCGGTGCCGCTGTCCGACGCCGAGATCGAGGAGTACTACGAGGGCTTCAGCAACGACACCCTCTGGCCGCTGTACCACGACGTCATCGAGCAGCCGACGTACCACCGCGACTGGTGGAACGCGTACCGGCGGGTGAACCAGCGGTTCGCCGAGGCCGCGGCGGCGGTCGCCGACCAGGACGCCGTCGTGTGGGTGCAGGACTACCAGCTGCAGCTCGTCCCGCAGCTCATCCGCGAACTCCGTCCCGACGTCACGATCGGCTTCTTCAACCACATCCCGTTCCCGCCGGTCGGGATCTACGCGCAGCTGCCCTGGCGGTCGCAGATCATCGACGGCCTGCTCGGCGCCGACGTCATCGGGTTCCAGCGGTACGACGACGCCTCGAACTTCCTCCGCGCCGTGCGCCACATCAAGGGCCACACGACCAAGGGTGCGATCGTCGACGTCCCGGTGGACGACCCGGACGCCCCGCGCTCGCGACGGGGCATCACCGTCCGGCACGTCGAGGCACGGCACTTCCCGATCTCGATCGACGCCGAGAGCTACGAGGACATCGCCCGACGGCCCGAGGTCCAGGCCCGTGCCCGCGAGATCCGCGAAGGACTCGGCAACCCGAAGACGGTCCTGCTCGGCGTCGACCGGCTCGATTACACCAAGGGCATCGGACACCGCATCAAGGCCTTCGGCGAGCTCCTCGAGGACGGCCGCATCGACGTCGAGGACGCCACCCTCGTGCAGGTCGCGAGCCCGAGCCGCGAGCGCGTCGACACCTACAAGGCACTCCGCGACGAGATCGAGCTCACGGTCGGGCGCATCAACGGCGACCTCGGCACGATCAGCCACCAGCCGATCAGCTACCTCCACCATGGCTACCCGCGCGAGGAGATGGTGGCGCTCTACCTCGCCGCCGACGTCATGCTCGTCACGGCGCTCCGCGACGGCATGAACCTGGTCGCCAAGGAGTACGTGGCGAGCCGGTTCGACAACCAGGGCGTGCTCATCCTGTCCGAGTTCGCCGGCGCCGCCGACGAGCTCCGCCAGGCCCTGCTCGTCAACCCGCACGACATCGGCGCGCTCAAGGACGCCATCGTGCGCGCGATGCAGATGCCACAGCGCGAGCGCGCGACCCGCATGCGCGCCCTGCGCAAGCGCGTGCGGGACAACGACGTCGCGCGGTGGTCGCGGTCCTTCATCGAGGCACTCGACCGGCACGCGCCGGGCGGCGGCATCGACCCCGAGGCGACCGACCCCGGTGACGAGCACGTCGACGAACTCGCGCAGAGCACGCCGGTGGAGGCGCGTGATGCCTGAGGCCTCCTCGCTCGACAGCGCGATCGAGCGGCTGGGTGGGGCGCGGTCACTGCTCGTCGCCCTCGACTTCGACGGCACCCTCGCGCCCTTCGCGGACGATCCGGCAGCGGTGGCGGCTCTGCCGGGCTCCTGGGCCGCGGCGCTCACCCTCGACCGCGCACGCGACACCCACGTCGTCCTCGTCTCGGGCCGCCCGCTCGCGGGGTTGGCGCGGGTGACGCACGCTCCCGACGGCATGTCCCTCGTCGGGTCGCACGGCGTCGAGTGGCGGGTGGACGGCCACGACGAGGCCGCGCTGTCGCCCGACGAACTCGCGGCCGTGGATCGGATCGGCGCGCTCCTCGATGCGGTCGCCGAACGCCATCCCGGTGTTCACATCGAGCACAAGCCCGCGGGCCTCGGGGTGCACACGCGTCGCGTCGGTCCGGCCGAGGCCCGAGCGGCCGTGGAGGACGCCCGGGCGACGGTGCTCGCGGCGTTCCCCGACGTCCACATGCGCGATGGTAAGGACATCCTCGAGTTCGCGGTGCGCGACGTCACGAAGGGCGACGCCGTCGAGCGGCTGCGTGCGCTCCTCGACGCCGACCGCGTCCTGTTCGCGGGCGACGACGTCACCGACGAGGACGGCTTCCGGGCGCTCGACCAGGACGCCGGTGACGTCGGCATCAAGGTCGGGCCGGGGGAGACCCGCGCGGCGCACCGCGTCGCCGACCCTGCTGCCCTGACGCCCGTGCTGCAGGCGCTGGCGCGCGCCCGCGCCTTCCGCTGACGCTCCCGTCCGCTCGCGCTCGGCCCCGCGTCCGGTTGGTGTACCAACTGCATCTAGACTCGCTCCATGCCTGATATCGACGTCAAGCCCCGCAGCCGTGCTGTCACCGACGGGATCGAAGCCACCACCTCGCGTGGCATGCTCCGGGCGGTCGGCATGGGCGACGCGGACTGGGACAAGCCTCAGATCGGCATCGCCTCGTCCTGGAACGAGATCACCCCCTGCAACCTCTCCCTCGACCGTCTGGCGCAGGGGGCGAAGGAGGGCGTGCACGGCGGCGGCGGGTACCCGCTGCAGTTCGGCACGATCTCGGTGTCCGACGGCATCTCGATGGGCCACGAGGGCATGCACTTCTCGCTCGTCTCGCGCGAGGTCATCGCCGACAGCGTCGAGACCGTGGTGAACGCGGAGCGCCTCGACGGCACGGTCCTCCTCGCCGGCTGCGACAAGTCGCTCCCCGGCATGCTCATGGCGGCGGCCCGGCTCGACCTGGCGAGCGTGTTCCTCTACGCCGGTTCCGTCATGCCCGGCTACGTCAAGCAGGCCGACGGCTCGGAGAAGCAGGTCACGATCATCGACTCCTTCGAGGGTGTGGGGGCCTGCAAGGCGGGCACCATGACCGAGGAAGAGCTGAAGAAGATCGAGTGTGCGATCGTCCCGGGCGAGGGCGCCTGTGGCGGGATGTACACCGCCAACACGATGGCGTCCCTCGCCGAGGCCCTCGGCATGAGCCTCCCCGGGTCGGCTGCGCCGCCGTCGGCCGACCGTCGTCGGGACTACTACGCGCACCGCTCCGGCGAGGCCGTGGTCGAGATGCTCCGCCTCGGCATCACCGCACGGCAGATCCTCACCCGTGAGGCCTTCGAGAACGCGATCACCGTGCTCATGGCGCTCGGCGGCTCGACGAACGCCGTCCTGCACCTGCTCGCGATCGCGCACGAGGCCGAGGTCGAGCTGACCCTCGACGACTTCAACCGCATCGGCGCGAAGGTCCCGCACATCGCCGACATGAAGCCCTTCGGCCAGTACGTCATGGTGGACGTCGACCGCAACGGCGGCATCCCCGTCGTGATGAAGGCGCTCCTCGACGCGGGTCTGCTGCACGGGGACTGCCTGACGGTCACGGGGAAGACCCTCGCCGAGAACCTCGCCGAGATCGATCCGCCGGAGCTCGACGGCAAGGTCATGCGCAAGCTCGACGACCCGATCCACGCCACGGGTGGCCTGACGATCCTCCAGGGCTCGTTCGCGCCCGAGGGCGCGGTCGTCAAGACGGCCGGCTTCGACGCCGAGGTCTTCCAGGGCCCCGCCCGCGTGTTCGACCGGGAGCGGGCCGCCATGGACGCCCTGACCGAGGGCCGGATCGGCAAGGGCGACGTCGTCGTCATCCGCTACGAGGGCCCGAAGGGCGGCCCGGGCATGCGCGAGATGCTCGCGATCACCGCCGCCATCAAGGGCGCGGGCCTCGGCAAGGATGTACTACTCTTGACCGACGGACGATTCTCGGGCGGCACAACCGGCCTGTGCATCGGCCACATTGCACCGGAGGCAGTGGACGCAGGTCCCATCGCCTTCGTGCGCGATGGCGACCAGATCCGCGTCGACATCGCCGCTCGCACGCTCGACCTACTGGTCGACCCTGCCGAGCTGGAGGCCCGCCACGACGGCTGGGCACCGCTTCCCCCGCGGTACACCCGCGGTGTCCTCGCGAAGTACGCGAAGCTCGTCCGGTCCGCCGCCCAGGGCGCGGTCACGGGCTGAGCGCCGACCTCCACCCTCGCACCACGACGGCGGCGCCGTCCCCGCGGACCGCGCCGCTCCACACCAGAGGAAGTGCCATGCCCACGGAAGCCACTCCGCTCTCCGCCGCGGGGACGCGGCGCGCACCCGAGGTCCTGACCGGCTCCGGCGCGGTCCTGCGGTCCCTCGAACACCTCGGCATCACCGACGTCTTCGGGCTGCCGGGCGGCGCGATCATCCCGTTCTACGACGAGCTCATGGCCTCGACGGCCATCCGCCACGTCCTCGTCCGCCACGAGCAGGGCGCCGGCCACGCGGCCGAGGGCTACGCGGCGGCGTCCGGGAGGGTCGGGGTCGCGATCGCGACGTCGGGTCCGGGCGCGACGAACCTCGTCACCGCCATCGCGGACGCCTACATGGACTCAGTTCCGTTCATCGCGATCACCGGTCAGGTGTTCTCGACGCTCATGGGGACGGACGCCTTCCAGGAGGCCGACATCGTCGGCATCACGATGCCGATCACGAAGCACTCGTTCCTCGTCACGAAGCCCGAGGACATCCCGAGCACGCTGGCCGCGGCGTACCAGATCGCGACGACGGGACGTCCCGGTCCGGTGCTCGTCGACATCACGAAGGACGCCCAGCAGAACTCGGCGCCGTTCGTCTGGCCCCCGCGGGTCGACCTGCCGGGGTACCGCCCGGTGACCAAGGCGCACGGCAAGCAGATCGCGGCCGCGGCGCAGCTCATCGCCGAGTCGAGCAAGCCCGTGTTCTACGTGGGCGGCGGCGTCATCCGGTCCGGTGCGTCGGCGGAGTTGCTGCGACTCGCCGAGGCCACGCACGTCCCGGTGGTCACGACCCTCATGGCTCGCGGGGCGTTCCCCGACTCGCACCCGCAGCACCTCGGGATGCCGGGGATGCACGGCACGGTCCCGGCGGTGCTCGGACTGCAGGAGAGCGACCTCATCGTCGCGCTCGGGGCCCGGTTCGACGACCGCGTCACGGGCAAGATCGACGAGTTCGCGCCGGACGCCAAGGTGGTGCACGTCGACATCGATCCCGCCGAGATCTCGAAGATCCGGTTCGCCGACGTCCCGATCGTGGGCGACGCGAAAGAGGTCCTCACCGACCTCCTGGCCGCGTGGCAGGACGTCCCCGTCGCCGACCGCGCGTCCCTCGACGCCTGGTGGGAGCGCCTCGGACGGCTCCGTGAGCAGTTCCCGCTCGGGTACGCCGCCCCGCAGGACGGCCTCCTCGCGCCACAGGCCGTCATCCGCCGCATCGGCGAGCTCACCGGGCCGGAAGGCGTGTACGTGGCCGGGGTCGGTCAGCACCAGATGTGGTCGGCGCAGTTCATCCAGTACGAGCGCCCCCATGCCTGGCTCAACTCGGGCGGCGCGGGGACGATGGGCTACTCGGTCCCCGCCGCCATGGGCGCGAAGGTCTCGCAGCCCGACCGCGTCGTGTGGGCCATCGACGGCGACGGCTGTTTCCAGATGACGAACCAGGAGCTCGCGACCTGCGTCATCAACGACATCCCGATCAAGGTCGCGATCATCAACAACTCGTCGCTCGGCATGGTGCGACAGTGGCAGACGCTGTTCTACGACGGCCGGCACTCCTTCACCGACCTCGAGACGGGGCACGCGTCCCGACGGGTACCGGACTTCGTCAAGCTCGCCGACGCCTACGGTGCGCTCGGCATCCGCGTCGAGCGCGAGGACGAGATCGACGACGCGATCCGGCTCGCCCTCGCCACGAACGACCGGCCCGTGGTCATCGACTTCGTCGTCAGCCGCGACTCCATGGTGTGGCCGATGGTGCCGCAGGGGGTCAGCAACTCCGCGATCCAGCACGCACGCGACCTCGCCCCGAGCTGGGACGACGAGGACGCCGACATGACCGGGAGGCCCGCATGAGCCACGTCCTGTCCCTCCTCGTCGAGGACAAGCCGGGTCTGCTCACGCGCGTCGCCGGCCTGTTCGCACGGCGCGGGTTCAACATCGAGTCCCTCGCGGTGGGGTCCACCGAGGTCGAGGGGTTGTCCCGCATCACCGTCGTGGTCGACGTCGAGGACCTGCCGCTCGAACAGGTGACGAAGCAGTTGAACAAGCTCGTCAACGTCATCAAGATCGTCGAGCTCGAGTTCTCGCAGTCCGTGCAGCGGGAGCACATGCTCGTCAAGGTCCGGGTGGACAACCAGACGCGCTCCCAGGTACTCGAGGCCGTCAACCTGTTCCGGGCGCGCGTCGTCGACGTCGCGACCGATTCCCTGGTGATCGAGGTCACGGGTGACCCCGGCAAGATCCAGGCGATCCTGCGCGTGCTGGAGCCGTACGGCATCAAGGAGCTCGCGCGGGCGGGCCTCCTCGGCATGGGCCGAGGCCCGAAGAGCATCACCGACCGCGTCCCCCGCGCGTAGTCGACATGACCCCGGGGCGGCACACCGCGGACCCCCGGACCGGACACACCGAACCGACAAGGAGAACCACCACCGTGACTGACATCGTCTACGACGCCGACGCCGACCTCTCGCTCATCCAGGGCAAGAAGGTCGCGGTCATCGGCTACGGCTCGCAGGGCCACGCGCACGCGCTCAACCTCCGCGACTCGGGCGTCGAGGTCGTCATCGGCCTGCAGGAGGGCTCCAAGAGCCGCAGCAAGGCCGAGGAGGCCGGGTTCACCGTGCACACCCCGGCCGAGGCGACCGCCTGGGGCGACGTCATCGTCATCCTGACGCCGGACCAGGTGCAGCGGCACGTGTACGCGGACGAGATCCAGCCGAACCTGACCGACGGCAAGGCGCTCGTGTTCGGGCACGGCTTCAACATCCGCTTCGGCTACATCCAGGCGCCCGAGGGCGTCGACGTCGTGCTCGTCGCGCCGAAGGGCCCGGGCCACACGGTGCGCCGTGAGTACGAGGCCGGCCGGGGCGTGCCCGTGATCGTCGCGGTCGAGGTCGACGCCTCGGGCCAGGCGTGGGACCTCGCCTGGAGCTACAGCAAGGCCATCGGCGGTCTGCGGTCCGGCGGCATCAAGACGACGTTCACGGAGGAGACCGAGACCGACCTGTTCGGCGAACAGGCCGTCCTCTGCGGTGGCACCTCGCAGCTCATCCAGTACGGGTTCGAGACCCTCGTCGAGGCGGGCTACCAGCCCCAGATCGCCTACTTCGAGGTCCTGCACGAACTCAAGCTCATCGTCGACCTCATCTGGGAGGGCGGGCTCACCAAGCAGCGCTGGTCCATCTCGGACACGGCCGAGTTCGGGGACTACGTCTCGGGCCCGCGCGTGATCGACCCGCACGTCAAGGAGAACATGAAGGCGGTCCTCGCCGACATCCAGGACGGCACCTTCGCCAAGCGCTTCATCGAGGACCAGGACGCCGGTGCGCCGGAGTTCACGGCGCTGCGCGAGAAGGGCGAGGGGCACCCCATCGAGGCGACCGGTCGCGAGCTGCGCAAGCTCTTCGCGTGGAAGCAGACCGACAGCGACTACGTCGACGGCTCGGCCGCCCGCTAGGCTCCTGCCAGCACTCGACGAGGAGGCGACGGTGCGCACCACGCGCACCGTCGCCTCGCGACGTGACCCGAACGACATGCAGCTCCTCTCCTCCAGCACCCCCGCTCACGCCGCCCTCCGGCCGGCGTCCTCGGCGCACCGATCGCAGCCGCTGGGTCGTCCGTCGTGGTCAGTCGCGGCCTCCCGGCATGGGAAGATGCTCGAATGGCGGTGACGAGACGTGCGGTCCACATCGGCGCCGGCAAGATCGGGCGCGGATTCGTGGGCCAGTTCCTCGCAGCCAGCGGGTACGACCTCACCTTCGTCGACGTCGATGACCGCGTCGTCCGCGCCCTGAACGAGTCCGGCCGCTTCGTCGTCCACGAGGTCGGTGACGACCCCATCGACCGCGTGGTCGAGGGCTTCGCCGCCCTCAACAGCAAGCGCGAGCGCGACCGCGTGGTCGAGGCGATCGCCGGCGCGGACGTCGTCACGACCGCGGTCGGCGCGCGGACACTGCCCCTCGTGGCGCCGTTCATCGCCGAGGGACTGGCCGCGCGGCCGGCCGGAGCGGGCGTGGTCACCGTCGTGGCATGCGAGAACGCCATCAACGCCACCGACTCGTTGCACGCGAGCGTCCGGCGATCGCCCGCCCTCGAGGACCACGACATCGACGCGGTGTTCGCGAACTGCGCGATCGACCGCATCGTGCCGGAGCAGACCGGCGTGCTCGGACAGTCCGGCGGCCTCGACGTCGTCCTCGAGCCCTTCTACGAGTGGGTCATCGAGCGGACGCCGTTCTCCGGCGTCGACGCCGAGCCCCCGGCGATCCAGGGCGTCACGTGGGTGGACGACCTGCAGCCGTTCGTGGAGCGCAAGCTCTACACGGTGAACACCGCCCACGCGACCGCGGCCTACCACGGCTTCGTCCGCGGGATCCGGCTCATCCGCGAGGCCCTCGAGGACGACCTGGTCCGGGCCGAGGTCGACGGCGTCCTCGACGAGACCACCGCGTTGCTCGTCGCGAAGCACGGTTTCGACCCGGAGGAGCACCGCCGGTACGTCCAGGCGAACCTCGTCCGCATCGCCAACCCACTCCTCCCGGACACGACGGCGCGGGTCGGACGCAACCCGCTCCGCAAACTCGGGCGTCGTGAGCGCTTCATCGGTCCCGCCGCGCAGCTGGCGGAACGCGGCATGCCGGTCGACCACCTGCTCGGCGCCGTCCGGGTCGCCCTCGAGTTCGACGACCCCGACGACCCGGAGTCGTTCGAGCTGCACGCGCTGCTGCGGTCCGGGGCGACCGCCCACGCCCTCACCGAGATCCTCACGGGACTCATGGAGAGCCACCCCCTGTTCCCGGCGGTCCGTTCGGTGGTCGCTTCTACACTGGAGTCATGACCACCCCGAAGGACGTCGGGTCCCCGCCGGACGGCGGTGCGGACCACGACGACGCCGAGGCCCTGAGCTGGGGTGCGGAGCAGGACGCCACCTACGTCGATGCACCGGCCAACGAACTCCGCGCACCGAGGGCGCCGCGGGCCCGCACCGGTGACGAGCCCCTCGCGTCCGGATCGCTCGTCGGTCTGGGCGTCCTCGGTGGGGTGTACCTGCTGTACACGGTGGCGTGGCTCGTCAGTGCGGGCGCGTTGCCGGTCGATCCCGGCACGTCCGCGGCGGCCGTCTTCTCCGAGGGCCTCCGGGTCCTCGCGATCATGGCCCCGGCCCTGTGGTTCGCGGCCACCCTGTGGCTCGGGCAGGGCCGGCGTCCGCGGACGCGGGTCCTCTGGCTCGTCGCGGGGGCGCTCGTGCTGTTCCCGTGGCCGTTCGTCCTGACGAGGAGCTTCGGGTGAGCGCGGTGCCCTCGGACGACACGTCGTCGTCGGCCGTTCCGGACACCACGGGCGTGACGCTCGGCAAGGTCGTGGTGTGGGTCGTCGCCGCCGTCCTGTTCGCGTACGTGCTGTGGCAGGCGATCGGCAACTTCGTGGGCGTGACGACCACCCTCTCGGCGAACAACGCGTTCCTCCGGCGCAACGGGGGCGATGCACTGCAGACGAGCGTGCCCTGGGTGGCCCTCGTCATCGACGTCGCCATCGCACCCGTCCTGTACGCGGTGGCGTGGTTCGTCACTCGGCGCACGGACCTCGTCCGGACGGTCGTCGTGTTCCTCGCGGCGTTCTGCGCGGTCGCGGCGCTCTGGTTCGACGTCCTCCAGTACGTCTCCGCGACGCTGCGCGTGGGCGGCTGACACCCGTCGTAACGCGTTCGGCCCGTCGATAGCATGGGATGCGCGTCGTCCCGCGTCGCGACCCCACCGCCCCCTCCCCGAAGGAACCCACCTGTGGCAAAGCCGGTCGTCCTGATCGCCGAAGAACTCTCACCAGCGACCGTCGAGGCTCTCGGGCCCGACTTCGACGTCCGGAACGTGGACGGCACCGACCGCCCCGCGCTCCTCGCCGCGCTGGCCGACGCGAACGCGATCCTCGTCCGATCCGCCACCAAGGTCGACGCCGAGGCGATCGCTGCTGCGCCGCACCTGCAGGTCGTCGCCCGCGCCGGGGTGGGTCTCGACAACGTCGACATCAAGGCCGCCACGGCTGCCGGGGTCATGGTGGTGAACGCGCCGACGTCGAACATCATCTCGGCGGCCGAGCTCACGGTCGGTCACATCCTCAGCCTCGCCCGGCACATCCCAGCGGCCCACGCATCGCTGTCGCAGGGGGCGTGGAAGCGTTCCGCCTACACGGGTGTCGAGCTCTACGAGAAGACCGTCGGCATCATCGGCCTCGGTCGCATCGGCGCCCTCATCACCGCACGGCTGCAGGCCTTCGGCGTCTCCGTGATCGCCTACGACCCGTACGTCACCCCGGCCCGCGCGCAGCAGCTCGGCGTCGAGCTCGTGTCGCTCGAGGACCTCCTCCGCCGGAGCGACTTCGTGACGATTCACATGCCGAAGACCCCCGAGACCGTCGGGATGATCTCGGACGACCAGCTCGCCCTCATGAAGCCGACCGCGTTCGTCGTCAACGTCGCCCGCGGCGGCCTGATCGACGAGGCCGCCCTGCGGCGCGCGCTCACCGCGAACACCATCGCCGGCGCTGGCCTCGACGTCTTCGTCACCGAGCCGCCGACCGACGACGCCCTGACCGCGCTGCCGAACGTCGTCGTCACACCGCACCTCGGGGCCTCGACGGACGAGGCCCAGGAGAAGGCGGGCGTCTCGGTCGCGAAGAGCGTCCGACTCGCACTCGGCGGCGAGCTGGTGCCGGACGCGGTCAACGTCGCCGGCGGTGTCATCGACCCCTACGTGCGACCCGGCATCCCACTCGTGGAGCAGCTCGGGCAGGTGTTCGCGAGCCTCGCCGACACCTCGATCACGAGTGTCGACGTCGAGGTGCACGGCGAGCTCGCCGGGTTCGACGTGAGCGTCCTCCGGCTCGCGGCGCTCAAGGGCATCTTCACGAACATCGTCAGCGAGCAGGTGAGCTACGTGAACGCGCCGCTCCTCGCCGAGCAGCGCGGGATCACGGTGCGGCTCATCACGGACCCCGCCACCGCCGAGTACCGCAACGTGCTGACCATCCGCGGCGCCCAGTCCGGCGGTCCGGCGATCAGCGTCTCGGGGACCCTGACGGGTCCGAAGCAAGTGGCCAAGCTCGTCGAGGTCAACGGCTACGACATCGAGGTCCCGCTCGCGCAGCACCACGTCGTCATGGTCTACACAGACCGTCCGGGGATCGTCGCGGTGTACGGCAAGGAGTTCGGGGAGGCGGGCATCAACATCGCGGCGATGCAGATCGCCCGGCGTGCCGCTGGCGGCCAGGCGCTGAGCGTCCTCACCGTGGACTCGCCCGTGCCGAGCCCGATCCTCGAGCGCGTCCGTGCCGCGATCGACGCCGAGTCGCTGCGCGAGATCGACATCACCCTGTGACCGCGGTCGCACGACCAGGAGGCCCCGCATGACGGACACCATCGACCTCGCCGTGATCCGTGGCGACGGCATCGGCCCCGAGGTCGTCGAGGAGGCCCTCAAGGTCCTTGACGCCGCGGTCGGGCCCGACGCGGTCCGACGGACCGAGTACACCCTCGGGGCCGGGCACTACCTCGAGACGGGGGAGGTCCTGACCGACGACGACCTCGCCGCGATCGCCCGGCACGACGCGATCCTGCTCGGCGCGGTCGGGGGTGACCCCCGCGATCCGCGGCTCGCGGGCGGGATCATCGAGCGCGGTCTCCTCCTGCGCCTCCGGTTCGCCTTCGAGCACTACGTGAACCTCCGACCGACGCGCGTCTACCCGGACGTCGCCTCCCCCCTCGCCGATCCCGGCGAGGTCGACTTCGTCGTGGTCCGCGAGGGCACCGAGGGGCCGTACGTCGGCAACGGCGGAGTGATCCGCAAGGGCACCCCGGCCGAGATCGCGACCGAGGTGAGCCTCAACACCGCGTTCGGCGTGGAGCGCGTCGTGCGGTACGCGTTCGACCTCGCCCGTCGTCGCCCTCGTCACCACCTGACGCTCGTGCACAAGAGCAACGTCCTCGTGCACGCGGGCGACCTCTGGCAGCGGACCGTGGCCTCCGTCGGGGCCGAGTACCCCGAGGTCACCGTGGACTACCAGCACGTCGACGCCGTGACCATCCACATGGTCCAGCGGCCCGGTGTGTTCGACGTCATCGTCACGGACAACCTCTTCGGCGACATCATCACCGACCTCGCCGGCGCGATCAGCGGCGGCATCGGTCTGGCGGCCTCGGGCAACATCAACCCGGACGGCACCTTCCCCAGCATGTTCGAACCGGTCCACGGGTCCGCGCCCGACATCGCGGGTCAGCAGCGGGCCGACCCCACGGCCGCGATCCTGTCCGTCGCGTTGCTGCTCGACCACCACGGTCGGACGGCCGAGGCCGAGACCATCACGCGGGCGGTCGAGGCGGACATCGCGGGCCGCGGCGCGACGTCGCGCTCCACGGCCGAGATCGGCGACGCGATCGTCGCGGCCGTCGCGCGTACCACCGCGGCCTGACCCCGGCGTCCGCCGAACCGACCGCTCCGTCCCCAGGAGAGACCATGACCAGCACGACACCCACCAGCACCGACACGGCGTTCGCGACGGCGTTCCGGACGGTCCCCTCCGCCGACCGCCGCGCGGCGGCCGAACGGGAGGCCATCCTCGCCGACCCGGGGTTCGGCAAGTTCTTCACGGACCACATGGCGACCATCCGCTGGTCGGTCGAGTCCGGCTGGCACGACGCGAGCGTCCATCCGTACGGGCCCCTCGTGCTCGACCCGAGCGCGAGCGTGCTCCACTACGCGCAAGAGATCTTCGAGGGCCTCAAGGCGTACCGGCACGCCGACGGTTCGGTCTGGGGGTTCCGACCCGAGGCGAACGCTCGTCGGTTCCAGCGGTCCGCCGAACGCCTGGCGCTGCCGGAACTCCCGGTCGAGGACTTCGTGTCGGCCATCCGGCACCTCGTCGCGACGGACGTCGAGTGGGTGCCGTCGGCGGACGAGACGAGCCTGTACCTCCGGCCGTTCATGATCGCGACCGAGGCCTTCCTCGGGGTGCGCGCCGCGCAGCAGGTGGAATTCCACGTGATCGCCTCGCCGGCCGGGGCGTACTTCACCTCGGGTCCCAAGCCGGTCTCGATCTGGCTGTCGACGCAGTACGGCCGCGCGGGCAAGGGCGGCACGGGAGCGGCGAAGACCGGTGGGAACTACGCGTCGTCGCTCCTGCCGCAGCAAGAGGCCTACGCGCATGGCTGTCAGCAGGTGATGTTCCTGGACTCGGTCGAGGGGCGGTACCTCGAGGAACTCGGCGGGATGAACGTCGTGCTCGTCCGGTCCGACGGCACGCTCGTCACCCCGGACTCCGACAGCATCCTCGAGGGCATCACGCGGGACTCGATCCTGCAGCTCGCGGAGGACCGCGGCCTGCGCGTCGAGCGCCGTCGCGTCGCCCTCGACGAGTGGCGCGACGGGGTCGCCGACGGCACGATCACCGAGGCCTTCGCGTGCGGAACGGCTGCCGTCGTGACCCCGATCGCCGAGTTGCGGGGCGAGGACATCACGATCGGGTCCCCGACCCAGGGTGCCGGCGAGCTCACGATGTCCCTGCGACAGGAGCTCACCGACATCCAGTACGGGCGACGCCCCGACCCGCACGGGTGGATGGTGCAGCTCACCGAATCGGGCGCGGCGTCCGTCGGCGACGCGGGCGACGATGCCCTCCGCTCCGCGGAGTCCGGGACCGACGAGGCAGCGGCTCAGTAGGGTCGACACGTGAAGATCGCAC
The DNA here is from genome assembly GCF_003234515.1 of Curtobacterium sp. MCBD17_034. Lineage (NCBI taxonomy): Bacteria > Bacillati > Actinomycetota > Actinomycetes > Micrococcales > Microbacteriaceae > Curtobacterium > Curtobacterium sp. MCBD17_034. The sequence continues at coordinate 1,048 of NZ_QKTN01000005.1, read as the reverse complement.
GGTTCAGCACCCCGGGGGAGGACCCCCGTTACGGCATCCTCGACGAGCGAGCGCTCGTGGTCCTGGCGGGCGACCCGCTGTACCAGGGGTTCGAGACGACGGGGGAGCGGGTGGACCTGCGGACCGCGACGCTCCTCGCTCCGGTGATCCCGAGGTCGAAGGTCATCGGGGTCGGGCTCAACTACGCCGAGCACGTGTCCGAGATGGATGAGCGCGCGGGGGAGGACCCCATCGTGTTCCTCAAGCCGAACACGGCCATCATCGGCCCGAACGACCAGATCCGCTTGCCGCAGGACGTGGGGCGGGTCGACCACGAGGGCGAGCTCGCCGTCGTGATCGGGTCCCTGGCGAAGAACGTCCGTCGCGAGGACTTCGCGGACGTCGTGCTCGGGTACACCGTGGCCAACGACGTGACCGCCCGTGATCTCCAAGCCCGCGACGGACAGTGGACCCGGGCGAAGGGCTTCGACACGTTCTGCCCGATCGGCCCGGTCATCGAGACGGACCTCGATCCGTCCGACGTCCGGTTGGAGACCCGCGTGGACGGCGACATCCGGCAGGCGGCGTCCACCTCGGAGATGATCCACGACATCCCGAGTCTCATCGAGTTCGTGTCCTCGATCTGGACCCTGCTGCCCGGGGACCTCATCCTCACCGGGACCCCCGCGGGCGTGGGCCCCATCAACGACGGCGAGATCGTCGAGGTCACGGTGTCCGGTATCGGCTCGCTGACCAACCCGGTCCTCGCGCGACGCTGACCCGCGGACGCAGCCGAACCGAGCCCCGACGCCGCCGAACCGAGCCCCGACGCCGGCGGACCCGGCCCGCGACCCTGACACCGCCACGGTGCCGGGGTCGCGGCGTTCGCGGCTCCGCAGACCACGATCGGGGCGCGGAACCAGGAGCGGACAGCCCGGCGGTTGCATGGGACAACTTCGCGACACGCCCGGGATGTGGGGTGGTTTGCTGGGTGGTGGGGTGGTGCGTAAAGTAATCACTCGTCACCCCAAAGGTGCGGCGGAGCGGCCGGGACAGTGTCCCGGAGCGA
>NZ_QKTN01000004.1:0-316211 GCF_003234515.1 Curtobacterium sp. MCBD17_034 | reverse complement strand
GAGGGGGAGACGATGGGGGCGGGAACTCAGCCGAAGTCGTGCCAGCGGCCGACGGCGAGACGCCCGATGAGGCCGAAGACGAGGAACACGGCGACGCCGAAGAGCGAGGCGACGATGATCGTCGCGTAGAGCTCGGGGCCCATGAGCCGCGACGCGGTCACCTGGATGAGGACGCCGAGGCCCGGGTTGCCGCGCTGGAAGAACTGGTCGCCGACGATCGCGCCGATCACCGAGAGCCCGGCCGACGTCCGCAGTCCGACGAAGATCGACGGCAGGGCGGCGGGGATCTGCAGCTTGAGCAGCTGGGCGCCGCGGCCGGCCTGCTGGAGCCGGAACAGCTCGCGCGCCCCGCGGTCGGCCGACTGCAGACCGAACAGCGTGTTCGACACCATCGGGAACAGCGCGATCATCACCGTGACGATGACGCGGCTGGCGAACTCGTACCCGAACAGGGCACCGATCAGCGGGACGAGCGCCAGGATCGGCACGCACTGGAGCACGACGGCGTACGGGTACAGCGAGTTCTCGAGCCACTTCGCCTGCGCCATGAGCATCGCCCAGACGACGCCGATGACGATCGCGATCGCGAGCCCGGTCAGGGACACCAGGGCCGTCCGCGCGAGCGCCTGCCACAGCTGCCCGTCGAACCCGGAGGGCGTGCCGTCGGGACTCGTGTCCCAGACGATCGCCTTGGCGACGAGGTGCGGGTAGGGGACGAGGAATGCCAGGTTCTTCGCCTTGTCGTAGTACGTCGCGGCGAGGTACCAGAGGGCGATGAGGACGACGAACACGGCCACGGGTTGCCACCACATGACGGCGGGCCGTGTCCTGCTGCGTGTCTGGCGGGCGGCCGCCCGGGCGGTGCGGGTCTCGGCGACCTCCTGCAGCGTGACCATCAGCGGTGTCCTTCCCGGAGCGCGTGCGAGACCTCGCCGACGAGTTCGGCGAACTCGGGCGTGAAGCGGATGTCCGGGTCCCGTGGCATCGGGAACGGGACGTCGAAGCGTCGGACGACCGTGCCGGGACGGCCGGACATGACGATGACCTTCGTCGACAGGTAGACGGCCTCGGACACCGAGTGCGTGATGAACAGCCCGGCGAAGCGCTGTTCGACGAACAGGCGGAGCAGTTCGTCGTTGAGTCGCTCGCGCGTGATCTCGTCGAGCGCGCCGAAGGGCTCGTCGAACAGGAACAGCTCCGGGTCGAGGGTGAGCGACCGGGCGAGGGACACGCGCATCCGCATGCCGCCGGACAGCTGCTTCGGCAGGTTCGTCTCGAACCCGTTCAGTCCGACGAGGTCGATGGCCCGGCGCGCCTTCTCGGCGCGCTCGGCCTTGCCGACATGGCCGAGTTCCGCGAGCAGCTCGACGTTCCCCTGCACGGTGCGCCAGGGGAGCAGCGTGGCGTCCTGGAACACGTAGCCGATCCGGGAGGCCCCGACCGACGCCGTCCCGTCGGACGCGGTCTCGAGTCCGGAGGCGATCCGGAGGAGGGTCGACTTGCCGCAGCCGGACGGACCGACGACGGACACGAACTCGCCGCGGTCGACCGTCAGGTCGACGCCCTGGAGGGCGATGGTCCCGTTCGGGAACGTCATCTCGACGTTCCCGAAGTCGAGCAGCGTGTCCGTCGACGTGACGGGCGCGGGTGCGGTGGTGGTCACGGCTACCTCTTCGTTCTGGTGGATCGGGCTGGGTCAGGCGGTGGGTGCCGGGGTGGCGGTTGCGGGGGTGGTGTCGGCGGGAACGGTGTCGCCGGGGGCGGTCGGCGCGGGGATGGGCGCGGCGACGGAGCGGTGGACCTCGGTGACCGCGACGAGCCGGCCGTGCGCGACGACGAGCCGGTCCGCGGGGGCCTCGGCGACGGCCTCGATGAGGCTCGACGCGGCGATGGCCAGGAACTCGGCCCGCGCACCCGGCACCGCCCCGGCGGGCGGGAGGCCCATGACACTGCGGGCGCCGTCGCTGACGAGCCGGTACGCCTCCTCCGGCGTGAGGTGTCCCGCGGTCACGAGCAGCGAGGCGGTCTCGAGCGCGTCCGACCGCCCGACCGGGTTGAACGGGTCCCGCACGTTGTCCGCTCCGGCCGCCACCCGGACGCCGGCGTCGAGGAGCGCCCGGAGCGCCGTCAGACCGCGCGGCGTCGACACCGGGTGCTGCCAGCCCTGCAGGTACAGGTTCGTGATCGGGAGTGTGATGACGCCGAGGTCCGCGGCGAGCACGTCCTCGATCACCTCGGCGCGGCGCTGGGGCGACAGGGTGCCGAGACGCACGCAGTGTCCCGCCGAGTACTGCCGGTCCCGTGGCCAGTCCCGCACCGTCCGCGCGTAGCGGTCGAGCGTGACCGGCCCGTCGAGGCTCTCGTCGGCGTGCATGTCGACGCCGAGTCCGCGCCGCGCCGCGATCGCGAGGAGGCGGTCGAGATCGGCGTCCGGGTCGTCCGCGAGGTGCGGGGCACCGCCGACGAGGTCCACCCCGAGGTCGAGCACCGCTTCGACGTGCGCGTCCGGCGCGCGGTGACCGGCGAGTGCGACGAGCTCGATGTCCATGAGGCCGGCGAGTTCACGCCGCACCCGGAGCAGCGCTCGTGCGCCGCGGGTGGCCTGGTCGGTCGTGGCCGTTCCGTCGCCGCTGAGCACGTCGACGTGCGTGCGGACCGCGGTCGTGCCCGTGGCGAGCATCGCGAGGGCCTGGGTGCGGGCCCGGTCCGCGATGTCGTCGACGGTCATGTCCGCCGCGTGGGCGATCCAGGCGCCGATGGCCGAGCCGAGGTCACCGAGCGGGGGTCGGATCCGGTCGAAGCTCAGCGCCTTGTCGAGGTGCGCGTGGGGCTCCGCGGGGGCCGTGAGGAGCAGACGCCCCTCGAGGTCGAGGGTGGCGTCGGCGTCCGCCGTGAGCGTGCCGGCCGGGGCGACCTCGGACACCGTGCCGCCCTCGATCGCGATGTCGACACGGCGCCCGTCGGGCAGCAGTCCGTGGCGCAGGAGTGCCAGTGGCCGGGGCAGTGTCGCGCTCACGGGATCCCTCCGCTCGTGTGCCAAAATGTTGATCGCATCAACATCGCCGATGCTAGGGCGGCCACGTTTCCCGCGCGTTTCGCCCCCGTTGCCGCATGTAACGACCCGCGACGCCGCCCGGAGCGGCCAGCACGATGGAGGAGCCCGTGGTCACCACCGAGGTCGTCGACCCCGACGCCGCCGGCACGCGCGTCGTCGACGAGCAGGCCCGCCGGATCGGCCAGCACATCCGCGAACTCCGACGTGGCCGGTCCCTGACGCTCGTGCAGCTCGCCGACCGGAGCGGACTGTCGCACTCGTTCCTCAGCCAGCTCGAGCGCGGGCACACCCGAGCGAGCATGGTGTCGCTCGACCGCATCGCCGGCGCCCTCGGCACGAGCCAGGTCGCGCTGCTCGCCGCCGGTGACCCGCAGCTCCGCGAGCCCGACGACCCGCGCCCCGAGGTCGTCCGCGCCCACGAGGGTGCCCGGAGCCCGTTCGCCCTGGGATCGGCCCGCCTGCTCGTGCACGGCGGCAGCCACGCGTTCGAGCCCCTCGAGTGGATCGGCGCGGACACCGATCCCGGCGAGCACTACGAACACCACGAGGACGAGTTCCTCACCGTCGTGGCCGGGGCGGTGCTCCTCGACCTCGCCGGGGACGTGACGCGGCTCGGCGTCGGCGACTCCGCGTACTACCGCGGCGGCACGCCGCACCGATGGTGCAGCGCCGACGGCGAGCGGTTCCACCTCATCGTCGTCAAGCAGACGCCCGCGCCGACCGGAGGTGCCGCATGAGCGCGCAGGAGGCCCGCATCGCCGTCCGGGTCGCGGCCAGGACCGCGGTGGCCCGGGACGTCGTCACCCTCGACCTCGCTCCGGTGGACGCGGCACCGCTGCCCGCCTGGACCCCGGGGGCGCACGTCGACCTCGAGGTGCGCCCCGGGCTCGAGCGGCAGTACTCCCTCGTCGCCACGACCGCGGACGGGCACTGGCGCGTCGCCGTGCTCCGCGAGCAGGAGGGCCGCGGGGGGTCCGCCGCCGTGCACGACGTCCTCGTGCCCGGCGAGACCGTGGCCGTCCGCGGTCCGCGCAACCACTTCGCGTTCGACCCCGCGCGCCCGGCGGTGTTCGTGGCCGGCGGCATCGGGATCACGCCGATCCTGCCGATGATCGCCCTGGCCGAGGCCGACGGCACCCCGTGGACCCTGCACTACGCGGGACGGGACCGGGCGGGGATGGCGTTCGCGGGGGACCTCGCCGCCGCACACCCCGCCGAGGTCCGGCTCTACCCGGGCGACGAGGGCACCCGGCTCGACGTGCCGGGCCTGCTCGCGGGACCCTCGGACGCGGTCGTCTACGCGTGCGGGCCGCGGGCGCTCGTGGACGCGGTCGTGGCGGCCGGCGCCCACCGCGGCCCTGACGCCGTCCGGGTCGAGCGGTTCACGGCCGCCGACGATGCCACCGCACCGGGGGAGCCGTTCGAGGCGGAACTGGCGCTGTCGGGGATCACCGTCACCGTGCCTCCCGACCGGTCGCTGCTCGACGTCGTCGAGGACGCGGGCGTGCTCGTGCTGTCGTCGTGCCGCGAGGGCACGTGCGGCACCTGCGAGACCCCCGTGCTCGAGGGGGAGGTCGAGCACCGGGACACCGTGCTCAGCGCCGAGGAGCACGCCGAGGGGCGGACGATGATGATCTGCGTCTCGCGGGCACGCGGCGGCTGCCCGCGGCTCGTGCTCGACCTGTAGGGCCCATCGCTGCCGGAGAGCGCGCGCCGACGACGACTGCGCTGTCGCTGCTCGGCGCGCTCGTCGTCCGGGCGCGACTTCGACCGAGCTCAGGCTGGGGGTGACAGGAGCGCTCCGGTGACGACGGACGCGTGGAACGTCCGGACCGCGACGAGACACCATGCGGCGACGAGCCCGACGGCGTAGACCACGGCGAGCACGTCGACCGCGACCAGCCCGGAGTGGAGGGCGAGCCCGTTCAACCCGGTGGCGCACGTCCCGACCGGGAAGGTGAACGACCACCAGGTCAGGCCGAACGGCAGCCCTCGCCGGACGGCACGTGCCGTGACCAGGACGGCCAGAGTGGTCCACAGCAGCGCGAATCCGAGCATCGCGAAGCCGTACACCAACGCGAGGACGAGCAGCGCGTGCGCCATCCGCGCGCCCACTGCGGTCGGAGCGTTGCCCGCGAGCAGGTTCACGGCGGTGATCGACTGCCCCACCGGACCGAGCACGATCCAGAGCGTCGGAACCATGGAAGCAGGTCCCACGCCGTGCTCGCTGAGTCGGCCCCAGATGAGCCCGATGACCGCCAGGGACGCCACGAGGCTCATGCCGAAGCAGACGTAGCAGCCCCAGAGCAGCGTGATCCTGGCCTGGCCGTCCGGCGCGTGCGGCAGCAGCAGCGCTCCTGTGGACGCGGACACCATGGGCGGCACGATCGGCATGAGCCACCCACCGAACGCGGCCGCCGGTCCGTTCTCGTGGCGCGTGAACACGAGGTACGGGACCGCGACGGCACTGACGAGGCCCATCAGCGTGCCGAGCGACCAGAGGACCCAGTCCACGGTGACCGCGGCCGACAGCCCGACCCAGTCCCGACCGACGAGGAGCGCGCCGGCTCCGACGGTGAGGAACGCCATCGGCGGCGCGCCGTAGAAGTGCGCGATCACGGGATGCAGGTGGTGCTGCCTGGCGACGCCGCTGAATCGAGTCCAGTGCGCGACGGTCGCACAGACGAGTGCGACGAGCATCACCGCTGCGACCGCCCAGATCGCGGTCGCGAACAGGCGGAGGCCCGGGAACTGCAGTGGCAGCGTTGCCGCCGTCGTCGCGACGATGCCGGTGCCCATGATCGACGCGAACCAGTTCGGCGTGAGATTCGAGACGACCGAGTCGGACCTGTCGAGTTTCCGGAACATCATGCGGCGACGCGCTGTGGGTCGGGGAGTGGTGTCGGTGGTCATGCCTCCACCATCGCGTCGACAAGGAAGCCGCGGAACGACGATCCCGTTGTCCTGCCACAATGTCTACTTGTGGTCCGACGACTGACCGATCGCTTGCTCGACCTCGACACCATCGAGGTCCTCGATCGCGTGGCGGAGACCGGCTCGTTCTCGCGGGCAGCCACCTCGCTCGGCATCACCCAGCAGGCGGTGTCGGCCCGGATCGGCGCCGCGGAGCGGCTGGTCGGCGTGCCCTTGCTCCGGCGGTCCTCGAGCGGATCGACCCTGACGACGGCCGGCACCACGGTGCTCGAGCTCGCTCAGCCCGTGCTCGAAGCGGCCCGGCGGCTCGAGGTGGGGATCGACGCGTTGCGAGCCGACACCGGTTCCCTCACGGTCGCTGCTTCCCAGACGGTCGCCGAACTGTTCCTGCCGTCCTGGTTGCTCGAACTCCGCGTGGCGCTCCCGACGGTCATGGTCCGGCTCCTGGCGGGGAACTCGGCGGACGCGGTCGAGCACGTCCGGTCGGGGCGTGCCGATCTCGGGTTCGTCGAAGGCCCGTCGATGGCGACCGACCTGCGCCACGCCCCGCTCATGGACGACGAACTCGCCGTTGTCGTCTCGCCGGATCACGCCTGGGCGGAACGCGGGGTGGTCGCGGCAGCCGACCTCGCGAGCACGCCGCTGCTCGTGCGGGAGGAGGGGTCGGGCACGCGCGCGACCTTGGAGGCATGGCTCCATGCCGCCGGCCTGTCACTCCACGAGCCGGCCGCTGTGCTCGGCACGACTGGTGTGGTGCGGGCGAACGCCGTCGCCGGTGTCGCTCCCGCTGTCATGAGCCTCCGGACCGTCGCGGCCGAGCTCGGCAGCGGTCGCCTCGTCCGGATCCCGGTCGCCGACCCGCCTCTCGTCCGACCGCTCAGCGCCATCTGGTCCGCCAGCCTGTCAGCACCGGCGCGGACGCTCCTGGCGCTGGCCGGACGCCACGCCTGAGCGACTACCGCCCCGCGTCGATCCGCTGCCCCGGAGCTCGTCGACGAGTTCGGGACGCGAGCGCATGTAGCGGATCCCGGACTGCGTGCCCCACACGTACAGGCCGGCCGCGAGCACCGCGAGCACGACGGAGTCCCACGGCGCCCCGATGAGGCCGAGGCCGCCGAAGCTCCCGATCGCCGACATGCCGTAGACGACGGCGAGGTACGCGACGAGCCAGATGCCGCCGACGACCTCACCCGCACCGTGGTGCTGCAGGGCGTACGTGACCGCGTACCAGATGAGTCCGACGACGATGATCGGGATGGTGAGGACCAGCTCGGACCACGGCACCCAGTAGATGACGAGCGCGCTCACGACGAACGCGAACGGCGCGATCACCGACATCCCGGGCAGGCGTGCCGCTCGGTCCGCCAGACCCGACCGCCGGAACGCGACGAGCGAAACCGAGCCGATCGAGAACGTGAACGCGATGAGCGTGCCCGTCACGCCGATGATCGCGTGCCAGCTCGGCAGGGGGAGCAGGAACAGGATGCCGACGAGGAAGTTCGTGATGAGCGCCCGTCGCGGCACGCCGGATCCCGGGTGCACCTTGGCGAACCACGAGGGGAAGAACCGGTTCTTCGCCAGGCCGAACATGTTGCGCGCGTTCGACGCCGTGAAGACGATGCCCGACCCCGACGGCGACACCATGGAGTCGGCGATGAGGACCCAGTACAGCCAGGTCATACCCAGGAGCATGGCGAGCTGCGCGAAGGGCGAGTTGAAGTCGATGCCGCTCCAGCCCTTGCCGAGCAGGTGCTGCGGCACGCCGAAGATGAACGCGAGCTGCAGCAGCAGGTAGAGCGCGATCGCCGCGAGGATCGTCGTGACGAGTGAGGCCGGGATGTTCCGGTGCGGGTTCCGGGCCTCGCCCGACAGCTCGACGATGTTGCGGAAGCCGGTGTAGGCGAACACCATGCCCGCGGTCGCGATGGTGCCGAGGGCCGCGCCGATGCCGTACGGGGCGAACCCGCCGCCGGCGGCGAAGTTGTGCGTGCCACCCGCGCCACCGCTGTGCGTGAACCCGCTCGCGAACAGCATGACGATGGTCAGTGTCGGGATGCAGATCTTGACCGCGGTGACGATGTTGTTGCTGCGTGCGAAGAACTGCACACCGAAGTAGTTGACGACGACGAACACCGCCATGAGGCCGATGGCGACGAGGATCCCGGGGAACGTCAGCTGGCCGTGGCGGAAGAGCCCGGGGATGTACGAGCTGGCGTACTGGACGACCCCGGACGCTTCGGTCGGCGGGTTCGCGACGTAGGTGACCCACATGCTCCAGCCCACGATGCTCGCGGCGAAGCGCCCGTTCGAGTACAGCGGGTACCGGACCAGCCCACCGGATTCCGGGTGCACCATGCCGAGCTCGGCGAACACGAGTGCGACCGCGAGCATGACCGCGCCGCCGATCACCCACGCGATGAGCGCTGCCGGCCCCGCCGTCTGTGCGGCGTACATCGCGGAGAACAGCCAGCCCGAACCGATGACGCTGCCGATTCCCGTGGCGACCAGGGACCAGTAGCCGAGCCGCTGCTTGAGGTGGCTGTCCTCGCTCGTGGCGGGCTGGGGGACCGGACTCGCGCTGACCATGCACCCGTCGTACCCCGATCCACGTCGGTTGGCACGACTCGAGCCGCCCGCGGACCACGGCGCGCCGACATCCGGGAGGTCCGTGTCGGCATGTGCGACCGGTACAGTCCCGCGCATGATCGTGTGGATCAACGGCACCCACGGTGTGGGGAAGACGACGACGAGCGCGCTCGTGCAGCAGATGCTCCCGGACGCGCGCGTCCTCGACGCCGAGAAGGTCGGTGAGGTCCTCATGGACATCCGACCGGGCCTCCCGGCGACCGACGACTTCCAGCACTGGGCGCCCTGGCGACCGCTCGTCGTCGAGACCGCCCGACGCGTGCTGCAGTACACCGGTGGGATCCTCGTCATGCCGATGACCGTCCTGGTCGAGCGGTACTGGCGCGAGATCAGCGACGGCCTCGCCGCGCATGACATCCCGGTCCGCCACTTCGTCCTGCACGCCGACCGGGAGACGATCCGCGACCGGATCCAGAACGACCCGGTCCTCGGCCCGTCGACGTTCCGCTTCTCGCGCCTGGAGCCCTACGCCGAGGCCGCTCGCACCTGGCTCCACGCCGAGGCGGAGGTGGTCGACACGACGCACATCGACCCGACGCAGGCGGCGCAGCGGATCGCCGCAGCGGTCCGCGCTGGCTAGGGCCGGAGGCCTGCGGACCCGTGCCCACGGGCCTCCCGATTCAGGGCCGCTCCGTGCCCTCGAGCGGGGCCCCGCCGAGCGCGGACAGCCGGGACAATCCCGCCTCGGCGACGAGCTGCTGGGCCAGCGGCCGCGCCCGGGCGACGGCCTCGGCCGGGTCGACGCGCGTGACCTCGCCATCGGCGAGGCTCAGCTCGCCGTCGACCCACACGTCCTTGACCTCGCGGCTCCCGGCGACGAAGACGACCGCCTGGTAGGGGTCGTGCACGTTCGCCAGGGCCGGACTGTCGCCGTCGAACACGACGACGTCCGCGCGCTTGCCGGGCTCGAGCGAGCCGATCTCGCCGTCCATCCGCAGCGCCCGGGCGCCGCCGATGGTGCCCATCTCGAACGCTTCGCGGGCGCTCATCGCGGTCGCCTGCAGATCGCGGATCCGGGCGAGCAGCGCCGCGGTCTTCATCGCCTGCAGGAAGTCCTGGGAGTCGTTCGAGGCGGGACCGTCCACGCCGATGCCGACCGGGACGCCGAGGGCGCGGAGTTCGGCGACGGGCGCGATGCCGCTCGCCAGGATGCCGTTCGCGACCGGGTTGTGTGCGACGCCGACGCCGTGCTCCGCGTAGAGCTGCCGGTCCTCCCGGTCCACCCACACGCTGTGCGCGGCGATCACGGGGACGGCGAACATGCCGGTGGCCGCCGCGTGCCCGACGACGGTCTTGCCGGTGCGCTGTCGCGCCGCGGTGACCTCCTCGCGCACCTCGTGGATGTGGATGTGGATGCCGTGGCCGCCGTCCACCGCGTACCCGATGTGCTGCTCCCACGCGGCGTCGGTGTAGCGGCCGATGGAGGAGATCCCGACGCGGAACGAGCTGTACCGGCTCGCGGCGGTGGCCTCCTCGAGCACACGGAGTTCGTCGAGGATCGGCGCGGGCCCGAAGTCCCGGTCGACGTCACCGGACCCGAACGAGAGCACGCCGCGGAGCCCCAGCTCGTCGAGCGCCTGGACGACGCCCGGCGTGGCGGGGTCGCCCGGGATCGGGTCCGAGCAGAACATGTCGTTCGCCGTCGTCACGCCGCTGCGGAGCATCTGGATGCCCTGGAGCATCGTCCCCGCGTACGCCTTGTCCCGCGTCATGACCGGGTTGACGGGTGCGATGAGTTCCTGCAGCCACTCCCACAGCGTGTACTGCGAGCCGATGCCGGTGATGAGCCCCTCGCTGAAGTGCCCGTGGGTGTTCACGAACCCGGGCGTCACGATGTCGTACGCCCCGCCGCGGACGACCGCGTGTGGGTTCGCCGCCCGCAGGTCGTCGTAGCTGCCGACCGCCGCGATGCGATCGCCGTCGACGAGGACGGCACCGTCACGGATCGCCGCGGGCGTCGGCGAGGCGTCGGAGTGTGCGGGGACACCGGCGACGGGGACGGACTCGGGCGCTCCGGTGAGCACCCATCCGCCACGGATCAGGGTCTGGGCCATGCCTGTGACCCTAGGGGCGACGTGTTCCGGGGATGTTTCCGGTCGGTCACGAGCGTCGGCGGGTCCCGCCCCCTCGTCATCGTGCCGAAACACACCGCCACCGCCCGGAAACACTGCGCTGCTACAACGGCCCCATGCTCACCGTCACCGGCGCCGTCCGTGTCCTCGTCGATCCCGGCACGGAGCGCGGCGGCGACGTCGTCCTCGAGGACGGCCACGCGGAGTCCTCCACCCTCGACGCGACGGGCTGCGTCGTCACGCCCGGACTCGTGAACGCACACCACCATCTGTTGCAGACGGCGTTCCGCACCCTGCCCGGAACGCGTGGGGTCCCGATGGCGGACTGGCTCCCCGCGATGGCCGCCGCCTACGGACGAGCGGGGCACGACCCCGAGCTGTACGGACTGGCGGCGACCGTGGGAGCCGCCGAGGGCCTCCTGAGTGGCGTGACGACCATCGCCGACCACCACCTCAACTGGCCCACCGACGCCACGCCCGAGGACACCGCCGCGCTCGCGCGGGCGACGGCCGACGCCGTCCGCGCACTCGGCGGCCGACTCGTCTTCGTCCGCGGCTCCGCTCGGGACGACCCGGAGCAGGCCGCGGCGTCGGCCGACGCGATCGTCGGCGCCCTGCTCGGCCGGGAGGCCGTGGGCGGCGTCGACCCGGACGGTCGCCTCCAGATCGCGGTCGGGCCGGCGGGCGTGCACTCCGACGCGCGCGAGACCTTCCTGGCACTCGGTGAGGTCGCCGCGCGCCACCGCCTCCGGCGGCGGACGCAGGCGAACGAACAGGTGGACACCGCGATCGCGCTCGAGCGGTACGGCCGACGCCCCATCGACCTCCTGGAGGAGTGGGGCTGGCTCGCACCGGACGTCACCATCGCGCATCTGTGCGACGTCACGGACGACGAGATCACCCGACTCGCCGGGGCCGGTGTCACCGCGACGCACGCGCCGGGCTGCGACGTGCCGATGGGCTGGGGGATCGCACCGGTCGCCCGCCTCGCCGACGCCGGGATCGCCGTCGGACTCGGGACGAGCGGTGGCGGGAGCAACGACGCCGGCCACCTGCTCGCCGACGCCCGTCTGGCCATGCAGGTGTCCGCGCTCGTCGGCCCGCAGCTCCCGGCCCGCCAGGTGCTCGGGATGGCGACCGCCGGGTCCGCCGCCGGTCTCGGTCGGCCGGAACTCGGTCACCTGGGTGCCGGGACCGCCGGTGATCTCTGCGTGTGGGACGTCTCGGGCGTCGCCGATGCCGGCGTCGACGACCCGGTCGCGGGCCTCCTCTGGGCGTCACCCGGTCGCCGTCCACGGCACGTCGTCGTCGGCGGCCGCGTCGTCGTCCGGGACGGGAGGCTCGTGGGCGCGGACGAGCGCGAGCTGGCGGCCCGGCTGCGGGAGCGGTTGGCTCGGACGCCTGCGGTGGCGTAGGAGGCCGCCAGCGTCACCAGGGCCGGGGAGCGCGACGCCGCCCTCGGACGGGAGACCCCGTGTGGCTCAGGCGGGCAGCTCGCCGAGCACGCGCCGCCACGCCGTGGTGAGCGTCTGGTACTCGTCGTCCGGGATCAGGTCGCGGACGCCGGCCGCGAGTACCGCGGAACGGACGGCTTCCTGCGCGCCGTCCTCGGCGAGTTCGTCGTCGTGGATGTGACGGAGGTCGCGTGCAGCCGCACGGCCGGCGTCCTGCGCGGCTTCGATCTCGTCGACTCGGCCCGCGGTGCCCGCAGCGTGGAGCGCGTGCTCCCAGGCGGCGACGAGCTGCACGTTCGTGACGACGGGGACGTCGATGCCCCCCTGGATCTCGAACGCCCAGCTCGGCTCGGGCAGCACGATGTCCTCGTCGGCCTTCCACAGGCGACCGAGCATCTCGGCCTCATGCGCCGTGAGGGACCCGGCGCGCTCGATCATCGCCTGGAGGTGCTCCGCGTACGTCCGCTTCGACATCGTTGCCTTCCCGACCGCCGCCGGTGCGACGTGCCGTAGGTCATCCTGGCATCCCGACCAGCGAGGTGGCGGGAGACGGCGCCAGATCCGCGAGGACGAGGAAGCGGCGCCCTTGTCCAGGGTCGGGATGTGCTCGACTCCTCCGACCGCCTGACCCCGCCGCCCCAGCGCGTCCTGGTCGCCGGGCCGTCCGGCGCGGGCAAGACCACCTTCGCGCAGCAGATCGAACGCGTCGCCGGGTTGCCGCACACCGAGGTCGACGCGCTCTTCCACGGTCCGGGCTGGACGCCCCGACCTGACTTCGTCGAGGCGGTCGACGCGTTCACGCGCGAATCGAGGTGGGTCACCGAGTGGGCGTACACGTCGCAACTCGGCGACCTCGTGGTCTCGCGTGCGGACACGCTCGTCGCGCTCGACTACCCGGTGCTCCTGCACATGTCCCGCCTCGTGCTGCGGACGATCCGACGGTCGGTGCGACGCGTCGAGCTCTGGAACGGCAACGTCGAACCGCCGCTGCGGACGTTCTTCGGGAACCCCGAGCACATCATCCGCTGGGGCTGGAAGGGCCGCGCACGGATCAGAGCGAACGTCGTCGCCGCTGAGCGCGACTGGCCGCAGCTCCGTGTCGTCCGTCTCCGCTCGCAGCGCCAGGCGGACGCGTGGTTGCGGTCGCTCGCGCTCTGACGGACCGCACCACGATCAGCGCGACGGCGACGATGACGCCGATCAGGACCCCACCCCACACCTGCCACGACCGTGCCTCGGTGGTGAACAGGAGGACCGCGAAGTCCGCGAACTCGCTCGGCACCGTGAGCAGCGCGCGGGACCCGAGCGCGCCGGTCAGCGCCGCGATCGAGGTCGGTCCGATCCACGCCAGCCCGAACGCGACGACGGCCCCGACGATCTGCCGACCGAACGGGCGCTGCCAGAACGAGCCGACCGCGACACCGACCGCCAGCCCGGGCAGCAGGTGGGACACGGACAGCAGATCCGCGGACCAGGTCGGCGGTGCCGTGGTCGGCCGGACGACGAGTGCGTCGGCCCAGTCCGTCAGCGTCGCCGCGGCGAGCGAGATGCCGATCACGGGCCCGGGGGCCGGAACAGCGACGACGAGCAAACAGGCGACGAGTGCGACCACGGTCGCCGACAGCGCGATGACCACCAACCCGAACAGGTAGACCTGCTCCGGGGTGACGAACGTCGCCACGTACCCCGTCGGCCGACGGAGTCCGACCCCCGTGACGACGGCCGACTCGACGACCGCGACGAGGTCGAGCGCGAACACGCCGATCAGCGCGGCCAGCACCGTGCCGATCGTCCGTGGCACGCGCACGGCGCGGAACAGCACGCCGGCGAGTGCGCCGCCCACGACGAGCATCGACGCCATGAGCGCGACGTCGTACTGGCTGAACGGCAGGAGCGCGATCGGCATCTGGTGCGGCGAGGTCACGTCGGACGCCCAGAGGTTCTGCAGCGGCAGCCGCATGCCGGTGATGATCCACGGCAGCAACCCGACCGCGGCGGATCCGGCACCGACGGCGAGTGCGGTCGTGCGGCTCCGGCTGGTCGGTGCGACGGTCATCCGAGGACGCTAGCGGGACGGTGGCCGGCGCGACGTCCTCCGCCCGGTGGATCTGGGGGGCCGCGGACGACCGATCCCGTCAATCCAGCCGCTGCCACCCGGACAGGGCGCGCCATGTGCCGGGGTCGAACGTGAACCAGCTCCCGAGCCCGGGCTGGTCCAGGCCTCGGCTGATCGGTGCGCCGGTCAGGCTCGCCAGCAGGAGACCGCCCACGCCGCCGTGCGAGACGAACGCGACGGAGTCACGCGTGTTCGTCAACTGCCTCCGGACGGCACGCTCGATCCGTCGTTGCGCATCGACCGCTCGTTCCCATCCTCGGATCGACGACGTGGGTTGGGCGAAGAAGGCGTCGACGGTCACGTCGAACTCGTCGGGCGGGAGGTAGCCGGTCGCGCTCCGGTCCATCTCGCCGAGTTCGTGGTCCACCACGACCTCGACGCCCAGGGCCGCGGCCAGGACGGTCGCCGTCTCCCGGGCCTTCCGCTCGGCGCTGCTGACGACGTGGGCAGGACGCGGAACGACCTCCACCGCATGGGCGGCGCGCGCCCGTCCCGCTGCCGAGAGGCCCCAGTCCTCGACACGCGCCATCGGTTCGATCGTCACTTCTGGATGGGTGATGAACGTGCACGGCATGTGGAGACGGTACCGAGGCCCCGCGCACGCGGCGGTGGTGCTGGAGGCCTGTCGACTGACGTCCACTCGGTCGTCCGGCCGAGCGACCTCGTCCGGGCGGCTGACGACGGCGGGGTTCCCGACGACGACGATCGTCCCACCAGCGCCCGGTCCGACACCGGAGCGAGGCGCGTCGACGGAGCGGACCGGCAGCGGTCCGACGGAGGGGAGTTGTGATGGACGACAGGTCGAGCGCGGCGGGGACGACATGGACCGGAGCAGGCACCGAGCACCCTGCACGAACAGCGCTGGTGGATGCGCAGTCGTCGGGGTTCGACCCCTGGGTCGCGTACTTCGAGGCGAACACCGCGCGACAGCAGCGACTCGAACGGGACTGGGACCGGTCGGCTCCCGTCGTGCTGAGCGACCGGCAGCGGCGTGGGTTGGTGCGGTCGTTCCAACGGCTCGAGCTCGGTGAGGGCGGCGACGGGGTCCGGCTGCTGTCCAAGGCGAGGGCGGCCGGCGACCCCGTGTACACGCGGGCCCTCGAGCTGCTCGTGTCGGAGGAGCAGAAGCACTCCGCGCTGTTCGGCGTGGGCCTCCGCCGGATGGGCGCACCCTCGCTCCGGAGGCACTGGTCCGACTCGGCGTTCACCCGACTGCGACGTCTGCTCGGGCTGCGCACCGAGATCGCGCTGTTCATGATCGCCGAAGCGGTGTCCGTCGAGTACTTCGAAGCGCTCGCGGACCACGCTCCCGATCCGATCCTGCGCGGGATCGGCGAGCGCATCCGGACGGACGAACGCGAGCACCTCCGGTTCCAGGTCGACGGACTCCGAGCCGGGTTCGCCGACGCCTCCGACCTCACGAGGGCCGCCGTCGGGGTCGCGTGGTGGGTCGTCGCCGTCGGAGCTGCGACGGTGTTGTGCGTCGACCACGCCGAGGCGCTCCGTGCATGCGGACGGCGACCGCTCGGCTACTGGGGTCGCGCACTCCGGCGGTTCCGTTCCGTCGCGCGGTCAGCCCTCTGGAGCGGGCCCTCCCGCGAACCGTCGGAACCGGGCGACCGTCCGCACCTGCTCGGCCCCGAGGTGGTGATCGACGCGGCGAGCTGACCCGCGCGCACCGTCAGGCGCCTCCGCGATGCGGTGCCGACCACCCCGCTCAGCCCGCCTCCCCGTTCGCGAGCGCCCAGACCCGGTCCCGCGTCATCGGGAGGCGGTGGGGACGGACGCCGATCGCGTCGCGGACCGCGTTCGCCACGGCCGGCGCGACGGGGTTGTACGGTGCCTCGCTCATGGACTTGGCGCCGAGGGGCCCGAGGGGGTCGTGCGTGACGGCGAACACCACCTCGGTCCGCGGCACGTCGGAGATCTTCGGGACCCGGTAGTTCCGGAAGCTGTCGGTCGTGACGCGGCCGGTGTCGTCGAGCACGACCTCTTCGTACAGCGACGAGCCGATCGCCTGCGCGGTGCCGCCCTCGACCTGGCCGCGGAGCTGTTCGGGATTCATCACGGTGCCCGCGTCGACCGCCTGGACGCTCTGCAGGATCCGGACCTCGCCCGTCGGTCGATGCACCGCGACGCGGATCCCGTGCACCGTGAACGCCACGGATCGCGGCGTGCCGTCGTGGTGGCCGTGCGCGACGAGGGGACCGTCGGCGAGGAGCTCCGCGGCGGACACGAACTCGTGCCCGATCCGGACGCCGTCCGGTTCGACGGCCACGCTCGGCCCGAGGATGCCCGACGCCGTCCGCGGAGTCCGCGCTGCGACGACGTCGAGGGCCCGGGCCGTCATCGCCTCGCGCAGGTCGAGGGCGGCCGCGTACAGGGCCTTGCCCGCGACGACGACCCCGGCCGAGCCGAACGCACCCGTGTCGTGCCGGGCGGCGTCGGTGTCCGACTGGTGGATGTCGACGCGGTCGGGCGTGGTGGCGAGCGCCGTTGCGACGAGCTGCGCGTGCACCGTCGTCGTGCCGTTGCCGAACTCGGCCGTCCCGACGCCGATCCGGTAGCGCCCCTCGGGCGTCAGCGCCACGGTGGCGTGGGCGTGGTGGCCGCGCGGGGGCAGGGTCGCGATCGCCGCCAGCGCCATGCCCGATCCGAACGCCCAGTCGCCGGACGCGGGGTCGAGCGCGGGGCCGTCCATCCGCGGCACGAGGGCATCCCGCGCGGCGGTGTCGGGTCCGGTCCGCAGGGCGCCCTCGACCAGGTCGATGCACTGGTCGAGTCCGTAGCTGCCGTCGAAGTGCAGGTCGGACTCCTCGTCGGGGTCGGTGACGACGAGCGGATCACCCGGCACGATGACGTTCCTGCGGCGCATCGTGAACGGGTCGATGCCGAGGCGGCGCGCGAGTTCGTCCATGGCGGACTCGATCGCGAACACGACCTGCCCGAGTCCGTAGCCGCGGAACGCCCCGCCGGGCAGGTTGTTCGTGTAGACGGACTCGGCGTCGACGCGCTTGGCCGCGCACCGGTACACGGCGACGGACTCGCTCACCGAGTGGAACATGACGCCGATGCCGTGGTTGCCGTAGGCACCGGTGTCCATGGTCTCGTCGACATGGAGGGCCGTGAGGACCCCGTCGGCGGTCGCACCGAGTCGGACCCGCACGCGCATCGGGTGCCGCGTCGGGGCGATCGTGAACTCGTCGCGTCGCGCGTACTCGTACTGTACGGTCCGACCGGTCCGGAGGACGGCGAGCGTCACGAGGTCCTCGGTCAACATCTCCTGCTTGCCGCCGAACCCGCCGCCCACCCGCTTCGCGAGCACCCGCACCCGCTCGGGGTCGAGTCCGAACACGCGGGCGATCTCGTCGCGGACCAGGAACGGCACCTGCGTCGAGGTCCGGAGCACGAGTCGGCCGTCGTCGTCGAACCACCCGCGGGTCGCGTGGGTCTCGAGCGCTGCGTGCGAGACCCGGCCGGTGGTCCACTCGCCGTCGACGGTCGCGGCCGACGCGGCCAGCGCGGCCTCGACGTCCCCGGTCTCGTCGTGGAACGCGGCGACGACGTTCCGACCCGGCTCCGCGATCCGGTGCTCGTCCGTGGTCTTGTCGCCGTGCAGGAGCGGCGCGCCCGGAGCGCGGGCGGCGTCGGGGTCGTGCACGCTCGGCAGCACCTCGTACTCGACGCGGATGTGCTCGCACGCCTGTTCGGCGATGCGCACGCTGTCCGCCACGACGGCCGCGACGCGTTGCCCGCGGAACCGCAGCACGCGGTCGAACACGCGGGTGTCGTCGGGGTCGTCGAGCCGCGACTCGTGGCGTCCGGTGGAGAACAGGACACCGGGGTCGTCGTGGTGGGTGAGGACCGCGTGGACGCCGGGCAGGGCCTCCGCGTCCGTGACGTCGATCGCGGTGATGCGTGCGTGGGGGTGGGGGCTGCCGAGCACCGCGACGTGCAGGAGCGCCTCGGTCTTCCGGACGTCGAGCGTGTACTCCTCGCGGCCCGTCACGATGCGCATCGCCGCCGGGGCGGCCACCGAGGTGCCGACGGCGTCGCCGGTGGTCGGCGTGCAGGTGTTCCGCACACCGGCGAGCGCGTCCTCGATCGCCCGGTAGCCGGTGCAGCGGCAGAGGTTGCCCTTGAGGTTCCGGTGCAGGTCGGCGTGGTCGTCCTCGGTCAGGGTCGACGCGGTGACGACGAACCCGGCGGTGCAGAACCCGCACTGGAACGCGGCCGCGTCGGCGAAGGCACGCTGCACGGGGTGCGGGTCCTCCGGCGTCCCGAGCCCCGCCGCGGTGGTGACGGTCGCACCGTCGAGCCGATGGGCCGGCGTGATGCACGCGTGCACGGGTGTGCCGTCGACGAGGACGGAGCAGGCACCGCAGTCGCCGGAGTCGCAGCCCTTCTTGACGGCCGTCACGCCGTGCTCGCGGAGCAGGGTCCGGAGGACCTGACCGGGCTGCGGGGCGACCTCGAGCTCGGCGCCGTCCACGTGGAGCCTCACGACGCCTCCCCGGCCCGGCCGATGGCGCCGCCGACCGACGCCGCGGCCTCGTCCCGGAGTTCGTGTGCGAACCGCACGCTGACCGCGCGGCGCCACGCGGGACTCCCGTGTGGGTCGTCGTACCAGTCGGTGACGTCGGCGAGCACGGCGGCCAGCGCGTCGTGCGATGGGACCGCGTCGAACCGGAGCACGACCGGGCGCGGTGTCGCGGCGGTGACGACGAGCGTGAAGCCGCCGGGGACGCCGGAGGACCCGGGCGAAACCGACCGACCCGGACGCCCCCACCGGGCGGTGACGAGCGCCCCCGACCGTCCGTGCGGGCTGAGCGACACCCGTCGGTACCCGGTCTCGTGGCGGAGCGCGGCGACCGGGACCTCGAACGCCCGCAGCACCTCGCCGTCCCGCAGGTCGAGCGTCCGCACGCCCTGCACGAGGTGCTCGACGGCCGTCCGGCGCTCGGCCCCGTCGGGGGTCCACACGACGGCCGTCGCGTCGAGCGTCGCGAGGAGTGCGATCATCGCTCCCGCCGGGAGCCCGACCGCGACGTTCCCGCCGACCGTCGCCGCGTTCCAGATCTTGAACGAGGCCAGGAGCGCGTTCGCGCACCGACCGACGAGCGGCCACGCGGTCCAGTCCGGGTCGGGGGCGGTGCGGACGAGGGTGGCGATCGTGCAGGTCGCGGCGATCGTGAGCGTCTCACTCGTGCGTTCCACGTCGGGCCAGCCGAGCGTCGTGAGGTCGACGAGCCCGGTCAGGCCCGGCTGCTCCTCGGAGTGGAGCCAGGTGCCGCCGCCGAGCGGTCGCTCACCGGGTGCGAGGGCGAGGTCGTCGCGGTGTGTGGGTGTCCGCACGGTGCGGACGGTGACGAGGTCCATGGACGGATCCGATCTGCGGGAGGGGGACGGGGACGCGCGGGTCGACCGGACCTCGGCCGTGCGCGATCATGCCCCGGTTCCACGCCGCGAGCGGTCGTCGGTGCGTGACCATGGCGACCTCCCGTCCCGGATCCGGGCTCGCCGCCGGACCTCGTGTGCAGCGACGCTACGGTCGGCGTGTTTCGGCCGGGGGGTCGGCGTGTTTCCGCCCGGTTACGGCTGGCGGGGTGTCGACCCACCCGCCGAGACATGCCGGAAACACGGCTGTGCGATCCTCCCGACATGCAGCCTCAGCGAACCGATCCGGGAGGCGCGGTGCACGCGACCGCGCCGGTCGCCGTCCGCGGCCACCACGTCTGGACGGACGGCGCGTTCCGTCCGGCCACGGTCCTCGTGCGGGACGGCCTCGTCGACGCCGTGCTGCCCCTCGACGCACCGGTGGAGGTGCCGGTCGTCGAGCTCTCGGCCGGCCGGGTGCTGCTCCCGGGGCTCGTCGACACGCACGTGCACGTGAACGAGCCGGGCCGGACGGAGTGGGAGGGCTTCGCGTCGGCCACCCGTGCCGCGGCGCTCGGCGGTGTCACGACCATCGTCGACATGCCGCTCAACTCGGTGCCCCCGACCACCACCGTCGACGCACTCGCCGTCAAGCGGGAGCGGGCCGAGGGTCGGGTCGCGGTGGACGTCGGGTTCTGGGGCGGCGCCGTCCCCGAGAACCTCGGTGCGCTCCGGCCCGTGTGGGACGCCGGCGTGTACGGCTTCAAGAGCTTCCTGGCACCCTCCGGCGTCGACGAGTTCGGCCACCTCGACGCCGACCAGCTCCGGCGTGCACTGGCGGAGATCGCGGCGTTCGACGGCGTGCTCATCGTGCACGCCGAGGACCCCGCGCACCTCGCGGACGGCGGAGCCCTCGGCACGGGATACGGCGCGTTCCTGGCGTCGCGTCCACCGGCCGCCGAGGAGGACGCGATCGCCCGGGTGATCGACGGCGTCCGCGCGACCGGGGCACGGGCGCACGTCCTGCACCTGTCCGACGCCGGAGCGCTGCCGATGCTCCGCGCCGCCAAGGGCGAGGGGCTGCCGATCACGGTCGAGACCTGCCCCCACTACCTGACGATCGACGCGGAGTCCGTGCCGGACGGCGCGACCGAGTTCAAGTGCTGCCCGCCGATCCGCGAGGCGGGCAACCAGGACGCCCTGTGGGCGGGCCTGCTCGACGGCACGATCGACATGGTCGTCACCGACCACTCGCCGTCGACGGTCGACCTCAAGCGGGGGAGCGGCGGCGACTTCGGCCTCGCGTGGGGTGGCATCGCGGGCCTCCAGGTCGGGTTCCGCGCGATGTGGACCGAGGCGGCCCGGCGGGGTGTGCCGCTGGAGCGGATCGTGCCCGCGTTCACCACCGGGCCGGCCGCCCTCGTCGGCATGACCGACCGTGCGGCGATCGCGCCCGGCGCCGTCGCGCACCTCGTCGAGTTCGACCCCGACGCCGAGGACACCGTGCACGTCGAGGCGCTCGAGCACCGCAACCCGATCTCGGCCTACGACGGACGGACCCTCCGTGGCCGCGTCACGCGCACGTGGCTGCACGGCGCGCAGATCGCGACCGCCGACCAGGGCGTGACCGCAGTCGCAGGACGGCTGCTCCGCCGTGCCTGAGCCGCAGGGGGGACGCGCCGTGGAGCGGGCGGACGTGACGGAGTGGGGGACGGTCCTCCCGGACGGCGTCCTGCAACCCGGGACCGGACCGGTGCGGGGCGACCACCTCGTCGAAGCGCGACCGGGCGACGTGCTGTGGGGGCGCCTCCCGGCGCGTGACGACCGGCCGGTCACGACCGTGCAGCCCGGCGACACCGTGACGTTCGACACCGTGAGCCACGAGGGTATCCTCGCGGACCAGGGCGGCGATCCGGTGGCGTTCTTCGCCCGGCACGGCGTCCCGCGGGAGTTCGTGCTCGACGACGCCGTCGCGATCACCGAGGAGCTCCGTCGCGACCCGGTCGACGGGCCGCACGTGGTCTCGCGGCCGGTCGCCGTCGCGGGCGCGGAGCCCGGCGACCTCGTGTCGATGACGCTGCTCGAGGCGATGCCTCGCGTGCCGTACGGGATCGTGTCGAACCGGCACGGCCGCGGGGCGCTCCCGGGCGAGATGCCGCGCGGCGAACTCCCGGTGAGCGTGTTCGCGGACGTGGTCGAGCGCGACGGCGAACTGCGCGGCCGTCTGCCGGTCGCCGACGGCGGCCCGCGCCTCGTGACGTTCCCGCTCCGGCCGTTCCTCGGCATCGTCGGCGTGCAGGTGTCCGACGACCTCCGCCCGCACTCGGTGCCGCCCGGCCCGCACGGCGGCAACCTCGACATCGCGCTGCTCACCGCCGGGACGACGCTGCACCTGCCCGTGCAGGTCCCGGGTGCCGGGGTGTACGTCGGCGACCCGCACTTCGCGCAGGGGGACGGCGAGGTCGCGCTCACCGCCATGGAGGCCTCCCTCCGCGCCACGTTCCGGGTCGACGTCGTGCCGCGCGAGCGTGCGCTGCAGGAGTTCGGTGAGCTCGCCGGGCCGCTCGGCGAGACCGCGGAGTACCTCGTGCCCACCGGCCTCGACGCCGACCTCGACGAGGCCGTCCGGCGGTGCGTCCGCCAGGCGATCACGCTCGTCCGTGCCCGGTGGGGTGTCGACGAGCACATCGCGTACGCGTACCTCAGCGCCGCGACCGACTTCCGCGTGTCGCAGGTCGTCGACCTCGTGTGCGGGGTGCACGCGACCATCCGCGTGGCCGACTTCACCGCGGTGCCCCGTGCCGCGGTGCCCCGTCCGGCGGTGCCCCGTGACCGGTGAGGTCGGCGGGGTCGACCCGCGCGCGACGGTGACCGGACCGAGCTGGCCGGAGGGCCTGCACGCGGCGTTCGACCGCTACGAGGCGGCGTTGCTCGCCGACGACGTCGCGGTCCTCGACGCGCTCTTCGAGCCGGGGCCGGAGACCCTCCGCGCCGACGCGGCCGGGCTGCTCGTCGGACACGACCGGATCAGCGCCTTCCGCTCGGCGCGTGGCGGTGTGCCCGGGCGGAGCATCGGACGGACCGAGCTGCGGCCGCTCACCGACGACGTCGTGCTGGTGGTGGCCGAGTCGCACGTCGACAGCGGCGGCCGGGGCATCCAGACGCAGCTCTGGCGCCGCACGGAGGGCTCCTGGCGCATCGCCGCCGCGCACGTGACCGGCCGGGCACCCGCGTTCGACCGGACGATCTGGCGCGTCGTCGGCGACCCCCTGGTGCCCGGCGCGTCGGTGCCGGCACCGGACCGAGGAGCACGGGACCCAGCGCTCCCGCTCGCCGGTACCGCGTTCCCGCTCGCCGGTGCCGCGCTCCCGCTCGCCGGCGTCCGGGTCGCGGTCAAGGACCTGTTCGCCATCCGCGGGCAGGTCGTCGGTGCGGGGAACCCGGTGTGGGAGCGCGAGGCCCCGCCGGCGACCACCCACGCTCCGGCCGTCCGTGCCCTCCTCGACGCGGGCGCCTCGATCACCGGCATCGCCCGGACCGACGAGTTCGCCTACAGCATCGCGGGCCGCAACGCGCACACGGGCACCCCGCCGAACGGCGCGGCGCCGGACCGCATGCCGGGCGGCTCGACCTCCGGCCCGGCGGCCGCCGTCGCGCTCGGCCAGGCGGACCTGGCGCTCGGCACCGACACGGCCGGGAGCGTCCGCGTCCCCGCCTCGTACCAGGGGCTCTGGGGGCTCCGGACGACGCACGGTCTGGTGGACCGGGAGGGACTGCTCCCGCTCGCGCAGTCGTTCGACACGATCGGGTGGCTGGCCCGGGACGCCGCGACCGTCCGCGCCGCCGCGGTCGCGTCCGGTGCATCCCGCCCCGCCGATGTGCCCCCGGACCGAGACGCCGCCGACCCGCCCCTCGACGCCGCCGACCTGGTCGTGTCCCGAGCGCTCCTCGACGCGGTCCAGCCCGCGACCGGCGCTGCCTTCCGGCGGTGGCTCGCGGCGGCCCGGCTCGAGCCCGACGAGGTCGCGCTGCCGCCGCTCGACGAGCTCGCCGAGACCCTCCGCGTCGTCCAGGCCGCCGAGGCGTGGCGGAACGACGGCACCTGGGTGACCGCGCACCGCGACGCCCTCGGCGTGGACGTGCTCGCCCGCTTCGACGCTGCCGCCGCCATGGACGCCGCGGCCGAGGCCACGGCCCGCCGCCGACTCGCCGAGCTCCGCACCGCGGTCCGGACCGCGCTCGACGGACGGGTCCTGTGCCTCCCGACCGTGCCCGGCCCCGCGCCGCTGCGCACGGCCGACGCGGCGGACGTCCAGGTGGTCCGTGCCGCGACGCTCCGCATGACGGCCGTCGCCGGGGTGGGCGGTCTGCCCGCGGTGTCCGCACCGTTCCTCATGGTCGACGGCGCGCCCGTGGGCGTCTGCCTCGTCGGCTCACCGGGACGCGACGTGGCGCTGATCGACCTCGCCGTGTCGCTCGGCACGCCGCGGCGCTGAGCGGTAACCGGGCGGCGGCACCTGTTACACGCTTGAAACGACTGGCCCAGTAGCGTCGACCGTGGAACGGAAGGAACACAGATGCAGCCAGTCGACCCGCCCGCACGACTCCTCATGGGTCCCGGCCCGGTCAACGCGGACCCGCGCGTGCTCCGGGCGATGTCGACCCCGCTCGTCGGGCAGTACGACCCGTGGATGACCGCGACGATGACCGAGACGCAGGGCCTGTACCGCCAGGTGTTCGGCACCGACAACGACGCCACGGTGCTCGTCGACGGCACCTCGCGCGCCGGGATCGAGGCCGCGCTCGTGTCCCTGCTGGCGCCGGGTGACCGGGTGCTCGTGCCCGTGTTCGGGCGCTTCGGCCACCTGCTCGTCGAGATCGCCACCCGCGCGCAGGCCGAGGTGCACACGATCACGACCGACTGGGGCCAGGTGTTCCCGCCGTCCGTGATCGAGGAGGCGATCATCGCGACCCGGCCCACGGTCCTGGCGATCGTGCAGGGCGACACGTCGACGACGATGAACCAACCGCTCGACGAGCTCGGCGCGATCTGCGCCCGGCACGGCGTCCTGCTCTACACGGACGCCACGGCGAGCCTCGGCGGCAACGCGTTCGAGATGGACGCCTGGGGGATCGACGCGGTCACCGCGGGCCTGCAGAAGTGCCTGTCCGGTCCCTCGGGCAGTGCGCCCCTCAGCCTGTCCGACGCCGCCGTCGCGGTCGTGCGGTCACGGCACTCGGTCGAGGCCGGCATCCGCGAGCCGGGCGACGACGTGCAGGACGACCCGATCCGGTCGAACTACTTCGACCTCGGCATGGTCCTCGACTACTGGGGGCCGCGACGCCTCAACCACCACACCGAGGCCACGAGCATGCTCTACGCCGCGCGGGAGTGCGCCCGTGTGCTGCTCGACGAGGGGCGCGATGCCTTCGCCGCCCGGCACGCCCTGGCCGGCGCCGCGATGCTCGAGGGGGTCCGCGCGCTCGGACTCAGGGTGTTCGGCGACGTCGCCCACAAGATGCACAACGTCGTCGCGGTCGAGATCCCCGAGGGCGTCGTCGGCGACCGGGTCCGCTCCGCCATGCTCGAGGACCACGGCATCGAGATCGGCACCTCGTTCGGGCCGTTGCACGGTCGTGTCTGGCGGATCGGCACGATGGGGGTGAACGCCCGGAAGGACGCCGTCGTGACGACCCTCGCCGCGCTCGAGCAGTGCCTCCGTCGTGCGGGCGTCGCGGTTCCGCAGGGGGGCGGCGTGGACGCCGCGCTCGACGTCTACGCGGGCGTGCGCGCGACGCCGACCGTGGACCGGGAGGCACGGTGACGGAGCCGACGCGCGCCTCCCGTCCGGCGGCGGCACGGGCCGCGACGATCGCCGACCGCTGCGACGAGCTCGCCGCCGTGACCTCGATGGAGGGCGGCATCCGCCGCGTGTACCTGTCCGCCGAGCACGCGCGGGCGAACACGATCGCGGCCGGGTGGATGGAGCAGGCGGGGCTGCGGACGTGGCAGGACGCCGCGGGCAACCTACACGGACGGGTGGCGGCGCTCGGTGCCGACGGTGATCCCCGACCGGTGCTCCTCGTCGGCTCGCACCTCGACACCGTGGTGGACGCCGGACGGTACGACGGCATCGTCGGCGTGCTCATGGGCATCGCGCTCGTCGAGCTGCTCGGTGACCGCGTCCACGACCTGCCGTTCGCGATCCAGGTCGTCGCGTTCTCCGACGAGGAGGGCACCCGCTTCGGCAAAGCACTCCTCGGTTCCTCCGCGGTCGCCGGCGTGTGGAACGACGCGTGGTGGGACCTCGCCGACGGAGACGGCACGACGCTGCGCGACGCGTTCACCGCGTTCGGGCTCGACCCCGCCCGGGTCGGGGAGGCCGCCGTCGACGCCGGATCGCTCGCCGGGTACCTCGAGGCCCACATCGAGCAGGGCCCGTTCCTCGACCGGTCCGGGCAGGCACTCGGTGTCGTCACGAGCATCGCCGCTGCGCGACGGTTCAGCGTCGAGGTCGTCGGGGAGGCCCGGCACGCGGGCGGGACACCGTACGAGATGCGCCACGACGCGCTGCTCGGCGCGGCCGAGGTGGCCCTCGCGGTCGAACGGACCTGCGTGGCCGAGCAGCACATCGGTACCGTCGGCACCATGACGGTCGAACCCGGCGCGGTGAACGTCATCCCGGGGCACGCGCGGCTCTCCGTCGACCTCCGGGGCGAGTTCGACGACGGACGGGACCGTGTGTGGGACGCCCTGGTCGCGGAGTTCGACCGGATCGCGGAGCGCCGCGGCCTGACGATCACGCCGACCGAGGTGCACGCCGCGCCCGCCGTGTTCTGCGCACCGCGGCTCATGGACGCCGTCCGGACGGGCATCCGGGCGACCGGCGAACCGACCCCACCGGAGCTGTTCTCGAAGGCGGGCCACGACGCGATGTCGCTCGGCCTCGTGACGGACGTCGCGATGCTGTTCCTCCGGAACCCGGACGGCATCAGCCACCACCCCGACGAGTTCGTGTCGGTGGCGGACATCGCCCTCGGGCTCGACGCGCTCGTCGCCGCGGTCGAGGCGCTGGCGGCGGCGGAGGTCGGCCCGTGACGGCGCCGGACCTCCGGAGCCGGATCGCCCGGGTCTGGGACGACCTCACCCCGGCCGAACGACGGGTGGCGGCCGTGGTCCGGGACGACCCCGAGCTCCTCGTCCTCCGCACCTCGGCGGAGACCGCGGCCGAGGCCGGCACGTCGAAGGCGACCGTCAGCCGGCTCGTCCGCGCGCTCGGCTACCGCGACGCCGCCGACGTCCGCGAGGCACTCATGGCAGCCCGCGGTGCCGGCCTGCCGTGGTCCGCCGAGGACGCCGCGCACGTCGACGCGCGCGAGGTCGAACGCCGGAACCTCGACGCCGCGTTCGCCTCCCTCGGCCGGGCGGACCGCGCGGGACTCGCGCGCCGCATCGTGCACGCCCGACGCGTCACCGTGGTCGGGGTCCGCAACGCCCATCCGATCGCGCTCCAACTGCGCGCCCAGCTCGCCCAGGTCCGCGCCGACGTGCGACTCGCTCCCTCCGCGGGCCAGAGCGTCGGAGAGGACGTCGCCGACGTCGGGGCCGAGGACCTCGTGGTGGTCGTGACCGTGCGTCGGCACGCCGCGGTGGTCGGCGCGCTCGTCGAGCAGTGCGTCGCGAACGGTGCCGACGTCGTCGTCATCGCCGACCCGACCGCCGCGGTGCTCGCAGCGTCCGCACGCACCCTCGTGCTGTGTCCGGTCGACTCGCCGTCCGCCTTCGACAGCCTCGCCGCGATGGCGGCGGTCGTCGCGGCCATCGCGAACGACGTGTACGACGCGAGCGGCCCGGCGGGACGCGACCGCGTCGCCGCCATCGCCAGCACCTACGCCGCGCTCGGCGAACTCGACGAGGGCGACCGTCGGCGCCCCACAGGACGACCGGGAGGTCCGCAGCGGCACCCGGGGGAGGACCGCCATGGACGTGACTGAGTTCGACGCCCTCGACCCGGACGCCGCCGCGGCGCTCGTCCGGAGCTGGGCCGACGTCCCGCGCTGGGTGGACGCGGTCGTGTCCGCCCGTCCGTACGCGACGACCGCCGCGCTCGCGCAGCACGCCGGCGACCTCGCGGCCGGCTGGACCGACGACGAGGTCGAGGCCGCGTTGGCCGACCACCCCCGCATCGGCGACCGGGCGACCGGCACCGGCGCGAGCGCCGCGGCGTCGCGGACCGAGCAGGCCGCCTCCGCCGACACGGATGCCACGACCGCGGCCGCGATCCGCGAGGGCAACGTCGCGTACGAGGCGCGGTTCGGCCGGGTGTTCCTCATCCGTGCCGCCGGCAGGACGGGTCCGGAGATCCTCGCCGAGCTCCGGCGGCGACTCGACGACGACGACGACACCGAGCGGGCCGAGGTCGCGGAGCAGCTCCGCGCGATCGCCCTGCTCCGGCTCGAACGGAGCGTCGCATGAGCCACGTGACCACCCACGTCCTCGACACGACGCACGGGAGGCCCGCCGCGGGCATCGCCGTCACGCTCACCGACGCCGCCGGCTCCGTGGTCGCGGTCGGCACGACGGACGAGGACGGCCGGGTCGGGGACCTCGGCCCGGACCTCCTGCCGCCCGGCGCGTGGACGCTGACGTTCGCCACGGGGGAGCACTGGGCGCGACTCGGGCTCCCCGTATTCCACCCGCGCGTCGACGTCACCTTCGTCGTGCCCGAACCCCCGGCGGGCCACTACCACGTGCCCCTGCTCATCAGTCCGTTCGCCTACTCCACCTACCGAGGGAGCTGACCCCATGACCGACACATCCAGCGTGCACCTGGGCCCGAACCAGTACGGCAAGGCCGAGGTCCGCCTCGTCCGCGTGACGCGGGACACCGACCGGCACGAGATCGAGGACCTGACGATCACGACGCAGCTCCGCGGTGCCGCCCTCGCCGACTCGTACACGTCGGGCGACAACGCGAAGGTCCTGGCGACCGACACGCAGAAGAACACGGTCTACGCGTTCGCCCGCGAGCACGGCGTGCACAGCCCCGAGGAGTTCCTGCTCCGTCTCGGCCGACACTTCACGACGGCGTTCGACTGGTACGAGGGCGCGACGTTGACCGCGGACCAGCACGGGTGGGCGCGCATCCCGGTGGACGGCCGCGACCACGACCACGCCTTCGTCCGCGCCGGCAGCGGCACCCGCACCGCGGTCGTGCAGGTCGACGGCGACGACGTGCACGTCCTCGCGGGCGTGACCGACCTGACCGTGCTCAAGTCGACGGGGAGCGAGTTCCACGGGTTCCCCCGCGACCGCTACACCACGCTCGCCGAGACCGACGACCGGATCCTGGCGACCTCGGTGACGGCGCGCTGGCGGTACCTGCCCGAGGCGGTCGAGGCGGGCATCGACTGGAACGCCACCCACGCGGGCGTCCTCGAACGCATGCTCGCGACCTTCGCCGACCTCCACTCGTACGCGCTGCAGCAGACGTTGTTCGCGATGGGCCGCGCCGCGATCGAGGCGTTCCCCGAGATCGCCGAGGTCCGCTTCTCGATGCCGAACAAGCACCACTTCCTCGTCGACCTCGCGCCGTTCGGCCTCGACAACCCCAACGAGGTGTTCTACGCCGCCGACCGCCCGTACGGACTCATCTCCGGCTCGGTCGTCCGTGACGGTGTCGCCGAGGCCCCCGCTGCGTGGACGTCGGTGCCCGGGTTCGTGTGACCACCGACGCCACCGGGGAGCGTCCCGGCAGCACGGTCGTCGGCCTCGTGCTCGCCGCCGGCGCAGGCTCCCGCATGGGCCGACCGAAGGCACTCGTCCGGGGTGCCGACGGACGCCCCTGGGTCGAGCGCGCCGTCCGGACCCTGCTCGACGGTGGCTGCGGGACCGTCGTCGTGGTCCTCGGAGCGGCCGCCGATGTCGCACGGCCGCTCGTACCCGACCATCCGGCCGTCCGGGTCGTCGTCGCCGACGCCTGGGCGGAGGGGCTGGGGGCGTCGCTCCGCGCCGGCCTGGTCGCGGTCGCCGACGGCGACCGCGCACCCGACGACCGCTCGTGTGACGACGACGGCGCACGAGGCGGCGCCGACGCGGTCCTCGTGACACTCGTGGACCTCCCTGAGCTCCCCGTCGCTGCCGTCCGACGCCTGCTCGAGGTGGACCCGCCCGGTCCCTGCGGACCGCACGGAGGCCGCCGTGCCCGCCTCCGGCAGGCGGTGTTCGGCGACCGACCGGGGCATCCCGTGCTCGTCGGGCGCGCACACTGGGCACCGCTCGCGGCGTCCCTGCACGGCGACCGCGGGGCCGGAGCGTACCTCCGGCAGCACGGGGTGGAGCGGGTCGAGTGCGGCGACCTCTGGGACGGTGCCGACCACGACCGGCCGGCCGGATCGACGCCCTGACCCGGTTCCTCGTATACACGACATCGCGATCCTGACCGCTCCGCCGAGCTCCTGACGGCGGCTTGAAACTGCTCCTCAGCAGGGGTTTCCCTCGCACGCCGGTACCGCGTCCAGCATCGCTTCACGAGCCGGTAACGCGCGTTCACACCCCGGAAACACGGTTCTGTATACCGTTTGGTCACCCACCCCCTCCACCCCGAGGAGCGCCCCGCGTGACCGACTCCCTGCGCCACCCCGACACCGACCCGACCGGCTTCCGCCTGGTCGGCGTCCTGCACCTGCCGCCGCTCCCGGGTGCCGTGAAC
The DNA here is from genome assembly GCF_003234515.1 of Curtobacterium sp. MCBD17_034. NCBI lineage: Bacteria > Bacillati > Actinomycetota > Actinomycetes > Micrococcales > Microbacteriaceae > Curtobacterium > Curtobacterium sp. MCBD17_034. The sequence goes on along the minus strand of NZ_QKTN01000004.1, from coordinate 285,846 downwards.
CACACGGGCGTCCCGGTCGCCGACATCGCGGTGCGCGCCGCCGAGGACGCCCGCGCCCTGCAGGACGCCGGCTTCACCCACGTCATGGTGCAGGACGCGAGCGACATGCCCCAGGCCGTGCGTGTCGACGCCCCCACGGTCGCGGCGCTGTCCGTCGTCGGCGCCGCGGTCGTCGGGGCCGTCGACGTCCCGGTCGGTGTCGTCGTCGGCCACAACGACGGCCCGAGCGCCGTCGCCATCGCCCACGCGATCGGCGCCACGTTCGTCCGCGTCAAGGTGCTCACCGGCGTCTCCGTCGGCCCGACCGGCTGGATCGAGGGCTGCGCGTACGAGGTCGCCGCGATGCGCCAGCGCCTCGGCAGCGACGTCGAGGTCTGGGCCGACGTGCACGAGGCGACGAGCCTGGCACTCGCGGGCAGCGCGGCGTGGGCCGCGCAGGAGGCCCGGGCCTTCGGTCGCGCCGACGTCCTCGTCGTCACCCGGGACAGCGGCGTCGGTGACGCGCTCGACGACATCGACGGCCTGCGCGCGACCGCCCTGGACGCGCCCTTCGTCGTCGGTGGCCGCGTCGGGCTCGACACCATCGCGAAGACCGTCGCCCGGGCGGACGGCGCGATCCTCGGCAGCGCGATCAAGCGGTCGAGCGCCCCGGACGCGCGCGTCGACCCCGCGGTCGCCGCCGCCTTCGGCCGCGCGCTCGTGCCCGCCGCCGCCTGACGCCCGGCGACACCGGCCCCGCCCCCGCCCGCACGGCCCACCCCACACCAGCACCAGCGCCGGACCCCAGGACAGGAACCATGACCACCACCCCGCCCAGCCCGTTCATCGGCCCGGACAGCCCGCTCGACGCGCGCCAGCAGCAGATCGTCGAGCGCGTGTCGGCCGCGGAGCACGCGTCGATCGTCGCCCTGCCGACGGACCACCCGCTCGACCCGAAGCGGCGCGCGCGGGACGAGGCCACCTACCCGGAGCTCATCGCGCAGCCCGACCGCATCCGCGAGACCCTGGCCGCCAACGACGCCGCCCTCGACGAACTCGCGGACCGGATCGCCGCGATGGACGTCGACCGCGTGTTCGTGACCGGCGCGGGGGACTCCCTCGCGGTGGCGATCGCCGCGCGGCAGACGCTCGAGCTCATGCTCGGGGTCCCGGTCGAGCCGGTCCAGAGCCTCGACCTCGCGTACTACCTCGCACCGCTCGTGACGACCCGCAGCGTCGTCATCGCCCTCTCGAGCTCGGGGGAGACCACCCGGACGGTCGAGGCGGCCCTCGTCGCCCAGCACATCGGCGCCCTGACCGTCGCGATCACGAACACGGCGGGTTCCACGCTCGACACGGAGTCCGAGCGCACCCTGCTCCTCCGAGCCACCCGGGTCGGCTGGCCCACCCAGTCCTCCACCACGGCGCTCGCGCTCCTCGTCGACCTCGCCATCCGCGTCGGTGCGCTCCGCGGGCACGCGGCCGCCCCCGCACTCCGGCAGGCGCTCGACACGGTGCCCGCGCTCATGGAACGCGTCATCGCCGAGACCGAGCCCCGCCTGCGCGCCATCGCACAGCGAGAGCAGGCCGCCGACGCGTTCCTGTTCTCGGCCGCCGGCCCCTCGTGGGGCGCGGCGATCATCGGCGCCGCCAAGGTCAAGGAGTGCACCCCCGACCACGCCGAGGCGATCCAGGTCGAGGAGTTCCACCACTACAACTCGCTCAAGGCGGGGGAGCCCATCTGGGTGATCGCGCCCGCCGGGCCGTCCGTGCCGCGCGCCGTGCACACCGCGAGCGAGGCGAAGCGCTTCGGCGGCAGCGTCACGGTGGTCACGACCGAGGGCGTGCACGACTTCGACGACGTCGCCGACGACGTCGTGACCGTCCCGGCGGTCCCGGAGCCGATCAGCCCACTCCTCACGGTCCTCCCGGCCCAGCTCACCGGCTACCTGCTCGCGATGGAGCAGTTCGCCACGGCCGAGGCCGCGGTGGCGGCCGAGGCGGGGACGACGACCACGGCGGCGACGCATGCGTGAGGACGCGGCCGCGCCGAGCCTCCTGTGCGTCGGCAACCTGACGATCGACGACTCCGTCATCGACGGTGTGACCACCACCGCACTCGGCGGCGACGCGCTCTTCGCGGCGCTGGCCGCGCGACGCGTGCTCGACGACGTCCGCATGCTCGCGCCGGTCGGGACGGACCTGCCCGCCGCGCTCCTCCAGGACGTCGCCGACGCGGGGATCCGCGTCGAGTCGGCACGGCCGCGCGACGGACGCACCGTCCGCAACCGGGTCACCTACGCCGCGGACGGCACCCGCACCTGGGACCTCCTCGACGGCGAGGACGCGTTCGACGCGATGTCGGTGTACCCGGACGACGTCACCCCCGCCGCGCTCACGGCCACGGGCGTGCTCGTCTCCGCCATGAGCCTCCGGTCACAGCTCGCCCTCGGCCCGTGGCTCCGCGCCGCGACCGCGGCGACCGTCTACCTCGACCTGCAGGAGGACTACGTCGCGGGCAACGAGGACGCGCTCCTCGCGCTCCTGCCGACCTGCGACGTGTTCCTGCCGAGCGAGGTCGAGGCGGTCGCCCTCGCGGGGACCGACGACCTCGTCGCAGCAGCCGCGGTGTTCCGCGCCGCCGGGGCCGACCTCGTCGTGATCAAGACGGCCGAGCGCGGCTGCGTCGTGGCGACGGCGGACCGGACGCTCGTCGTGCCGACCGACGTCGTGACCCCCGTCGACGCGACCGGCGCGGGCGATGCGTTCTGCGGCGCCTTCGCCGCCGCCCACCAGACGGGCGCGGACCCGGTCGCGGCGGCCCACGCCGGCGCCGCCGCCGCCCGCGTCGCGATCAGCGCACACGGCGTCACGGCGCTCCTCGACGAGCGCACCGCGGCCGCCGCCGCACCGAGTGGCGCACCGACCGCCACGACGACCGGGGCCGCCTGATGCACGTCCGACTCCTCAACCCGAACACGAGCCTGCCGATGACCGACGCCGTCCTGGCCGCCGCCCGCGCGGTCGCGCGCCCGGACACCGTCCTGACCGCGAGCCACTCCATTGGCGCGCCGGCGACCGTCGAGACCCACGTCGACGAGGTGTTCGGCGCCGCCGGTGTGCTCGCGCAGGTCGAGCAGGGCGAACGCGACGGGGTCGACGGCTACGTCGTCGCCTGCTTCGGCGACACGGGCCTCCCGGCCGCTCGTGAGCGCGCCCGCGGACCGGTCGTCGGCATGACGGAGGCAGCGCTCCAGACCGCCGCGCTCCTCGCCCACCGGTTCACCGTCATCACGATGCCCCCGCGGACCATCGCGATGACCGACCGCGTGGTCGCGTCGCTCGGCCTCGGGCACCGCTGCGTCGTCCGCGCCGTCGACGTGGCGGTCGAGGAGATCGAGACCGGCGCCGGCCCCGCCTTCGACGCGTTCGCCCGGGAGGCACGGCACGCGCTCGTCGCGGACGGTGCGGAGGCCATCGTGCTCGGCTGCGCAGGACTCACGGACCTGGTGTCCGGCCTCGGGGACGCGCTCGGCGTGCCGGTGGTCGACGGTGTCGCCGCCGCCACGACCGCGGTCGAGGGGCTGCTCGCGCAGGGGCTGACGACCTCGCGTGCGAACACCTGGGCCGCGCCGACCGGGTCCCCGACCACGAGCGAGGTGTGGGCATGAGCGTGCTGTTCACCGACGTGTTCGTCTGGGCACCGGAGACGCCCGCAGGCATGGTGGGGCCGACCGATCTCCTGGTCGTCGAGGACACCGTGCGCGCGATCGGCCCGGCGGTCCGGCAGCAGGCTCCGGCGGACGCGCGGGTGGTCGCCGGTGGGGGGCACCACGTCCTCGTCCCGGGACTGGTCAACGCGCACTTCCACTCGCCGGCGAACCACCTCAAGGGCGCGTTCCCCAGCCGCCCGCTCGAGACCTTCATGCTCTACGAGTCGCCCGCGGACCCCGACCTCGCCCCGACCCCGCGCGAGGCGTACCTCCGGACGATGCTCGGCGCGCTCGAGATGCTCCGGACCGGGACGACGAGCGTGCAGGACGACGCGTTCCTCATGCCGGCGCCCGATCCCGACGTCATCGACGCCGTCATGCAGGCGTACGAGGACAGCGGCATCCGCGCGAGCGTCGCCCTGGACCAGCCGGAGCTCGCCGACGCCGACAAGCTCCCGTTCCTCGACGACGCCGACGACGCGCTGCCCGCGGCACTCCACGCGCCGGCACCGGCCGCGGCACCGGAACTCCTGGCCGCGTACGACCACCTGTTCCGGCGGTGGCACGGCGCTGCCGACGGCCGGCTCACCGCAGCGGTGTCGATCTCGGCGCCCCAGCGGGTGAGCCCGGAGTACTTCGGTGCGCTCGACGACCTCAGCCGTACGCACGACGTCCCGCTCTTCGCCCACATGCTCGAGACACGCACGCAGCGTGCCCTCTCCGCGCCGGGCAGCGGGCAGGAACGGTTCGCCGGGCGGAGCCTCGTCCGGTACACCGCGGACCTCGGGCTGCTCAGCGACCGCGTCAACGTCATCCACGCGGTGTGGGTCGACGAGCACGACCTGGACCTCATCGCCGCAGCGGACGCCGTCGTGGCGCACAACCCGGTGAGCAACCTGCGGCTCGGCAGCGGCGTCATGCCGTTCCGCGCCATGCGCGACCGCGGCATCCGGATCGCGCTCGGCGTCGACGAGGCGATCTGCGACGACACCGTCAACACCTGGGGCGTCGTCAAGCAGGCCGGTCTCATCCACAACGTCGCCGGGCTCGACGCGGACCGCTGGCCACTCCCGGCCGAGGTCCTCGACGCGCTCTGGGAGGGCGGCGCCGCCGCGATGCGCCGCGACGGGTGGAACGCCGAGCGCGGCCGGATCGGCCGCGTCGCCGAGGGCGCGCAGGCGGACCTCGCGCTGCTCGACCTGCACGCGCCGGCGTTCACGCCGTTCAACGACCTCCGCGGACAGCTCGTCTACTGCGAGTCCGGCGGCAGCGTCCGGATGACGGTCGTCGCCGGTCGGATCGTCGCCGAGGGCGGCCGCGTGGTCTCGGTCGACGAGGCCGCACTCCTCGCGGAGGCACGGGAGCTGCACGCAGCCCGGCGTCCCGCGCTCGAACGCACGTGGGCCGCGGCCGACGCCCTGTACCCGGCGTACGACGCCGTGGTGCGGCGGGCCGCCCGCACCGACGTGGGCATGACCAGGTGGATCGCCACGGACAGGACGACAGCATGACGCACGACGACACCCGCACCGACACGGCCCCGGGTCACGGCTTCTGGGACTACCGGCCGATCACCGACGCGCCCGGCCGGGACTGGCCCGACGGCCGACGCCTGGCCGTCTACGTCGCCGTCGGACTCGAGGAGTACCGCTTCGGCGTCGGAGCGACCGAGGACATCGTGCCGGACGTCACCGCGCCGGACCTCGTCAACACCTCGTGGCGGGACTACGGCAACCGCGTCGGGGCGTTCCGCCTGCTCGAGCGTCTCGACCGTGCGGGCATCCCACCCACCGTGCTCCTCAACACGGCCGTGTACGACGCCGCGCCGGACCTCATCCGGGCCGCCCGGGCCCTGGGCGCCGAGTTCGTCGGGCACGGCATCTCGAACTCCGACTCGCTCGGGGCCATGTCGAGCGCCGAGGAGGCCGCGTACGTCGCCGCCGTGGCCGACCGGATCGCCGCCGAGGAGGGCGAGGCGCCGGGCGGCTGGTCGAGCCCCTGGCTGACCCACACGCCCTCCACGCTCGACAACCTCGTCGCGAGCGGGTACCGCTACCTCCTCGACCTGCGTCTCGACGACCGCCCCGTGCCGATCACGACCGCTGCCGGCGAGATCGTGGCGCTGCCGTACGCGCTCGAGGTGAACGACAGCACGACGATCGTCGGCCGCGGCGCGTCGGCGTCCGAGTTCGCCGACATGGTGGTCGACGAGTTCGACGAGCTCCTGGAACGCTCCGAGGAGCAGCCGCTCGTCATGAGCGTCGTCGTGCACTCGTTCATCTCCGGCGCCCCGTTCCGCCTCCGTGCTCTCGACCGGGCCCTGCAGCACATGACCGCACACCGGGACCGCGTCTGGTTCACCCAACCGCGGGCGATCGCGGCGCACCTCGCGACGACGGAGGTGACGGCGTGAGCGACCCCATGGACACCCCGAACGCTGGAGGCACGGCCACGGGCGCGGCGGCCAGGACGGGCGGCGTGACGGCGTCGATCCGGGACCTGCACGTGTCGCTCGAACGTGACGGTGCCCGCAGCGCGGTGCTGCGCGGCGTCGACCTCGACATCGCCCGCGGCGAGATCGTCGGGCTCGTGGGGGAGTCCGGCTCCGGCAAGAGCATGCTCGCCATGAGCCTGCTCGGGCTCCTGCCGGACGCCGCCCGTCCGCACATCAGCGGCGAGGTCCGGGTGCAGGGCACCGACATGGCCCACGGCACCGAGGCCGAACGTGCTCGTGCGCGGCGCACCGCGCTCGGCGCCGTGTTCCAGGACCCGATGACGTCGCTCAACCCGACGATGCGCGTCGGCCGTCAGATCGTCGAGGCCGGGCAGGACCGCGCCGGCTCGATCGCCCTCCTCGACGCGATGGGCGTGCCCGACCCCGCGATGCGGTTCAGCGTCTACCCGCACGAGCTCTCCGGTGGCCTCCGCCAGCGCGTCATGGCGGCGATCGCGATGGCCGGGAGGCCCGCCCTGGTCGTCGCGGACGAGCCCACCACCGCGCTCGACGTCACCGTGCAGGCGCAGCTGCTCGACCTGCTCCGCGAACTCCGCGACGAGCAGGGCTGCAGCGTCCTCCTCATCACCCACGACCTCGGCGTCGCGGCCCAGATCGCCGACCGGATCGCCGTGATGTACGCGGGACGCCTCGCCGAGGTCGGTCCGACGGACGCCGTGCTCACCGCCCCCGCGCATCCGTACACGGCCGGCCTCATGCGGTCCCGCCTGTCGCTCGGCCTCGACCGCGACGTCCGGCTCCCGACCCTGCCGCCGGACACGCTGACGCCCGAGCAACGCCTCGTCGGCTGCCCGTACCGCGCACGGTGCCCCCTCGCGTTCGACCGGTGCGTCGCCGAGACCCCCGGGCTCGACGCCTCGGTACCCGCGCCGGACCACGCAGCCGCGTGCTGGGCCCCGGCCGAGGTCGTGCGCACCGACGCGGCCACGCCGCGGACCGCCGCGGTCGCACCCGGCCCGGGCCGCGCCTCCCGGCCGGTCGCCACCCGCGCCGCACCGGCCGGTGCCGCCCGCGTCGGTGACGGCACGGCCCCCGCCCCGGCGGTCGTCGTCGACGACGTCGTCTGCACGTACGTCACCGGCCACGGCCGACGGCGCCGCACCGTGGAGGCCGTGCGCGGCATGCGCTTCGACGTCGCCGCCGGTGCGTCACTCGCGATCGTCGGCGAGAGCGGTTCGGGCAAGTCGACGATCCTCCGCGCGATCGCCGGCCTCGTGCCCGTCCGGTCCGGACACATCCGGGTCGCCGACGGCGGCGCGCAGATGGTGTTCCAGGACGCCGGGTCGTCACTCACCCCGTGGATGACGGTCGGCGAGACGCTCGCCGAGCGGCTCCGCCCGCAGCGGCTCGGCCGCACCGAGACCGACCGACGCGTGTCCGAGGCCCTCGACGCCATCGGTCTCCCCGCATCGGTCACACGGCTCCGCCCCTCCGACCTGTCCGGTGGGCAACGGCAGCGCGTCGCGCTCGCCCGAGCGACCGTCGTGCGGCCCGCCGTGCTCCTGTGCGACGAACCGACGAGCGCGCTCGACGCCTCGCTCGCCGCGACCACCCTCAACCTCATCCGGGACATGCGGGAGGAACTCGCCATGACCGTCCTGTTCGTCACGCACGACCTCGCGGTCGCCCGGCTCATGGGCGACCGGATCGCCGTCGTCGAGCGCGGTCGCATCGTCGAACTCGGCGCCGCCGACACCGTCATCGGCGACCCACGTGAGCCGTACACCCGCACGCTCGTCGCGTCGGTCCCCGAGATCGCGGTGGCCCGGTGAGCGCCGTCGTCGCGACCCGCCGGTTCTCACCCGCGGCGTTCACGAGCGGCGTGCACGCCGGACGCACCACGGCATGGGTGCTCGTCGGGCTGCTCGGCGCACTCACCGTCGTCGCGATCGTCGCCCGCCTCATCGCGCCCGACGACCCGATCCAGCCGGTCGGCGGCGTGCAACTCCCGCTCGGGTCGCCGGGACACCTGCTCGGTACCGACTCGATCGGGCGCGACATCCTCTCGCGCACGCTGTACGGCCTCCAGACGTCCTGGTTCTCGGCACTCGCCGTCGTCGCGGTCGGCCTCGTCGTCGGCGGCGTGGTCGGCGTGGCGGCGGGCGTCGCCGGCGGGTGGGTCGACAGCGTGCTCATGCGGGTCACCGACCTGTTCCTCGCGCTGCCGTCCACGCTCGTGGCCATCGCGATCGTCGCGGCGCTCGGACCCGGCATCACGAACACGCTCATCGGCATCTCGGTCGTGTGGTGGCCCTACTACGCACGCATCATCCGGTCCGAGATCCGCGCCACCGTCGCCCGTCCCCACGTCGAGGCGGCCCGGGTGGCCGGGGTCGGCCGGGCACGGCTCGTGTTCCGGCACGTGCTCCCCGCCGCCGTGCCGACCGCCATCGTCACCGCGAGCCTCGACATCGGCAACGTCGTGCTCCTGCTCGCCGGGCTGTCGTTCCTCGGTCTCGGCGCGCCGTCACCCGCACCCGAGCTGGGCGCCGACACCGCCGCGAACACGCAGCTGCTCCTCAGCGCGTGGTGGGTGCCCGTCGTCCCCGGCGTCGCCGTGCTCGTCCTCAGCCTCGTCGCGAACCTCGCCGGCGACGGCATCCGCACCCTCGTCGGGTCCAGGAGGTGACGAGCGTGGTCCGCTTCCTGCTCCGTCGACTCGGGTCCCTCGTGGCCGTGCTCCTCGTGCTCAGCGCCGTCGTGTTCCTGCTCCAGCAGATCTCGCCCGGCGACCCGGCCCGCGCGGCACTCGGTGCCAACGCGTCACGGCAGGCCGTCGACGCGGAGCGCCACCGCCTCGGGCTCGACGACCCGCTGCCGGTGCAGTTCGTGCGGTTCCTCGCCGGGGCGCTGCACGGAGACTTCGGGACCTCGTACCGGACCCACCGTGCCGTCGCCACCGATCTCGCATCGGCGTTCCCCGCGACCGTGGAGCTCGTGCTCGCCGCGTTCGTGATCGCACTCGTGCTCGCCGGACTGTTCGCGGCTTCCGCAGCGCTCCGCTGGCCGTTCGCGGGCGTCTACCGGGGCGCGCTGCTCCTGGGCGCGACCGCACCGCCCTTCCTGCTCGCACTCGGCGGGATCATCCTGTTCTACGCCCAGCTCGACTGGCTCCCGGCGTCCGGACAGGGCACCGGCGGGGTCGGCTCCGCGGTGTCGCACCTCGTCCTGCCCGCGACCGTGCTCGCCATCGCCCCGGCCCTGGCGATCGGGCGCATCCTGCGGGCCGGTCTCGAGACGACGCTCGCCGCCGACCACGTCCGCACCGCGCGGTCCAAGGGCCTCGGTGAGGGCGCCGTGCTCGCGCGGCACGTCGTCCGGAACGCGATCGGTCCCGCGCTGGCGATGGCGGGCCTCCAGCTCGGGTTCATGTTCGCCGGCGACGTCGTCGTCGAGCAGGTGTTCAGCTGGCCGGGCATGGGCAACTACCTCGCCAACAGCATCCCGACCTCCGACTACCCGGCGATCGCCGCGGTGACGCTCGTGCTCGGCACGATCTACGTCGTCGTGAACACGGTCGCCGACGTCCTCCAGACCGCCGCGGACCCGCGCCTCGCCTGACGGCGGGAGCGACCACGGCCAGCTCCACCCCATCCCACCCGCAACGCACCACCCCATCCACGAAGGAGACACCGTGAGGCTCAGCTCACTCCGTCGGCGGACCCGCATCGCGCTGGTCGCGGCCGCGGCCGTCCCGCTCCTCGCCCTCGCGGCCTGTTCCGGAGGTGGCGGCTCGAGCACGAACGCCGCACCGAAGAACGGCACGCTCACCGTCGGTCTGCTCGGCGACATCGGCCAGCCGCCGGACCCCGACATCTACTACGCGAACAACGGCCTCGCGATCGTGCTCAACACCTACGAGGGGCTCGTGCAGTACGCGGACGACACCGACTCGGTGAAGATCGCGCCGCGCCTGGCGACCTCGTGGACCGTGAGCGGCGACAACACCGTCTACACGTTCCACCTCCGCAAGGGCGTCACCTTCCACGACGGCACCCCGTTCACGTCGGCGGCGGTCAAGGTCGCCTTCGACCGCCGCATCGCCGTCAAGGGCGGCGCCGCCTACATGGTGCAGGGCGTCAAGAGCGTCGCGACCCCCGACGCCTCGACCGCCGTGGTCACCCTCGACGCCCCGAACTCGGCGTTCCTCGACTACCTCGCGTCGCCGTTCGGCCCGAAGATGGAGTCGCCGACCGCGCTGCAGAAGCACGCCGGATCCGACGACGCGCAGACCTACCTGCAGACCCACGACGTCGGCACCGGGCCGTACGAGATCAGCTCGGCCGACCCCGGCACCTCGTGGACCCTGTCGCGCTACGCCGGGTACTGGGGCACGAAGTCGCCGTTCACCACCGTGAAGCTGCCGATCTACTCGGACGTCTCGGCGCTGCAGCTCGCGTTCGACCGCGGGGACGTGTCCGCGATCGTCGCCGCGCTGCCCTCGTCGAGCCTGTCGAAGTACGAGGACAGCAAGCAGTACGCCAGCTACATGCTCCCAACGCTCCAGTCCGCCCTGGTCACCGTGAACCCGACCAAGTCGTTCTTCAGCAGCAAACAGGCCCGACTCGCGTTCCTCGAGAGCATCGACCAGAAGTCGATCGTCAAGCAGGTGCTCGGCAGCCGCTCCGAGCCGGCGACGACCCTCTACGCCAAGGGCATGATCCCGGGCGGCAAGGACGAGCAGACGATCACGTACGAGCCCTCGGCGATGAAGTCGTACGCGAAGACGCTGCCGTCCGGCACCACGATGACCATCGGCTACGCGAGCGGCAACACGAACGCCCAGCAGATGGCGAACATCCAGGCGGCGAAGCTCCAGGCCGACGGCATCACGGCCACGGCGAAGTCGTACCCGACGTCCCAGGTGTTCGGGTGGATCAACGACCCGACCACGGGCCCGGACGCGTTCTTCGACGGCAACAACGGCCCCGACGGCGGATCCCCGTACATGTGGGGCCACGTCTTCTGGGACAAGTCGGGCGGGATCGACTACTTCGGCTGCGACGTTCCGGCGGTCGACCAGAAGCTCGACCACGCCGTGCAGACCGGGGACGACAGCGAGTACGTCGCCGCGGCCGAGCAGTACGCCCAGACCGGCTGCTACTACAACCTCTCCTACAACAAGGACTGGGTCGTGGCGCAGAAGTGGCTGACCGGCGTCGCGAAGTCGCACAACATCGGCGCGAACGAGCTGGACTTCAGCAAGCTCGGCATCGCCGGGTGAGGTCCGCGGGCGCCGGTGCACGCCGGCGCCCGCGGTCCTTCCCCCCGTCCACCGCTTCCAGGAAGATCGACCTGATGACCCCTCCCGAGATCGCCGCCCTGGCCACCGTCCCCGCCGCGCCGTCGCTCCCACTGCGGATCCACGCGCGCCTCCGCGAGGCGATCATCCGCGGCGAGTACCCGCAGGGGCAGAAGCTGCCGGAGGTCCGGATCGCCGACGAGCTCGCGGTCTCCCGCGTCCCGCTGCGCGAGGCCGTCCCGATGCTCGAGTCCGAGGGGTTCGTCGTCACGACGCCCCGACGCGGAGCGGTCGTCGCGACGTGGACCTCCCGCCTCGTCCACGACCTCTTCGACCTCCGTGAGGTCCTCGAGGTCGGAGCGGCCCGCCACGCCGCCCGCGCCGTCGCGGGTGGTGCCTCCGTCGACGCACTGCACGAGGCGCTCGAGCACTCGCAGGCCGTGGTCGACGACGGGGACCCGTACGCGATCGCCGCGGCGAGCACGCGGTTCCACGAGGTGATCGTGGAGATGACCGGCAACACGCTCATGCAGGCCTCGATGCGCTCGGTCTCCGGCCGCGTGCAGTGGCTGTTCTACCTGACGAGCGAACTCGACGTGCACGACGCGTTCCACGACCACGTCGAACTCGCCGCCGCGATCGAACGCGGCGACGAGCGGATGGCGGAGGCGCTGGCGTACTCCCACATCGAGCGCGACCGGATGCCGTCGATCGCCGCGCTCCACCCACGCGACTGACCGCGGCGGGTCGTGCCGCGCGCGGGTCAGCGCGCCGGCGTCACGACGCCGGGGCGCCCTCCGCCTCCGGCGCCGTCTTCCGCCGCCCCACGCGGGGCAGGAACACGCCGTCGCGCAGGGACCGCTCGATGTCCTCGAGCGACCGGTTCTTCGTCTCGGGCAGGCGGAAGAAGATGAACACCCAGGCGACCACGTTGAGCCCCGCGTAGACCCACATCGCGCCGCCGAGCCCGAGCCACAGCACGAGCGTCAGGGCCGTGACGGTCACGAGCAGGTCGGAACCCCACAGCGTCATCGCCTGCAGACTCGTCGCGGCCGGTCGGACGGTGAGCGGGTAGAGCTCCGATTCGAGCAACCAGCCGATGACCTGCAGACCCCCGGACTGGAAGAACATGAACAGGAGCAGGAACAGGAGACTGAGCACCGGGTTGAGGTGGTCGCCCCCGAACAGGAACAGCGCCCCGAACGCCGCCAGGCTCGCCGCCGAGAACGGGAGCGTGAGCAGGGGGAGCCGCCGACGGCCGATCCGGTCCACGAGCCGACTGCCGATGAACGTCATGAGCAGGTACACCGCACCCACCCCGACGTTCGCCCAGAGTGCGAACGCGTGCGGGAACCCGGCCTGCGTCAGGATCGTCGGCGTGTAGTAGATCATCATCTCGAGCCCGGTGATCTGCGTCAGGATCGCGACGCCGACCCCCGCGACGAGCGCGGGCCGCACCCACCGCTCCCGGAGCTGCGACCACGCCGCGCCCCCGCCGGTGCCCCCGTTCTGCTCGCGGTCGGCGACGGACCGGATGTCGTCGAGCTCGTCACCCGCGTCGGCGGGGGACCGCCGCACCCACCGGAGGACCGTCCCCGCGTCGTCGTCCCGGCCCGCGTGCACGAGCCATCGGGGGCTCTCGGGGAGCACGAACATGCCGAGCAACAGCACGATGGCGGGCACACCGGACAGCATGATGAGCCAACGCCAGGAGAGCACGTCGTCGAGCGCGACGTTGACGAACGCGGCCGACAGGATGCCGATGCCGATGGCACAGCTGAACAGGGTGACCATCCGCCCGCGCCGCTCCCGGGGCGACAGCTCGGCGACGTACGTCGGGATGACCTGCGTCGACCCCCCGACGGCGAGGCCGAGGAACAGGCGGCTGAGCACGAGGGTCGTGGGCCCGGGGGAGAGTCCGGCGAACACGACGCCGAGCACGAACACGGCCGCCACGATCATGATCGTCCGACGCCGACCGATGCGACGTGAGAGCCAGGAGCTGCAGAACGCGCCGAGGACGGCACCGGCGAGGATCGCCGCCGTGATGAGCTGTTTCACCCCGTTGCCGATCCCGAAGTCCTTGCCGATCGAGATCAACGTCCCGGAGATCACACCGGTGTCGTAGCCGTAGAGCAGACCGCCGAGCGCCGCGATGAGCGCGATGCGCCGGACGTGCCCGCGCGTGGCGGACGCCACCTCGTCGTCGGACCGGCCCTCGCGATCGATCTCGTCGGGGATGCCCCTGCCCTTGGTCGCTGTCGTCACCGCGCACACGGTACGGCGGTCCGGCCGAGCGCGGTCACGGCCGGGAGGCCCGGGCGCCGCGTCGCGCGCCGCCGCCGCCCGGCGTCAGGCCGAGTGGGCGGGCCGTCGCGTGTGGTCGCCGCGGCCGGATCGTGTTCGGGTCTGCTCGGCGCAGTGGAGTGCGGGGTTCCGCGGAACACCGGCGAACCGGTCGGAGTCGGTGAGGAAGGAACGGACGGCGGTCATGCGACCAGCCCTTCACGAGGCTGTGGACACCTCATCGCTGCCGGACCGCCTCGCTGTGCCAGCGTTCCGCGGATCGCGGAGGCCGTCGTGGCGACGAGACTGCTGAACAGCCCGGTTCCACGACTCTACGATCTGCGATCGGGAGGCCCAACTCCCTCCACCGGACCATCCGGATCGCGCGGTCCACGCCCTTGCATGCATCTCCACGACCACGGCGCGCCGCTTAGGCTGGACCGCATGGCCACCGTCATCCTCGTCCGCCACGGCCGCACCACCGCCAACGCCTCCGGCGTCCTGGCGGGGCGGGCGGCGGGCGTGGCGCTCGACGACGTCGGACGGTCGCAGGCGCGCCGCACGGCCGAGCGACTCGCCGTCGTGCCGCTCGTCGGCGTCGTCACCAGCCCCCTCGAGCGCTGCCGTCAGACGGCGCGGGCCGTGACGGACCTCCAGACCGGATCACCGACCACCCTGGCGGACCGTGGCATCACGGAGTGCGACTACGGGGACTGGCAGGGGCGCGCCCTCGGCGAGCTCGCGAAGGAGGCCCTGTGGTCGGTCGTGCAGTCGCAACCGTCGGCCGCGGTGTTCCCGGGCGGCGAGTCCATGGCGGCGATGCAGGCACGCGCCGTCGCGGCGATCCGGCGCCACGACGCCCGGTTCGAGGCCGAGCACGGTCCGGGCGCGGTCTGGGCGGCGGTGAGTCACGGCGATGTCATCAAGTCCGTGATCGCGGACGCCCTCGGCATGCACCTCGACCTCTTCCAGCGGATCTCGGTCGGGCCGGCGTCGGTGTCGATCATCCGGTACGGCACCGCCCGTCCGGACGTCGTCGCCACGAACACGGACTCGGGTGACCTGTCCTGGTTGCGCGCGCCGGCACCCGCCGCGGACGCCCCGGTGGGCGGCGGTGCCGGGCATCCGGAACCGACGGCCGACGGCCCCGCGCCTCGCTGACCGGGGTCCGACCGGACGCTCGTAGGATGGACGCATGCCCACCATCGTGCACGGGTTCGACTGGCCCGATCGCGTCGTCGTCGGCACCGTCGGCCGACCGGGATCGCGCTCGTTCTACCTGCAGGTCCGGTCCGGCTCGCGGGTCGTCAGCGTCGCCCTCGAGAAGGAACAGTCCGCTGCCCTCGCCGAGAAGATCGGCGAGATCCTCGACCAGCTGATGACGACGGCGGGCAACCCCGTCAGCGTGCCCTCGGGGACACCCGTCGAGCTCGTCGACAACGAGCCACTCGACCAGCCCGTGGAGCCGGAGTTCCGAGCCGGTGCGATGACGCTGGGGTGGGACCCGACGACCTCGCAGGTCGTGATCGAGGCGTTCCCCATCGACACCGCGGACGACGACGACGTCCCCGACGAACCCGCCGAGATGCTCGTGGTGCGCATCCCGGTCGGGACGGCGCGCGCCTTCGCCGAGCGCACGCTCGAGGTCGTCGGCGCCGGTCGAGCGATGTGCCCGTTCTGCGGCACCCCCATGGACCCGGACGGGCACGTCTGCCCGGTGCTCGGCGAGCGCTGATGCCCGAGGGGCCCGACCTCCTCACCGCGGACCTCGAGATCAGCGGGCGCATCACGACCGCCTCGAACGCCACCTTCCTGGGGACCATCGGCGACACCACGGTCGTGTACAAGCCGGTGTCGGGGGAGCGCCCGCTGTGGGACTTCCCGGACGGCGACCTCGCGCACCGCGAGGTCGCGGCCTACCTGGTGTCCGAGGCGTTCGGATGGGACGTCGTCCCGCGCACGTGGCTCCGCGAGGGCCCGCTCGGCGCGGGGATGGTGCAGCTCTGGCAGGACGTCGACCCGGACCAGGACCCGGTCGACCTCGTCCCCTCGGACCAGGTCCCGGACGACGGCTGGCGCGAGGTCCTCGACGGGGACGACGAGACCGGCCGACCCGTGACCCTCGTCCACGAGGACTCCGTCGCACTCCGGCGCATGGCCGTGTTCGACGTCGTCGTCAACAACGCGGACCGGAAGGGCGCGCACGTCCTCGCGATGCCCGACGGTCATCGCCACGGGGTGGACCACGGGTTGACCTTCCACCAGGAGCACAAGCTCCGGACCGTGCTCTGGGGCTGGGTGGGCGAGGAACTGACGGACGACGAGCTGGCCGGTCTCGACCGCGTCCGCGCCGGGCTCGAGGGCGACCTCGCCGAGACGCTCATCGCGTACCTGAGCGCCGAGGAGATCGGGGCGTTCGCCGGCCGGTGCGCCCGTTTGGCGGCGCGTGGTCGCTTCCCGGCGCCGCACGGGCCGATGCCCGCGCTGCCCTGGCCGCTGTTCTAGCGGTCCCAGCCGCCGCGCCCCTGGTCTCCGCGTCCCCAGCCGCCGCCGAAGGCGTCGTCGAACCCGGCGGCGCCGAAGCCGCCGCGTCTCGAACCGAGGTAGGACCCGACCACCGCGGCCCCGAGGTCGTCGGCCTCCGGTGCGACGACGGTCCCGCCCGCGCGCTTCGCCATGGCGTCGATGAACCGGGCGAGCCCGGGGTCGTCGCCGAGACGGAAGAAGCTCGTGTGCGCTCCCAGGCGCGTCGACGTGTCGAGTTCGCGGATCGCGTGAGCGATCGTCAGTGGATCCGGCGGGTAGGCGAAGTACACCTCACCGCCCGGCTCGAGGTGCGAGGTCGGCTCGCCGTCCGTCACGACGAGCAGCACCGGTTGCGCGTTCGGGTGCTTCCGGAAGTGCCGGTTCGCCAGGAGCAGCGCGTGGTGCAGGTTCGTGCCCTTGTCCCACTGCGCGTCGAGCCCCACGAGCTGCTCGATCTCCATGACCTCGGCGGTCCTCCCGAACCCGATGAGCTGCAGGTCGTCGCCGCGGAACCGACTCGTGATGAGCGTGTGCAGGGCCAGCGCGGTGCGCTTCATCGGCACCCAGCGGTCCTCCATCGCCATCGAGAACGACGTGTCGACGAGGAGCGCCACGCACGCCTGTGTCCGCGCCTCGGTCTCCTGCACCTCGACGTCGTCGATCGTCAACCGGACGCCGGAACCGATCGCGCGCCCCTCGCCAGCGGTGCGCGTCAGGGCGTTCGTCATCGTGCGGGTGACGTCCCACGGCTCGGTGTCCCCGAACGCCCAGGCCCTCGTCGCGCCGGAGCGCTCGCCCGCTGCTCCAGCGCTCCGCAGGTCACGGCCTCCCGTGCGGCCGCTCATCTTCTCGGCGACGTCGCGGAGCAGCGCCGTGCCGAGCTGTCGCATGGCCTTGGGTGTCAAGCGGAGCTGCCCGTCGAGTCCGCGCTTGAGTGCCCCGGTGTCGCGGAGGGCCTTCTCGAGCTGCTGCAGCGTCCGTGCGTCGACCGCGGACTCCTCACCGAGCTGCCGCCGGAGCGCGTCGAGGTCGAGGTCGTCGAGCTGTGACCCGTTGTGCGACTGCGCGAGCTGGTCGGCGAGCTGGTCGAGGTCCGCCAGGTCCTGGAACACTCCGGTCCCGTCGCCGAGCCCGAGACCCTCGTCGCCGTCCATGCGCTCGCCCCCGCCCCAGTCCTCGCCCGGACGGAGCGCGCGGAGGTTCCCGTCGAGTTGCGCGAGGGACTGCATCAGGTCGGGGGAGCCGAAGGCCTGGGCCGCCAGCGCGTCGAGCTCGTCCCGCTGCTCCCGGGTCATCGAGTTCCGCATGCGCTGGGCGGCCGCGGCTCGGGCGGCGAGGGCGTCGAGCAGTTCGTCGATGTCCACCGGCGCCTCGGGGAAGAACGCCCCGTGCTTCGCCATGAAGTCCTCGAACTGCTCCGGCGTGTCGGCCCCCCGCGCGTGCGCGTCGAGCAGTTCGTTCAGGTCGGTGAGCATGTCGTTGATCGCGGCCCGGTCGGCGTCGGTGGCGTTCTCGAGCGCCTGCTTCATCCCGGCGAACCGCTGGTCGAGCATCTCGCGCCCGAGCAGGTCCTTGATCCGCCCGTAGGCCGCGGCCGCCTGCGGACTCTGCCACCGGTAGTCGCTGAGCTCGCTCACCGCCGCGGCGGGGGAGGACGGGAGGCTGTCCAGCTGCATCTGGGCGAGGGCGCGGACGCCGTCGTCCATCTCCACGTCACGCGCCAGCTGGCCGCGCTCCTGCGTGACGGCCTGGTCCAGCAGCTCGCGGATCTCCTCGAGCGTGCCGTCGAGGTTGTGCTTGCGCGTCAGTTCGCGTCGACGCTCGGCGACACGGCGGGCGAGGTCGTCGAGCCCGGCCTGGTCACGACCACCACGGCGGAGGAACTCCCGCATCGCGCGCTCGGGTGAGTACCCGGCCATGACGTCCTGACCGATGGCGTCCATGGCCTCGCTGGTGTCGACGGGCGGCGCGAGCGGGTCCGGGCCGCCGGCGTACTTCCGGTACCGGGCGTCGCGGGCGAGCCGCCGGTTGGTCCCCGTCATGCGACCTCACATCCCATACGCTGCTTCGCCCCCGCCGGTCTCCTTGCTCACGCGACGGGCCAGGTACAGCCCCTCGAGCGCGAGTTCGATCGCCCCGGCGCGCTCGCCGTCGGTGTGCGCACCGAGCCGGTCGGCGACCTGGTCGTACAGGTCGGACTCGCCGAGTGACGGCAGGCCGGACAGGAAGTCCCGCGCGGTCACCTGCTCGCCCGTGGTGACCATCCCGCCGCGTTCGAGCGCGTCGACGAGCACGCCGAAGTCGATGCCTCGGAAGTGCGCGCGCACCGTCTCGGCGGTCGCCGTGCGGAGCAGGTGCTCGAGGACGTCGTCCGCGCGGTCCTCTTCGCCCGACTCGAACTCGATCTTGCCGCCGAGCACGTCGACCGCGGTCTCGAGGTCGATCGGGCGCGCCACGGCCTGGTCCTCGCCCTGCCGTGTCGCGCGGTGGACCGCCGCGGCGGCGATGGTCTCGGCACCGGCGATCGCGAACCGCGCGCTGACGCCGCTGCGCTGGTCGACCGCGCTCGACTCGCGGAGCGCGCGGGTGAACCGGGCCAGGATCTCGACGAGCACGTCCGGCACGTCGGCGGTGAACTCGGCCTCCTGCCGGATGACCGCGATCTCGTCGTCGAGCTCGGTGGGGTAGTGGGTGCGGATCTCGGCACCGAAGCGGTCCTTGAGCGGGGTGATGATGCGCCCGCGGTTCGTGTAGTCCTCGGGGTTGGCGCTCGCGACGACGAGCACGTCGAGCGGCAGGCGGAGCACGTACCCGCGGATCTGGATGTCGCGTTCCTCCATGACGTTGAGCATCGCCACCTGGATCCGCTCGGCGAGGTCCGGGAGTTCGTTGATCGCCACGATCCCGCGGTGGCTGCGGGGGATGAGCCCGAAGTGGATCGTCTCGGGGTCACCGAGGCTGCGGCCCTCCGCGACCTTCATCGGATCGACGTCGCCGATCAGGTCCGCGACGCTCGTGTCGGGCGTCGCGAGCTTCTCGACGTACCGGTCCTCCCGGCGCCGCCACTCGATCGGCAGGGCGTCGCCCAGCTCCGCCGCCCGGCGCACGCTCTCGGTCGTGATCGGCTCGTACGGGTGCTCCCCGAGCTCGGAGCCGGCGATGACGGGCGTCCACTCGTCGAGCAGGCCGGCGAGCGTCCGGAGGATGCGCGTCTTGCCCTGGCCACGTTCCCCGAGCAGCACGACGTCGTGACCGGCGATGAGCGCACGCTCGAGCTGCGGGATCACCGTCGACTCGAACCCGTGCATGCCGGGCCAGGGATCCCGACCGGCGCGCAGGGCGGCCAGGAGGTTGTCACGGATCTCGGCGCGGACGCTCCGGGCCTGGTGGCCCGAGGCGCGGAGATCGCCGACGGTGGTCATCGTTGGACGCATCACCCCGTCAACGGTACGCCCGCCCTCCGCGGCCGGGCGGTCAGTCGTCGAAGTCGGTGCTGCGGCTGACGGCTTCCCAGGTGTCCGCGTCCGCGCGCAGCGCGTCGAGGGCGGATCGGAAGCCGTCCGACGCGTCGTTGCCGAGCAGGAGCATGAACGGCGGCTCGTCCGACTCGACGGCGGTGATGAGCGCCTCCGCGGCCTTGGCCGGGTCGCCCTTCTGCGTGCCGTGGACGGTGTCGTGTTCCTTCCGGCGTCTGCCGGCGGTCTCGGCGTAGTCCGCGATCGGCTCGGCCGACTGGGTCAGCGAGCGTCCGGCGAAGTCCGTCCGGAATCCACCGGGCTCGACCACCATCGCGGTGATGCCGAGCGGCGCGACCTCAGCGCGGAGCGACAGGGTCAGGGCCTCCATCGCCGCCTTGACCGCGGCGTAGTAGCCGGATCCGGCGGGGGAGATGCGGGCGCCGATCGACGAGATGTTCACGATGGTGCCGGATCGGCGGCCGCGCATGCCGGGCAGCACGGCCTTGATCGTGCGGACGGTCCCGAACACGTGGGTGTCGAAGAGGGTCTGGACGGGTCCTTCCTCGCCCTCCTCGACCGCCGCCCGGTACCCGTACCCGGCGTTGTTGACGAGGACGTCGACGGCGCCGAACCGGTCCTCCGCGG
Organism: Curtobacterium sp. MCBD17_034; assembly: GCF_003234515.1. Lineage (NCBI taxonomy): Bacteria > Bacillati > Actinomycetota > Actinomycetes > Micrococcales > Microbacteriaceae > Curtobacterium > Curtobacterium sp. MCBD17_034. The sequence goes on along the minus strand of NZ_QKTN01000004.1, from coordinate 265,482 downwards.
CCCGCACGGCGGCGGTGACCTGCGCGTCGTCCGTGACGTCGAGCGCGAGCGCGAGCGCGGAGTCGGGGTGGTCGCGGGCGATGTCCTCGACCTTCGTCACGTCGCGCGCGGTGACGACGGCGTTGTGACCGTGGGCGAGCACGGCCCCGGCGAACGAGCGCCCGAGTCCGGTCGAGCAGCCGGTGATGAGCCAGGTGGCCATGGTGGGTCCTTCCGTGGTGGTGGAGATGGTGGTCGTGGTGGTGGACCCGGCGCCGCTGCGAGGTCGGACCCAGTGCGGCTGCGCGAGGACTCCGCGCGGGTCGACCGACGCGGCGACGCGGCGGAGGCGGGCGGTGTTGTCCCCGCTCAGACGACCCGCGGCGCGTGTGCCTCGGCGAGGCGGTCCATGAGCGCGTCCTTCTCGGGGTCGACCTGCTGGCGCTCGGGGTGCGCGTCGTACCAGGCGACGATCTCGCGCGCGCCCTGCCGGAACGTCGTGCGCGCCGCGAACCCGGGCACGAGCGTCCGGATCTTGGCGTTGTCGAACACCATCGTGTTCGCCTTGTCGCCGATCACCCCCGCACCCCACGCCGGGTCGTTCGCGAGGATCGCCTCGGTCGGCACGTGCACGAGTTGCGGCTCCGGCGCGCCCGCAGCGGCCGCCACCTCGGTGAACAGCTGGTTCCACGTCGGGGTCTCGTCGCCGGTGATGTGGAACGCCTCGCCGATCGCCTCGGCGCGGTCGAGGACGCCCGTGAACCCGACGGCGAAGTCGCGGCTGTGGGTGATCGTCCAGAGCGAGGTGCCGTCGCCCGGGACGACGACCGGCTTGCCGGCCCGCATCCGGGCGATCACGGTCCAGCCGCCGTCGAACGGGATGAGCGTCTCGTCGTAGGTGTGCGAGGGTCGGACGATGGTCATCGGGAAGTCGTCGTCCCGGTAGGCCTGCAGCAGGAGCTCCTCACAGGCGATCTTGTTCCGCGAGTACTCCCAGTACGGGTTCTTCAGCGGGGTCGACTCCGTGATCGGCAGGTGGGTCGCCGGCGTCTGGTAGGCCGACGCGGAACTGATGAAGACGTACTGGCGGGTCCGTCCCGCGAACACCTCGATGTCCTGACGGACCTGGTCCGGCGTGAACACGACCCAGTTCACGACCACGTCGAACTGCGCGTCTCCGAGGGCCGCCTCCAGCGCCTCCCGATCGGCAGTGTCCGCGGTCAGCCGGGTGACCTCGTCGGGGATCGCCCGCAGGTCGCTCGATCCGCGGTTGAGCACGGTCACGTCGAACCCCTGCCGCACGGCCTCCCGCGTGCAGGAGGCGCTGATCGCGCCGCTCCCGCCGATGAACAACACCCTGGCACCCGTCATCGTCCGCTCCTTCGCGTCCGCGCCCGTGGTCCGGGCGCACGCTCCCAGCCTGGCACCCGCCGGGAGGCACGGTCCAGGTCCGGCGATCGGGCCCGGCGCGGTCCGGCCCGGGCGCGACGGCAAGGGGTCCCGCCGACGTCGGAGAGCTGGAGCGGGGTAGCGTCACTGCCGTGCTCCACCGCTCCACCTCGCCCGCACGCGTGCTCCGTCCCGGCCTCGTCCTGGTCGGCCTGCTGCTCGTCGCCGCGAACCTCCGCGCCGGGATCACGTCGGTCGGGCCGGTGCTCGCCGACGTGCAGCAATCGGTGCACCTTCCCTCGGCGACGGCGTCGGCGCTCATCAGCCTGCCGTTGCTCGCGTTCGCGGCCGTCGCACCGGTCGCGCCCGCGATCGCACGTGCCCTCGGGATCGAGCGCACGCTCGGGGTGTCCTTGGCCGCCCTGGCGGTCGGGATCGTCCTCCGCTCGGTGCCCGGACCGGCGCTGCTGTGGGTCGGCACCGTCCTGCTCGGCGTCGCGATCGCGGTGGTGAACGTCGAACTGCCCGCGCTCGTCAAGCGGGACTTCCCCGACCGCATCGGGCAGGTCACGGGTGCCTACTCCGCCGTGCAGTCGACGTTCGCCGCGATCGCGGCCGGGATCGCGGTCCCCGTCGCCGGCTCCGACGGCTCGGGCTGGCGGCTCGCGCTCGGGCTCTGGGCGGGTCTCGCGCTCGTCGCGCTGGCCGTCTTCGCGCCGCAGCTCCGGGCCCGGACGGTCGTGCCGCCAGCCGCGGACGACGTCGCGCTCGACGACGTCCGGCACCCGGACCCGACCCACCGGTCACCGTGGCGCTCGGCGCTCGGATGGCAGGTCACGGCGTTCATGGGCCTCCAGTCGGTCGGCTACTACGTCGTCATCACGTGGCTGCCGACGATCGAACGCACCGCCGGGGTGAGCGCCGCCGCGGCGGGCGTGCACCAGTTCCTCCTCAACGCGTTCGCCATCGCGGGCAGCCTCCTGTGCTCCGCCGCGCTGCCGCGGTTCCGGGACCAGCGCATCCTGGCGTCGGTGAGCCCGCTGTTCTTCGTGGCGGCGATGGCGGGACAGCTCGTGGACCCGCACCTCGCCGCGGTCTGGGACAGCCTCATCGGTGTGTCCGGTGGAGCGTGCATCGTGCTGGCCCTGTCGTTCTTCGGCCTCCGCACCGAGCACCACCGACAGGCGGCGGGGCTGTCCGCGATGGCGCAGACCGTCGGGTACCTGTTGGCCGCGGCCGGACCGATCGCCGTGAGCGCCCTCCACGACGCGGTCGGTTCCTGGCGACCGGCACTCGTGGTGCTGCTCGTGCTCGAGGTCGCGCTCGCCGGGCTCGGCCTGCTCGCCGGGCGCCGCCGGGTCATCGGCTGAGGCTCCCCGCCCTGGCGACCAGCACGACGGCTGCCCGCACGGCCGTCAGGTGAACTGGATCGGCGTCCCCACCGGCAGGGTCGCGAGCGCGGCGGTCATCGCGGCGGAGATCCGGACGCAGCCGTGGGAGCTGCCCGTGGGGTCCGGGTAGTAGTGCAGCGCAGTCAGGGCGGAGTTCCCTCCGTACCCGGGAAGCAGGGCGGAGTGCGCCCCGGTCAGGGCGATCGGGTGGCCCTCGGTGTACGCGATCCTCGTGTCGACGTAGTCCGCCTCCATGTACGTCGAGGTGGCGGCGGGCGTCGGATCGGTCGGTGTGCCCAACCGGGCGGCCTCGCTCGTGGCCGTCGCACCGCTCTCGGTGACGATCGCGATCGTCGAGGTCGCGTTGTCGACCCGGATCATCCGGTCCGTCCGGGTCAGGGTGAAGTCGGCCGCCCGCGCCCACGCGAAGGTCGCGCTCGGGGCGGTGGCCACACCGTTCGTGCCAGGGGTGCTCTTCCGGGACGGCGTGGACACCAGGACCATCCCGCCGTCGGCACCGGGGGAGCGTCCCCAGACCGCCGTGGTCGCTGGCCGGTTGACGGTCGGCACGGTGGCGCCGAGCGCTGCGATCGGCGCGCTGTCGGCGGCGGGGCTGGCGTAGAGCGGCACGAGCGCCTGCCTCGGTGTCGCGATCTCCCACTGGTTCGCGGGGTGGGCCGTGGTGCCGTCGAGCAGGCCGGGGATGACGGCGTCGTAGTACGCCAACGGCAGCGCCGCGAGCGCCTGGGGACCGACCGGCGGTGGCACGGCCGCGAGGGTGGGTGTCGGCGCGGGCGTCGGGGTGATGCGGCGTGCCTCGGCGGTGGGGGTCGTCGCGGGCGTGGCCGGACGACCGTGGGTGACGCCGACCCCGATGCCCACCGCGACGAGCCCGACGACGACGCCCACCGCGACGAGCAGCGGACGCTGCCGCCGCCTCGACCGGGAGGCCCGCAGCGCGTCGGCCTGGTCGCCCGGCTCGTCGACGTGATCGGTCGTGTCCACTGTTCCCCCTCCGGCACGAGGGGCCCTCGACCCTCGTGCGCCAGGTCCATTGTCGTCCGCGGGTGCCCCGTCGTCCGCCGCCGCTCCGGACGGTCAGGCGGGACGGAACCGGCGGAGCCGCAGACTGTTGCCGACGACGAACACCGAGGACGCAGCCATGGCGGCACCCGCGATCATGGGGTCGAGCAGCCCGGCCATGGCGAGCGGGAGCGCGGCGATGTTGTACGCGAACGCCCAGAGCAGGTTGCCGCGGATCGTCCGGAGTGTCCGTCGGCTCAGGGCGATCGCATCCGCCGCGGCCGCCAGGTCACTCCGGACCAGGACCACGTCCGCGGCGTCCATCGCCACGTCGGACCCCGTGCCCATCGCGATGCCGAGGTCCGCGGCGGCGATCGCGGCCGCGTCGTTCACACCGTCCCCGACCATGGCGACGACCGCCCCGGCACGTTGCAGGTCGGTCACGGCGCGGTGCTTGTCCTCGGGTCGCACCTCGGCGACCACCTCGTCGATGCCGACCTCGGTGGCGACGGCACGGGCGACCTCCTGCCCGTCGCCGCTGAGCAGGACCGTCCGGAGACCCATGCGTCGCAACCGCTCGACCGCGGCGCGACTCGTCGGGCGGACCGCGTCGGCGACGAACACCAGGCCGAGGACGTGGCCGTCGCGTGCGACCGCCACGACGGTCCGCCCGGTCGCGGTCGCCCGTTCGATGCCAGCCACGAGTGCTGCCGGCAGGGGTGTCGCTCCGAGCCCCGTGACCCACGCTGGACGACCCACGCGGACGACGGCGCCGTCGACCACGGCCTCGACGCCGGATCCCGCGGTTGAGCGGAAGGCCGAGACGGTCGCAGCGGTGTCGTGACCCGCGCGCTCCACGAGCGCGCGCCCGACCGGGTGTTCGGACCGACGTTCCACGGCGGCGGCCAGGGCGAGCACGGTCTCCTCGTCGGTCCCCGTGCCGGGCGCGAGCACGACCTCCCGGACCTGCATGCGACCGGTGGTGACGGTGCCGGTCTTGTCGAGCACGACGGTGTCGACGCGCCGGGTGACCTCGAGCACCTGCGGGCCCGTGATGAGCACCCCGAGCTGCGATCCACGGCCGGTCCCGACGAGCAACGCCGTGGGCGTGGCGAGACCGAGGGCACAGGGACAGGCGATCACGAGCGTCGCGACGGCGGCGGCGACCGCCGGACCGGTTCCGGACCCCATCGCGAGCCAGCCGACGAGCGCGACGAGCGCCAGGCCGATCACGACGGGGACGAACACCGCGGAGACCCGGTCGGCGAGCCGTTGCACGGACGCCTTCCCCGTCTGGGCGCGGACGAGGAGGCGACCGATCCGCGCGACCTCGGTGTCGGCGCCGATGCTCGTCGCAGCGACGACCAGGGCCCCGCCGACGTTCACGGTGGAGCCGGTCACGGCGTCACCGACCGCGACCTCGACGGGCACCGACTCGCCCGTCATGATGCTGGTGTCGACGGCGGAGGTCCCCTCGACGACGACACCGTCGGTGGCGATCCGGTCGCCGGGACGGACGACGAATCGGTCGTCGACGCGGAGCGCCGTGGTGGGCACCTCGACCTCCCGACCGTCGCGCAGCAGGCGGGCGGTCGGGGTGCCGAGGTCGAGGAGCACCCGCAGCGCGGCCCCCGAGCGACGACGGGCCCGGAGTTCGGCCACGCGGCCGGCGAGCAGGAACACGGTCACGACCGCGGCCACCTCGGCGTAGGAGTGCGTCCCGGCCACGTCCCGGCCGGCGAGACCGGCCCCCAGGGACCAGACCGACCAGAGCAGGGAGGCGGTCACCCCGAGCGACACGAGCGTGTCCATCGTCGCGGCGCCGTGTCGGGCGTTCACGACCGCCGACCGGTGGAACGGCCACGCGCCCCACGCCGCGATCGGGAGCGCCAGCACGAGCGCGACCCAGGTCGACCCGGGGAACCGCAGGACGGGCACCATCGACAGCGCGACCACGGGCAGGGCGAGCGCGGCGGAGACAGCGAGTCGACGGCGCAGGGGGAGGGCGGGGTCCCGTTCCTCGACGTCCGGTTCGGGCAGGTGCGCGTGGTACCCGGCGGCCTCGACCGTCCGGATCGCGTCGGGGACCCCGATCTCCCGCGGGAGGAGGACCGTGGCGGTCTCGGTCGCGTAGTTGACGCTCGCCGCCACGCCGGGCAGCTTGTTGAGCTTGCGTTCGATGCGGTTCGCGCACGATGCGCAGGTCATGCCCTCGATCGCGAGTTCGACCGGTGCGGCGGTGTCGCTCATGCCTCCGCCAGCGCGTACCCCGCATCGTCGACGGCGGCCGCGACCTCGGCGTCACCGAGCGGACGCTCGCTCGTGACCGTCGCGGTCGAGATCCCGCCGACCTGCAGGTCCACCACGACGCCGAGGACGCCCGGGAGCTCGCGGAACGCCTCGTCGACGCTCATGACGCAGTGCTCGCAGGTCATCCCGCTGATCCGGTAGTCGGTCGTCGTCGGCTCGGTCATGCTCGTCTCCCTCGGTCGTCGCGATACCCTGGCGGGGTACCGCACCACGATACCGCCACCGACCGGGAGGCACGGCATGACCGACGAGACCACGCACCACCACGGGTACATCTCCGCGAAGGACGACTACCTGAAACGGCTCCGGCGCATCGAGGGGCAGGCGCGCGGCCTGCAGCGGATGGTCGACGAGGAGCAGTACTGCATCGACATCCTGACCCAGGTCTCCGCGATGACGAAGGCCCTGCAATCGGTCGCCCTCGGACTGCTCGACGACCACCTCGCGCACTGCGTCGCCGACGCCGTCGCGGAGGGCGGCGATGCCGCGGACGAACGCATCCGAGAGGCATCGGCGGCGATCGCGCGACTCGTGCGCTCCTGATCGGGCGCGGCCGCCGGTGACGGTGGTGCTCCCTACGCTGCGGTCCGTGGCCGAACCGGTGGGTGTGTGGTGGGCGCGACGGCAGTGGTCGCGCGGGCGCGAGGTGCCCTACGCCGTCGGTGAGTTCCGCGAGGCATGGCGTTCCTTCCCGGTCCTCGTGCGCCAGTACCACCCCGACCGCAACAGCGGCATCGTCCTCAGCCAGATCCCGCCCGCCGCCGACGTCTTCCTGTGTTGGGAGTGTGACGCGGGCCACGTGTTCGTCGCCACACCGAGCGAACAGCGGTCCCGTCCCGGCCGCGAGCGCCGGCGGTCCTCGTGGTGTCCCGAGTGTGCCGCGCAAGCCCGACCCCGCGGACCGCTGACCCTGCTGCACCCCGCCGTGGTGCCGGCCACGGGTCCGGACGGAGTCACCGGGCCGGCATCCGACGCACCACGTGCGCCCGCTCCGCTCGCGACGCGTCCGACTCGACCCACACGTCGTGGCCGGGACGTCTGCACCCGGACCCCCGACCTCCCGGCGGGGACCCCGTTCCGCAGTGCGTGCGCCCCGCGCCCGGCGTCCGCGGTGGAGGCGCAGCTGCGTGCCGACCTCCGCGCGCGGCTCGAGCACACCGAGGGCGACAACGCGGTGCGTCTCGCCCGACCCTTCTTCGACCACCTCGAGGCGTGGCCCGACGTCGTGCTCCCGGAGCTCCGCGTCGCGATCGAGTACGACTCGACGGGACGCCACGGTCTCGAGCACGTGGGCCGCCGTGAGGACGCCGACCGCCGGAAGGACCGTGCCCTCCGAGCCGCGGGGTGGGAGGTCATCCGCATCCGGACCGGACGGCTCCCGGCACTCGGGCCGCACGACATCGAGGCCGGCGGGTGGTCCCGGCGGACGCTCGCCCGGCTCGTGGACGAACTGCGGGCGGTGCGCGGGGACCTGCTCGTCGACGCCTACCTGCGCGACTGACACCGGGCACGGTCCGCACGGGTCCCGAGATCAGGTCCGGAGCGCGACGGCCTCGCTCACCCAGCGCGTGTAGAGGTCCCACGGCGCCGGCTGGCCGTCCGTCACGCGGCCGACGTGCTGGCGGAGGTCGTCCTCGATCCTGAACCACTCCGACCCGGGGTACCGCAGGTGCGCGAACTGGTGGTGTCGGGCGCGTTCCAGGGCGCGCCCACCCCGTTCGAACCCGAGGAGTTCCTCGTGCCAGAGCCGGGCGAGCCGCTGGCGGGGGTTGGCGGAGGTGCCGATCTTGATGCGCTCCTCGAAGCGGATGTAGTAGACGACGTCGACGCGTGGCGGACGTGCCTCGCCGTCGGGCACCGCCCCGAGGCGCCACTCGCACACCCCGCAGACCCACCCAGACGGATACCGCACGCCGGTCCGTGCTCCGCAGGAGGCGCACGGCGCGGGGAGGACGTCGTCGACACCGCCCGTGGCGCCGGCCCACTCGGCCGCCACGGCCAGGTGCTGTGCGCAGAGCGCGACGGGCGCGTCCGGAGGGACCGGGCGGCGGCAGGACGAGCCGCACACCGGACCCGCACAGGCGGCCGCCCGTGTTCCCCGCGAGCGTCGCGCGGCGGTCCCGTGGCCACGGTCGTCGATCTCGTCGTCGTTCGTCACCCTCGCACGGTACGGCGGACCCCCGACGCGACGGCGCTCCCGCACCCGATGCGCACGGCGCGGCGGTCCGTTCCACTCCGCTCGGAAACGGCTGGGAATCGGATTGCCGGACGGCGTCCAGGAAGGCCGATTCCCGCGGAAACACGGGGACCGAGAAAGCATACCGAGTATCCTTTTCCTGAACCATGCTCACGCATGGTTGTATGACGGCCATGGGGAAGATCTGGGAGTTCGGTCGGCGCACGAGCGGCAGCGCGGGGGAGGCGCTCCTCACCGCCGCTGACCGCGCGTCGCTCGCGACCGTGTCGGGCGCGGTCACCACGGCACGACCGTGGTTGCACTTCTGGTACTGCGACACGGAGCGGGACGCCCGAGCAGCGGCCGACCGCATGCGCGAGTCCGGATGGGGCATCCGTCGCCTCGGCCGGGCCGTCGGTGAGGACGGATGGGCCGTGATCGCGGTCCGCACCGTCTCCGTGATCGACGAACGCACGGTGTCCGACGCCCGGCGGTTCTTCACCGACCTGGCCCGTCACCACCACGGTGACTACGACGGCTGGGAGTACGGCGTCGACACGCCCGCTCCCTCGCATGCACTTCGGCTCTGACGACGACGTCGACCGACCACGACACCGCTGATCGCGACCGGGCCCGAGGCGGCCGCGCGCGGCGGGGAGCACGGCGCCGGGAGGTCCTCCGGCGCCGACACGCGGAAGCGGCGGCGCGCACAGCGCGCCGCCGCTTCCCTACGCTGTCCCTCGTGCAGCTGTTCCTGATCCGCCACGGGGAGACCCCCACGAACGTCGTCAAGCGCCTCGAGACCCGCGTCCCGGGTCCGGACCTCACCCCGACGGGACGCGAGCAGGCCGACGCCCTCGCGGCATCGTTCGTGAGCCGCAGGCTGGACGCCGTCTACGTCTCACCGCTCGTCCGGACGCACCAGACCGCGGCCCCGCTCCTCCAGGGGCGTGACCTGGTCGCGGTGGAACTCCCGGGCCTGCTCGAGATCGAGGCGGGTGAGCTCGAGGGTCACGACGACCGTGCCGCCGTCGAGCGGTACCACGGCACGATCGGTGCGTGGGTCGCGGGGGACCTCGACCGTGCGATGCCCGGCACCATCACGGGCCGCGCCTTCCTCGACCGATTCGACGGTGCAGTGGAGCGCATCGCGACCGCCGGCGACGAGGTCGTGGTCGCCGTGAGCTCGGGCGCGGCCATCCGGGCGTGGGTCGGCCTCCGGGTGGACAACGTGGACCTCGCGTTCGTGGCCGACCACGTCCTCGGCAACACGGGTGTCGTCGAGCTCCAGGGGTCACCGGACGACGGGTGGACCTGCGTCGCCTGGGAGGGTGCCGGAGTGACCGCGGGCGCGACCGACGCGGCCGGTGGCGTCATCTGACCGTGGCTGGCGGGATCTGACGACGGTCGGAGACCACGCCTCGGCGACCCATGCCGCGCCTCCCGGCCGACGCCGCCCGCGACCCGAGTCGACGAGCGTGGAGAGGGTCCGGGCGCGACCCGAACGCACCCGGACCCTCCGGTGCCCGGCGTCGCGACGTGCGACGGGGCGTCCACGCGGACGATCGCGCCATGACCCGAACACGGCTCGGTCGCCCCGTGGGCCCGCCTGGCGGCGGGCTGGTCCAGTGTCGATCGCGGTCCCGACGGGTGCAGGGGGGATGCATCCACCAGGAGCGCGTGCATGACCGACGCTGGAGGTCTGGCTCACGGCACGGGCCGGCCCTTCCGTCGGCGCTGCCGGAGGACGACGGCGCCGACCGCGGCCTGGAGCAGCCCTGCGGCGACCGCGGCGAACGGAGCGAGGTGCCCCGTGGACGGCGCGAGCGCGAGGAGTCCGGACGCCGCGGTGGCGGCGCCGATCGCGGCGACGACGACCGAGATGCGGCGTGGTGTCGCCGCGACCCTCCGCACGACGACGGCGGCTGTCACCGCCGCGGCTCCCGCCGTCACCATGAGGCCGGCCTCCACGACCCCGGCCGACGCGATCGGCGGCGAGGGCAGCAGCGGCACGACCCCGACCAGGAGGCCGGCGCCGCCGAACACGGCGAACGAGACCCGCCCGATCCACGATCCACGGACGGCGTCCCATGCGCCGCCGTCGCCGAACCCGAGCACGAACGCGGCCATGAAGGTCGCGGCACCACCGAGCATCGCGAACGACGCCTGACCGGACGGTCCGGTGGGACCGCCGGTGGGACCGGCGAGCTGGGCGATGACGCTGAGCAGGGCGCCCACCACCAGCGCGGTGCCACCGAGGAGCATCGTGCTGCTCCGCGGTGCGGTGACGCGCGCTGTGGTCATGTCGGCTCCGGGTCGGTCGGCGGTGGACGGGGACGACGCCGGTACCACCCCTGAGACCACGACACCGGCGCCGTTCCGTCCGATCACCAGCAGCGTAACGGCAAAACCGTACTGTTGGGTATGCTTCTTGGCCCCACTCCGGGGGTGTCGGTCCGGCGGCGCTCGGGGAGGACGGGGGTTCGACCCCAAAACGGGGGACGCAGCCTGTCCCCGTGTACCGCTCGGCCCGTCGACCGGGCAGGCGCGGACCCCGGACGGCGGGACGCCCCGCTCCTCGCGATCCGCGGCACTCCGGGCGCGCGGGCAGCACGGCGGCGAGGGCGTGGTGCCGCACGACACGCGTCGTGTACCCCGCGCGAGGTGCACGTCGCCGTCGGGGCGGCGCGACCGTGTGGAACGGGTGGTGTCGCGACGGACCGCTGCCCCATACGATGCTCATGACCGCCACCGAACGTACGTCCAGTACGCGAACCCGGAAGACCGACCTGTCCCCTCACGCGCATCTCCTCCCGGGAGCCCTGGTGCACCGCCGTCAGCTGACGGAGGTGCTGCTCACTGCGCTCGAGCGGACGAGCGACAGCACCTTCGTGGCGCACGTGCACTGGCCGAGGCGGCACGCGTACTTCGGACCGTGGGGCACGGACGACGTCGCCGTCGGACCCGCGCTCGCGCTCGAGACGCTCCGTCAGACCGCGATCGCACTCGCGCACCTGCACCTCGGGGTGCCGTTCGGACAGGCGTTCGTGATGGAGTCGATGCGCGTCGAGGTCGCCGACGACGCGGTCCGCCGCTCCGACCGCCCCGGATCGCCGACCATCGACGTCGTGGTCTCGGAGCTCGTCGAGCGCAAGGGCGTCGCCGCGTCCTACGACTCGATGCTCACGGTCCGCGACGGCGACCACGTCCTCGCCCGCGGGGGCGGTCGTGCCCGCACCATCCCCGGACCCGTGTACCGCCGGATGCGCGAGGGCGCGCCGTCCTCAGCGGACGTCGATCGCCTGCCGCCTCGCCCGAGTCCGGCCGCGCACGGGCTGGTGGGCGCGCCGACGCCGGACTTCGTCCTGCTGTCCGGTGCCGCGGGCAGCGACGCGTTCGAGCTCTCGCTCGACGCCACGAACCCGGTGTACTTCGACCACCCGCTCGACCACGTGCCGGGCATGGTCGTGCTCGAGGCCGCGCTGCAGGCCTTCCGCGCCCACGCGGACGATCCGACGCACACGCCCCGCGAGGTCACGGTCGAGTTCCTCGCCCACGCGGAGCTCACGAGTCCCGTGACGATCACGCTCGAGCGCGAGGACGGCACCGAGGTCGCGGTCCTGTGCCAGGACGGCGTCGTCGTGTCGCGCGTGCGCGCCTCCGCCTTCCCCGGCTGAGTCGCACTGCCCCGCTGAGCGGCACTGCCCAGCTGAGCGGCACTGTCCGGCTGAGCGGCACTGCCCGGCCTCGTCGCACTGTCCGGCCGAGCCGCACCGCCCGACAGAGCGGTGCCGTGGGGCGTGCGGTCAGACCGCCGAACGCATGATGCGGGCCGGGAGGTCCGCCACGAGCGGCTGCCGCTCGGCCGGCACGAGCGCGGGGATGAGCAACATCGTCCACATGTTCTCGAGCTGCTGGAAGAGGTCCTCGCGGCTGTGCAGGATGTCCGAGACGAGCTGCACGCCCGTGTACGCGGGGATGAGGAACGCCGCCAGGCGCGTGGGGTCCACGTCGGCGCGGATGTCGCCCTCCTCGACCGCCGCCGCGATGAGCCCCTCGACCGTGTGGATCCAGCCCGCGTACGGCGCCTCGCGCTCGAGACCGTTGCCGCCGGCCTCGGTGGTGAGCCGCACCCCGGCGGACACGACGACCTCGTCCTTCATCTGCTGGGCGAAGGTCTGCGACATCCACATCATCCGCTCGAGCGCGGTGCGTCCGAGCAGGAACACCCGCTCGCCGTACGACTGCGCGATCTCGTACTGCAGCTCGATGACCGCGTTCGCCACCTCCTCCTTCGACTTGAAGTGGTGGTAGAGCGCACCCTTGGTGACGCCCGCCTCCGAGGCGACGACGTCGAGCGACGCGTTCGCGTACCCGCGCTGCTCGAAGATCGTCGCGGCGCTCCGGACGATCTTGTCGCGCGTGACGACGGCGCGCTCCTGCTGGGCCATGGTGTCCCCTCCGACTCCCAACGGCCCCGACGGCCGCTCCGACATGGTAGCCACGCTCAGGTCCTGTTACCGTCCGCACGACACCCCTCGACGTGAATGGATGGCCCCCAGCGTGCAATCGTCCCCCGAAATGTCCTCCTCGCTGTCCTCCTCGACACCTGTCGCGGTGACCGGTCCGCTCGGGTTCATCGGGCGACGCGTCGTCGACGCGCTCGTGGCGGAGGCCGTGCCGGTCCGCGGTCTCGTGCGTCGTGCGGTGCCCGAGAACGCCGCCTTCTCCCCGGTGTCCGGGGACCTGCTCGGCCCGGAGGCCGTGGCCCGCCTGGTCGCGGGTGTGCAGACCGTCGTGCACAGCGCGGTCGCGATCGGCGGGGACGACGACGCCGTCCGCCGCACGAACGTGGACGGCACGCGCATCGTCGTCGAGGCGGCGGCCGAGGCAGGAGCGCGCGTGGTCCTGGTGTCCACCGCGGCGGTGTTCGGCTCCGGGCCGCACCGGGGCGGTCCGCGTCCGGGTGCGACGCCCGAGTCCGCGACCTCCGTGAGCCGTGCGGAGGCGGAGCGGTTGGTCCTCGGAGCTGGCGGAGCCGTCGTCCGCCCGAACGTCGTCCACGGGGTGGGGGACCGATGGGTGTTCCCGTCGGCGCTGCGCCTCGTCACGGCCGTGGGGGCGGTTCCGGACACCGCGGCGCGGGTGAGCGTCGTGCACGTCCGGACACTCGGCCGCCGCATCGCGGCCGCCGCCCTCACGCGCGCATCGGGCGTCGTCCCCGTCCACACCGATCCGCCCGTGGCCGCGGGCGAGGTCGTGGTCACCGCCGCCGAGGTGCTCGGCCGCTCCCTGCCCCCGGTCGTGTCCGTGGAGGAGTTCCGCGATCGCGCCGCCGGTCGGGGCCTCAGCTCCCACCAACTCGCGATGCTGCTCGACGACGCGTGGTTCGACGTCGCCGACCCGGAGCCACTCGGCACGCTCGAGCTCGACGCCGAGGACCGCGACTGGTACCGGTCCCTCGCGGGGTGAATCCGGCCGGCGTCACTCGCGACGCCGAGCCAGCGCCGCGTCGATCGCGGTCGCGCCGAGGGACACCACGGCGACCACCACGAGCACCCAGCCCGCCGCCGCCGGGGTCAGCGCGCCGGGGTGGACGGGTCGCGGGACCGCCAGGAACACGACCGCCGTGATGCCCGCGAGCGCCCCGAGCACCGTCCAGACCGTTCGACGGACCAGACCGGCGACCAGGCGTCGGTCGCGTCGGTCGGCGAGCACACGCACGTTCACGTTGAGGTGACCGGTCTCGAGGGCTTCCCCGATGCGGTCGACGCGGCGGGGCAGGCGCCGGAGTCCGGGCAGCACCGCGAGTGCCTCACGGACGAGGAGGTCCCGGACCCCGGCGGGGGTCACCTGGTCCCGGATCTGGTCGCGGGCGAGCGTCCGGGCCTCCTCGAGCAGGTCGAACGCGGGCGTGACGGTGCGCAGCGTGCCCTCGAGGATCGCGAACGCCCGGGCGGCCGCGACGAACTCCGCGGGGACCGCCATGCCGTAGCGGCCGAAGACCTCGACGGCGGCGTCGACCGTGTCGATCCCGATGCGGGCTCCGGGTCCGAGCTCGTCGACGACGAACGTCGCGATGTCCCGTCGGAACGCCGGTTCGTCCACGGGGTCGGCGAGCGGGGCGAGCCGGAGCACCCCGTCGGCGATGCCGCGCGTGTCGGACTGCAGGTAGGCGACGAGCAGTTCCTGGACGGTCTCGCGCAGGGTGAGGTCGAGCCTCCCGACCGATCCGAAGTCGACGAGCGCCGGCCGCCCGTCGGGCATGACGAGGATGTTGCCGGGGTGCAGGTCCGCGTGGAAGACCCCGTCGACGACCACCTGCCGGATGAAGGCGCGGACCACGGTCCGCATCAGTGGTTCCAGCGACGCGGTGTCGGCCCCGTCCGCGCGGGCCGTCGCGAGCGTACGACCGTCGAGGAACTCCATGACGAGCACGCGGCGGGAGCTCAGCTCGTCGACGAGCTCGGGCAGGTGGAGTTCCGCGGCACGACGACTGCGCGCCTGCGTCGCGCGGAGTGCGGCGAGGTTCGTCGCCTCGCGGCCGAAGTCGACCTGCCGCACGAGGTCCGTCGCGTACTGGGCCGCGGCGTCCTCGACCCCGAGCCGACGTGCCTGCGCGGAGGTGCGCGCGATGAACCGGGTGACCCGCAGGGCGATGTCGACGTCGCGGCGGATCACGACCGCGACGCCGGGTCGCTGCACCTTGACCGCGACGGTCCGGCCGTCCCGGAGGCGGGCACGGTGGACCTGCGCGATCGACGCGGCCGCGACCGGGACGGGATCGAACGCGGCGAACACCTCGTCGACGGGCGCACCGAGCTCCTCACGGAGGAGGGCCGCGACCGCGTCGGCCGGCGCGGGGGTGACGTCCTCCTGGAGATCGGCGAGGGCGGCGCGCCACTCGTCCGGCAGCAGGTCGTCACGCGTCGAGAGCAGCTGACCGATCTTGACGAACGCGCCGCCGGCCTCCTCGAGTGCGCGCCGCAACCCGGTCGCCTGCTCGACCCGGAGACCGGCCGTTCCCGGGGACCGCGAGAAGTCGAGGCGGCCGAACGGCAGCAGCCCGTTGCGCCGAGCGATGCCGAGCAGCTCCGCGAACCGGCGAGCACGGTCGCGGAGCGTCCCCGTCGCGGTGTCGTCGCCCTGGGCGAGATCGGCCAGGCGCGGCAGGGTCGCTCGTCGGTCCGTCACGACCCGATCCTGGACCGCGACCCTGAGCACGGACGACACGGCGCAGCGGCGACACGACGCAGCGGCGACACGGCGCACCGGCGACACGACGCCCGAACCGGGACTACCGTCTGCGGCACCGCGCCCGAATCGTTCCGGCGCGGGGAGAGGAACGACGTGTTCGAGGCCGAGAACATCCGCGACTGGATCGGGCAGCCGGTCGTCGACGCCGGCGACGACCGGATCGGCAGCCTGGAGAGCATCTACTTCGACACCGCGACGTCGCAGCCGGCGTTCGCGAGCGTCCAGATCGGTCTGATCGGTCGGCAGCGACTCGTGTTCGTGCCCCTCGACGGCGCCACCGTGTCGCCCAAGCACCTCAAGGTGACCTACGACAAGAAGCTCGTCAAGGACGCGCCGTCCATCGACACCGACGGCGAGCTCGAGGCGTCGGTCGAACCGACGCTGTACCAGCACTACGGCCTCGTGTACCAGGCCGGTGCGGGCGGCGAACGGCGACTCGGGCGCCGCTGACCCCGACGACCGTCGAGCGGGCCCTGGACGTCCCCCCACATCGGCACGTCCATCCGGCCGCTCGACGGCCGTCGCACGGCCGGAGCCGCGCCTGTGCTCGAAGTCTCCCACAGGACGCGCGTCCTGGGAAATCGACGGGAACCAGGCCGGGGCGGCGTCCCTCATCGCTCCTGCCACTACGGTGGTCTGCCATGGGCATGCGTGAGGACCAACGCCGACGCACGAGGGACGCCATCCTCGAGGCCGCAGCCCTGGAATTCGGGGAACGCGGCTACCAGGCGACGACCTACGCCTCCGTAGCGGCCAGGGCGCAGGTGGCGAAGAGCCTCGTCAGCTACCACTTCGCGTCGAAGACCGACATGGTCCAGGCGATCATGGACGTGTCCTTCACGCAGGAGGGCGTGTTCGCCGCGCTGCCGGCCGCCGATCGTCCCCCGTTCGACGAACTCGCCCTGTCGACCGTCTTCGTCGCGATGCAGGAGCAGTCGGACCCCATCGGTCGGGCCGTCGTGCGGCTCGAGCGCGAGGCCGAACTCATCGACATCGACCTGCCGGTGCCGTACGTCGGGTGGATCCAGTTGTGCGCGACCACGCTGCAGCGCGCGGTCGACATCGGGGACGCCCCGCCCGAGGTCGACATCCCGTTCGAGGCGCACCTGATGGTCGCCGGGTTCGTCGGCCTCCACGAGCTCGCTGAGTCGCTCGGCGAGTACGAGGGCTTCGTCGCCCGGGCCGTGTCGAACGCGCTCGACCGCTACGCGACGCTCGGTGCCACGCCCGCGGCCCTCGCGTCCGCCACCGAACGCGCTATCGAGGCGATGGAGGAGGCCGGGTGCGACGACGTCGACCGCATCCGTCGTCGGCTGCGGCGACTCGTCGGCTGACCGCCGCGCACGATCGTCACGCGGGCCGGGAGGCGTAGCATCGGTCGCCCCGCCGCCCCCGTCCCCGCTTGGTGAGGTCCCCATCCTGCTCTGCCGTCCGCTGGCCGTGATCGCCGCATCCGCCGCCCTGTCCGTCGTCGTCATCGGCACCGCCGACCCCGGTGCGGGACCGGCCGCGTCGGCGGCCACCGTGGTGCCCGCCTCCACCGCGCACCACGGTGCGCGCGCCGGTCGCGACGGTCTGCCCCCGCGCGGAGCGGAGTACGTCGCGCTCGGCGACTCCTACGCCGCCGGCTACGGCCTGCCACATGCGACGGGGGACCCGGTCCCGGCCTGCGGCCAGTCATCCGAGGACTACCCGCACCGCATCGCGGCCAGCCTGGACCTCCGGCTCGTGGACGTGACGTGCGCGGGGGCCACGAGCGCCGACGTCGTCTCCCGACGCCAGAACGGTGCCGCACCGCAGGTCGACGCGCTGAGCGACCGGACGCGGCTCGTCACGCTGTCCATCGGCGGCAACGACGCGGGGCTGTTCGCGACGGCGTCCTCGTGCGTCGCCCTGTCCCGACGCGGACCCGTGCTGTCGGGGGCGGACGTGCCGAACTGTCGCAGCCGCCTGGTCACCGACGGGACCGACGCGCTCGCGGCGGCCGTCGAGGGTCCCGTCACCCGTGGCATCCGGTCGGCGGTGCGTGCGGTGCGGACGGCCGCGCCGCACGCCCGACTCGTCGTCGTCGGGTACCCCACGATCTTCCCGGACGCCGCCCACACACCCGCGGCGGGTTGCTTCCGCGCCGCGCTCGACGCCGCGAGCCTGACCGGCTCGTTCCCGCGCGATGCGTTCCCGTTCACGGACACCGACGTCCGCTACCTCCACGGCGTGCAGCAGCGGCTCGACCGGACGACGCGGGCCGTCGTGCACCAGGCCGGTGGGACCTACGTCTCGATGCTCTCCGCGACGGCCGCCCACTCACCGTGCTCGAGGACCCGGCCGTTCGTCCGGGGGATCACCCTGTCCGCCTCGTCCGGCCTCCGGGACGTCGACCTCGTACCCGGAGCGCTGCATCCGAACGCAGCGGGTGCCGGAGCGATGGCCACGGACGCCGGACGCCGCATCCGCGCCGTGTACGCGGAGGCCGCGGCACGGGCCCGGGAGGCACGGGCCAGCGCGTCCGCGCAGGCGCGGGCGTCCGCGTCGGCAGCGGCTCGTGCGGCCGCCGCTCGGTCCTCCGCCGACGCGGGCCGGCTGGCGATCGGCGCGGGGGTGGTCGTCCTCGGCGCTGTCGTGGTCGTCTGGGCGTTCGTGCGTCGTCGACGTCGTCCCGACGGGTCGTGACGGCCGTGGTGACGAGCGCGGGCATCGTGCTGTACCGACCGGCCGCGGCACCGGTCGCTCGTGGTGCCGCCGACCCGGAGATCGACACCGAGGTCTTCGTCGCGCACATGGGCGGCCCGTTCTGGCGGCGGCGACCACGGGCGTGGTCCTTCCCGAAGGGCGAGTACCTCGACGAGACACCGCTCGACGCCGCGCGGCGCGAGTTCCACGAGGAGATCGGCGTCCCCGCACCGGACGTGCCGTACGTCGAACTCGGCACGTTCCGCCAGGCCTCGGGCAAGCGCGTCACGCTGTTCGCGGGCGCGTCGGACCTCGTCGTGGAGACGGTCCGGAGCACGACCTTCCTCGTCGAGCTCCCGCGGGGGTCGGGCCGGATGGTGTCGTTCCCCGAGGTGGACGACGCCCGGTGGACGAGCGTCGCCACGGCACGGACGGACCTCGTGGCGGGTCAGGTGCCCGCGCTCGATGCCCTGCTCACCCTGCTCCGTCGGGAGGAGGCGTAGCGCCGACGAGAGGGGCGGCGAGAGAGGCGTCGCGCCCACGAGAGGGGCGTCGCACCCGAGAGAGGCGTCGCGCCCACGAGAGAGGCGGCGGGCTCAGGACGAGGGCCGCACACGACCGGACACGACCCCGCCGCGGACGTGCACGGTGAGGGTGCCGCTCTCGCTCTGCGTCACGAGGGTGACGGATCCGGTGAGGGCGTCGGCACGGGGGAAGCACGACGTGCTCGCCGTCCGACCGTCCGCCGTCGCGAGCAGGCAGACGAGCGACGCGTTCGTCCCGACCGCCGCGTACACGTCCCACGGCGTCTGGGCGTCGTCCGCGGACAGGGAGCGGTTCGTGAACACCAGGCGTGTGGAGTGCAGCCGCACGGGAGCCGAGACCGCTCCCGGGATCTGGTCGGCGAACGTCTGCGGCGCCGAGAGCAGCGCCGCGAGGGTGCGTTCCCCGTCGCTCGTGGCGGCCGCGACCGACGGTCGTGACCGCTGTTGGTCGATCGTCGTCCCGACCAGTGCACCGACGCCGAACGACGCGAGTGCGGTGCCGACGATCGCGACGAGGCCGACACGGCGGAGCCGGACCGGGAGGCGGCCCCACGCTCCTCGCCTCGGCGCGCGACCGGAGCCGGAGCCGCTGGACCGCCCGTCGTCGAGCGCGGTCACCGGTGCGACGTCGCTCGCCCGGGCCGAGGTCGGGTCGGGCGGTGCGGGGGCAGCGGCGCCCGCACCGGACGGGACCCGGTCGGCAGCCATCGGCATCGAGTCGGTCCGGTCGGCGCCGGTCGGTCGAGCATCGCGCGTCTCGGCGACGACCGGCCGGCCAGGCGCGGGGTCGAGGGCATCGAGCGCCCGGCGAGCGGCCTGCGCCTCGGCGGGCGTGGCGTCCGGCCCGTACGCGATCGCCTGCAACGCCGCGCGGCGCCGGCCCGGCTCCGGGCCTGCGCCGCCGACCCCGTCATCGAGTGCCGACATGTCCTCCGCCGTTCGTCCCACCCATCCTGCTCCGTGGAGCGGCCCGCGGAGCGGCCGGGGTCAGTCCTCGGCCTCGGTGGCCTCCAGGTCGGCGGTCCGGGCGTCGTCGTCCGTGAGCGCGTCGTCCGCGGGCGCCGCATCGCTGTCGAAGGACAGGTCGCGCTCCAGCCGTTCCGCGGTGACCGGCTCCCCGTCGACGATGGGCGGTTCCCACTCGCGGTCGCTGCCGCTCGTTCCGTCGTTGCTCATGACGCCTCCTCGTCCGCGTGGCCGGGGCGCCCACGCTGAGCGCTCCTCGCGCCGACGGTAGGCGCGGCGCGCGACCCCCGTTCCCAGGGACGTCGTCGTCGCCGTCGGCCTAGGCTCGGCGACATGACGGAACCAGGGCACGACCAGCGCGACCCGGCTGCGGCTGCCGAGGCGGCAGCGGCGAGCACCTCCGACAGCGTGCTGCAGGGCGACCTCACCCGGCCGATGAGCGAGGACACCCAGTCGGGTGCGGCGGACTACGTGGCCACGAACACGGGCGGTGTCTCCGCCGAGCGCCGCAACCCGCTGCCGGACGAGGAGCAGGGACGGGGCACGGAGTACGACCCGGTGGACCAGGGCCCGCAGCAGGAGGGTCAGGGCGGCTGATCCCGTTCCGCGGGAGCGACGGCTGCCCGCGCGCCGCGGACCACGTTCAGCGGACTCCAGGCAAGATCACGGCATGACCGCTGCCTCCCCGCGCACCCCGGCCACGGTCGCACTCGACCGTGCCGGTGTCCCTTACACGCCGCACGTGTACGAGCACCACGAGACGGCGACGAACTTCGGCGCCGAGGCGGCCGCGGCGCTCGGGCTCCGCGAGGACCAGGTGTTCAAGACGCTCGTCGTCCAGGTCGACGAGCAGCTCGTGGTCGCGGTGGTCCCCGTCGCGAACCGACTCGACCTCAAGGCGATCGCGACCGCGGTCGGGGGCAAGAAGGCGTCGCTCGCGGCACCGGACCTCGCGGAGCGGCGCACGGGATACGTCGTCGGCGGCATCAGCCCCGTCGGACAGCGCACCACGCTCCGAACCGTGCTCGACGCGTCGGCCGAGGACTACGCCACGATCTTCGTGAGCGGCGGACGGCGGGGGTTCGACATCGAACTCGCGCCGCGAGACCTCCTCGCGGTCACGGCGGGCGCGACGGCTGCGATCGCGCGGGACTGAGCCGACCCCGTGGCGACCTCCTCGCGGGCTTGAGTCGTGTCGACGCAACTTCTTCCCGCACCCGGGAATGGCCGGGGCACCTCTGCGTTGTATTGAGTCGGACGCACTCAAGTTCCACAGGAGGTCCCTTTGTCAGACGTCTTCGGCCCGACCGGCAGCGACAACTCGTTCGACGAGTTCCTCGCCCGCCTGCTCCAGGGCCAGCAGCGGTCCGTGCCGTTCGGCCGGCCCGTCGACATCACGCGGCTCCTCAGCCGCCGCACCCACGAAGTGCTCCGCGCCGCGGCGACGTTCGCCGTGGAGCGCGGCCACCACGAGATCGACGCGCTGCACCTGCTCCGCGTCCTCGTGACCGCCGAGCCGTTCGCCGGGCTCGTCCGCACCGTCGGCGCCGACCCCGAGCGGTTCGCCGCCGCGGTCGACGAACGACTCCCGGAGCCGTCCGACGAGCGCCCCGAGGGCCGTCCCGCGCTCACGCCCTCAGCGCAGCGCGCGCTCCTCGACGCCGCGCAGGCCGCGCGCGCGTTCGGATCCACGTACGTCGACCCCGAGCACGTCTTCTTCGCGCTCGTGGTCGAGCAGGACACCGTCGCCGGGCAGATGCTCGTCGCCGCGGGCGTGACGCCGCAGACCATGCAGCAGTACGCGCAGGACGCCGCCCGTGCCGCCCGCGAGGGTCGCCCGGTCGCCGGCAGCACCGCGGCCGGCACACCGGGCCAGGAGTCCGACACCCCGACGCTCGACCAGTTCGGCACCGACCTCACGGCCCGCGCGCGCGAGGGCGGCATCGACCCCGTGATCGGCCGCGCCGGTGAGATCGAGCAGACCGTCGAGATCCTGCTCCGCCGTACCAAGAACAACCCGGTCCTCATCGGTGAACCGGGCGTCGGCAAGACCGCGATCGTCGAGGGCCTGGCCCAGCGCATCGTCGACGGCGACGTCCCCACGCTGCTCCAGGGCAAGCGGGTCGTCGCACTCGACATGGCCGCGATGGTCTCGGGCACGCGCTACCGCGGTGACTTCGAGGAGCGACTCACCAAGGTCATGGACGAGATCGCGGCGCACCGCGACGAGCTGATCGTGTTCGTCGACGAGCTGCACACCGTCGTCGGCGCCGGCAGCGGTGGTGACGGCGGCATGGACGCCGGCAACATCCTCAAGCCGCGCCTCGCCCGCGGTGACCTGCACATGGTCGGCGCCACGACGCTCGACGAGTACCGCCGCATCGAGAAGGACGCCGCGCTCGAACGCCGCTTCCAGCCCGTGACGGTCGGCGAGCCGAGCGTGGCCGACGCCGTGCAGATCCTCGCCGGCCTGGCGCCGCGGTACGCCGAGCACCACGGCGTCGCCTACACGGACGACGCCATCCGCGCGGCCGTCGAGATGTCACATCGCTACGTGACCGACCGCTTCCTGCCCGACAAGGCCATCGACCTCATCGACCAGGCCGGCGCGCGGCGCCGTCTCGCCCTCAGCGGCACGGTCGACGTCGACGCCCTGCGTGCCGAGATCGTCGACCTGCAGTCCGCCAAGGACCGCGCGGTCGCCGAGGAGCAGTACGAGGAGGCATCGCGGCTCCGTGACGCCATCGACGGACTGGAGGCCCGGATCGAGTCCGCCACCGCGCCGACCGCGACCGACGCGAGCAGCGCCTCCCGGACGGAGGCCGACACGACGATCACCGAGGCGGACATCGCCGAGGTCGTCGCCCGTGCGACCGGCATCCCCGCCTCGCGGCTCACCGCGGACGACCGCGCCCGGCTCGCGGTCCTCGAGGACGACCTGCACGCACGGGTGGTCGGGCAGGACGACGCGGTCGCCGCCATCGCCAAGTCCGTCCGTCGCAGCCGCACCGGCATGGGCGACCCGCGTCGCCCCGTCGGGAGCTTCCTGTTCCTCGGCCCGACCGGTGTCGGCAAGACCGAGCTGGCGAAGGCGCTCGCGTCGAGCCTGTTCGGCGACGAGACCGCGATGCTCCGCTTCGACATGAGCGAGTTCGGGGAGCGCCACACGGTCAGTCGGCTCGTCGGCGCCCCTCCCGGGTACGTCGGGTACGACGAAGCCGGGCAGCTCACCGAGCGTGTCCGCCGGAACCCGTACTCGGTGATCCTGCTCGACGAGATCGAGAAGGCGCACCCGGACGTGTTCAACCTGCTCCTGCAGGTGCTCGACGACGGACGGCTCACCGACGGGCAGGGACGCACCGTGGACTTCCGGAACACGGTCGTGATCATGACGTCGAACCTCGGGTCCGAGTTCCTCGCCAGCCGTTCGGGCGCCCTGGGGTTCTCGGCGGCGACCGACGCCTCGGGGTACGAGGAGCAGGACCTGCGGAACCGGGTGATGGGCAAGCTCCGCGAGGCCATGCGGCCCGAGTTCCTCAACCGGATCGACGAGATCGTGCTGTTCCGCAAGCTCGACCGCGCGCAGCTGCACGCCATCGTCGGGCTCCTGCTCGCCGACACCGCACGTCGGGTGGCCGCGCAGGACCTCGACCTGGAGGTCCGTCCCGCCGCGGTCGACTGGCTCGCCGAGCACGGGTACGAACCCGAGTACGGCGCCCGTCCGCTGCGTCGGCTCATTCAGCGCGAGGTCGAGGACCGCGTCGCGGACCTCATGGTCCGCTCCGAGGTCGCGGCCGGCGAGACCATCGCGATCGACGTGGTCGCCGACCAGCTCGTCGCCACCGTGGACCGGGACGCCCGCGTGCGGGTCTAGGTCCACTCCGGGTGGAGGAACGCCCCCGGTGTCGCATCGACACCGGGGGCGTTCCCGTCCCCTGTCCGGGCGGTGCCACGGACCGGACGGGCGTCAGCGCGCGGCGTTCTGCACGAGTCCGACCGCGTACGACGCGAACCAGTCGCCGGCCGCCGGCCCACCGTTGCACGTGCCGTCACTCGCACCGGGTGTCTTCACCCACAGCAGCGCGTCGAGCTGGCCGCTGCCGTACGTGACGTGCGGGTCCTGACCGAGGCCGGCACCCGCTGGGTTGCACCAGTCGCCGCGGGCACCGCGACCGTTCCGCGAGACGTCGATGACGAAGTGCGATCCGCCGGTGAGGGCGGACACCTTGCCGGCGTAGGAGCGCTCCGGGTCGACGGCGTTGAAGTTCGACACGTTCGTGAAGAACCCGCGCGCCTGGCTGACGCCCGCCTGGTTCAGCTCCGAGGCCGTGACGGCCGGCGTGTTCCAGCTCGAGTTCCCCCCGTCGAGGTACGCGGGGACACCGGCGGCGTGGAACTGTGCGACCGCTGTCCTGAGGAGCGGGAGCCGCGTCGACGCGTCCTGCGAACACGACGGGAGCATCGCGAGCGAGTCGGGCTCGACGAGCACGACCGCGCGATGACCGTGGAGGTCGTCCGCGATCTGCTGGTTCCACGCGGTGTACTGCGCGGGCGTCAGCCCACCAGCGGAGTACCCGCCGCAGTCCCGGTCGGGGATCGCGTAGGTGACGAACACCGGGGTGGTGCCCTTCGATTCTGCGCTCGCCAGGCTCCGTGCGATGGTGCTGTCGAGCAGGCCGCCCTGGAACCACTCGCCCAACCAGATCGCGATCGGCTGGCGTGCGATCGTCCGCGCCGCCGCTGCCTCGGTGGCCCGGCCCTGTGCGGCGAGGGTCGCTGCCGCCTGCGCCGGCTGGCTGTCGGGCTGGACGTACAGACCGCCCTGGTAGATCGTCTGCGTCGGAGCAGTACGGATCGTCGCCGGTGTGACGGTGGCGGTCGCCGCCGATGCGCTGACGGTCTCGGTGATGGCCGTCGTGGTGCTGATCGAGGCGACGGCGGCGGCCACGAGGGCCGCACGGACGATGCGGTTCATCGGTTGTTCCCCTGGGTGATCGCTGACAGATGTCCTGTACGTCTGCCGTGTGTGGGGGACAAGTCAACCGGCCGCCGTTCCGCTTGTCCACGCGGACCGGAGGGGCTTGCCAACAGCCACGCCGTGTGCTCCTCGCCGGACAGCAGGACGGCCTGTACCCCGGTAGGCATCCCGGATCGGCACACGGCGTACCCCGATCCGCGCCGGTACCGACGGCACGTCGGCCAGCGCCGTCCCCGTACGGTTGGGGCATGACCGAGCACGCCGCGTCCCTCGTCGAACGACTCACCGCCGTGGTGCCGGACTTCCCGAAGCCGGGGATCCTCTTCCGCGACGTCACCCCGGTGTTCGCCGATCCCGTCGCGTTCTCGACCGTCTGTGGCGCACTCGCCGAGCCGTTCACGGACGTCGAGGCAGTGGCGGGCATCGAGGCGCGCGGGTTCGCGTTGGCCGGGGGGATCGCCGTCCAGCGGGGCAGGGGTGTGCTCACCGTCCGCAAGGCGGGGAAGCTCCCCGGCGAGGTCCTCAGCGAGCAGTACGCGCTCGAGTACGGCGAGGCCGCGGTGGAGCTGCGCCCCGGACAACTGCCCGAGGGCACGCGCGTCCTCGTGGTCGACGACGTCCTCGCGACGGGTGGTACCGCCGAGGCGACCATCACGCTGCTCGAACGTGCCGGGTACCACGCGGTCGGGTTCGCAGCGCTCCTCGAACTCGACGGCCTCGGGGGCCGGGCCCGTCTCGAGGGTCGACTGCCGGTGCACACCCTCGGGACCGCGCCCGCCTGACGCCTCGCGCGCGCTGCGCAGCGAGCACTCCCGCCACGGTGCGGGCCGGGGTCGTCGACGGGGCGGTGCGGGCCTCCCGGCCGACTAGTGTTGGTGCACCACCGAACGAGGGAGCCCCACCACCGTGACCGAGTCAGTCGTCCCCGCCGCCGACCAGCCCGACGTGCCGCCGGCACCCGCGACCGTGACGGCGACGACCACGACGACCGGGACCGAGCTGTTCGCGGGCGAGCGGTCGGTCGTGGCGATCCGGGTCGACGGTGTGCTCCGTGACCTCGCGGCCGAGGTCTCCGCCGGGGCGGTCGTCGAGCCCGTGACCCTCGCTGAGCAGGACGGCCTCGACATCCTCCGGCACTCGACCGCGCACGTGCTCGCGCAGGCCGTGCAGGCGATCAACCCCGAGGCGAAGCTCGGCATCGGACCGCCCGTCACCGACGGCTTCTACTACGACTTCGACGTGGCCGAGCCGTTCACGCCCGAGGACCTCAAGGCCATCGAGAAGGGCATGGACCGCATCATCCGGCAGGGCCAGCGGTTCGTCCGTCGCGTGGTGAGCGACGGCGAGGCGCGCGAGCTCATGGCGGGGGAGCCGTACAAGCAGGAGCTCATCGGCCTCAAGGGCGCGGCGAGCGAGGGTGACGCCGGCGAGAGCGTCGAGGTCGGTGCCGGCGAACTCACCGTCTACGAGAACGTGGACCCGAAGTCGGGCGAGGTCGTCTGGCAGGACCTCTGCCGCGGGCCGCACCTGCCCACGACCCGGGTCATCGGCAACGCCGCGAAGCTCATGCGGGTGGCTGCGGCCTACTGGCGTGGCTCCGAGAAGAACCCGCAGCTCCAGCGGATCTACGGCACCGCATGGCCCGACAAGGACCAGCTCCGCGCGTACCTCGAGCGCCTCGAGGAAGCCGCCAAGCGCGACCACCGCAAGCTCGGGGCCGAGCTCGACCTGTTCTCGTTCCCGGACGAGATCGGCTCGGGCCTCGCGATCTTCCACCCCAAGGGCGGGATCATCCGCCGCGAGATGGAGGACTACTCGCGGCGCCGCCACGAGGCCGAGGGCTACTCCTTCGTCAACACGCCGCACATCACGAAGGGCGACCTCTTCGAACAGTCCGGCCACCTCGGGTGGTACAAGGACGGCATGTTCCCGCCGATGCACCTCGACGAGGCACGGAACGACGAGGGCGAGATCACCCGGCAGGGCGCCGATTACTACCTCAAGCCGATGAACTGCCCGATGCACATCCTCGTGTACCGCTCGCAGGCCCGGTCCTACCGCGACCTCCCGCTCCGGCTGTTCGAGTTCGGGACCGTGTACCGGAACGAGAAGTCCGGTGTCATCCACGGCCTGACCCGTGTCCGTGGTCTCACGATGGACGACGCCCACATCTTCACGACGCGCGAGCAGATGAAGGACGAGCTCACCCGCACGCTGAACTTCGTGCTGTCGCTGCTCCGCGACTACGGCCTCACCGACTTCTACCTCGAGCTCTCCACGAAGGACCCGGACAAGTACGTCGGCTCCGACGAGGTCTGGGAGGAAGCCACGAGCACGCTGGCGGAGGTCGCCGCCGATTCCGGTCTCGAGCTCGTGCCGGACCCGGGCGGAGCGGCGTTCTACGGTCCGAAGATCTCGGTCCAGGCCCGTGATGCGATCGGCCGCACGTGGCAGATGTCGACGGTGCAGCTCGACTTCAACCTGCCCGAGCGCTTCGGCCTCGAGTACACCGCCGCGGACGGCTCGCGTCAGCGTCCGGTGATGATCCACCGCGCGCTCTTCGGGTCGATCGAGCGGTTCTTCGGCGTCCTCACCGAGCACTACGCGGGTGCCTTCCCCGCGTGGCTCGCACCGGTGCAGGTCGTCGGGATCCCGGTGGCCGAGGAGTACGGCGACTACCTCGACGAGGTCGTCACGCGGCTCCGCGAGCAGGGCGTGCGCGCCGAGGTCGACCACTCTGACGACCGCATGCAGAAGAAGATCCGCACCCACACCAAGCAGAAGGTCCCGTTCATGCTCATCGCGGGCGACGAGGACCGGCAGCAGGGCGCCGTGAGCTTCCGGTTCCGCGACGGCAGCCAGCTCAACGGCGTGCCGATCCAGGAGGCCGTGGACCGCATCACGACGGCCATCCGCGAGCGGGCGCAGGTCTGACCGTGGCGGAGACCCCGGGAACGGAGGGCGACCCCTTCGTCATCCGCTCCTCCGCGGACATGGCCGCCGTGCCCGACGCGTTCCAGCGCCTCTGGACGCCGCACCGCGCGGTGTACATCGAGCAGGGACGCGCGGGGGAGGGGCGCGGCCAGAAGGACGACTGCCCGTTCTGCGTCGCGCCGACCCTGCCGGACGAGGACGCCCTCATCGTGGCCCGCGGCCGGACGGCATTCGTGCTGCTCAACCTCTACCCGTACAACAACGGCCACCTGCTCGTCTGCCCCTACCGCCACGTGCCCCTGTACGACGAGGCGACCGACGAGGAAGCCGCCGAGATGACCGCCCTCACGCGCACCGCGATGGGCGTGCTCCGGACCGTGGCGCACTGCGACGGCTTCAACATCGGCATGAACCAGGGCGAGATCGCCGGCGCGGGCGTCGCGGCGCACCTGCATCAGCACATCGTGCCGCGCTGGGCGTCCGACTCGAACTTCTTCCCGATCATCGCGCGGACGAAGGCGATCACCCAGCTCCTCGGCGAGACCCGGCGCCTGGTGGCCGAGGCGTGGCCGCACGAGTCGCGTGTTCGCCCAGCGTGATCACGCTCCGCCGGGCAACTAGACTGGGTGGATCATGAGCGACAGCACCGCATCGACCACCGATCCCGCCTCGACCCCCGGCACCTCGATCACCGGTTCCTCGCGCGTCAAGCGCGGCCTCGCCGAGATGCTCAAGGGCGGCGTCATCATGGACGTCATCGACGCAGAGCAGGCGCGCATCGCCGAGGACGCCGGCGCGACGGCGGTCATGGCGCTCGAGCGTGTCCCCGCCGACATCCGGGCCCAGGGCGGCGTCGCCCGCATGTCCGACCCGTCGATGATCGAGGACATCATCGCCGCCGTGTCGATCCCCGTCATGGCGAAGGCACGCATCGGCCACTTCGTCGAGGCCCAGGTGCTGCAGGAGCTCGGTGTCGACTACATCGACGAGTCCGAGGTCCTCTCGCCGGCGGACTACGTCAACCACATCGACAAGTGGGACTTCACCACGCCCTTCGTGTGCGGCGCGACGAACCTCGGTGAGGCCCTCCGTCGCATCACCGAGGGTGCGGCGATGATCCGCTCCAAGGGCGAGGCCGGCACGGGTGACGTCTCCGAGGCGACGCGGCACATCCGCACGATCTCGAAGGAGATCGCGGCGCTCCGCAACCTCAAGGACGACGAGCTCTACGTCGCCGCCAAGGAGCTGCAGGCTCCGTACGACGTCGTCAAGGAGGTCGCCCGGACGGGTGCGCTGCCCGTCGTGCTGTTCACCGCGGGCGGCGTGGCCACCCCGGCGGACGCGGCGATGATGATGCAGCTCGGCGCGGACGGCGTGTTCGTCGGCTCGGGCATCTTCAAGTCCGGCGACCCGGCGAAGCGCGCCGCGGCGATCGTGAAGGCCGTCACGTTCCACGACGACCCGAAGGTCATCGCCGAGGTCTCCCGCGGTCTGGGCGAGGCGATGGTCGGCATCAACGTGGCCGACGTCCCCGCGCCGCACCGCCTCGCCGAGCGTGGCTGGTAGCCCCGTCGTCGGGAGCGTCCGGCCCCGGATCGGGGTCCTCGCACTCCAGGGCGACTTCCGGGAGCACATCGCGTCGCTGACGGCGCTCGGTGCCGAGGTCGTGCCGCTCCGTCGCCCGGAGGAACTCGCGAGCCTCCAGGGCGTCGTGATCCCGGGGGGCGAGTCCAGCGTGATGGACAAACTGGCGCGGTCGTTCGGTCTCGCCGAGCCGTTGTCCCAGGCCATCCACGAGGGCCTGCCGACGTACGGCACCTGCGCCGGGATGATCATGCTGTCGTCGCGCATCCAGGACGGCATCGACGGGCAGCGGACGCTCGACGTGCTCGACACGACGGTCCGCCGCAACGCGTTCGGCAACCAGAACGACTCGTTCGAGATCGACATCCCGATGCCGGACCTCGGCGAGGCCCCGGTGCACGCCGTGTTCATCCGTGCCCCGGTGGTCGAGGACCACGGTCCCGATGTGCAGGTCATCGGCGCCCTGCCCGACGGCCGACCGGTCGCGGTGCAGCAGGGCAACGTCATCGCCTCGGCGTTCCACCCCGAGGTCAGCGGCGAGGACCGCTTCCACCGCCGCTTCCTCCAGCTCGTCGCCGACGCCTGACCCGGTCGGCGCGCGCCAGCGGGGAGGCGCGGCACCACCCGTCCCGTCCCTCCCGGCCTGTACGATGACCGGGATCACCAGAACCGATCGAGGAGAACCGTGTCCGGGCATTCCAAGTGGGCAACGACCAAGCACAAGAAGGCGGTCATCGACCAGCGCCGTGCGAAGTCCTTCGCGAAGCTCATCAAGAACATCGAGGTCGCCGCCAAGATGGGCGGTGCGGACCTCTCGGGCAACCCGACGCTGGTCGACGCCGTGCAGAAGGCGAAGAAGACCTCCGTCCCGAACGACAACATCGACCGCGCGATCAAGCGCGGCGCCGGCCTCACCGGTGAGTCGATCGACTACCAGACGATCATGTACGAGGGCTACGGCCCGAACGGCGTCGCGATGCTGATCGAGTGCCTCACGGAGAACAAGAACCGCGCCGCGGCCGAGGTCCGGACCGCGATGACGCGCAACGGCGGCACCATGGCCGACCCGGGCAGCGTGGCCTACAACTTCGCGCGCAAGGGCGTCATCTCGGTCACCAAGACCGACGGCCTCACCGAGGACGACGTCCTCGGTGCCGTGCTCGACGCCGGTGTCGAGGAGGTCACCGACCAGGGTGGCGGGTTCGAGATCATCACCGAGGCCTCGGACCTCGTCGCCGCGCGGACGGCCCTGCAGGACGCCGGGATCGACTACGACGCCGCCGACGCCGAGTTCGTCCCCGGGCTCCGCATCGACGTCGACGCCGAGACGGCCCGCAAGGTGTTCAAGCTCATCGACGCCCTCGAGGACAGCGACGACGTGCAGAACGTCTACGCGAACTTCGCGATCCCGGCCGAGGTGCAGGCCGAGCTCGACGAGGACGAGGACTAGTCCCGTGACCGGGTCCGACCGGCCCCGTCCGTGATCCGCGTCCTCGGCGTCGACCCGGGCCTGACCCGGTGTGGCGTCGGCGTCGTCGAGGTCGCGGCCGACCGTCGGGCCCGTCTCGTGCACGTCACGGTGGTCCGCACACCGTCGGACATGGCGCTCGAGCAGCGGTTGGTCCGCATCGCCGCGGGCGTCGGTGCCGCGATGGACGAGTTCCGGCCCGATGCCGTGGCCGTCGAGCGTGTCTTCGCCCAGGCGAACGTGCGCACGGTCATGGGCACCGCCCAGGCGGCAGGACTCGCACTCCACGCAGCGGCGTCGCGGTCGATCCCCGTCACGTTGCACACCCCCTCCGAGGTCAAGGCGGCGATCAGCGGCTACGGCAACGCCGACAAGAAGCAGGTGGCGACGATGGTGGCGCGGGTGCTCGGACTGGCCGAGGCCCCGAAGCCCGCCGACGCATCGGACGCGCTCGCACTCGCGATCTGCCACGCCTGGAGGGTCGGCGCACCGACCGAGGCCGGTGTGCGGGCCGTCACGCTCACGCCGGCCCAGCGGGCGTGGCGAGAGGCCGAGCGGTCGGTGGTGTCTCGTAGGCTCGGAGGATGATCGCGAGTCTCCGAGGTACCTGCATCGACACGGCGGGCTCCCGCATGGTGGTCGAGGTCGGTGGCGTCGGGTACGGCGTGACCGTGACCCCGCAGCACGCGTTGGCCGTCCGACACGGGGCCGAGGTCTTCCTGTGGACCGTGCTCGTCGTCCGCGAGGACGACATGTCGCTGTACGGGTTCGAGACCGCCGAGGCGCTGCAGGTGTTCGACCTGCTCCGCGGCGTCTCCGGCGTCGGGCCGAAGTCCGCGATGGGGGTGCTCGCGACGATGACGCCCGCACAGGTGGCGCGCGCGGTCACCGACGACGACGACACGGCCTTCCGCAAGGTGAGCGGCATCGGCCCGAAGACGGCCAAGCTCATCACGGTGGCCCTCGCAGGCAAGCTCACCGCCGTACACCAGGCCACCCCCTCGCCCGCGGCTCCGCACCCCGCATCGGAGGACGTCGTCATCGCCCTGGTCGGTCTCGGTTGGCGCGAGGACGCTGCGCGCACCGCCGTCGACGAGACGATCGCGAACGAGCCCGGTGTCGCAGCGATGGGCACGCAGGCGTTGCTCCGTGCCGCGCTCGGCACGCTCCGGCCGTCGGGTGCGGCGCGATGAGCGGGATCACGTCCTCCGCACCCGAGTCCGAGGCCGAGCTCGCCTTCGAGGGAGCCATGCGGCCGCGGTCCCTGGCGGAGTTCGTCGGCCAGCGCAAGGTGCGCGGGCAGCTCGAGCTCCTGCTCACGGCCGCGGCGATGCAGGAGCGCACGCCGGACCACATCCTGCTGGCCGGGCCTCCCGGGCTCGGCAAGACGACGCTCGCGATGATCGTCGCGCACGAGTCGGGGCGACCGTTGCGGATGTCGAGCGGGCCGGCGATCCAGCACGCCGGCGATCTCGCCGCCGTCCTGTCCTCACTCGTGCCGGGAGAGGTCCTGTTCATCGACGAGATCCACCGCATGGCGCGCTCCGCCGAGGAGATGCTCTACCTCGCGATGGAGGACTTCCGCATCGACATCATGGTCGGCAAGGGCGCGGGCGCGACGAGCATCCCGCTCGACCTCGCCCCGTTCACCCTCGTCGGGGCGACCACGCGGGCCGGGCTGCTGCCGAACCCGCTCCGCGATCGCTTCGGGTTCACGGCCCACCTCGAGTTCTACGAACAGGACGAGCTCGAGCAGGTCCTCGTCCGCGCCGCGGGGCTGCTCGACCTCGCCATCGACCGGTCCGCCCTCCGCGAGATCGCCGGACGGTCCCGGGGGACACCCCGCATCGCGAACCGCTTGCTGCGTCGCGTCCGCGACTACGCCCTCGTGCACGCGCCCGTCAGCGGCATCGACGCCGTCCGTGGCGCACTCGACCTGTACGACGTCGACGAGCTCGGTCTCGACCGCCTCGACCGCGCGGTCGTCGAGACCATGCTCACGCGGTTCGACGGCGGTCCGGTCGGTCTCAACACGCTCGCCGTGTCGGTGGGCGAAGAGAGCGAGACCATCGAGTCGGTCGTCGAACCGTTCCTCGTGCGCGTCGGGCTCGTCACCCGGACACCCCGGGGCCGGATCGCGACGCCGACGGCGTGGCGGCACTTCGGGCTCACACCCGGCGGCGCCGCCCAGCAGGGCTCCGCTCCCACGGCACAGCCAGAACTGTTCGAGCGCGACTGACGCTCCGAGCGGCGACGCGGGGCGGGACGATGCTCCCAGCGCGGTGCCCTAGACTACCCCCGCCCGATTCGAGCACCCCCCGGAAGGCCCATCCCATGCAGTCTAGTCCGACCACCATCGTCATGCTGGTCCTCGCGTTGGGGCTCGTGTTCCTCATGTTCCGCAACAGCCGGAAGCGGAAGCAGCAGCAGGAGACGATGACCACCAAGATGGTCCCGGGCGCGCGCGTCATGCTGTCGTTCGGGCTCTACGGCACCATCGTGTCCGTGAACGACGAGAAGGTCACGGCCGACGTCGAGATCGCGCCCGGCACGATCGTCACCGTCCACCGCCAGACCCTGTCGCGGGTCGTCGACGACAACGGCGACGACGCCGCCACCGCGGTCGTGGGCACCACGGCCACGGGCGACGAGGAACCCCGGCCGGTGATCGCCCCGGTCGAGACCACGGGCGAGCCGGAGTTCGGCGAACGTCTCGGCAGCGACACCACCGGCGTGGTCGACCCGGACGCCAAGCGCGACGACCGCTGACCCCGACCCACCGCCCGGCCGACCCCGATCGGCCCGCCCGAGGGCGACTCCTCCGCACCCGGTAGCCGATCGGCTGCGCGGTCCGTACAGAAAGCAGAGACGCACAGGTGGCACGAACGACACCGGTCAAGAAGGCGCTTCGCTCGCTCACCTGGTTGGTCATCATCATCGCCGCGCTCTCGGCGCTCAACGGGACGGCGACCATCCTGGCCAACAGCGCGAAGACCTCCGGATGGTGGGACTCGGCGAGCTGGGTGCCGGAACTGGCGCTCGACCTCCAGGGCGGCACGCAGATCACGCTCGCCGCGAAGCAAACGGGTGGCAACGACGTCAACGCGCAGCAGCTGCAGCAGGCGGTCGAGATCATCCGTGAGCGCATCGACGCCTCGGGAGTGTCCGAGTCCGAGATCAACACGCAGGGCTCGAACAACATCGTCGTGTCGATCCCCGGCCGGCCCGACAAGCAGACCATCCAGCGGATCGAGGCGGCCGCGAAGCTGACCTTCCGCCCCGTCCTGTACACGACCGCGGCGACGAACACCTCGGTCGGCGGCAAGGGCAAGAACGGTACGGCCTCACCGACGCCGTACAGCCCGCCCGCGTCGCTCGAGGCCACACCCACGGCGAAGCCGACGAACGCGAGCGACCCGAACTGGGTGAGCGCGCGCCTCCAGGACCTGTACGAGAACTACGACTGCAACGCGCCGGACGACGTCACCTCCGCCCCCGACTCGAAGCCGCTCGTCACGTGTGACCAGGACGGCGCGAGCAAGTACATCCTCGGCCCGGTCGAGGTCGTGGGCGCCGACATCAGCAACGCGACGTCCGGCATCGCCACGAACTCGCAGGGCGTGTCCACCGGCGAGTGGGCCGTCAACCTCAGTTTCAACGGCCAGGGCACCAAGGACTTCCGGGCGGTCACCTCGCGCCTCGTCTCGCTCACGGCGCCGCGGAACCAGTTCGCCATCGTCCTCGACGGCACGGTGATCACCGCGCCCGCCACGAACAGCGCGATCACCAACGGCAAGGCGCAGATCACGGGGTCGTTCACCGCGGACTCCGCCAAGACGCTCGCCGACCAGCTCAAGTTCGGTGCCCTGCCGATCAACTTCACGGTGCAGAGCAACGAGGTCATCTCGGCGACCCTCGGTTCGGCGCAGCTCATCGGCGGTCTGATCGCCGGTCTCATCGGTCTGCTCCTCGTCGTCATCTACTCCGTGGTGCAGTACCGGGCGCTCGCGTTCGTGACCGTCCTGTCGCTCGCGGTGTCCGCCGCGATCACCTACCTGGTCATCGCGATCATGTCGTGGCGCATCGACTACCGGCTGTCCCTGGCCGGCGTGGCAGGCCTCATCGTCGCGATCGGCATCACGGCCGACTCGTTCATCGTCTACTTCGAACGCAT
This sequence comes from Curtobacterium sp. MCBD17_034, assembly GCF_003234515.1. Taxonomy (NCBI): domain Bacteria; kingdom Bacillati; phylum Actinomycetota; class Actinomycetes; order Micrococcales; family Microbacteriaceae; genus Curtobacterium; species Curtobacterium sp. MCBD17_034. Next base: position 230,638 of record NZ_QKTN01000004.1, on the reverse strand, counting down.
TCGCGATGAACTCCGCGAGGGCCGCGCGCTCGAGAGCGCGGTCGAGGCGGGGTGGCGCCGTGCCTTCCGCACGATCCTGGCGTCCGACTCGGTCAACTTCCTCGCGGCCGTGACCCTCTACATCCTCGCGGTGAGCGACGTGAAGGGCTTCGCGCTGACCCTGCTGCTCACGACGATCATCGACATCATCGTCGTGACGCTGTTCACCCACCCGATGCTCCGGCTCATCGCGCGCACCCGGTTCTTCAACGAGGGACACCGCTTCAGCGGGCTCGACCCGACCGCACTCGGTGCGGTGTACCGGGGCCGCGCGCAGTTCCGTGCCCCCGTCGTGGACGGCAAGCGCCAGCGGAGCGCACGTGAGGCCGCGCGACGACAGACGATCGCCGAACGCAAGGCGCAGGGCACGACGACGACCACGGACTCCGAACGCCCTGAGACCGACGGGAAGGACTCCTGATGGCCAGCTTCAGCCAGTTCGGCAGCGACCTCTACACCGGCAAGCGCTCCTACGACATCGTCGGGCGCCGACGCCTCTGGTACACGATCGCCATCGCCGCGATCGTCATCTCCGTCGTCGTGCCGTGGCTCCGCGGTGGCTACCACCTCGGCATCGAGTTCACCGGCGGGTCGGAGTTCACCATCTCCGACGTGTCCACCCTCGATCAGGACCCGGCCACCGCTGCGGTCGAGCGGGTCGTCCCGGACGTCGTCCCGCGGGTGTCCCAGCTCGGCCGGGACTCGATCCGGGTCCAGACCTCGCAGCTGACGACCGCGCAGAACGACGACGTCGCTGCCGCGCTCGCCAAGGCGTACGACGTGTCGGACACCAAGGTCGCGTCGTCCTACATCGGTGCGACCTGGGGTGCGGACGTCCTCGACCAGGCCATCCGCGGTCTCGTGATCTTCCTGATCCTCGCTGCCGCGTTCATGACCATCTACTTCCGCACCTGGAAGATGTCGCTCTCGGCCATGGCGGCGCTGCTCCACGACCTGCTCATCACGGCCGGGGTGTACGGCATCGTCGGCTTCGAGGTCACGCCCGCCGCGGTCATCGGGTTCCTGACGATCCTCGGGTACTCCCTGTACGACACGGTCGTGGTGTTCGACAAGGTCCGCGAGAACACCGCCCAGGACGCCGAGGGCTCGCGGCGCACCTTCGCGCAGTCGGTGAACCTCGCGGTGAACCAGACGCTCGTCCGCTCGATCAACACCTCGGTGGTCGCGTTGCTGCCCGTCGCGGCGATCCTCTTCATCGGGTCGTACGTCCTCGGCGCCGGGACGCTGCGGGACATCTCGCTCGCGCTGTTCATCGGCATCATCGTGGGCACCTACTCGACGATCTTCATCGCGTCGCCGCTCTACGCACACCTGCGGATCGGCGAGGAGAAGATCCGCAAGTCGGACCAGAAGAAGCTGCAGGCCGCGGCACGACAGCCGGCCTGACCACCGAGAGGCGACCGCATGCAGGAGATCGACGTCCACGAGGCCATGCGCCGCGTCGAGGGCGGAGCGCGACTCATCGACGTCCGCGAGCAGGACGAATGGGACGCGGGCCACGCCCCGGTCGCGCGCCTGCTGCCGATGTCGGCCCTGCAGGAGCGGTGGACCGAGATCGCCACCGACGATGAACCGGCACTGATCATCTGCCACTCCGGCCACCGGTCGGGGATGGTCGCCGACGCGCTCGAGCGGTCGGGTGTGCCGGCCGTGAGCGTGGCCGGTGGCATGGTCGCCTGGGCGCAGGCCGGGGGAGCGGTCACGACGGCCGCTGACGACGCGAGCGGGCACCACGACGCCGTGGGCGAACCGGGTTCGGACGCCTGAGTCCGCGCGCGTAGTGTTGAACGCACAGCACCCGGCGTTGCCTGCACCACGAGTGTCGGGCAGTCCGCGTGCGGACGACCGCGACCGCGGCCGAGGGACATCAGTGGGACGACGCTCCGAGCGACGTGCCGGGGCCGGAGGCGACGCATGACCGACACACGGGAATCCGCGGCGGCCGAGGGCGCCGCAGCGCGACCCGATCCGGCGACGATGCCGTCGAGCGCCCCGACCGGTGCCAACACGACCGGTTCGATCGGGTCGTTGCGCTCCCTGCTCCCGCGACTGTTCTCGCGCGCCCAACCGGCCGGGGCCGTGGACACCCTCATCCGGACGGTCCGCGCGCACCACCCGAAGGCGGACGTGACGCTCATCGAGCGCGCCTACTCCGTGGCCGAACGCGCCCACGACGGACAGCGCCGGAAGTCGGGCGAGCCGTACATCACCCATCCGGTGGCGGTCGCGCAGATCCTGGCCGACCTCGGCATCGGGTCCATCACGATCGCGGCGGCGCTGCTCCACGACACCGTCGAGGACACCGAGTACACACTCGACGAACTCCGCGACGACTTCGGTGACGAGATCGCGATGCTCGTCGACGGCGTCACCAAGCTCGACAAGCTCAAGTACGGCGACAGCGCGCAAGCCGAGACGGTCCGCAAGATGGTCGTCGCGATGTCGAAGGACATCCGCGTCCTCGTCATCAAGCTCGCCGACCGGTTGCACAACGCGCGGACATGGGGCTTCGTCGAGTCCGCCTCCGCGACCCGGAAGGCCAAGGAGACGCTCGAGATCTACGCGCCCCTGGCGCACCGTCTCGGCATCCAGATGATCAAGCTCGAGCTCGAGGACCTGTCGTTCGCGGTCCTCCATCCGAAGCTGTACGTCGAGATCGACAGCCTCGTCAAGGAGCGCACCCCGAAGCGCGAACAGTTCGTGCAGAACGTCATCGGCCTGGTCAAGAAGGACCTCAAGGCCGCGCGCATCCGCGGCGACGTGATGGGCCGCCCGAAGCAGTACTACTCGATCTACCAGAAGATGATCGTGCGAGGGCGGGAGTTCGACGAGATCTACGACCTCGTCGGCATCCGGGTCCTCGTGCCGACGGTCCGCGATTGCTACGCCGTGCTCGGGTCGGTCCACGCGCGGTGGACCCCGCTCCCGGGACGCTTCAAGGACTACATCGCGACCCCGAAGTTCAACCTGTACCAGTCGTTGCACACGACCGTCATCGGCCCGCAGGGTCGCCCGGTCGAGATCCAGATCCGCACGCACGAGATGCACCTCCGTGCCGAGTTCGGGGTCGCGGCCCACTGGAAGTACAAGCAGCGGATGAACGGCCGCGACGTCGACACGACGAGCCACTCCGACGCCGACATGGCCTGGCTCGCGCACATCTCGGACTGGCAGGCGGAGACGAGCGACCCGACCGAGTTCCTCGACTCGCTGCGGTACGAGATCGGTGCGAAGGAGACCTACGTCTTCACGCCGCAGGGCAAGGTGATCGGGCTGCCCGCCGGAGCCACCCCCGTGGACTTCGCGTACGCGGTGCACACCGAGATCGGCCACCGCACGATGGGTGCGAAGGTGAACGGTCGGCTCGTGCCGCTCGAGAGCGAGCTGTCGAGCGGCGACGTCGTCGAGATCTTCACCTCGAAGAACCCCGACTCCGGCCCGAGCCAGGACTGGCTCGCCTTCGTCCGGAGTCCTCGGGCCCGCAACAAGATCAAGCAGTGGTTCACCAAGGAACGCCGCGAGGAAGCGATCGAGCAGGGCCGCGACGCCATCGCCCGTGCGATGCGCAAGCAGAACCTGCCGCTCCAGCGACTCATGAGCCAGGACACCGTCGCCGAGGTCGCGTCGAGCATGCGGTACGAGGACGTCTCGGCGCTGTACGCCGCCATCGGCGAGGGACACGTCTCGACGCAGTCGGTGATCGAGAAGATCCTCGCGAGCGTCCAGACCGAGACCGAGACCGACGAACCCGAGCTGACGTTCCCCGCCCGGGTGTCGAGTCGGGTGCTCCGGAACAGCGACAGTGGCGTGCTCGTGCGCGGCGCACCGGACATCCTCGTGAAGCTCGCGAAGTGCTGCACCCCGGTGCCGGGGGACCAGATCGTCGGGTTCATCACGCGCGGACAGGGCGTGTCGGTGCACCAGGCGACGTGCTCGAACGTGCAGTCGCTCATGCAGGAGCCCGACCGGATGATCGAGGTCGAGTGGGCCCCGTCGTCGAAGAGCGTGTTCCTCGTGCAGATCCAGATCGAGGCACTCGACCGCGCTGGCCTCCTCAGCGACGTCACCCGGGTGCTCTCGGAACACCACGTCAACATCCTGTCGGCGACGGTGTCGACCTCGTCCGAGCGGTTGGCACTGTCCCGGTTCGTGTTCGAGATGGGTGACACGACCCACCTCGACCGCGTGCTGAACGCGGTACGCCGCATCGACGCCGTGTACGACGTCTACCGGGTCAGCGCGGGCTGAGCCGGCGGGGGACGGTCATCGCAGGGCCTCCTCGAGCCGGCCGACCGCCTGTCGCGAGTGTGGCGCGGACCGCGTCGCCGCCAGCGCGGTCCGGATCGCGTCCGGATGCACGAGCGCGGTCAACCGTCGCACCGCCTCGGCGTCGTCCCGCTCCCACCGCTCACCGACGCGCAGGAGGTCGACGGCCGTCCGGAGGGGGGCGGTGACACGTGCCGGACCGACGACGACGACGTCGGACCGAGTGAGCCGGGTCTCGCGCACGCGGAGCCGCGGCCGGGAGGCCCGGGCGCGCGTCCCGGGGCCGGCGCAGGCCTGCAGCACGGCGGGGGCGCGTGACCGCGCACCCCAGATCCACGCCGCCGTGAGCCGCTCGGCGACGATGCGCGAGTCGGACACGGACCACGCGAACGCACTCGCCCGCGTCAGGGCGTCGTCGGGGAGCGCGACGGACGCGAAGCAGGCGTCGACCTCGTAGAGCTCGCCGTCCAGCCGCGCGGCGCAGAGCTCCGCGAGGGCGAGGTCGTCAGGGGTGTGGATGCGGCGCACCGGACGAGTCTGGCGCGGCCGTCGGTCCGACGTCGTCGGTGCATCCCGCCCTGTGGAGGAGTCGCCCGACCGGGCGATCTGGGGCCGCTCAGTACGAGCTGGTGTCGTCCCCGAGGCCGGACGCCGCACCGGTACGAGCCCGATGGGTGTACTCGTCCATGATCCGCGCCGATGCGCTCGTGCCGATGCGGTCCGCCCCGGCGGCGACCATGGCGATGACGGCGTCGAGACCGCGCACCCCGCCGGACGCCTTCACTCCGACGTCCGGTCCGACCGTCGCCCGCATGAGCCGGATGTGGTCCTCGGTCGCGCCGCCGCCCGCGAAGCCCGTCGACGTCTTGACGAACGAGGCTCCCGCGCGGACCGCCGCGTGGCAGGCGGCGACGATCTCGTCGTCGGTCAGGAACGCGGTCTCGAGGATCACCTTGACGGGGACGTCGCCCGCGACCTCCACCACCGCGCGGACATCGGCCTCGACCGCGGCCCAGTCGCCGCTCTTCGCCGCGCCGATCTGCTGCACCATGTCGAGCTCGAAAGCGCCATCGGCGATCGCCTGACGGGCCTCCGCGGTCTTGGTGCTCGTGGTCGTCGTGCCGTGCGGGAACCCGATGACGGTGCCGACTCCCACGCCGGTACCGGTGAGGCGCTCGACGGCGTGTCGGACGTCACTGGGACGGACGCACACGCTGAGGACCCGGTGGGTCGCCGCCTCGTCGAGTTGGGTGTCGACGGCGGCGCGGTCGAGTTCGGGCTTGAGGATCGCGTGATCGATGAGACGACGGACGTCGTCGGCGGACGCGGGGAACAGTGCGGATTCCACAGCATCCGAGCGTACCGTCCCGGACATGCGTCTCCTCGTCACCGGAGCCACCGGGTACATCGGCGGCCGCCTCGTCCCGCGCCTGCTCGAGGCGGGCCACGACGTCCGTGTCCTCGCCCGGACCCCGCGCAAGCTCGACGACGTGCCGTGGCGGGATCGCGTCGAGGTGGTGCAGGGCGACCTCACCGACGCCGACGCGGTCGCTCGCGCCGTCGACGGCATGGAGGCCGTGTACTACCTCGCGCACAGCATGGGGACGCGCGGCGACTTCGAGGAGACCGAGCGCCGTGCCGCCCGCACGATGGCCTCGGCCGCACGCGCCGCCGGTGTCCGACGGTTCGTCTACCTCGGCGGGCTGCACCCGGACGGTGCGACGAGCAAGCACCTCCGCAGCCGGGCCGAGGTCGGGCAGGTCCTCCTCGACTCGGGCGTCCCCACCGTCGCCCTGCAGGCGGGGGTCGTCATCGGGTCCGGCAGCACCTCGTTCGAGATGATCCGGCACCTCACCGACGTGCTGCCATGGATGCCGGCGCCGCGGTGGGTCCGGAACCGCATCCAGCCGATCGCCGTCCGCGACGTCCTGTACTACCTCGTCCGGGCGATCGAGCTACCGGCGGACGTCAACCGGACCTTCGACATCGGCGGCCCCGACGTCCTCCGCTACGGACAGATGCTCAACGCGTACGCGGTCGAGGCGGGCCTGCCCCAGCGACCGATCTCGACCCTCCCGGTCCTGACGCCCGAACTGGCGGCCCACTGGTTCAACCTGGTGACGCCGATCCCGCGTGCCCTCGCCAAGCCGATCATCGAGTCCTTGCAGTACGAGTGCGTGCAGCGGGAACACGACATCGACGCGTTCATCCCGCATCCCGACGGCGGCCTGACCCCGTACCGGACGGCCGTCCGACTCGCGTTGCAGAAGACGCGCGAGGGCGAGGTCGAGACGAGCTGGCGCAACGCGAGCATGGACGGCGCGCCGAGCGACCCGCTGCCGAGCGACCCGGAGTGGGCCGGCCACGTCGTGGACGTCGACGATCGAACGCGCCGGACGACGGCCTCGGCTGAGGACGTCTGGCGTGTCATCGAGTCGATCGGTGGCGACAACGGCTGGTACTCGCTGCCCCTCGCCTGGGCCCTGCGCGGGTGGATGGACCGCATCGCCGGTGGCGTCGGTCTGAGCCGCGGCCGACGGAACCCGGATCGACTCGAGACCGGGGACGTCCTGGACTGGTGGCGGGTCGAGGAGCTCGACCGGGGCCGTTACCTCCGGTTGCGAGCGGAGTTCAAGGCCCCGGGCCGCGCCTGGCTGGAGCTGTCCGTGCGGCCCACCGAGGACGGCTCCGAGTACCACCAGCGGGCGATCTGGTTCCCGCAGGGACTCGCCGGACGCCTCTACTGGTGGTCGATCCTCCCGTTCCACGGGATCATCTTCCCCGGCATGGTCGAGCGCATCACGGCGCGTGCGGAACGCGGCGGCGGGCGCCAGGACCTCCCACACGAGGCGCCGCTCGGCACACCACATCGCGAGACCGCCGCGAGCGAACGCTCGGCGGCCGGATGAGGTCCCCGGGTCGCACCGGAAGCCCGCCCACGGCAGAATGGACCACGACGTCGAGGAGGCAGTCATGACCGACGAGCAGACCGGAATCGAACAAGGCGGCGCGGACGAAGCCCACGAGGCTCCCGCGGGGGAAGCAGCAGCGGACTCGTCCGCCACCCCGGCCCCACGCCAGCGGCCGTCGTCCTCGGACCACGACGGCGAACTCGTGCTGTTCGTGGGCGACAGCCTGACGGCAGGCGGCGACTGGCAGTCGTGGCTGCCGGGGGAGCGGGTGCGGAACCTCGGGGTGAACGGGGACACCACCGACGGCGTGCTCGCGCGCCTCGACGAGGTCGTCGCGGCACAGCCCGACGTCATCGTGCTGCTCATCGGTACGAACGACTTCGGCAACCACCGGGCGACCGCGGAGCACGTCGTGCGCAACGTCGAGTCCATCCTGGTGGACCTGCGCCGCGACCTGCCGGGCGTCCGGCTGCTGCTCGTGTCGATCCTGCCCCGCGCAGCGTCGTTCACACCCCGGATCGAGGAGGCGAACCGGCACCTCCGGCAGTTCGTCGCGACCTGCCGCGCACAGTTCCTCGACCTGTGGCCGGCACTCGCCGAGGGCGACCGGATCGACCCCCGGTTCACCGAGGACGACCTGCACCTCAACGAGGACGGCTACCGCGCCGTGGTGGGCGAGCTCCTCCCCGCGCTCGAGCGGCTCCGGGACCTGCCGCCGATGTCGCGTCCGATCAACCTGGCGGACCTCCGCGACCTCCAGCGCTGATGCCGTCCGGCTCCCGCCGACAGGCGGAACCGGACTTCACACGTCCCGCTCTCGCGCCCGGCCTCCTGGCCGCGGTGGGCCTCCTGGCCTGCATCGCGCTCGTCGGCTCGTCCGGCTTCGTGTTCGTGCGTGTCGGCGTGACGTTCCTGGCGCTGGTCGTCATCGTGTTCGCGTTCCGGGCGCGAGCGTGGGTCGCCGCCGCCGTCACGCTGGCGATCGCCGTGTGCTGGAACCCCGTCGTGACGGTGCCGATCCCCGGCCAGCTGTGGGCGGCCCTCCAGATCGTCGCGGCCGCGGCGTTCGTCGCGGTGGGCATCGTCGTGAAGGTGCCCGACGACCGCACCTGACGGACGGTCACGCGCGCCCTCACGCCGCCGACCGACCGCACTGACGCCGCCACCGTGGACCGATAGGATTCGGATGGCGGGCACCGTGCCCGACCGCATCGAGAAGGGCGTGGATGGCCGACGAGACCGCACCGGAGACCGAGAGTCCGCTGCTGAACCCTCATCCGTCCTCCGGCGGACTCGAACGATCCGACGTCGTGGTCCGGAAGGGCCGGCTGACGCTCCTCAACGGGCACCTCACCCCGCAGCAGTCGATGATCGAGGACCTGCTCTTCATCGACGACGCGCTCACGGCCGCCGACGTCGACCACATGCTCATCCGCGGCAACGACACCCGGCCCGTCCTCGCGCTCGACGAGCGTGACCGACAGCGCGCCGAGAGCACGCTCATGGACGCCTGCGCGAACGAGCCGTTCTACGCGAAGCCACCGGGGGAGCGCGCGGTCCTGATCGCCGACGACGGTCTCGGGCAGTCCGGGAGGGACGTGCTGCGGCTGTTCCGTCCCCGTCTGGAGCCGATCGGTCGCCTCCGCTACGGCGCGGACACCGCGGTCCAGGTCGAGTTCTGGCGCGTCACCGACACCGAGGTCCTCGCGCCCGTCGAGAACGCGATGATGCGCCGCAGTCTGCCGCTCGACGAGTTCGTCCGGACCGAGGTGGAGCGCTACGGCCGCACGTGGCAGACGATCGAGCACATGTTCGACGACCACGTCAGCGACATCACGTTCCCCATCGACATGGTCTTCTCGTGGGTCGACGGCAACGCGATCGAGTACCAGCGCGCCCGGCAAGCACAGCAGGCCGGCGCCGTCCTGGGCGAGGGCGACGACGCCCCGGCCCGCTTCCGGCAGATCGACGAGCTCAAGTACGCACTCCGGTCGGTGCACACGTTCGCGCCCTGGATCCGCACGATCTACATCGCGACCGATTCCCCCGCCCCGGCTTGGCTCGCGGATCACCCACGGGTGCGGATCGTCCGGAGCGAGGAGTTCTTCGCCGATCCGTCGGTCCTGCCGACGCACAACTCGCAGGCCGTCGAGTCACAGCTCCACCACATCCCCGGCTTGAGCGAACACTTCATCTACTCGAACGACGACATGTTCTTCGGCCGCTGGGTCGACCCGTCGATGTTCTTCTCGCCCGGCTCGATCACGAAGTTCATCCTCGCCACCACCCGGATCGGCCTGGGGACGAACAATGCCCAGCGCAGCGGCTTCGAGAACTCGGCACGGGTGAACCGGCAGCTCCTCCAGCAGCGGTTCGGCGCGATCACCACGCGGCACCTCGAACACGCCGCCACCCCGCTCCGCAAGAGCGTCATGTCCGAGATGGAGCACGAGTTCGCCGACGAGTTCGCGCGCACCGCAGCGTCACGGTTCCGCGCCGCCGACAACATCTCCGTGACCAACTCGCTGTACCACTACTACGCACTCATGACCGGGCGCGCCATCGTCCAGGAGAACGCGGTGGTGCAGTACGTCGACACGACCATGGTGTCCGGCCTCACGGCGCTCGACGAGCTGCTCCGCCGGCGCAACGTCGACTTCTTCTGCCTCAACGACGGGAGCTTCCCGGAGGTCTCCGACGACGAGCGCACCGCCCGGGTGACGGACTTCCTCGAGAAGTACTTCCCGTTCCCGGCCCCGTGGGAGCGGCCCACCGATGGGATCGCTCCCGCCGGAGCCGCTACCGCCGGCTGACGGGGGAGGCCGGCACCACCTCGTCGCGGAACACCGGGATGCTCGAGGTGACCGGCTGCGGTTCGACCGCGGCCGGGATGACCACGCCTGCCGCAGCGAGCCGTTCGGCAACCTGTACCGGCGCGACGCGCTCGCCCACGGTCGCGTAGTGCCCGATCGGAACGACCGAGTGGACCACGGTCGATCCGTACACGTGCACGAGGTTGAACGACTGCGCACCGTCGCGCCCGCGGGTGCCACCGCCCTCGGTGACCAGGTCCTGCGTGTAGCAGGTCGCGCTGGCGACCGAGACGGGGATCCCGGCGAACTGCGACGTCGTCGAGTAGTGCAAGTGGCCACCGATGATCGAGATGATGTCGGAGCCCTCCACCACCTCGGCGAGTGCCTGTTGGTCGCGCAGTTCGACGAGGACCGTCAGGTCCTGGACACTCGGCACGGGCGGGTGGTGGAGCGCGAGGATGGTGCCGTGCGGCGCCGCCACGCTGAGTTCCTCGGCGAGCCAGTCGAGCTGCGCGGAGGTCAGTTCCCCGTAGTGGTGGCCAGGGACACTCGTGTCGAGCGTGATCACCCGGAGCCCGTTGACGTCGTACACGAAGTCCACGGGCCGGTCGGTGGGCTGCAGACCGAACAGCTCACGCCGGAACGCGCCACGCTCGTCGTGGTTGCCCATCGCCCAGATGAGCTGGGCACCGAGTCGTTCCGACGCCGGTTCGAGGATGCGGCGGACCCGTGCGTACGCTCCTGGCTCACCGCGGTCCGCGACATCGCCCGTGACGACGATGGCCTCGGGGTGCGAACCCGACGCCTCGATCTCGTCGACGATCTGCTGCAACCGCGCAGCCGAGTCGACGTCTCCGTACAGCTCGCCGTCAGCGGCGATGAGGTGGGTGTCGGAGAGGTGGAGCAGGAAGTGGTTCGGCCTGGGGTGTTCGGCCGTCCGGATGTCCATGGAGCTCGCAATCAATCACTCGTCGAGGAACAGCGCGGCCAACGTTGTCACAGCCACGTACACCAGTCCAGCACCCGCGCGTGAACGTGCCCTGAACTGGGTGGGCGTGTCCGATCGTCCCCAGGTGAACGACGAACGACGAAGCGCCCGACCACCATCGTGGTCGGGCGCTCCCGTGTGTCGGTTCAGTGACCGCCGCTGCCGACCTGCGGCGCCTGGTGCGTGCCCTCGAGGTCCGGCCCGTGGTGCGCCGCATGCGCGGCGTCGAGCTCGGGCTTGGAGACGGGGGCGATGCGATCCTCGAAGAAGAACTTCGACATCCGAGCGCGGACCCGCTCGACCGGGCTGATCTTGCCGCGTGCGTTCGGACGGAGCATGAGCGGCTGGTACTCGTTGAACTGCAGCAGACGCCACCGCTCGTACTCGTCGAGCTGCTCGTGGACCTCGATGTACTCGCCGTGCGGCAGGCGCACGATGCGGCCCGACTCGTACCCGTGCAGCACGATCTCGCGGTCCTTCTTCTGCAGCGCGAGACAGACGCGCTTCGTGATCCAGAAGGCGAAGAACGGGCCGAGGACGACCATCGCCTGCACCACGTGGATGACGTGGTTCAGGGAGACCATGAAGTGCGTGGCGATGATGTCCGAGCTCGCAGCGGCCCAGAGGCTGCCGTACAGCGTCATGCCGGCGGCACCGATGGCCGTGCGGGTCGGCGCGTTCCGCGGGCGGTCGGCGATGTGGTGCTCGCGCTTGTCGCCCGTGACCCACGCCTCGAGGAACGGGTACAGCAGGATGGCGCTGATGAGCAGCACGAGCACGATGATCGGCGCGAGGATGTTCATCGAGAGCGTGTAGTTGCCCCAGATCACGAACTCCCAGTGCGGCGGGACCAGACGCAAGGCGCCGTCGGCGAAGCCGATGTACCAGTCGGGCTGGGTCCCCGCGGACACGGGTGACGGGTCGTACGGACCGTACGTCCAGATCGGGTTGATCGTGAACAGCGACGCGATCAGGGCGAGGATGCCCGCGACGATGAAGAAGAACCCGCCCGCCTTCGCGGCGAAGGCCGGGAGGATCGGGACACCGACGACGTTCTCGTTGGTGCGGCCCGGGCCCGCGTACTGCGTGTGCTTGTTGATGACGACGAGCACGAGGTGCACACCGAGCACGGCGACCAGGATCGCCGGCAGCAGCAGGATGTGCAGCGTGTACAGGCGGCCGACGATCGCGGTCCCCGGGAATTCCCCGCCGAACAGCAGGTAGGCGATCCACACGCCGATGACCGGGACACCCTCGATCATGCCGACGATGATGCGGAGGCCGTTGCCGGACAACAGGTCGTCGGGCAGCGAGTACCCCGTGAAACCCTCGGCCATGGCGAGGACCCAGAGGAGGAAGCCGAACACCCAGTTGAGCTCACGCGGCTTGCGGAACGCGCCCGTGAAGTACACCCGGAGCATGTGCAGCATGATCGAGGCCACGAACAGCAGCGCCGCCCAGTGGTGGATCTGCCGGACGAACAGACCGCCGCGGATGTCGAACGAGATGTTGAGCGTCGACTGGTACGCCGCCGACATCTCGATGCCCTTGAGCGGGACCCACGAGCCGTCGTACGAGACGTCCGCCATCGACGCCTGGAAGAAGAACGTCAGGAAGGTGCCGGACAGCAGCACGACGACGAAGCTGTAGAGCGCCACCTCGCCGAGCATGAACGACCAGTGGTCGGGGAAGATCTTGCGACCGACCTCTTTGACCAGCCCGGAGATGCTCGTGCGCTCGTCGATGTAGTTCGCGGCCGCGCCGACCAGCCGGGACGTCGGCGTCGGCGCGTTCTGCGGCGGTGTGGCCGCCGCCGGCGTGGGACCGGTGGTCCGTGTGGTGGTGGTGCTCATGAAACGCGCTCACGCTCCCAGAAGCTGGGGCCGACGGGCTCGTGGAAGTCGCTCTGTGCGACCAGGTAGCCCTCGGAGTCGACCGTGATGGGAAGTTGGGGAAGGGGCCGGCTCGCCGGGCCGAAGATGACCTCGCAGCTGTGCGCGACATCGAACGTCGACTGGTGGCACGGGCACAGCAGGTGGTGCGTCTGCTGCTCGTAGAGCGCGACGGGGCATCCGACGTGGGTGCAGATCTTCGAGTAGGCGACGATGCCGTCGTACCCCCAGTGTTCCTGGCCCTTGCGGGGATGGAGCTCCGACGGGTCCAGGCGCATGAGCAGGACGGCCGCCTTGGCCTTCTCCTCGAGCATGTCCGACTTGTCGAGCAGACCGTCGGGGATCACGTGGAAGACCGAGCCCTGGGTGACGTCGGACGCCTTGATCGGCAGGCCGGTCGGGTCCTTCGTCAGGCGTGTGCCCTGCTTCCACATCGTGTAGCTGAGGAGCTTGTTGGGGTCGGCAGCGGGCGCGAGATCGCGCACCAGCACGACACCAGGGAGCGGGAACGCCACGAGCGCACCGATGAGGCTGTTGCGGATGACCGTTCGACGGTTGAAGCCCGATTCCTTGTCGCCGAGCCGGAAGGCCTCGACGGCCTTCGCACGGGTCTCCTCGGAGCCACGGGTCGCGTGACGCTGCTCGGAGATCTCGCGGTCCACGACGAGGGTCTTGGACCAGTAGACGGCACCGAACCCGAGGGCGAGGAGCGCCAGCGTGATCGACAGACCGAGGAACAGGTTGCCGAAGCGGACCGTCGACAGGTCGCCGGCGCGGACGGGGAACGCGACGTAGGACGCGATCGCGAGGATGCTGCCGATGATCGAGACGTAGAAGAACGTCGCGACCTGACGCTCGGCCAGACGCTCCTTCTTCGGGTCGACGTCGGTCCGCCGCGGGCGGTGCGGCGGCTCACCCGGGTTCTGGAACGGCTCGGCGGGCAGGACCGCGGTACCGGCGGGGATCGAGGGCGTGTCGTGCTTCTCGACAGCGGAGGACGCGGACAGTACGTCGTCGTCGCGCTCTGTCATGGTGTTCCCTTCAGTGGTGTCGTGCGACACGGGTCGATCAGTTGGTCTTCGCGGTGAGCCAGACGGTCACCGCGACGACCGCACCGAGTCCGAAGATCCAGAGGAACAGGCCCTCTGCCACCGGGCCGATGTCACCGAGGGCGAACCCGCCCGGGGACTTCGTGTCCTGGATGTACTTCAGATAGGTGATGATGTCCGCCTTCTGCTTCGGCGTGATGTTCAGGTCGTTGAAGACCGGCATGTTCTGCGGACCGGTGAGCATGGCCTCGTAGATGTGCTTGCCCGACACCGTCTTGAGGTTCGGCGCGTACTTGCCCTCGGTCAGGGCACCGCCGGCACCCGCGACGTTGTGGCACATCGCGCAGTTCACCCGGAACAGTTCGGCGCCCTTGGCCGCGTTGGCGTTGCCGTTGGTGAGGCTCGCCTTCGGGATGGACGGGCCCGGGCCGAGCGACGACACGTAGGCGGCGATGTCCGCGACCTGCTCATCCGTGAACTGCGCGGGCTTCTCCTCGACCTGCGGGCCGTTCGACGCCGCGGGCATGCGACCCGTGCCGACCTGGAAGTCGACCGAGGCGGCGCCGACGCCGATGAGCGACGGACCGGACTTCGTGCCCTGCGCGCTGAGCCCGTGGCACGTGGCGCAGTTCGACGCGAAGAGCTTCTGCCCCTCGTTGACCCGCGACTGACTGGTGGCCGCGACCGTCGTCGACTGCGAGGAGTCCGCGTTGGCCGATGAGGTGAACAGGGCGTACGCGCCACCGGTCGTCATCAGGCCGACGACGATCAGCGACACGGTCGCCAGCGGGGAGCGGCGGCCCTTCTTGGCGCCGGTGCGGCGCTCGGACTTGCTTCGAGAGAACATGCGCGTGGGGCTATCCGATTCCTACTTGAGAAGGTAGATGACGGCGAAGAGGCCGATCCAGACGACATCGACGAAGTGCCAGTAGTACGACACGACGATCGCGGTGGTCGCTTCCTTGTGACCGAAGTTCTTCGCGGCGAAGCCGCGGCCGAGGGTCAGGAGGAACGCGAGGAGGCCGCCGGTGACGTGGAGGCCGTGGAAGCCCGTGGTCATGAAGAAGGCAGACCCGTAGGCGCTCGAGGACAGCGTGACGCCCTCGTGCCAGAGGTTCGAGTACTCGTAGACCTGGCCGCAGATGAACACCGCGCCCATGCAGTAGGTGACGAAGAACCACTCGGTCATGCCCCAGTCGCGGGGCTTCCAGCTCGTGCGGTGCACCTGGAAGCGCTCGGCGGCGAACACCGCGAACTGGCAGGCGAAGCTCGACAGGACCAGGACGATCGTGTTCGTGGCGGCGTACGGCACGTCGAGGTGCGCGGTCTCGGTCGCCCAGAGCTTCGGGGACGTGCTGCGCAGCGTGAAGTAGATCGCGAACAGGCCGGCGAAGAACATGACCTCGCTGCCCAGCCACACGATGGTCCCCACGGCGACGGGGTTCGGCCGGTTCAGGACCGCGCCCTGGGCTGGTCTGGAGAGAGGGGTGCTTGTCACGTCGTCCATTATGGCCCGAACCACGGACAGTGTTTTCGCAGGCAACTGGCGGGTCCTTCGAAATCAGTACGATCGGGGGCATGCACGACTCGTTCTCCTGGCCGTCGGTCATCGGCTCCCTCATGGCCGGCACGGACCTGTCGATCAGCGAATCGGCATGGGCCATGGAGGAGATCGTCGCCGGGCGTGCCACACCCGCCCAGATCGCGGGGTTCCTCGTCGCGCTCCGCGCGAAGGGCGAGACGGTGGACGAGGTCGTCGGGTTCCGTGACGCGATCCTCGAGAGCGCCGTCCCACTCGACGTCGACCCCATGGCGCTCGACATCGTCGGGACGGGTGGCGACGTCGTCGGGACGGTGAACGTCTCGACCATGGCGGCGATCGTCATCGCGTCCGCCGGGGTGCCCGTCGTCAAGCACGGCAACCGCGCATCGAGTTCCCGTTCGGGGTCGTCCGACGTGCTCGCGGCACTCGGCCTCGACCTCACCCTCGACGCCGCGCGTGTCGCCGAGACGTTCCGTCGTGTCGGCCTGACGTTCGCGTTCGCGAGTGCCTTCCACCCGGGGTTCGCCCACGCCGCGTCGGTCCGGCGCGAGATCGGCGTCCCCACGGTCTTCAACTTCCTCGGACCCCTCGTGAACCCGGCTCGGTGCGAGGCGAACGCCGTCGGCGTGGCGCAGCTCGACCTCGTGCCGATCATCACGGGCGTGTTCCAGACACGGGGTGCGACGGCCCTGGTGTTCCGGGGGGACGACGGTCTCGACGAGCTCACCACGACGGGCCACAGCCACATCTGGGAGGTCAGCGGCGGCTCCGTGACCGAGCACGATCTCGATCCCCGGGACCTCGGCATCCCTCGTGCCCGAACGACCGACCTCCTGGGCGGCGAGCCCGCCGAGAATGCCGCGATCGTGCGGCGCGTGCTGGCGGGGGAGACCGGGGCGGTGCGCGACATCGTGCTCCTCAACGCCGCCGCCGGCCTCGTCGCGTTCCGGCTCGCCGCCGATCCCACACAGGTGTTGCGGCCGCTGCTACAGCGGTTCCGCGAGGAACTCGTGGTCGCGGCCGACGCCGTCGACTCCGGAGCGGCGGAAGCGAAGCTCGCGGCCTGGGTGGGCGAGCATCGAGCCTGAGGCGTTCCTCACGGAGCACGGGCGTGTCGACGACGCGCGTCGTCCATCCCCGTCAGGTCCGGACCGCTCGGGGACGAGGCGGGCCGTGCGGCGGGGGAGGCCGGTCCTCCCGACCGACACGCAGACGGCCCCGGCCACGGTCGTGGTCGGGGCCGTCCGTCGGCGGGCGTCAGCGGCTCAGCGGACGTCCTCGTCGACCCAGTCGAAGGTCTTCGTGACGGCCTTCTTCCAGAGCCGGATCTGGCGCGCCCGCTCGGTCTCGTCGAGCTGGGGCTCCCACCGCTTGTCCTCCTGCCAGTTCGCCCGCAGCTCGTCGAGGTTCTGCCAGAACCCGACAGCGAGACCGGCCGCGTACGCCGCACCGAGCGCGGTGGTCTCCGCGACGACCGGCCGCACGACGGGCACGTCGAGGATGTCCGCCTGGAACTGCATGAGGGCGTCGTTCGCGACCATGCCGCCGTCGACCTTGAGCTCCGTCAGGTCGACGCCCGAGTCGGCGTTGACGGCGTCGAGGACCTCGCGCGTCTGGAACGCGGTCGCCTCGAGCGCGGCGCGGGCGATGTGGCCCTTGTTCGCGTAGCGGGTGAGCCCGACGATCGCACCACGGGCGTCCGAGCGCCAGTACGGCGCGAACAACCCGGAGAAGGCCGGGACGACGTACACGCCGCCGTTGTCCTCCACGGTCGTCGCGAGCGCCTCGACCTCCGGCGCGCTCCCGATCAGGCCGAGGTTGTCGCGGAGCCACTGGACGAGCGACCCGGTGACGGCGATGGAGCCCTCGAGCGCGTAGTGCGTCGGCTGGTCGCCGAGCTTGTACCCGACCGTGGTGAGGAGCCCGTTCTCCGACCGGACGATGTCGGTTCCCGTGTTGAAGATGAGGAAGTTGCCGGTGCCGTAGGTGTTCTTCGACTCGCCCTGGTCGAACGCCGCCTGACCGAACGTCGCGGCCTGCTGGTCGCCGAGGATGCCCGCGATCGGGACCTCGCGCAGCAGGTTCGACGGCTCGACCGTGCCGTACACCTCGGATGACGAGCAGATCTTCGGCAGCATCGACTTCGGCACGCCGAACTGCTCGAGGATGTCGTCGCGCCACTCGAGCGTCTCGAGGTCCATGAAGAGGGTCCGCGACGCGTTCGTCACGTCGGTCGCGTGGACGCCTCCATCCGTGCCGCCGGTGAGGTTCCAGAGCACCCAGGTGTCGGTCGTCCCGAAGAGCAGGTCACCCGCCTCGGCCTTCTCCCGGGCTCCCTCGACGTTCTCGAGGATCCACATGATCTTGGTGCCGGCGAAGTACGTCGCGAGTGGCAGGCCGACGATCGACTTGAAGCGGTCGGTGTCACCGTCCGCGAGGCGGTCGACGATGGACTGCGTGCGGGTGTCCTGCCAGACGATCGCGTTGTAGACCGGCTTGCCCGTGGTCTTGTCCCACACGACGGCGGTCTCACGCTGGTTGGTGATGCCCACGGCCGCGACGTCGTGCCGGGTGATGTCCGCCCGCGAGAGCGCCTGACCGATGACCTCGCGCGTGTTGTCCCAGATCTCGGTCGGGTCGTGCTCCACCCAGCCCGCGCGGGGGAAGATCTGCTCGTGTTCCTTCTGCCCGACGGACACGATGGACCCGGAGTGGTCGAAGACGATCGCTCGCGTGCTCGTGGTGCCCTGGTCGATGGCGACGATGTAGTCGGCCATTGGTGTGTGCTCCTCTGGGTTGTCGGTGCCGGCCGCTGGTGCGGCGCGACGGTTCGGTTGGGACCGGTCCGGGAGGGACGGGGCCCGGTCGGCGGGTCCGCTCAGGGCCCGGGACGGGGACGTGGTCGTGGAGGCCCGTGGTCCCGTGTCAGCTGACGATCGGGAGCAGTGCCACGGACAGCACCGCCGCGAGTGCGCCTCCGACGAGCGGGCCGACGACCGGGACCCAGGCGTAGGCCCAGTCGTTCGAGCCCTTGCCGCGGATCGGCAGGATGGCGTGGGCGATGCGCGGACCGAGGTCACGTGCCGGGTTGATCGCGTACCCGGTCGGACCGCCGAGGCTCACACCGATCGCGATGACGAGGAAGGCGACGGGGATGGCGCCGAGCTGCGCCGGGGTCTTGCCGTTCGTGAAGGCGATGATGACGAAGACGAGGACGAACGTGCCGATGATCTCGGTCACGAGGTTCCAGGCGTAGTTGCGGATGGCAGGACCGGTGGAGAACACGCCGAGCTTGGCTGCCGGGTCCGGTTCCTGGTCGAAGTGCTGCCGGTATGCGAGCCAGCACAGCGCCGCTCCGATGACCGCACCGATCATCTGCGCGAGCCAGTACAGCAGCATCGTGCCGAACGAGATGTTCCCGAGGATGAACTGCGCCAGACTCACCGCCGGGTTGAGGTGCGCACCCGACTTGTACGACACCGTGACGCCGGCGAACACGGCGAGGCCCCAACCGATCGTGACCATCAGGGTGCCGGCCGCGAACCCCTTGGTCTTCGTCAGGGCGACGTTCGCCACGACGCCGGTGCCGAGGAGGACCAGCACCGCCGTGCCCACCACCTCGGAGAGGAACTTGATCCCGATGCCGTCCATCGGCGACCTCCTTGTCATGAGGAGGAGGTGCGGGCGACCCGCCACTCCCCGTTGAGTGATTGTCGCCGAGCATAGCGGCGGGTCCGGGCTGGCCGGACGGCGGATCCGCGGCCGTGCGGGCACGTTGCACGAACGTGCAGAGCAGCGCGCGGACCGCTCCGCGCGTCCGCCCGCACGAGGGTCCGCTGAGCATGCACGTTCGTGCACGCGGTCCGCCGCACCCCTCGCGCTACATTGACGACCAGCACCGGACGACGCCGACCGTGACCACCCTCGTCGTCTCGGGCCGACCACGGGAGGCACCGCATGAAGAAGCTCGTCAACGATCCGCGCGAGGTCGTCACCGAGACGGTCCGCGGGTTCGCGCTCGCCCACGCCGGGGCCGTCGTCCTGCAGGAGGACCCCGTCCACCTCCGCCGCGCCGACGCGCCGGTCGCCGGCAAGGTCGCCATCGTCAGCGGTGGG
Source organism: Curtobacterium sp. MCBD17_034 (assembly GCF_003234515.1). Taxonomy (NCBI): domain Bacteria; kingdom Bacillati; phylum Actinomycetota; class Actinomycetes; order Micrococcales; family Microbacteriaceae; genus Curtobacterium; species Curtobacterium sp. MCBD17_034. The sequence continues at coordinate 210,999 of NZ_QKTN01000004.1, read as the reverse complement.
GGGAGTGGCCACGAGCCGCTGCATGCCGGGTTCATCGGGTACGGCATGCTCGACGCCGCGGTACCGGGACCGGTCTTCACGTCGCCGACGCCCGACCCGATCGTCGACGCGACGAAGGCGGTGGACGGGGGAGCGGGTGTGCTCCACATCGTCAAGAACTACACGGGCGACGTCCTCAACTTCGAGACGGCCGCCGAACTCGCCGAGGCCGAGGGGATCCGCGTCGTGTCGGTGCTCGTCGACGACGACGTCGCCGTGCAGGACTCCCTCTACACGGCAGGGCGCCGCGGGGTCGCCGGCACCGTCGTCGTGGAGAAGCTCGCAGGGGCCGCTGCCCAGCGCGGCGACGACCTCGACGCGGTCGCGGACGTCGCCCGACGCGCGATCGCGTCGACACGGTCCATGGGGCTGGCGCTCGCGCCGTGCACGGTGCCGCACGCGGGGGAGCCGTCGTTCACCCTCGGGGACGACGAGGTCGAGCTCGGCATCGGCATCCACGGCGAACCCGGGCGCGAGCGCATCCCGATGGCCCCGGCCGACGTCCTCGTCGAGCAGGTGATCGAACCGGTGCTCGCGGACCTCGACGCACCGCGCGGCTCCCGCGTGCTTCTGTTCGTCAACGGGATGGGCGGCACTCCACTGTCCGAGCTGTACATCGTGTTCCGCCGCGCCGCCGAGATCCTGTCGGACCAGGGACTCGAGCTGTCGCGTAGCTTGGTCGGGAACCACGTCACGTCTCTCGAGATGCAGGGGTTCTCGATCACCGTCACGGTGCTCGATGACGACTCCACCGCACTCTGGGACGCCCCGGTCGAGACCCCGGCGCTCCGCTGGGGCCGCTGACCGCCCCGACAGAGAGGAACGACATGCCGCTCGACACCGACTGGGCGACGCAGTGGATCCGCAGGACCGCCGACGTCATCCGGGACAACCGCACCGACCTCATCGCCCTCGACCGCGAGATCGGGGACGGCGACCACGGGGAGAACCTCGACCGTGGGTTCCACGCCGTCGTCGAGTCCCTCGACGACGGCGACCTGGCGACCCCCGGCGCGGTCCTCAAGCTCGTCGCCACGCGGCTCATCAGCACGGTCGGCGGCGCGTCGGGACCGCTCTTCGGCACCGCGTTCCTGCGCGCGTCGCAGGCGCTGGGGGATCGTGAGACGCTCGACGCCGACGCCGTGGTCGCCCTGCTGACCGCCGCGCGGGACGGCATCGTCGCCCGCGGCAAGGCCGAGCCCGGCGACAAGACCATGATCGACGCGTGGACGCCGGCCGTCGATGCCGGCACCGCCGCGGCGGCCGGGGGAGCGACCCCGGAGGCCGTGCTCGTGGCGGCGGCCGACGCGGCGGCCGAGGGCGCGGCGGCGACCGAGCCGCTCGTCGCGCGCAAGGGCCGGGCGAGCTACCTGGGGGAGCGCGCCGTGGGGCACCGCGATCCGGGCGCGCAGTCGACCGCGCTGCTCCTCCGGGCAGCGGTGGACGCATCGGGCGGCCCGGCGTGAGCGTCGGGATCCTCGTCGTCTCGCACAGCGCCAAGATCGCCGAGGGCGTCGTCGAACTCGCGGCACAGATGGCCCCGGACGTCCGGTTCGCGACCGCGGGCGGCACCGACGACGGCGGCATCGGGACGAGCTTCGAGGCCGTCACCGACGGCATCGCCGCGCTCGGCGACACCGACGGCGTCGTCGTCCTGTGTGACCTCGGTTCGGCCTACCTGACGACCGACACCGCACTCGACTTCTTGACGGACGACGACCGTGGTCGGGTGCACGTCTCGCACGCGCCGCTGGTCGAGGGGACCGTCGCAGCCGCGGTCGCGGCGCAGACCGGAGGCGACACCCACACGGTGGTCGCGGCCTCGGAGTCCGCCGGGGGAGCGGACACACCGGACGGGCCGGAGTCCGTACCGGACGGTGACACCCCGGCCGGACCGACCACGGGCGTCGTCTCGGCGACGGTCGAGCTCGTGAACGCCTCGGGACTCCACGCCCGACCCGCGGCCGAGTTCGTCAAGACCGCCGCCAAGTACGACGCTTCGGTCACCGTGAACGGCGTGGACGCCAAGAGCCTGCTGGCGATCATGGCGCTCGCACTGCCCCAGGGCGCGACCGTCGCCATCGACGCGACGGGGGAGGACGCGCGAGACGCGGTCGAGGCGCTCGTCGCGCTCACGGCTTCCGGGTTCGGTGAGCGGGACGCCGAGTAACCGTGAGCGAAAATCGGACAACGGCTGGGTCCGGCGACTAGCGTCCGCGGTGACGCGCGACGCCGCACTCCGACGGCCCCTGGGCGCGTCCCGTTCGAGAGGGACCCCGCATGTCCGAGAACTACCCGCCCGCACCGACTGAGCCCGGCGGTCCCGTCACCGCTCCGTCGCGCTCGAACGGTCTCACGATCGCCGCCCTCGTGCTCGGGGTCATCGGTGTCGTGTTCGCGCTCCTCGTCCCCATCATCGGGATCATCTGCGGCGTCCTGGCGCTCGTGCTCGGCCTCGTGGCGCGTCGACGCGGCGCTGCCCCTGGGCGCGGGCGCGGCATGGCACTGGCTGGCGTCATCCTGGGGGCCATCGCCATCGTCGCGGCGATCGTGAACATCATCGTCGCGGCGTCGATCATCTCGCAGCACATGTGACACTCCTGCGGATCGACGGATGGCCTCGGCAGAACGCCGGGGCCATCCGCCGTTCCGAGCAGGGGCCGTCTGCCGTTCCAAGCCGGCCCAGCGATGGCGCTTACCTGACATAATATGCATTATCGGCGTTGATCAAGGCGCGAGTTGAGGGCGCAACCGCTCCGTTTTAGTGACGCTGCACCTACTGTTTGCTCAGGGTTTGCCCCCCGGTGCGTTCCTGCGCTAAGCAATTGATCGCGGTCGGCGTCAACTCCCTTAACTGCCCTCACATACGCCTGACGGGACTCGACGCAGTCACGAGGGAGCGCTGAAGGGGCTAGCTGTACCTGGCCATGACGTTGGTGACACTGCGGGGCTTGTGAACGAGCGAGGCTTCCTGGCTTAGTGGAGCTGTCTAGTTCTGCCACTACCAGGAGGCCTCTGTGGTCCACGCTAACGCCCGACTCACGCCGCACGGACGACGGTTGCTCGTCACCCGTGTCATCGACGACCATCGTCCCGTCGCGCATGTCGCGAGCTTGGCGTCTCACGCCAGTGCGCGCACCGATGGGTGCGTCGCTACCGAGCGGAAGGTGTCGCCGGCCTCTCGGATCGGTCGAGTCGGCCGGTCCGGATGCCGACGAAGACGACATCAGAGCGCGAAGCCCTGGTCCTCGCTGCTCGGGTCCGGCTCCGGTTCGGCCCGCCCGGCTGTCCGCCGAGACCGGGGTTTCCGCCCGGACCATCTCCCGGATCCTCGTCCGTCACCAGGTACCGCCGTTAGCGTGGTTGGACCCGATCACCGGAGCACTGATCCGAGCAACCCCCACGACCGCGAACCGATACGAGCACCAGCATCCCGGCGATCTGGTGCACGTGGACGTGAAAAAGCTCGGCCGCATCCCGGACGGCGGCGGGTGACGCGTCCATGGCCGCCGGGAGGAGTTCCGGGGACGCGGCATCGGATTCGACTACGTCCACGCGGCAGTCGATGACCACAGCCGGCTCGCCTACGCGGAGATCCATCCCGACGAGAAGGGTGCAACCGCTGCCGGATTCCTGACCCGCGCGGCGGCCTACTTCGCCGAGCACGGCGTCACCCGCATCGAGCGGGTCATCTCGGACAACGCGCTCGCTTACCGCCGATCACAGCCATTCAAAAACGCGGTCGCGGCGCTCGGCGCAAAGCAGAAGTTCATCAAGCCGCACTGCCCGTGGCAGAACGGGAAAGTCGAACGGTTCAACCGGACCCTCGCGACCGAGTGGGCCTACCGGCAACCCTTCACCAGCAACCAGCACCGAGCCGACGCGCTTGCGCCATGGATCGAGCACTACAACACTGGCCGGATCCACTCGAGCCACGGGCTCACGCCCGCAGCCCGAGTGTCACCAACCTGATGGCCCAGTACATCTAGCGCACCTCACCGGTAGTAGGTGATTTCCCGTACGACGCGATCAGCAGCTGTTGACCCCGCCTCCGTGTGCGTCGCGGAGTAGAGTCTCCCCGGCGGAAGGGCGCCGTGCGGAACGACTAGGACTCCCCGATCCTCCGGATCGACTCATCGACAAATCCGGACATTACGTAGTCCAGCACGTTCGACTCGAGCGAGTACATGTCCGCCCAGGCTAGGCGTCGGCGAACTCGCGCTGTGACATCGCGGATGATGTCGCGCCGCCCTCCGCCGCCAGCCGTCCGTGAAACGACCGCGCGTGCGATGGCCCGTGCCAGACGCGGATTACCGCCGATTCGACGGCGCTCGAAGAGTTGATTGAGGTCGCTCTCAGTGAGCTCGGCGAGGAGGGCAAAATCTCCTTCAAACACGATCGCCTGCCACCAAAGTCGCGACCATGTGTGACGGCTCGGATCCGACGCGACCCATCGCTCCGCGTTGTCCGTCCCGAACCGCCACGAGGTAACGTCAGGCAAAGCGACGAGCGCGAGGAATGACCAGACGTCCCGGGCGGCGGCCTCGGACCAGCTGAGATCCAACTTCGCCGCGATGAGCGGAGCCGCCGCGCGGTCAAAGGCGATCCGCGCGGCCGCCTCGCTCCGATTCGGAAATCCGAACCGCTCGGCGAGCTGCCGCATACAGGAGGCTAGGTCCGCAACCTCGCTTGATGTCGCGCGCCGTCCGCCAACGGGAGCGAAAATCTGTGCCGGGTGATTGTCCGCAGGCAGGAGAGCTCCTCGACGTGCCTCGGCGTACATGGCTGAGGCCACCGAAGCCGTCAATCGTGGCCACAACACGCTCATGTGAAACTCCTGCCGTATCCAAGAGAGCGGACGACGCCGCTCAGGCGACTCCTAAAGTCGGACGCCGCCTCCGGGCCCGAGCCCGGAAGCGAGAGTCCTCGGCTTTCGACGTCGTCGAGCATCGAAACGAGCACCGAACCGACCGTTCCTGCTTCCCATGGTTCACCGTCGCGAAGCTCGGTACGCACCGCCAGGGCCGCTTCGGCCAGGACCCCGGCCACGCCTTCCTCCAATGCAAACAACAGCTGCCGATCCGCGGCGTCGGACGACGGCCGGGTAATTGCTCCAACGAGCTCCTCGTCACGCTCATTGACAAGCAACTGAAAGACTCCCAGGAACGGTGCATCGAGGTCGCTCGAGACTTCGAGAACCCAGCTCGAGTCGACGTCGAACGGCGTCGCCGCGAAATCGATCACCGCGACCGGGAACATCGCGCCGTCGCCCTGGAGCGCCACCGTGCTGGTCGACTCCAGCAGAACCGATCCGGGCTCCTGAGGCGATGCGACGGCTCCCGCGTTCCCCGACTCCCCGAGCGCGAGCGATGTGGTGATGGTGAGCACGCCCCCGACGCGTCCCGCTGGGAGCGTCGCCTCCAGCGTCACGACGCGTGCGGTCACGGACACACGGTCGATCAAATCGGTCATCTGATTGCTCGAGCTCGACCATGACGCGGTGACCACGAGCGCGGCGTTCAGGGCAAGACCGGACTGCTCGACGATAACTTCGCGGTCGACGTCGATCATCTGACGAATGTGCAGATCGGTGTCGGCATCCCAATCCTCGATCACGTCCGGCAACGCCCGCCAGTCGCCGTCTCTGAGGAGCTGCCACTCCCCTACGCGCCAGCTCTCCGACGAAGGCACTCGGAACGGCTTGACCTCATGCGGCACCGTTCGACCTCCTGATGGTCACACGCACGACGGCATCCTCGACGTACGTTGCGTACACCCACCACTCCGAGTCCGCGCCGGGCCCTATCATGATCGCGCTGCCGGCGACCGACGGCCCCCCATCCACGGGCCGCCACTCGAGGACGGTCGGTATCCGCGCTCCGGCGAACGTTGCCGATTCGCGACCACCACCATCGAGCACGACCGATGTCTCGGCATGCCAGACGCTCCCCGACGCGCCACCCGGGATCGACACTCGCGTAACGACAAACGGACGGTCACCGAACACGTGAAGGGCGGGACCCTCGAGAATTCGCGCGCTTCTCGACGGTGTACCCTCACTCCTTCTACCACGTGCGGAGACGGGCCGACTGAAGTCCCGAGTCGCGCCGCCGGCGGAGATGCCTGGGGTTAGCCGAGCGAGTCGCGCCGCGACGACTCCGAGTCCCGCGGCGCCTCGCGCCTGCGCCCTGACGGCGACGCCGAACTTCTCCTCGAGTGCGCGACGGACGAAATGTCGCGCGTTCTGCACGACGCCCCGACTGGTACCGCGGAGCCCAGCCTCGACCCAATCGTCGTGGGTCGGGGGTTCGGCTGCTGCGAAGTGCTCGTCGGACTCGACCGTGGACCGGAACACTCCGCCGTACGAAAAGAACGGATCTGGATGTTCGGGACCCGGAAGATAGTCGACCACCAGCTCCGCTAGACGCATGCGCGCGACATGATGCGGAGCTCCGACAAAGGGTCGTGCAAGGTCGACGACGGGCGACGACGGCGCCTCGGCTGCACCAAGCTCGGTGGCAAGCCGTCCCACGTGGCGCGGTGCGGACTTCCTCGTATGCGGGGTACCACCATCGGCCCGGACAATCCGAAGGGCCTCCGCGAACGGTCGGAGATGGGGCACGTTCGAGGGATCCGGGACCTGGATCGGACGGCCGTTCACTTCGACGGAGAATCGCATTGGCGCCGTCTCCGCCTCGGATCGGACAAGTTTGGGCCAGAGATTCCAGAGGATGGACGACGCGATGAACTCTCCGGCCGCGTTCAAGGAGTTGATCCCAGAGTCCCGGGAATCGAGCTGCGCTCCGACAATCACGATGTCGGTCCCCGTGCGCCCGTCGGCGAATCCGGGCAAGCCGAGCTCATCGGAGAGCGACGCGGCATTCTCTCCGAGGACGGGGTCGGGAATGCCGTCGCGGACATCACCCCACCAGTGCCGACCAGTGAAGCGCCGCTCCTCGTTGTTGTAAAAGCTCGCGCCGAGGGCTGCTCCCATGAGCCGACGTTCCGAGTCGGAGCCGTCTGCGATGTAGCTGTCCACGAGAATCGTCGAGGCACCGCTGAGCCTGTAAAAAATGCCCTTCCCGAATCCGTACGTACCGCCACCGAATTCGTTGTCGCGCGCCTCTCCAACGTTGCGCAGGAACTGGACGAAATCACTCCTCGTTCCCTCGGGCGCCTTGGATCCTGCCCGCACGGGTCCGCCGAGGCCACGAGTGTTCCGGTCCGAAACGGTCACGATCACGGACTCGGGCTGCAGGTATTCCGCCAGGTCGGCGACGGCGCCTCCCTCGGGAGCAGGCATCAGTCGCCTGATCCATGCGGAGGCAAAGTCACCGAGGCGCGTGACGCGGACGGAGAAGTCCACTGTATCCGTGCCAGTGCGCGCGTCCCAGCTGTTTTGCGCCGCCTCGCGAACGAGTACCGTCAATTCGTCGAGCGTGGGGCGACCGAGCTGATTGATGATGCCCTCCGCCGTGGCGGACCCCTCCTCGGCGAACGGCTGCGACCACCACCGGGCGCTCATGCAATCGCGCCCTTGATCTCGTCCAGACCGGCGGGTTGCATTTGCCCGATGACTACTGCACGGTCGAGGTGGTACGAAACACGGGAAAGGCCATCGGGTATACCGCCGACGAGGTCATCGGCGATGATTCGAGGGAATCCGGGGGTTACCAAGACCATGAACACCTGTCCGAGCGAGAACCGGGTTTCATCGTCGGCGGAGCTGTACCCGAGCTTGTTGACCTTGGCTCGGAGCGCGCTCGGCGTCGCGACGGCCAATTCGGCTTCGGCGAGGACGTCGGCCAGTCGCTCGCCGCCGACGTCCTCGTGGACCTCGGCGATGACGAGGTGTAAGGGCTTCCCATCGAGTTCGTCCAACTGTTCGGCGCCGTGAATCACGATGTGATCCGCGTCCGCTCCGACGCCCTTGACCTCGATTGAAGCGAGGTCGAACTCGAAGTCGTGGGGCGTCGCCTCTGGACCCGTCCAGCTGTTCGCATCCGCCAGGCCCTCCGACGCCAGTGCTCGCAGGACGTTCAGTTCCGCAAACAGCCCGATCCGCTGCTCCGGGCTTAAGGCGCGCGATCTCACGGTCCGGAGGAGTCGTCTCCACCGACCGATCACCTGTGCGCTACGCGCCGCGGCCCGCGACGCGCCGTCTTCGTCGAACGCCTCTAAAATGTCGGCACAAATTTGATCGAACTCCCGGCGCAGGGACGAGTCGTGACACGTGATGTCCACGTAGTCGAGAGGACTGGACCCGAACGCCAGCGATCGTGACCTCGTGGTAAGCGCCGAGTTGGGCTCGGCGACGAGAATCGAGGCATCGTCCGTGTGCGGGACGAGCAGATGCCGGCGCCCCTCACGATCCACCGCAGCGCGTGGTGCAGATTCCCCCGCCCTCGGGTCGAGCACGAAGGACGACAGTTCTGCGATGCGCGGCGGAACAAGGACGGCCCAGGCGCGCACGAGCGTCGACACCGAGCGCAATTCCGTCGTCACGACTCGTCGCCCTCCTCCGAGTAAAGGGCTTCCTGTAGATCTTCTCGCTGCTCCCCGTCCTCGTCCCAAGCGCTCCCCGAAGCCCCGGCGAGGTCGACCGCCATGTGGGTCACCTCGACCGACGTGCCACCTCCGACGCTGCCGGGGAAGACGATGCCGTATCCGATCACGGGAACGACCGCGTCCATCGGGACTCGGGCGACGCTCCCACGCGCGGGCGCCACGGGCTCGCTGCGCGCGTCGATGGGATACAGCACGAGCAGACCGCGCGAGCGGTACTCCGTGTCGCGCTCGCGCTGCTGCACGAGTTCGTGCTCGGGCTTGGCGGCGTCGTAGCTGTCCCAAGTCCTCAAGTCGAGCACGCGGTCTTGCTTGCTCATGAGCGTCTTGATGTCGGCAATGGAGTCGACGCCTGTGTCGAGTCGCGATCGAATGACGGATCCGAACGATCGCCCGCCGAGCAGGATTTTAGCCCCGGAGCTCTGAACGACGGCTACGGTCCACTTCTGGAGCGCTGGCTGCCCACCGTTCCGCTGGCCGTCGATGTACCGGATGAGCTGACGAGGCGTCAGGTCGGCTGAATCTTCGTGCACGTTGTAACGACGAAGAAAGGCAACGACCAGGTGCGCGGGCACGTCACGGTAGAGCTCCGCCGAACCGCGCTGCTCCGGCTCGCGGCCGCCGGGGGAGATGTCCTGAATGAGATCGGCGGCGGCAGCAACGTTGTTCTCGAGCCAGGTGCGATCCTCACGGAGGAAGTACCTGGTCTGGAGTCGCCGTCCTGCATATGACACCTCCGCGGGGGCCGCAGCGCCCATCTTCGCCGTGATCGCTAACGACGGGTGTGTTCTGATCCTGACGGCGACGTCGGTCGGCCGAAGATTTTGGCGTTGATACTGGTCGATGTCGTCCCGCATCTCGCGTTCGACGGTCGCGAGGTGCCGAAACGCCCGTTCGAGCGCGTGAGTCATCCAGATCCGAGGCAGGTCCTCGTATCCGGGCCGGAAGCCGAACCATCGTGCCATCTGCAGCAGTGTGTCGTACGCCGACGCCGTACGGACGAAGAAGCTGACAACGAGACCTTCGAGCGTCAGCCCCCGGGAGAGGGTGTTGCCGCCGACCGCGATGGCGACCACCGGCCCTGAGGAGTAATCGAGCCGATCTGCACTTCGATAATTGTCGAGCACTACCCGCTGTGCTTTCAGCACGTCGCCGAGTTCACGGAGCACGGACTCGAACGAGTTTTGCTGCCGTCCATTCCAGTTCACCGAATCGACTCGCGCTGTCTCCCGGTCCCAGAGGTTTCGGAGCGTGCCGATGAAGAGCTCGTCTCCGGTGCGGATCGCAGCGAGGGCTTGAGAACGCATGCCTTCGAGAGGATCCTTGAACGATTCCTGGACATCGATCTTCACCGAGGTGTGAATGAGCATGGTGCTGTGGGAGCGATCACCCCGCGCGCGCCGGGCGGCGGTGGCGAGCCAGAACCAGTTGACTGCGTCCACGAGATCCGGCGTCATTGTGGGCACGAAGCCCACTGCGTTCGTCTTTCCCGCCGGTCTCAGCAACTGGACGTCGTCCTCAGGGACGATCCGCACCATGTCGTAACCATCCGGCGCCGGACCCTGATTCTCTCCCTCGACGACATCGGTTCCGAAGATCATCTCAGTCCCGAAGTATCCGTCCGGTCGACGCAGGTTGAGAATGAAGTCCTTGGGGTAAAGGTCTGCCGATGCGGGGTCGATGAATACATTGGCGAACGGCGTTGCGGTGTAGCCGATGTAGGTGTTCCTCGGGAAGAGGGCGAGCAGGTCACGAATCAAGGGGTTGATTCGCCCGGTGGCGACGGACGCCTGGTCGGCCTCGTCATCGATGATGAGAACCCGAAGATTCTCGAGCGCGCCGCGCGCCCCATGAGCACTCAGCCAACTGATGAGTCGCTCGAGCACGGTCGCGTTCTTCTTGACGACCGCGAGTACGACCTTCTCCGTTGACTTGAGCAGGCTAACTGCATCGGAGGCCTGCGGGCCGAAGTCGCGATCCTCGTCGGTCAGCGTGATCCAGTGTTCGTTGTTCAGGCCCTTAAGTTGGCTGTTCAAGCGCGCCTGCGTCTGCTTTCGCAGTCCGTTGTGGATGCCCGAAAGTACGATGACGAATTTGTACTGCTCATCGGCGAGCTTCGCGATCACCGAGGTGAAGTTCGTGGTCTTACCGCTCTGAACGTATCCCACGACCAGACCCTTAGCCTGGTAGCGCTGACGATCAGGTCGCGGGGTGTGCGCGACGACCTTGTTCGCTGCCTTCTCGAGGTCGTCCAGGCGTTCCGGCGCCCAATTCTGGTCATCCCGGAAGTGTGCCCGGAGCGGTGGCCAAAACATCGACCCGTCGGACGAGCCCGAGTACCAGGATTCGTTGCCCGCCGCGACGATCGCAGGACCGCCGAGTTGCACGGTCTCGAGGTCGGCCTCGAACTGCTCCTTGTACGTTGCCGCGAGCTCCGGTCCGCCGACCGCCGTGAACTTCGCGACTGCAGCGTCTAGCCCAAACTGCTTAGCCCAGGTTCCGAACAGCGGGTACAGGTCCACCATGACTCCTCCGTGATGCCAACGGTCCTTCATAACATGAGCTCACGTCGCGCTCGGTCATCGAACACGCCGGGACCCGAAGTGTGGTCGAACGAGACGTAGGGTGTTCGGCATGCGTCCTGTGCCGCGCGACGACATGGTCAGCACGCGTCTTGCCCGGCAACGTCGTCGCGACACCGGCATCGAGGTCAGGATCCGGAGGCGTCTGCACGCTCACGGGTTCCGCTTCAGGCTGGTCGCCCCGGTTCCGGGGCGACCACGCAGGTCCATCGACCTCGCTTTCGCTCGCGAACGGGTCGCGGTCCTGGTCGACGGGTGCTTCTGGCACGCCTGCCCACTGCACCGAACGTCGCCGCGCACGAATCACGACTGGTGGGAGCGCAAGCTCGCCACGAACGCAGCACGGGATCTGGACACGCGCCACGCGCTCGAAGAAGCAGGGTGGGCAGTTATACGGGTTTGGGAGCACGAGGACCCGGAAGCTGCGACCGACGCGATCGAGGCGCTGGTGCTGATACGGCGCGCCAGCCGCTGCACCGTCGGCCGCTCGATCTAGTATCACCGCATGAGAAACTTCGATCTCGTGGACCTCTTCGCGGGATGCGGGGGCATGACTCAAGGGTTCGTGGAGGTGGGCCGCTACTCACCCATCGCTGCCGTCGAGATCGACCGGATGGCAGCGAAGACCTACGCCACAAACTTCGGCGACCACGTGTTCAGCGGTGACATCCGCGACTGGCTCCGAGGCGAACTCCCCGGGTCCGCCGACGTCGTGATCGGTGGACCTCCGTGCCAGGGTTTCTCCGCCCTCGGGAAGCAGAACCCGCTCGATCCGAGAAACGTGCTCTGGCGCGAATTCGTAAATGCGCTCGAACGCCTGCAGCCGACGGCGTTCATCATCGAGAACGTCCCTCAGTTCTTCCGCTCACCGCAGTTCGAGGATCTGAAGCACGAGGTGCGGCCGGGTGGCGGTCTCGCGGATTACGAAATCGAGCCATTCGTTCTGAACGCTGCCGAGTACGGCGTCCCACAGACACGCCGACGGGGCTTCGTGATAGGCCGCAAGCGCGAACTTCCGCCGCTCGGCCAGCCGCCAACGACGACTCGTCGGGCTACCGTCGAGGACGCGTTCGAGGGTTTGATAAGGAGTGTCGTCGACACGGAACTCCCGCCGGACCGAGCGATGGGACGAGGTCCCTATCGGACGACCGAGCTCCACGTGACGCGCAATCCCACCGACACGTCAATCCGCCGCTACCGAGCTATTCCACCGGGAGGCAACCGGAGGGATCTGCCCGACGAGCTGTCGACACCGGGCTGGCGCAAGCACAAGACCGGTTCGGGTGACGTGATGGGCCGTCTTTGGCTCGATCGACCGTCCGTGACCATTCGAACTGAGTTCTTCAAGCCGGAGAAGGGTCGATACCTTCACCCGACCGAACATCGACCAATCACCCACCTCGAGGCTGCGCGGATCCAGGGTTTTCCAGACGACTTCCTCTGGTACGGAAGCAAGACCGAAATAGCGAAGCAAATCGGGAACGCGGTGCCGGTCGGCCTCGCCAGAGCGATCGCGACCCACATCTTGCCGTGGCTGGAGTCATCGGTCGCCTCGTCGAATAGTGAGCTTAATCTCACACCGTCCGCCCTCGATCTCGCACAGGTCGTTAACTGAGGGCGACAGCTCGGCTAGACCAGGGATGGATCGGAACATCAGGGACTAACGACACCGATATCGACCGCTTATGCCCCGGCGAGAACACCACGTAGCCACCTGCTTCGCCGAGATCGCAAGGTTCAATGGGTTCGGCATCAGCAGGAAGTCGAGCTCCCGCGTTGCGAGCAGATTAAGCTGTCGACAACCGTTGGTCCATCGGCACCGCTCTGCGGCTGCTTGACAACGCAATCGCCCTTCACGCTCGCAGCGATGACCGCATCGAGGGTTTTTCTGACGTATTGTGCGGACTGCCTGAGGACACGGCCGCATGCGATGTGTGCCAATAGTTTCGAGAGAGCCAGTGCTTCTCCTTGCGTTCAGTTGGAGCCGGTCCACCTGCGGCTAGCGGCCGGCTTGGACAGAAAGCGCCTTGCAGCGGTCGAAGCTGAACGTGCGTTTCCCTCGTGAATCGTGCTGTCAAATCATGCCGTTAGGAGTCGGATGCTGATGACTCGCCGGTGCTGCGCCAGAGCTCGGCTCCTGAAGTTCCTCGGTCGGGCCAGGAGTGGCCGAACGGAACACTTGACAGCGCGACGGGAGGATTGAAGTCAGCCGCCGCTGCGGGGGCCTGTCCCGTGCTCAAGCCAAATCGCAAGGAGGCGCCACAAGTGCGCGACCTGATCTGCAGACGGTTACTCCGGCCAAGACATGTGCTCCGTTGAGCGGGTCCTGCATTCCAAACCCCGGAGGGTAGAAGACGCGCGGTCACCGGTTCGTCAGAGGCTCGGAACGCCGACGTCCGTGCCGGACGCGTTCCGTGCTTCCCGACCGTGCCGACGAACCGCCGGTGTTCATGCGCACGAAATACGATCCATGGCATCAATGGGACATGGACCCGCTCATCCTCGGCATCTTCCAGAGCCTCAGCCCGAACGGCACCGTCGGGTCGGCGTGGCAGCACCCCGACGACCGCTCGGCCGACTTCACCGACCTCGACCACTGGATCCGTCTGGCACGGATGTTCGAGGAGGCACGGCTCGACCTCCTGTTCCTCGCCGACAGCTACGGGTTCCCGGCGCTCGACGGCGAACTCATCCCGGCCTCGGTCAAGGAGGGTCGTGGGATCCCGGGCGGCGATCCGATGCCGCTCGTGACCGCGTTGGCCGCGGCGACCGAGCGACTCGGGTTCATCCTCACGGCCTCCACCACGGTCGAACCACCCGCGGCGAACGCCCGCCGGTTCGCCACGCTCGACCACTTCACCAAGGGCCGGATCGGCTGGAACATCGTCACCGGGTCCTCGGGCGCGACCGCGGCGGACCTGATGGGCAAGGCCCTCGTGCCGCACGACGAGCGCTACGACATGGCCGACGACTACCTGGCGCTCGACCTGGCGCTGTGGGAGGACTCGTGGGCCGACGACGCGCTGGTCCGGGACAAGGCGACGAACACGTACGCGGACCCGGCCGGGGTCCGGATGATCACGCACGACGGGCCGTACTTCCGCTCGCGCGGCATCCTCAACCTGCCGCCGTCGCCGCAGCGAACGCCGCTCCTCGTCCAGGCCGGGACATCGGGGCGCGGGATGCGGTTCGCCGGTGAGCACGCCGAAGCCGTGTTCGTCGCCGGCGGGGCACCGGAGCGGGTCGCACGGAACATCGCCGCGATCCGGCAGGCCGCGGTCGAGGCCGGCCGCTCCCCCAGCGCCGTGAAGGTCCTGGTCGGCGCGCTGTTCCTCGTCGGACCGACCGAGGAGGCGGCGCAGCGGACGCACCGGGAGATGCTCGCGATGTCGACCCCCGAGGGGGCCGCGGCGATCTTCGCCGGGAACACCGGTGTCGACCTCCTGGCGCTCGACCCGGACCAGCCTCTGGCGCAGCAGCGGACCGAGCTCGGGCTGTCGAACCTGCAGCGGTACCTCGGCCGTGACGGTCGCCCCGGCCCCACCGTGCGCGAGATCATCGAGGACTTCCGGGTGACGGGCATCAACGGCAGCGTCTTCGTCGGAACCGGCGCGAGCGTGGCGGACCAGGTCGAGGAGTTCGTGCGGACGACGGATGCGGACGGGTTCCTCATCCAACCCCACATGACACCGGGCACGTACGAGGATCTCATCGAGTACCTGCTGCCGGTGCTCCGTGCCCGCGGTCTCGCCCGGGACGAGTACGTCGGTGACACCCTGCGCGAGCGGTTCTTCGGGCCCGGACACCGGCGCCTCCCCGCCGAGCTGCGCCGGAACGCCGGTGCCGTGACGACGGTGTCCTGACGCCGGGGACCGCGTACCATCGCGCCATGGACGACGTCATGGTCGATGCGGTGGGACGCCCCGAGCCGCCGGTCGCGGCCGACGAGGTCGCGACACTCGTCGGGTTCCTCGAGTACCAGCGAGCGACATTCGCGTGGAAGACCTCGGGCCTCGACGCCGCGGGTCTCCCGACGAGCGTCGGCGTCTCGACCATGACGCTCGGGGGGATGCTGAAACACCTCGCGCTCGTCGAGGACGACTGGTTCGACCACGTCGTGCTCGGGCACCCCGACCGCGCTCCCTGGGACGCCGTCGACTGGGACGTCGACCCGGACTGGGAGTGGCGGACCGCCGCGGACGACGACCCCGACGCCCTCCGGTCGCTGTGGACCGAGGCGGTGGGGCGCGCTCGCGGCGCCGTCGCGACCGCGCTCGCGGACGGCGGACTCGACCGGGCGTCGGCCGTGGCGTGGCCGGACGGGCGACGGCCGAGCCTCCGCTGGGTGCTCTGCCACATGATCGAGGAGTACGCCCGGCACAACGGGCACGCCGACCTGATCCGGGAGGCCGTGGACGGACTCGTCGGCGAGTGACGGGCGCGGGCGGAGAGCCGCCGCCAGCGCTTGTCGTCGCCCGCCGTGCTCGGCAGACTCAGGACATGACCGTTCGGTGGTACAGCGTCGTCGTGGACTGTCAGGACCTGCACGCGCAAGCGCGGTGGTGGGCGGACACGCTCGACTGGCGACTCGTGTACGAAGCCGACGACGAGGCGGTGATCGTGCCGCCTCACGCACTCGATCCCTCTCGTCTCGTGCCCCTGCACGAGCGGGGTCCGGGCCTCGTGTTCGTCCCGGTCCCCGAAGGCAAGACGGTGAAGAACCGACTCCACATCGACCTCGCGCCAGGACCGGAGGACGACCAGGCCACCGACGTGCAGGCGTTGCTCGACCGCGGCGCGACCCGCGCGGACGTCGGTCAGGACGACGACGTCTCCTGGGTCGTCCTGCGCGACCCCGAGGGCAACGAGTTCTGCGTGCTCTCCCCGCGCGACTGACCGCGTCAGGCGAAGCGGCGCACGAGTGCGGGCAGCTCCGGCGGTTCGAACGGCTCGGTCGTCGCTGCGAGCTCGTCGGCCGTCCACCAGCGCGCGTCGAGGATGTCGACGCGCTCCTCGTCGGTCCACTCCGCGTTCGACAGGGTGAACCCGGTGGTCCGCACGACGTAGAACTCGGAGTGGCCGCGGTCGTGGTCCGCCTCGTCGAAGTCCACCGCGAAGTCCCACGACCAGACGGACTCCCCCGGGTCCTCGATGACGATGCCGGTCTCCTCGCGGAGTTCCCGGATCGCGGCGTCGCGGTGCGACTCCCCCGGGTCGACACCGCCGCCCGGGGTGATCCAGCGGTGGAACCCGTCGCTCGACGGGGCGCGCGTGTCCATGAGGAACACGCGGCCGTCGGCGTCGAGCAGCAGGATCCGGGAGGTGCGGCGCAGGCCCGGCAGCGCGGTCACGACCGCGGTCCGCTAGGAAGCCGAGCCGACGAACTCGGACACGTCGCCGACGAGCTTCGTGTGATCGGCCGGGATGGGCTCGACCGCGGCGAGGGCGACCTCGGCCGCGAACTCGGCGACGTTGTAGAGCTTGCCGACGGACTCGCGACGCCCGCTGATCGCACCCGGGTTGATGCGCTCGAGCAGGGTCGCCGTGATCGTGCCCTCGATCATGTCGCCCGAGACGACCACGAACTCGATCCCGGCTGCGTCGAGCTGCGGGATGAGGTCACGGAGCGCGAGTTCCCCGGCCCGCTTGCTCTTGGCGACCGGCACGTACTCGGGCAGGGTCTCGGCGGTCTCGACGAAGTGCGCCTGGTGGCTCGTCACGAACACGACGCGCGACCCCGCCGGCATGAGCGGCACGGCCGTCGTGAGGACGTCGACCTGGGCGTCCCGGTTGAGGCGCAGCGCGTAGTCGTCGCCCATGCCGGCCTCCATGCCGCCGGAGGCGTTGAGCACGAGGAGGTCGAGCCCGCCGAAGCGCTCGGCGATCGTGTCGAACATCGCCTGCACGGAGTCGTGGTCCGTGAGGTCGGCGCCGATGGCGATGGCCTCGCCGCCCGCGGCGGTGATGCGCTCCGCGATCTGGTCGGCGCGCTTGGCCTTGTTCCGGTAGTTCACGACCACACGGGCGCCCGCCTCCGCCAGGTAACCGAGGGTGTCCGCCCCGATCCCCCGGGACGACCCGGTGACGAGGGCGCGGGTACCGGCGAGTCGACCGGCGGCCAGGGGGTTGCTCACGTGTGGTGTCTCCTCGGATACGGGCCCGCGCCGCCGTCGGTTGGACCGCGCGTGACCGGGTCCGAGCCTAGCAACGCGGGCCTCCCGTCCCGCTGTCACCCCGCGCTGCTAGCGTGAGCGGCACCTGGATCGGACGGTGCGACGCACGCGCCGTCGGAACGCGACCCGAGGGAGGGCAGATCGCGTGGACGGTGTCATGTGGACCTGGGTGGTCGTGTGGATCGCCCTCGTCCTCGTGTTCCTCGTGGTCGAGGTCTTCACGCTCGACTTCGTGTTCGTGATGCTCGCAGCAGGGTCGGCCGGCGGTCTCGTCGCCTCGCTGCTCGGACTCCCGTGGTGGGCCTCCGTGCTCATCGCGGCGGCGCTGTCCCTCCTGCTCATCGCCCTCGTCCGACCGCGCGTCATCCACGCGCTGGGTCGGGGTGCCGATCCGCACCGCACGAACGTCGACGCACTCACCGGGATGTCGGGCGAGGTCGTCGTCGCGTTCACGGCCTCCGCCCCCGGCCAGGTCCGTCTGGCGAACGGCGAGACCTGGAGCGCGCGCATCGCCGCCGACACCGGCGCCGCGGTCCCGGTCCGCCCGCCCCTCGGCACGCCGGTCGTCGTGACCGGCGTCGAGGGCTCCACGGCGGTCGTCCGCCTCACCGAAAGGACAACACCATGACCGTCTCCACCGGGACGATCCTGCTCATCGCGCTCATCGTGGTGGTGGTCATCTTCGTGATCGTCGTGCTCAGCAGGGCGATCCGGATCATCCCGCAGGCGCGGGCCGGCGTCGTGGAACGGCTCGGCCGCTACCACAAGACGCTCACACCGGGTCTCAACCTGCTCGTGCCCTTCATCGACCGACTCCGCCCGCTGCTCGACATGCGCGAGCAGGTGGTCTCGTTCCCGCCGCAGCCCGTCATCACCGAGGACAACCTCGTCGTGTCGATCGACACGGTCGTGTACTTCCAGGTGACCGACGCCCGGGCCGCGACGTACGAGATCGCGAACTACCTCGGCGCGGTCGAGCAGCTCACGACCACGACCCTCCGCAACGTCGTCGGCGGCCTCAACCTCGAGCAGGCGCTCACCAGCCGCGACAACATCAACGGTCAGCTCCGCATCGTCCTCGACGAGGCCACGGGCAAGTGGGGCATCCGCGTCGGTCGGGTCGAGCTCAAGGCGATCGATCCGCCCGCGTCGATCCAGGACTCCATGGAGCAGCAGATGCGTGCCGAACGGAGCCGTCGTGCCGCCATCCTGCAGGCCGAGGGGACGAAGCAGTCCCAGATCCTCGAGGCCGAGGGCCAGCGGCAGTCCGCCATCCTCCGTGCCGAGGGCGAAGCGAAGGCCCGTGTGCTCGAGGCCGAGGGCGAGGCCCAGGCGATCGCGACGGTGTTCGGCGCCATCCACGCGGGCGACCCAGACGACAAGCTGCTGTCGTACCAGTACCTGCAGACCCTCCCGAAGCTCGCCGAGGGCAGCGCCAACAAGCTCTGGATGATCCCGAGCGAGTTCACCGAGGCATTGCAGGGCATCGCGCGCGGCTTCGGGGCGGGTCCGCTCGGAGGCGGCGGCCGACCCCATGTCGGGAGCGCGGGCAGCGGCGACGCCGGCCAGGACGCCCGCAACCAAGACTCCGGGAACGCTCCGGTCCGCCGCGCAGGCGGAACCGAGGCTGGCGGGTCGGCCGCTCCTGCCCTCATGAACCGCATCTCGGCCCTCGCCGCGGCGAGCCTCGCCGACACGACGCCCTCCTCGTCGGCGCCCGGAGCGGCGCTCGACGCAGCGGACGCGGCGCTCGACGCCCGGTTGGCGGAGTCGGATCGGAGTGTCGACGAGCACCTCGGCGCGAGCGACGGGAGCTCGCCGCAGCACGACTGACGGGCGCGCGGGGACTGGGAAGCCTCTGTGAAACGCGAACATCGGAAACACCCGGGCGGGTAGCGCGGTTCCCATACACGGAAGCGATGCGGAAGGAGCGAACCATGGCTGATCGCAGTCTCCGGGGCATGCGACTCGGGAGCCAGAGTCTCCAGAGCGAAGAGGGCGTCGAGTTCTCCGAGCGCAGGCGAGCCGTCTACCAGACCGACAAGGGCACGACGTTCGAGGTCGTCTTCGCCGCCGAGGCGGAGATTCCCGACACGTGGCAGTCCCCCAGGAGCGGGCAGGAGGGTCGTCTCCTCGGTGATGACGGCGCTCCCGTCCCGATCGAGGAACACGACACGAAAGCGCCGCGCACCCACTGGGACATGCTGCTCGAGCGGCGGTCCCGCGAGGAGCTCGAAGAGCTCCTGCAGGAGCGCCTGACCTACCTGCGCGCCCGACGTGGCGAACAGAAGATCGGCGCCTGACACCGTCAGCGCCTGCGGACCGGGAGGGCCGTCCTCATCACGAGGGCGGCCCTCCCGTCATGTGCGGCGCCGGCGCCACGGCGCCGCGCCGAGCAGGACGAGCACGCCACCGATGACGACGACGGTCGTCAGACCGGTGCCGATGACGGTCGCCGGCGTGGTGCTCGTCCCCAGCGGCACGTCGGTCACCATCGACGTGGCCGTGTAGGCCGGAACCGAGTCGGTGGTGCGTCCGGACGGATCGACGACCGCGCTCGCACCGACGGTCGAGATGTTCACGAGTGAGCGCCCCGTCTCGATCGCACGCATCCGGGCGATCGCGAGCTGCTGCAGGTTCTCGTCGGTGCCGTCGAAGTCGGCGTTGTTCGTCTGGGCGAGGATGAGCTGCGCATGGGCGGCCGTCATCTCGTCGGTCAGGCGGTCGTCGACGATGTCGAAGCAGATCGCGAGCCCGACGCGCACCCCCGCGACGCTGACGGTGTTCGGCTTCGTCCCCGGCGTGTAGTCACGGCCGATCAGCCCGATCAGGGACGGCGCGAGCTTGCTGTAGAACCAGCGGTCGGGCACGTACTCACCGAAGGGCACCGGATGGGCCTTGTCGTAGGAGCCCAGCCAGCCCTTGCCGGCCTGCCAGACGAAGGACGTGTTGTGGTACTGGCCCCGGGCGTTCTCGGTGATCGCACCGGCGACGATCGGCGCGTGCGTGGCGGTGCTCAGGGCGTCGAGGGCCGCCGCCACCCCGGGCGAACGCCGAGGGTCGAACTCGGCCGACGCCTCCGGCCACACCACCATGTCGACGCCCTTGGCCGACGTGTCCGTCGCGTCGAGCTGGGACGACAGGACCTCGCCGGGCTCGGCGCCGTCGAAGTACCCCGCCGGACCGTCGCCCTGGACGCTCTCGATGCGGACCATGCCCGATGTCGTCGCGGGCCACGCCGGCACCGCGAGGACGACCACCACGACGCCGACCGCGAGCACGGCCCGGACGAACGGCCGCACACCGACCTCGACCGCGAGGGCGACGAGTGCCGCCACCATGAACACGAGCACGAACGTCAGTCCGAGCACCCCGAGCCAAGCGACGAGCGGTGCGAAGGGACTCTGTGACTGGCTCAGGGCGACGCGACCCCAGGAGAACCCGTTGTACGGGTAGTTCCCGCCGAGCCACTCGCGGCCCGTCCAGAGCGCCGCGACGACCGCAGGCGTGAGGAGCACTCGACCGAGGACGGTCGGAACCGCCCGCGGCACCCACCGGTACGCGAGCGCCATGGCCGCTCCCCCGAGCGCCGGGAACAGCGCCTCGAACAGCGCGAGCGCGAGCCAGGGCACCGGGCCGAGGTACTTCGCCGCCCAGTCCACGTCGACCAGGAAGAACGCGGCGCCGAAGACGTAGCCGAGCCCGAACGCCACCCAGAACCGCTGTCCTCGGACCGCGAGGAGCATCATCGCGACGGCGGGGAACGCCAGCACCCAGACGCCCGCCCCGGGGAACGCGAGGTCGAGGACGAGTCCGCCGAGCGCTGCCAGCGGGTACGCGACGGAGCGCGGGAGGACACCGACCGCGCCCGCGTCGTGACCGGGGCCGTGCCTCCAGACCGGCAGGGGGTGCCGGGGACGGCGCCGCCGCGGTGTCGGACGGGGCGACTGCACGGCCTCCGCGCCGACGGCGGGCAGGCGCGTCGGACGGTCCTCGGTCGTCGTCATGGGATCGTCCCTCAGACCGTCGCGTAGGCGACGATGCCACGGCGCATGGCGTCGGCGGCACGGGAGGCGGTGCGCGACAACGGCGCGTCCGCCGCGTTGCGGAGCTGGTCGAGCAGGTCGATCACCTGCTTGGACCACCGGACGAAGTCGCCTGCGGCGAGGTCGAGGGTCCGGAGGACGTCGTCGAGCGAGGACCCCGACGCCCATCGGAAGACGCCGAGCGCGATCGCGGGCGTGGGCGGCATCGATCCCGCCAGGCGGTGGTCCCGCTCGAGGTCGTCGAGGCGCGCCCAGATCGTGAGCGTCTCGTCGAGGGCCGGACGGAAGGCGCCGCGGGGCAGCGCGTGTTCCGTGCCGGGAGCGTCCTCGCGGCGGGGCTCGTAGACGATCGTCGCCGCCATCGCCGCGAGCTGCGCCGGTGTCAACTCGTCCCAGACGTGCGCCTCGATGCACTCCGCGACGAGCAGGTCGCGGTCGCCGTAGATGCGCTGCAACCGGCGCCCACCGGCGGCGACGCGCACCTCGTCCCGTCGGGCCCCCGCGGACTCGGACGTCGGCACCGGGACGCCGTCCACGTCCTCCGGCGCGTCGCGGGTCAGGTAGCCGAGTGCCAGGAGGACGTCGGTCACCCGGTCGAACACGATCGCCACCGCACCGGTGCGCGAGCGGATCTGCGCGAGCAGCTTGTCGGTGGAGCGGGACAGGCGGTACCAGCGCTCGGCCCAGCGCGCGTGCGCCTCGCGGTCGGGACACGCGTGGCAGGGATGCCGCTGCATGCGTCGCCGGACCTCGCTGATCGCGGCCTGCCGCTCCTGGCGCGCACCGTGTGAGGACTCGCGGCCGCCCGGGATCGTCGACCGCTCCAGGTCGGAGAGCTCGCGTCGGAGCGCCGCGTACTCCGTGAAGTCCCCGAGGTGGCACTCCATGGACCGGCGGTAGCCGTCGAGCGACTCCTGCTGCGATCGGGCCTTCCGGGCGAGATCGACGACCGAGCGGTCCGCTTGGAACTGCGCGAACGACGTCTCGAGGACCTCGCGCGTCCGCTCCCGCCCGAACTGCTCGATGAGGTTGACGGCCATGTTGTACGTCGGCTTGAACGCGGAGTTCAGCGGGTAGGTCCGGCGCGAGGCGAGCGACGCCACCGCCTGTGGTTCGAGGCCGTCGGTCCACTGGATGACCGCATGGCCCTCGACGTCGATCCCGCGGCGACCGGCGCGGCCGGTCAGCTGCGTGTACTCCCCCGGCGTGATCGGGACGCGCGCCTCGCCGTTGAACTTCTCGAGCTTCTCGAGCACCACCGTGCGAGCGGGCATGTTGACCCCGAGCGCCAGGGTCTCGGTGGCGAGCACGACCTTGAGCAGCTTGCGCTGGAACAGGTCCTCGACGACCTCCTTGAACGCCGGCAGCAGACCCGCGTGGTGCGCCGCGACGCCCCGCTCGAGGCACTCGAGCCACTCCCAGTAGCCGAGCACCGCGAGATCCTCGTCGAGCAGCGTGCGGCAGTGGTACTCGGCGGTCTCGCGGATCTCGCGGCGCTCAGCGGCGGTCGTCAGCGAGATCCCGGAGCGGAGGACCTGGCGCACGCCCTGGTCGCATCCGTTCCGACTGAACACGAAGAAGATGGCCGGCAGCAACCGCCGCTCGTCGAGCATGTGGACGATGCCCTCGCGGTGCATGCGTTCCTGGCGCGGCCCGCGATGGTCGTACGCCGGACCGCGTCCGCGGCCGCGGCCTCGACCGCCGTTGCGGTCGCCACCCCGCGAGGCCCCACCGACCAGTCGCATGAGTTCCGGGTTGACACGGTTGGTCGCCGCCGCACCCGACGAGTCGAACAGGTCGACGAGCTTCGGACCGACGAGCACGTGCTGCTCGAGCGGCACCGGACGCTCCTCCGAAACGATGACGTCCGTGTCCCCGCGCACCGCCTGCAGCCAGTCGCCGAACTCCTCGGCGTTCGACACGGTCGCCGACAGGGAGACGAGCCGGACCTCACTCGGCAGGTGCAGGATCACCTCTTCCCACACCGGCCCGCGGAACCGGTCGGCGAGGTAGTGGACCTCGTCGAGCACGACGTAGGCCAGGTCGTCGAGCAGATCGGACTCCGCGTAGATCATGTTGCGGAGCACCTCGGTCGTCATCACGACCACGCGCGCCCTCGGGTTGACGTTGGTGTCGCCCGTGAGCAGCCCGACCTCCGACTCGCCGTACGCGTCGACGAGTTCGCCGTACTTCTGGTTCGACAGCGCCTTGATCGGCGTGGTGTAGAACACCTTCGCCGTCGGGGAACGCATCGCGAGCCACACCGCGAACTCGGCGACGACCGTCTTCCCGGCACCGGTGGGCGCGGCGACGAGCACGCTGCGGCCCTCGTCGAGCGCCAGGCACGACGCCATCTGGAACGGGTCGAGGTCGAATCGGAGCTCGGTGCGGAACAGCTCGAGATTCCGTGACCGCGCCCGCGCGCGGGCGGCGGCGAACCGGGCGGCCGGGGTCAGTCCCGTGTCGGTCACAGGCCGTACTCCGCGTCCACCGCTGCCTGACGTCGCGCCGCGCGCCGGTCGTGGAACCACGAGACCGCGCAGGCAGCGATGTACAGCACGACCATCGGCACGGCGAGCAGGAACATCGAGATGACGTCGGCCGACGGCGTGACCAGAGCGGTGAACACGAGGATGCAGAGGATCGCGATGCGCCAGGAGCCGATGATGGCCGCGGCGGAGAGCACCCCGACGAAGTTGAGGAGCACGAGGAACACCGGGAGCACGAACGCGATGCCGATGGCGAGGACGAGCTTGATGACGAAGTCGTAGTAGGTCTTGGCGTCCACGATCGAGGCGTCCTCGTGCGACACGAAGCTGCCGAGGATCCCGACGATGTGCGGCAGGACGTACCACCCGCAGAAGCAGCCGCCGAGGAAGAGCGGGATCGCCGAGCCGAAGAAGCCGATGACGTAGAGCTTCTCGCGGCGGACCAGCGCCGGCACGATGAAGGCCCACACCTGGTAGAGCCACACGGGGCTCGAGATGACGATGCCGATCGTGATCGCGATCTGCAGACGGAGGTCGAACGCACCGGTGATCACCGGGAAGTTCAGCTCGGCGACGTGCCCGCCGCCGGCACGGGCCAGGTTGCGGACCGGCGCGCGGAGGGCGTCGAGCACCCACGGCGTGAGGAACCACCCCGCCACGGCACACACGGCGATGGCGAGCACGGCGCGGAACAGGCGCTTGCGGAGCTCGACGAGGTGCTGTCCGAGGGACATCCGCCCCTCGGGGTCCTTCTTCGGCATCCCCGGGCGAGGCTGGCGTCCGCGCGCAGTCGTCGAGGCCATGGCTGTGATCCTACGTCCTCTCCGCCGTGGACCGACATGGCGGACGACGCCGGGGGCGGCTCAGTCCGCGGGGGCGAGCGCTGCCGCGGCGAAGGCGCGGAGGGCCGCGCGCGCGGCGGGCGGGTGCAGCACGACCGCACGGCCGGGCAGCCCGGCGACGAGGCGGACGACACCGTCGAACCCGGTCGCGGCGAGCCGGATGCGGACGCGGCCCTGGTCGTCCGGGTCGTCCGCGGTGTCGGCGAGGTAATCCGCGACGAGCGGCAGGGACGAGGAGTCGAGCTCCACGGTGACGATCGTGTCCTCGGGCCCACGTTGGAACAGCGTGTCGGGGATCTCGACGTCCTCGATCCGTTTCGTCGCCGGACGGTCGTCCACGGCGACGCCCGACATGCGGTCGAGTCGGAAGGTCCGGAGCGCATCGCGATCGAGGTCCCAGGCGCGCAGGTACCAGTCGGTGTCGATGGACTCGACCCGGAGCGGGTCCACGCGGCGTTCACCGCGGGGCGCCCGCGGCCCCGCGTAGTCGAACCGGAGACCCCGACCGGCCGACATCGCCCGCCGGATCACCTCGAGGGTGACGTCGTGCGCGTCCTGCCCGACCGCGACCGAACTGGAGGCGCCACCCGCCCCACGGGACAGCTTCGCGATGAGCGCGTGGATCGCCTCCGGGTCCCCGGCCTCGGGTAGCGCCGACAGGTACTGCAGGCCGGCGATGAGCGCCGAGGCCTCGCGGGCCGAGAGCCGCGGGGAGTCGTCGATCGCGACGAGGTTGGTCAGCACGATCATGTCGTTCTGCTCGAAGTCGTCCCAGGCGATGTCGAACAGGTCACCGTGTTGGTACTGCATGGTCTCGCCCGGGACCCCCGACACGGCGATGAGCTCGACGGCGCGGCGGATCCGAGCCGCGGGGACCCCGAAGTGTCGTGCTGCCTCGGTAACCGACACGCGCTCGCGGTCGATGAGGTACGGCACGAGCGACAGGAGGAACGCGAGCTTGTCCTGCGCCTGGAGCGGCTGCTCAGCCACGGGTAGCCTCCCCCGGGGTGTCGTCGTGGTCCTGCACGAGTCGCTCGAGACGGGCACACACGAGGTCCCGCACGGCCGACGGCTCCACGACACGGACCTCCGGCCCGAAGGCGGCGAGCTCCTCGGCCAGGATCTGGGGATCCACGAAGTGCAGGACGAGCCGACCGTCGGCGTCCGTGGTGGTGCCGCGTCGGCGGGCGAGTCGCCGCTCGGCGTCACTGCCCGTGGCGACCTGGATCGTGGCGGTGCGGTTCGCCCAGACCCGGTCGAGTTCCGCGAGGGCACGCTCCCCGGCGTCTGCCGGCGCCTCGTGCTGGCCGACCTCGTACGTCGAGACCGGACCGACGACGCGGGAGAGCAGGTAGTTCTTGTCGGAGTCGGTCGCGAACTCGTGCGCGGCGAGCATCCAGCGTCCGCCGTGCTGCACGAGTGCCAGTGGCGCGACCTGCCGGGTCCGAGCCTTGGTGCTGCCCGGTGTGATGTAGTCGAACCGGACGGCGGCGGCGCGGTCGAGCGCGGCGCGCAGTGGTTCGAACGCAGCGTCCCTGGCCCGGAGCCGAGGAGCGTAGGCGTCCACGGCGCGGCCGTCCGCGAGCGCGTCCTCGCCGTCGTCGTCGGTACCGCCGACGGACCGCAGCTTGAGCAGGGCGCGACGGGAGTCGGCCGAGAGCGCGCCCTCACGCCAGGCCATCGCCGCCAGGGACAGCAGCGCCGACTCGTCCGGGGTGAACCGGACGTCCTCGGGCAGGTCGTACTCGCCCTTCGGGATCCGGTAGCGCAGCGTCTGGTTGTTGCCGGTCGCACCGGGCGTCTCGATGGTCTCGAGCGGGACACCGAGTTCGCGGACGTCGTCCTTGTCGCGCTCGAACTGACGCTCGAGCGAGGCGTTGTCACCACCCGGCGTGTACCGCTGGCGGTATCCCTGCACGTTCGCGAGGATCTCGCCCTTCGTGAGCCCCGACTCCGTCGACAGAAGCGCGAGCACGAGGCTGAACAGCCGTTCCTCTGCCGGGACACGCGGGGATCGGGTCGCTGGCACGAGGCTGATCCTACGGCAGCGGGCGTACCCCCGGGATCAGCGTGGCATCACGCCGAGCAGGTCGAACACGTACGCGTACGTCGTGCCGTTCTGCTTGACGACGGCGAGCACCTGGTCGCCGACCTGCTTGCCGATCAGGGCCTTGCGGATCGATGCCGCGATCTGGTTGCCGGGCGCCAGCGGGACCGTCACTGCACCCGATCCGTCGGTCCAGCTCGACCCGGCGACAGTCGAGTTCGTGCCCCAGTTGACCGCGGTGTACTTGACCACTGCCGTGTCCTTCGCGGTGATCTCGCGGCCGGACCCCTTGCGGAGCAGGTGCACCTGGTCACTCGACGGTGCAGCGGTGGCGGGCACGGTGATCCCGGGCGCACCGTTCGGGGCGAGCACGACGGCCGGCATGCCGTCGGCGGCGACCTGTGGCCGTCCGTCGGCACGCGAGGCGAAGCCGTCCACGACGTCCGCAACGACGACCGCGGCGTCCTGTTGGACCTTCGCCGTGGTGGTGCTGCCGTTCTGGAGCGCCTTCTTCGACACCACGATCGCGAGGCGGTCACCGACCCGCGCGCACTCGAGCGCGTTGCCCAGTGCACCGCCGTTCGTCGACCCGACGGTGATGGGACTCGTCGTCCCCTTGTACCCGCTGGTCTGCAGGGTCTTGCCGGTCGCGCCGTCCACCACCGTGTACTCGATGACCGCCGGGGAACCCTCGCCGAGGACACGGCCGGACCCCTGGTGGAGCACGGAGACCTCGGTCCGCTTCGTGGTGAGCGGCGACGGGACGTGGACCGTCGGCTTCGCACCGATCGCGCCGGACGCCGACACGGCCTCGGACGCGTTGCCGGGCGCGGGTGCCGTGCATCCCCCCGCGGACGCCGAGCCCGACGCGCACGCTGTGAGCGACGCGACGAGGCCGACCGTGACCAGGAGTGCGGGGATGGTGCGCACGGACCCTCTTTCCACTCGTTCGGGGGTTCGCGCCCGGATGACGCCGGACGACTCCGGTAGAGCTTAGCGGTCGTCCGCTGGCGCCTCGTCCGCCCGGGGCCCGTCCGCCGCGGCGACCTTCCGGGCCTGCGCGGCCGCCTGCCGGGCGACCTTCCGGAGCTTCTTGTCGCTCGTCGCCCGCTCGCCCACGGCGCCGGGCGTCCACAGTTCGACGTCCTCGTCGGCGAACTCGGGCTTGCGACGGCGTCGGTGGTCGGGCAGCACGACGCCGTCCGCGAGCCGTCGGGCCGTCACCAGGAACCCGGTGTGGCCGACCATCCGGTGGTCGGGACGCACGGCGAGTCCGTCGACGTGCCAGGTGCGGACGAGCGTCTCGCTCGGCTCCGGCTCGGTGTAGCGGCCGGTGTCGCGGATCGCCTCGCACACGCGGGAGAGCTGCGTCACGGTCGCCACGTAACAGACGATGAGTCCGCCGGGCACGAGTGCGTCGGCGGCGTCGTCCACGCACTCCCACGGCGCGAGCATGTCGAGCACGACCCGGTCGACGGATCCGGCGTCGACGTGCTGCGCCAACTCCTCGACGAGGTCGCCCACGGTGACGGTCCAGTTGTCCGGATCGGCCCCGAGGAACGTGGCGACGTTGCCGCGGGCGATGTCCGCGAACTCGGAACGACGCTCGAACGAGTGCAGGGTCCCCTCGGCGCCGATCGCCCGGAGCAACCACAGCGAGAGCGCGCCCGAGCCGACGCCGGCCTCGACGACCCGGGCCCCCGGGAACACGTCCGCGAAGGCGACGATCTGGGCCGCGTCCTTCGGGTAGACGATCGCGGCCCCGCGGGGCATGGACATGACGTAGTCGTTCAGCAGGGGGCGGAGGGCCAGGTACTCGTCGCCGCTCGACGAGGCGATCACGGAGCCGTCCTGCTGGCCGATCACGTCGTCGTGGCGGAGGACGCCGCGGTGCGTGTGGTACTCGCCGCCGGTCTCGAGCGAGAGCGTGGTCAGCTTGCCCTTCGGGCCGGTGAGCTGGACGCGGTCGCCGGCACGGAAGGGACCGCGGGCTGGCGCGCCGGTCATCAGGCGCCCTCGCCCGGGAGCTGCGCCGCCGCCGCCCCGGAGGACGCCGTGGTCGCCGCGGCGGCGTGCGCCGAGAACGCGGGCGCCGTCAGTGCGACGAGCCGGTCGACGTCCACGCCCTCCAGCGACTCGAGCCGGACGTCGGCGCTGCCCTCGGCGATCGGCACGACGTGCTCGACCGCGACCGTGACGGCCCCGGAGGCGAGCGCCGCGGCGACACCCGTCGGCGAGTCCTCGATCGCGACACAGCGGGCCGGGTCGACGCCGAGTTCTGCCGCAGCACGGAGGTACGCCTCGGGGTGCGGCTTGGCGTGCTCCACGTCGTCGCCCGCGACGACCACGCGGAATCCCCTCGCGCCGAGCAACTCGGCCACGTCGACCGCCATCCGTCGCCGGGACATCGTCACGAGTGCGGTCGGGACGCCGCGGTCGTGCAGCTCCTCGACGAGCTCGCGGGCCCCGGGACGCCACGGCATGGCGTCGTGCATGTGCTCGACCACGTAGGTCGTCATCCACTCGACGATCTCCTCCACGGTCAGGTCCACGCCGTGCTCACGGAGGATCTCGCCGGAGCGCTCGAGGCCACTGCCGACGAGGGACAAGCCGTCCTCGTGGGTCCACGGGGCGTCGTACTGCGCGGTCAGCACCATCTGGGACCGCTGCCAGATCGGCTCGGTGTCCACGAGGGTGCCGTCCATGTCCCAGAGGACCGCGGCGGGGAGTTCGGAGGTCACGGCCCCCGAGTGTAGCGGCGGGCACCCGAACGCCCGTTCGCTCCGGGCACGACGCCGGGAGCGCGGGCCGCGGTGCCCGCGAGGACGCACGTCCTATTGTTGGTGTGCAGGTCGCGGCGCCCCGCGTCCCTCGGCAGATCGACCAGGAGGTCCCCTCCGTGCCACAGCACTCCCCCTTCAGCGACGGGCGCCTGCTCGTCGTCGCGTTCGAGGGATGGAACGACGCGGGCGAGGCCGCGAGCGGACTCGCCCGACGCATCGTCGACGCGCTCGACCTGGAGGAACTCCGGGAGCTCGACGGTGAACGGTACGTCGACTACCAGTTCAACCGCCCGACGATCGGCAGCGACGACGACGGCGTGCGCGGCGTCATCTGGCCGCGGATCGTGCTCCATGGTCCGGCGTCCACCGGGACCACGCCCGCCGTCTCCCAGGTCGTCGGTGCCGGCGGCACCACGAGTGAGCGTGGGGTGTACGTGCTCGTCGGTCCCGAGCCGTCGCGGACGTGGCGCGGGTTCGCGGCGGAGATCGTGGACCTGGTGGACGTGCACGCGATCGACGCCGTCGTGTTCGTCGGCGCCATGCTCGCGGACGTCCCGCACACCCGCCCGATCTCGGTCTTCGTGTCCAGTGAGGACGAGGACGTCCGCACCGCGCTCGGCGTCGATCACTCGACGTACGAGGGCCCGGTCGGCATCATCAGCGTCTTGTCGGACGCGATGGACACCGCCGGCGTGCCCACGATCTCCCTCTGGGCCTCGGTCCCGCACTACGTCCACAACGCCCCCTCGCCGAAGGCGACCCTCGCGCTCCTCGACCGCATCGAGGACCTCACCGACGTGACGGTGCCGCGCGGGTCCCTGCTCGACGACGCCGCGAACTGGGAGCAGGGCATCGACGCGCTGGCAGCCGACGACGAGGACATGGCGAGCTACATCACGCAGCTCGAACAGGCGCGCGACACGGTCGACTCCCCGGAGGCCAGCGGCGACGCGATCGCCCAGGAGTTCGAGCAGTACCTCCGCCGACGCGACGGCAAGGACGGCGCCCCGGGTGGCCCCGGCGAGGGTCCCTGGCGCCCACCCCAGTCCTGAAGGCGGGACGGCCGACGGACCCCGGACCCCCGGGCCGGGTCTTCCGTCAGCGCTGTCCGATCCGGATCCCGAGCACGGCGTCGACGAGGTCGACGAGCTCGCCCGTGCACGTGCCGCCCGCCGCGATCGCGGTGTCGACCGCGGCGACCGCCCCCGGCGTGTCGAGGTCGTCCGCGACCCGCTCGCGGATCCGAGCCATGCTCGCGACGGCCACCGACGTGTCGGCGTCGCCCCGGTCCTCCAGATCGACTCCGCGAGCCCAGGCGTCCCACGAGGCGAGCCGCGTGGTCGCGCTCGTCAGCTCGCTGTCGAACCACTCCCAGTCGTCCGAGTAGCGGTGGGACAAGAGCGCGAGGCGGACGACCCGCGGGTCGGCGCCGTCCTCGAGCAGGCCGCGGACGGTCACGAGGTTGCCGAGCGACTTCGAGATCTTCGTGCCCTGGTAGGCGATCATCCCGGTGTGCACGTAGGCGCGTGCGAGTGGTGCGTGCGCGAGCGCCGCCGTGTGGCCCGCGCTCATCTCGTGGTGCGGGAACACGAGGTCGCTCCCCCCGCCCTGCACCGAGACGGGCGCACCGAGGCGGTCACCCGCGATGACGCTGCACTCGATGTGCCATCCGGGCCGCCCGGTGCCCACAGCGGTGTCCCAGGTCGGTTCGCCGGGTCGTGCCGCACGCCACAGCAGCGGATCGAGCGGGTCACGCTTGCCGGGTCGATCCGGGTCGCCACCGCGCTCCGCCGACAGCGCGAGCATGGTGTCGCGGTCGAGGCCGCTCTCGGCACCGAGCGACCAGGCGTCGGTCGCGCGCTGGACGTCGAAGTACACGTCGTCGCCGTCCGCGCCCTCCGTCGGCACCCGGTAGCCGTGGCCGGACTCGAGCAGGAACGCGACGGCCTCGCCGATGCGCTCGACCTCGTCGGTGACCGCGACGTACTCGTCCGGCGGGAGCACCCGCAGCGCCTCCATGTCGCGCCGGAACAACGCGATCTGCGAGGCGGCGAGCTCGCGCCAGTCGACGCCGGTCGCCGCGGCGCGCTCGAGGAGCGGGTCGTCGACGTCGGTCGTGTTCTGCACGTACTCGACGTCGAGCCCGGCATCCCGCCAGGCCCGGTTCAGGGTGTCGAAGGCCAGGTAGGTGGCCGCGTGCCCGAGGTGGGTCGCGTCGTACGGCGTGATGCCGCACACGTACATGGTCGCGCGCTCGCCGCCGCCCGTCGGGTCGACCGGGCTGCCGGTGGCGGTGTCGTGCACGCGAGGCCGGCTCCCGACGCCGGTGACCTCGGGGACGTCGGGGTGCTCCCAGGCCCGCATCAGTAGGTCGCCAGGAGATCGGCGAGGACGCGGCGCCCGAACGCGAGCGACGCCAGCGGGACCCGCTCGTCGACGCCGTGGAACATCGCGGGGAAGTCCATGTCACCGGGGAGCTGCAACGGGACGAACCCGTACCCGGCGATGCCGAGGGTCGACAGCGCTTTGTTGTCGGTCCCGCCGGACAGCAGGTAGGGCAGCACCGGCGCGCCGGGGTCGTGCCGGTCGAGGACCGCGCGGACGGTGTCGACGAGCGGACCGGCGAACGCGGTCTCGAGACCGACGTCCCGGTGCGTCGTCAGCACCTCGACGTCGTCCCCGGCGAGTTCACGGACCTCGGCGAGCACCTGCTCCTCGTCGCCGGGCAGGCACCGGATGTCGACGAGCGCCTCGGCGGTGTCGGGGATCACGTTGTGCTTGTAGCCGGCGTGCAGGAGCGTCGGGTTCGTCGTCGTGTGCAGGGCCGCGTGGATGAAGCGCGAGGCCGAACCGGTCGCCAGCGCGACCTCGTCCGGCCCCGTCCGCGTGGGGTCCACCCCGAGGAACCGGGCGACCTCGCGCACCATCGCGTCGGTCGTGTCGGACATCCGGACCGGCCACTCGCGGCTCCCGATGCGCGCGACGGCCGCGGCGAGCTTCGTCACGGCGTTGTCGCGCATCACGTGCGACCCGTGCGCGGCGGTGCCCCGCGCGACGAGCTTGATCCAGATGAGCGCCTTCTCGCCCGTCTGCAGCAGGTAGGCCCGGCGATCGCCGAGGGTGATCGAGTAACCACCGACCTCGCTGATGGCCTCCGTCGCCCCGGCGAAGACCTCGGGGTGTTCCGCGACGACGTGGTGCGCGCCGAGGACGCCGCCAGCCTCCTCGTCCGCGAAGAAGCCGATCACCAGGTCGCGCTCGGGTGCGCCCTGCCGCTCGATGACGTCCCGCAGGGCGGTGAGCATCATCGCGTCCATGTCCTTCATGTCGACCGCGCCGCGACCCCAGAGCGCGCCGTCCTGGACGACGCCACCGAACGGGTCCACGGACCAGTTCGCGGGATCGGCCGGGACGACGTCGAGGTGCCCGTGCACGACGAGCCCCGGCTTGTCGCGGTCGCGCCCGGGAACCCGTGCGACGACGCTGACCCGGCCCGGCTCCGACTCGAACAGCTGCGGCTCCAGCCCGAGGTCCCGGAGATGCGCCTCGACGTACTCGGCCGCGTCGGCCTCGCCGTTCGAACGCCCCTCGCCGTGGTTCGTGGTGTCGAACCGGATGAGGTCACGGGCGATGGCGGCGGTGGCCTCGAGCTCCGTGTCGACGTCCGCCGGTCGCTGCACATCGGTCATGTCCCCAACGGTACCGTCCGCGTACGACCACGGTGCCCGCCGGTGCGGGCAGGCCGGGCGGGCGCGCCCGGGATGCGCGCCCGTGTGCGGTCGCGCCGCCGATCCGTGCTACTGTCGTTCCTCGGCAGCGGGACCGGCCGGAAGGCCCGGGACCCGCGTCGACACCCTGTCCGGGTGGCGGAATTGGTAGACGCGCTAGCTTGAGGTGCTAGTGCCCGTATTAGGGCGTGGGGGTTCAAGTCCCCCCTCGGACACGACGAGCGGCTGGTCCCATCGGGACCAGCCGCTTCTTCGTCCGGTGGCCGTCCCCGCTCGTGGACCGCACCCCGGCTCCGCCGCTGGCGGACCCGGCTTCAGCGCCGGCGCACCAGGCCCCGGACCAGCGAGGTCGCGACGAGGCCCACGAGCACGTACGGCCCCATCGTCAGCAGCGGGTCGATCCACGTGTGGTGCGTGTCCGACCGCGACGAGCGCAGCCGTTCGGCGATCCCCCGGCCGCCCCGTTCGGCAGCGATCCCGGTCTCGTGCACGACCCGGTCCGGCGACCCCTGCAGGGCTGCGGCGATCCGCGCCTCCGCGACGTTGACGCGGTCCCCGGCGATGAGGAGCAGCCAGTGCGCCGCACGCCCTTCGCTGAAGAACCCGTACGCAGCGCGGCGGATCAGACCCGAGACACCGGACAGCGGCTGCGCCGTCCCGAACACGGGCGTCACGAAGGCGTGCTCGATCGAGCGCTCGCGGCCCTCGGCACCCGGCTGTCGCTCCGGGAACGTCCAGTGCGCACCGGTGGCGGACGGGTCGAACCGGAGGCGCGGCACGGCCGGCCGGTCGGCGGGGTCGAGGTCGGCGCCCCAGCCTGGGATCCGCGCACGCAGTTCCTCTGGCGTGGGGACGTCGCGGGGCTTGTCCGGCAGGTAGGCGAGCGGTTCGTCGTCGGTCATGCGGTCCTCCTCGTGTTCGGCGATGTCCGGTCGCCGCCGCTCACGCGCTCTCCGGCACGATCACGGTCTTGATGCAGTCGTCGAGCTTCGCCGAGAACAGGTGGTAGCCCTCGGCGATGTGCTCGAGCGGGATGCGGTGGGTGATGATCTCGCTCGGCTTGAGGTACCCGGCGCGGATGTGTTCGAGCAGCCGCGGCCACTGGCGGATCACCGGGGTCTGGTTCATGCGCAACGTCAGGCCCTTGTTCATCGCGTCACCGAACTTCACCGCGCTGAAGATCGGCCCGTACGCGCCCATGACCGAGATCGTGCCGCCCTTGCGGACGCCGTCGATCGCCCAGTTGAGCGCGATGGGCGAACCGCCCTGGAGCTTCAGCTTCGTCGCGGTGACGTGCTGCAGCAGGTTGCCGTCGGCTTCGGCTCCGACGGCGTCGATGCAGACGTCCGCACCGAGGAAGTCGGTCGTGCGCTTCAGCTCGAGCACGACGTCGGCGACCTCGGCGAAGTTGATGGTCTCGGCCTGCGCGAACGTGCGGGCCTTCTCGAGCCGGTACTCGAGCTGGTCGATGACGATCACCCGGCCGGCACCCATGAGCCAGGCGGACTTCGCGGCGTACAGACCGACCGGGCCCGCGCCGAACACGACGACCGTGTCGCCCTCCGCGATGTCGCCGAGCTGTGCACCGAAGTACCCGGTGGCGAGCGCGTCGGTCATCATGAGCGCGTCCTCGTCGTCGAGCCAATCGGGGATGACCTGCGGACCGACGTCCGCGAAGGGCACCCGGACGTACTCCGCCTGGCCGCCGTCGTAGCCGCCCGTCGTGTGGGAGTACCCGTAGATGCCGCCGACCGCGGTCGCGTTGGGGTTGACGTTGTGGCAGTTCGAGTACAGGCCGCGGGCGCAGTACCAGCAGGTGCCACAGAAGATGTTGAAGGGGACCATCACCCGGTCGCCACGCTGGAGCCGCTCGACCGAGGAGCCGACCTCCTCGACGACGCCGATGAACTCGTGACCGAAGGTGTGCCCGATGCGCGTGTCCGGCATGAGGCCGTGGTACAGGTGCAGATCGGAGCCGCAGATGGCGGCTCGGGTCACGCGGACGATCGCGTCGTTCGGGTGCTCGATCCGAGGGACGTCCTTGTCCTCGACTCGGATCCGGTAGGGCCCCCGGTAGGTCATGGCGCGCATGCGTCTCCTCTCGACGTCCCGAGTCCACCCCACGCCCGCTGGGCGGCGATCCAGGAACGTACCCCGCCCACGGACGGGAGGGACGGCGCCGACCGGCACCGTCCCTCCCGTCCGTCTCCCGCGTCAGCGGAGCGTGACTCAGCTGTTCGCGGCGTCCACGAACTCGCGCCGCGGGTCGGTCTCCTTGATGAGCGACGTCGAGTCGCGACCCGACACGGCGCCGGTGAGCCAGCCGATGACGATGCGCGCCTTCCGGTTCAGGGTCGGCATCGCGTACACGTGGTAGGCGCGGTGGGCAGCCCAGGCCGGGAGGTTCGTCATCTTGATGCCCTTGATGTTGGCCGCGCCCTTCGCGATGCCGTACGAGGCGACCGATCCGATCGACACGTGGCGGTACTCGCGGATGGGCTGCCCGGTGATCGTCGCGACGATGTTGTCCGCGACGACGACCGCCTGCCGGACCGCGTTCTGCGCGTTCGGCGGGTAGTACGCCGGCTGCTTCTCCGCCGTCAGGTCGGGCACCTGTGCGGCGTCGCCGAGGCCCCAGGCCCCCTCGACCACCTCGTGGGTCTGCTCGTCCTCGACCTGGAGCTTCGCGTTGCACGCCAGGTGGCCCTTCGGCCCGCGCGGCAGATCGGTGTTGTCGAGCACCGGGTTGGGCTTGACGCCCGCCGTCCAGACGATGAGGCCGGCGGCGAACTCGTCGCCGTCGCTGAGCTTGACGACCCCGCCCTCGCAGCTCGGCATCGTGGTCTTGAGGCGGACGTCGATCCCGCGGGCGCGGAGCGACTCGAGCGTCCACTTCGACAGGTCGGGGCCGACCTCGGGCGCCACGCGGTCGAGCGCGTCGATGAGCACCCATCGGGGCTGCTCGCCGGCGAGTGACGGGTAGGTCGCGATGGCGGCCTGCGAGACGTCGAACAGCTCCCCGATCGCCTCGACACCGGTGTAGCCACCGCCGATGAAGATGCTGGTGAGGAGCTTGCGGCGCTCCTCCTCGTCACGCGTGGCCGCGGCCTTGGCGATGTTGTCGAGCAGCTTGGCACGCACGAACGCGGCCTCCTCGACGCTCTTGAACCCCACGGCGTGCTCCTCGAGACCGGGGGTCGGGAACACGCGGGTGACCGAACCGAGGGCGACGACGACGTGGTCGTAGCCGAGCGTGCGGTCGTCCCCGCCCGCCGTGGCGACCGAGACGGTCTTCGCCGTGCTGTCGATCCCGGTCACCTTGCCCTGGATGACCCGGGTGCGCCGCAGCGCACGGCGGAGCTCCACGGTGACGTCGCGGGGTGCGATGTGCCCGCCGGCGACCTCGGGCAGGAACGGCAGGTACGTGTAGTACGTGTTCTGGTCGACGAGGGTGATCCGCATCGGGACCGTGGTGGCCTGCTTCTGCAGGTGCAGGACGGTGGAGTAACCGCCGGAACCGCCGCCGAGGACGAGGACGTGTGGGATCGAGTCAGCCATGCATACGGTCTACGCCAGATCGGCTCGGACGGTCACCATTTCCGACGGCCCGGCGTCCGTCCCGGGAGGCTCGGATCGCGTCGTCGGCGCGCGTCGCCGCCGAGCCGTGGTCGACCTGTGTCACCCGCGCCGCTGACGGAGTCGCCACCAGGCCGCTTCGGCGATGTCGAGGCCGGTGTAGACGCCGTGCGCGGTCCGTCGTGCCTCGGTCAGCGAGAAGCGACGGAGTCGGTACCCGCCGCCGAACCGGTCGATGATGGCCTCGGGCGAGGCGTCCGGCTCGCGCTTGACGAACCAGGTGCGCTCGTCGACGGGCTCGATCACCGGCGGTTGCCGATCCGGGACCGGAGGATGTCGATGCGTTTCTGGATCTGCTCGGTGCTCGCCTGGGCCACTGCCGGTCCCCCGCTGATCCGACGGAGCTCGGCGTGCACGGCGCCGTGCGGCTCGTTGCTGTGCCGGGCCCAGATCGACACGAGCCGGTGGAGCTCCGACCGCTGCTCCTTGATCGTCATGTACATCGGTCGGTGCTCGGGCTCCGGGGGTCGCGGCTGGCCGTCCTTCCCCCGTCGCGCGCGCTTGGCCTGCGTCGCCTGACGCTGGCGGAGCAGTTCGCGGACCTGGTCCGGCTCGAGGAGCCCGGGGATCCCGATGAAGTCGAGTTCCTCGAGGCTGCCGATCTCGCCGCCCGACCCGAACTCGCCGCCGTCGTAGAGGACGCGGTCGAACGACGCCTGCGAGTCGAGGGCCTGGAACGGCTGCAGGTCGAGGAGGCTGTCCGAGGCCTTGGCGTCCTGGTTCGCCTCGGCCACCATGGCGTCCTCGGGGTTGTACATGCCGTCGTCCGTGCCCTTGGGGCGGTCGAGGGCGTGGTCACGCTCGAGTTCGAGGCTCGCCGCGAGGGCCATGAGCCCGGGCACGCTCGGCAGGAACACCGAGGCCGTCTCACCACGACGACGTGCCCGCACGAAACGACCGATCACCTGAGCGAAGAACAGCGGGGTGCTCGCGCTCGTGGCGTACACGCCGACACACAGACGCGGGACGTCGACACCCTCGGAGACCATCCGGACCGCGACCATCCACCGGGTCTCGTCGGCCGCGAACGCACCGATGCGGCTGGAGGCCGCGGCCTCGTCGGAGAGCACCACGGTGGGTCGCTCGCCGGTGATCCGCTGGAGGATCCGGGCGTAGGCCCGGGCGGTCGTCGTGTCGGTGGCGATGACGAGACCGCCGGCGTCGGGGACCCCACGCCGGACCTCGGTGAGCCGCTTGTCGGCGGCCGACAGCACGGCGGTCATCCACTCGCCGTCGGGGGCGAGTGCCGTGCGCCAGGCCTGCGCGGTGATGTCCTTCGTGACCTGCTCGCCGAGCGAGGCCGACATCTCGTCCCCCATGCGGGTCTTCCAGCGCATCTGGCCCGCGTAGGCCATGAACAACACGGGGCGGACGACGCCGTCCTGCAGCGCTCGGCCGTAGCCGTAGCTGTAGTCGGCGATGGAGGTCCGGATGCCCTCGTCGTCCGGTGCGTAGCTCACGAACGGGATCGGGTTGGTGTCCGAGCGGAACGGCGTGCCACTCAGCGACAGTCGTCGGGTCGCGGCTCCGAAGGCCTCGCGGATGCCGTCGCCCCAGGTGAGGGCGTCACCGCCGTGGTGGACCTCGTCGAGGACGACGAGCGTGCGCCCACCCTCGGTGATCCGGCGGTGGACCTCGGGGTTCATACCGACCTGGGCGTAGGTGATCGCGATGCCCTGGTAGTGCCGACCGAACATGCCGTCGCCGTTCTTGAACATCGGGTCGAGCCGAATGCCCACGCGGTCGGCCGCGTCCGCCCACTGCCGTTTCAGGTGCTCCGTCGGGGCGACGACCACGATCCGGTCGACGGTGTTCCGCGCCAGGAGCTCGGTGGCGAGTCGGAGGGCGAAGGTCGTCTTGCCTGCGCCCGGTGTCGCGGCGGCGAGGAAGTCACGCGGCTCGGTCTCGAAGTACTTGGTCAACGCCTCGACCTGCCAGGCGCGAAGCTTCGACGCGGTGCCCCAGGCGGCACGGTCCGGGAACGCCGGCGACAGGTGCTCGGCCGCTGCGTTGCCCGCGGCCTCCTGGCTCGACTCCCCTGCACTCACTCCATGGGAGTCTACCGGCCGTGCCGTCACGCCTCGCCGTCCTGTCGGGCGTGCGGAGCGTGGGGCGCCGCTTGCGGACGCACGAGGGAGGCGGGCCGGACCATCCCCGCGCCGAACCGCGCGGCCACCGCGTCGACGGTCGTCTCGGTCTCGCGCCACGGCGCGTCGTCGTCCCACAGCGCGTTGCTCTCGCCTGCGGGCGCGAGGTTCTCGCCCCGCACACCGATCAGCCGGATCCGGTGTCCGGGCCGGTGCAGGGCGTCGTAGAGGTCGACGGCCTCGCGGTGAATGCGGCGCGCGACGTCCGTGGGCTCGGGCAGCGTGCGCGACCGTGAGAGCGTCGTGAAGTCCGTGTACCGCACCTTGAGCGCGATCGTCCGCGCGCGCAGGCCCGCCGCCCGCAGGCGAGCGGCCACCCGGTCGGCGAGGCGCAGGAGCTCCCGGGCGAGCTCGTCGCGGTCGGTGACGTCGGTCGGGAAGGTGACCTCGTGGCCCACGGACTTCTCGACCGAGCCGCTCTCGACCACCCGCGGGTCGCGTCCCCACGCGAGCTCGTGCAGGCGGTTGCCCATCGCGGGCCCGACGGCGGACACGAGCGACGCGACCGGGGTCGTCGCGAGGTCCCCGACGGTGCGGATGCCCCGCCGCTCGAGCACCTCGGCTGTCTTGCCGCCCACACCCCAGAGCGCGGACACCGGCTGCGGGTGCAGGAACGCGACGGTGTCGGCCTCCGGGACCACGAGGATCCCGTCCGGTTTCGCGCGGCTCGACGCGAGCTTCGCCACGAACTTGGTGGCGGCGGCGCCGACGGAGCAGCGCAGGCCGGTCTCGCGGTGGACCTCGGCGCGGATGGCGGTGCCGACCTGCCACGGGGTGCCGTGCAGGCGGAGCGCCCCCCGGACGTCGAGGAATGCCTCGTCGATCCCGAGGCGTTCGACCCGCGGCGTGTAGCGATCGAGGATCTCCATGATGCGTCGCGAGTTCGTCCGGTACTTCTCGAAGTGCGGCTCGACGACGATCGCCTGGGGGCAGCGGCGGCGGGCGATCGCCATCGGCATCGCGGAGTTCACCCCGAACCGACGCGCTTCGTACGTGGCGGCCGTGACGACCGAGCGCTCGGCGTCGTGCCCGACGATGACCGGCTTGCCGACGAGGTCGGGACGGTCCAGCAACTCGACCGAGGCGAAGAAGGCGTCCATGTCGACGTGCAGGACCGACGCGGTCGTGTCGTCGGTCGGGGCCTCCGTGACGAGGCGGGTGCTGCCGTCCTGCTTGCTCACGCCACGTCCTTCCGCGATCGACATCGGCCGAACGCGCGACCATGGTGGCATGCGCCGCCGACAAACACCGGAGCGCTCAGCGCTCAGCGCTCAGCGGTCGGTGGCGAGCAGGTGTCGTTCGACGAGCGCCGCGGCCCGGCGTGCTCGGGCGCTCGTGCTCGTGGCTCCGGAGGCGACGCCGGCGACCGGGAGTCCGCTCCGCTCGGCCAGGACCGCGAGCGCGTCGTCGACACGACCGAGCGCCAGGACCCGGTCGTGCACCCACTCGTGCGCGGGTCCGGGTGGCGTCGCCGCGACGGCGGCGTCGAGCGCGTCGCTCGCACGCACCCACGCGTCGTCGCCGCGTCGGATCTCCCCGCGCTGACGACCGCTGCCCACGGCGCCGGAGAGCGCGTCGATCGAGGTGGCGAGCACCCCCGCGGCGTGCGCGAGGGCCTCGACGACCGGGACGGGTGGTCGCGCGATCGGAGCGGGCCTCCCGGCGAGTTCGCGCGCGAACACGGCGACCGACTGCAGCGCCGCCCGTGTGCGCGCGTCGGTGCGGGCCGCACCGCCGGACGGGAACCGCACCATGGGCTTCATGACCGCGTCGAGCTGGTAGGTCGCGGCGTCGACGGCGCGTGACCGGCGCCGCAGGTCGAAGGCATCCGGATCCGAGGGGTCGGCGTCGCGCGGACCGTCCCCACCGACATCGACGAGACCCGCGGACAGGACGAACGAGCGCACGGCCGCGAGCTGGCGTCGCACGGCGCTCCGGACCATCCTGCCCGACGCCACCGGGAGGACGACCACGCTCACGAGAACGGCGACCGCGGCGCCGAGCAGGTTCTCGGCGAGCCGGAACGGGATCAGCGTGTCCGTGAAACTGCCGCCGTACGCGTACACCTGGCAGAGCACGACCACGAGCGCTGTGACCCAGATCGCGTAGACGCCGCCGAAGCCGTAGGTGCCGACCGCGAGGGCGAACACCGCGATGCCGGCGGTCCACCACGGGTGGTGCGTGCCGAGCAGGTGCACGAGGACGATCCCGAGCGCGCCGCCGAGCACCGTCCCGACCCCGCGGTGGAGTGCCTTCCGCACCCGCTCGTGCGTCGAGTTCGTGCCGGCGAGGACGATCATGACGCCGATCACGCCCCAGTAGAACCGGCTGCCGTCGAGCAGGAGCGCGAGCGGCTCCACGACCGCGACCGCGACCGCCGCCTGGATGCCGGTGCGGAGGGACGCCGAGACGTGCCACCGCCGCCAGGGGCCGGTCATGCCGTCGGCGAGTGCGTCGTCGAGGACGGGGACCGCGCCGGACGGACGTCCGCCGACCAGGACGACCGGTGTCCGGAACGGGACCGCGTCGCCCTCACGCGGCAGCGCGGCGCGCAGTGTCCCCCAAGCGCGGGCGGCGGCGGCGAGGTCGGCGAGCTGCAGGGCGGCGCGGTGCACGACGTGCGCCAGCGTCGACCCGTCCGCCCGGGCGGACGGCGTGACCCCGAACCGGGCGAGCATCCCTTCAGCCGCCGTCGCCCCCTGCGCGCCGCCGCCGACGACGACCGTGCGGATCGCCTCCGCGACCGCGGCTCGGACGTCGTCGGGCGCCCCGCTCCCGGCGAGCGTCTCGGCGGTCCGGCCGAGTCCGTCGACGGCGAGGTGGGTGTCGAACAGCAGCCGGTGCAGCGTCTCGGCGGTCGCGCCCGTCGGTCCCACACCCGGAGCGGCGAGCATGCCGTCGGCGGTGAGCGCGACCTCCTGGAACCGGTCGAGCCGTCGGCGCAGGCGACGGGCGGCCCGGACCCGCTCCCGGGACAGGTCGGGTCCGACCGCGAGCAGGTCGACGGCGGCACGGAGGACGGCGGTCGCCCAGGCGAGCAGGGCACGCCGGGTCCACAGCAGGGACCGGAACGGCATGGGCCGCAGGAACACACCGCGGATCACGACGGTGACCGCGAGGGAACCGGCACCGATGAGTGCCAGACCGGCCACGCTCGCCGCTGGCAACGGGGTCAGGAGCCCGCAGAGGTACCCGGAGAACACCACCGCGGCGGCGTCGGTCGCCCACGGTCCCCAGCCCATCGCGGCGAACTGCACGAACAACAGCACCACGATCAGCGCGAGCTCGAGCACGTGGAACCGATCGAGCGCGACGCTCGCGAACAAGGCGACGACGAACGGCACGACCACCGCACCCGTCCGCGCGGCGATGCGCCCAGCACTGACGTCGTTGATGATGAGGCAGCTGATGAAGGCGGGCATCGCCCCGATGAGCACGCCGAGGACGCCGGGCAGGCCGACCGCGGAGGCGAGGGCGAGACCGACCGCCATCCCGGCGGGCACGCACAGCAGGGTCCGCAGCGCGCTCTGGGTCCGGACGAGGCCGACGTCGAGCATGAGGACGCGGTCGACGACCCGCCGTCGGCGACCGGGACGCGCGATCCGCTCGGGTGCGAGCCGGGAGGCCCGGGATCGGTCGGTCGCGCTCGTCACCCGGTGCCGCCTCCTGTCGTGGTCCCCCGCCAATGGTACCGGAGCGGAACGACCTTCAGTGCGGCGCCGGGACCGGCCCGAGCAGGGCCGCCGCGATCGTCCGGGCGGCGGAGTCCCGGGAGGACGGGTGGTACTGCCCCGCGCGGACGTCCCGCGCCAGCCGCGCGAGTTCCGCCCCGGCCCGGTACGCGCCCCCGCCGACGACGCGCATGGCCTCGTCGACGACGTGAGCCGCGGTGTCGACGGAGCGCGCCTTCGTGCCGACGAGCAGCGGGAACCACCGGGGTCCGTGGTCGACGAGGTCGTCGACGTCCCGCGTCAATGCATCGATCTGCAGGACCACCGCGTCCACCGCGCCCTGCGCATCGGCCAACGCCCGACGGAGGTCCGGATCGGACGACCGGGGCGTGCCGTCGAGCGCGGTCCGTCGCCCGACGCCCTCGACGGCGAGGGCCAGCGCCCGCTCGGCGATGCCGGCGTAGACCGCGGCGACGAGCAGTTCGAACGCCGCGAAGATCCCGAAGACCAACGGGTCGGCGGAGGGCCCGACGGGCAGCACGCGGACGATCCGGTCGGCGGGCACGTGGACGCCGTCGAGCTCGGTGGCGTCGCTCCGCGTGGCCCGCATGCCGAGCGTGTCCCAGTCCCCGAGCGCGCGGTGCCCGGGCTGCTCCCGCTCGACGAACCCGTGCACGAGCACCGGGGCGGCCGGGTCGCTGTCGTCCCGGCCGAACACGCTGAGCAGGTCCCACGCCGGCGCGAGGGACACCGTCGACTTCCGACCGGTGAACCGCCATCCCCCGGCACCGTCGGACTCGGCACGCGTCGTCGAGTCGAACAGGACCGCGTCGTTCCCCGCCTCGCTGACGCCGAAGGCGAGCAGCCGGTCGGCGGCCGCCGCGTCCGTCACGATCTGGAGGAACGACTCGCCCCTGGCGCCCACGGCGCGGGCGGCCTGCACCCACACCTGGTGCATGCCGAGTCCGAGCGCGGTGGCCGGTGCCGCCGCGGCGAGCCGTCGTTGGATCCGCGCGGTGTCCCGGAGACCCAGCCCCGCGCCTCCCGAGCCGACCGGCACGCCCACGCGCAGGTACCCCGCGTCGCGGAGCTCGGCCAGGTCCTCCGTGCAGAACCGGCCGTCACGGTCGTACCCGGGA
The DNA here is from genome assembly GCF_003234515.1 of Curtobacterium sp. MCBD17_034. Lineage (NCBI taxonomy): Bacteria > Bacillati > Actinomycetota > Actinomycetes > Micrococcales > Microbacteriaceae > Curtobacterium > Curtobacterium sp. MCBD17_034. The sequence goes on along the minus strand of NZ_QKTN01000004.1, from coordinate 167,112 downwards.
GCGCGGGCGGCGATGCGGGCGAGCAGGGCGTCGTCGAGCTCCCAGCCCGGACTGGACGCGGTGGTGTCGGTCACGAGGACGAGACTATTTTGTGGTCGTGACAGATCGGCATCCGTGGTCCAGGTACGTCGCCATCGGTGACTCGTTCACCGAGGGCATCGGGGATCCTGACCCGAGCGTCCCCGGTGGCCATCGAGGGTGGGCGGATCGCGTCGCCGAGGTGCTCGCGAACCAGACCGTCGACTTCGCGTACGCGAACACGGCGATCCGCGGGCGGCTCCTGCAGCAGATCATCGACGAACAGGCCGAACACGCGTTGGCGTTGCGGCCCGACCTGATCACGGTCTCGGCGGGCGGCAACGACATCATCCGTCCCGGCAGCGACCCGGACGAGGTCGCCGAGCGCTTCGACGGGCTCATCCACACCCTGCGGCGGGACGGCGCGACCGTCGTCCTGTTCACCGGGCCCGACGTCGGGACCACGCCGGTGCTCGGACTCGTCCGCGGCAAGGCGGCGATCTACAACGAGCACCTGCACGCGATCGCGCTCAAGCACGGCGCACTCGTGGCCGACATGTGGGCGCTCCGCGTCCTCCGGGACCCGCGCATGTGGGCGCCCGACCGCCTCCACCACTCCCCCGTCGGGCACGCCACCGTCGCCGCGGCCGTGCTCGACACCCTCGGGGTCGAACACGAGCTGGCGCCGTGGCAGCCGGAGCCCTTGGCGGCTCGGCCGTGGCGCGAGGCGCGGGTCGAGGACCTCGGCTGGGCGCGGGAGTACCTCGTGCCGTGGGTCGTCCGGCGGATCCGGCACACGTCCTCGGGCGACGGAGTCGAGCCGAAGCGGCCCGAACTCCAGACGGTGCTCGAGCACCGCTCCGACACGCCCTGACGCGCTGACGGCCTCAGGCCCCCTGGAACGGGTTCGTCCAGCGCCACCACAGGTCGGGCTCCGTGATCGACGCGTCGAGCTCGAGCGGCACCGTGACGGGGGCGTGGTGGTCGATCGTGAACCGCACGGTGCCCACCCGCTCGCCCCGACGGCCGAAGGTCACCTGCTCGAGGCGAGTGCGTGCCGTCACCGTCGTCCGCCCCCAGACGAGCACCGACCGCGCCGAGGCGGCGACCGCGTCCGTCCGTGGCCGCCAGGGGGTGGCGTAGTGGCCGAACGTCTGCCCGCGGTTCGTCAGGGTCACGACGTGGAAGTTGTCCGCGACCGAGTCGAGCAGCCGCCGCACGTCGACGTCGAGCGAGTCGTGGTCCCTCCCGCCGAGCATCGCTCCCACGACCGTGACGGTGCGTCCGCCGCGCTGGTACGTCGCGGCGAACAGCAAGCACGCACCGGCCTGGTCGAGCGTCCCGGTCTTGATGCCCTCGACACCGTCCATCCCGAGCAGCTTGTTCGAGTTCTCGATCGGACCGACCGTGGGGATGGTCGTGCGCTGCGTGCCGACGATCTGCTTCACCACGGGGTTCGCGATCGCCAGCTCGCCGAGGTGCACGAGGTCCGACGCGGTCGCGGTGTTGTGCGGGTCGAGTCCCGTCGGCTCCTCGATGGTCGTGTGGTCCAGGTCGTGCGCCGACAACCAGGCGTGGACGGCCGTGCGGTACGCGTCCATCGACCCGAACGACCACAGGGCCAGCGCCCCGGCGTAGTTGTTCGCGGACTTCATGAGCATGACCTCGAACGCCTGCCGCTCGCTCAACCGGAGACCGACCGGCATGGCCGCGACCTCGCCGTCCAGGGCGAGGTACTGGTCGTACAGGGCGTGCTGCGCGGCCGTGAACGTGATCGTCGGCCCGTCGTCCGAGGTCGTCAGTGGGTGCGCTTGCAGCACCACGAGGGCTGTCACCACCTTGCTGATGCTCGCGATCGAGCGTTGACCGGTGTCGCCGCTCGTCTGCAGGCTCCCGGCGAAGCCCGGGGCCTCGACCGCGGTCGCGCCGTAGCCCGGGAACGACAGCGCCGGCAGCGTCGCCGTGGGTGCGGCGTAGGTCGCGCGCGAGACGGTCGCCGGCGCGAAGGGCACGACGGCCGCCGCGACCAGGTACGCGACCGCGACGAGCACCACGGCGACCACGGTGATCAGGACGGGACGCCGGACCGCGGAGCGGGGCCGGTGGACGACACGTGACACGGCACAGCAGCCTAGGGGTGGGCGGCGATGGATCAGCTGCGCGCCGCGCGCTGGGCGTGTGCGACCGCCCACAGGCCCACGGCGCTCGCCGCCGCCACGTTGAGCGAGTCGACCCCGTGCGCCATCGGGATCCGCACCACGGTGTCGGCGGTGGCCACGGCACGCGCGCTCAGGCCGTCACCCTCGGTGCCCATGACGAGTGCGACGCGCTCGGGCACGTCCTGGACGAACGCGTCGAGTGGGACGGAGTCGTCCGTCAGGGCCATCGCGGCCAGGTGGAACCCCGCGGCCCGGAGCGCGGGCCCGGCGTCCGCCCACTCGCCGATCCGTGTCCACGGGACCTGGAGGACCGTCCCCATGCTCACGCGCACGCTGCGGCGGTAGAGGGGGTCGGCACAGCGCGGCGAGACGAGGACGGCGTCCGCCCCGAGTCCGGCCACCGACCGGAAGACCGCACCGACGTTCGTGTGGTCGACGATGTCCTCGAGCACGACGACGAGACGCGCGTCCCGGACGACGTCCGCCAGTGCGGGCTCGGCGGGTCGCTGCATCGCCGCGAGCGCACCGCGGTGCATGCGGAACCCGGTGAGCTCCTCGAGCAGGGCGTCGGGACCGACGAACACCGGACCGTCGTGCTCGGCCAGCATCGGCAGGACCTCGGGCAGCCACTTCTCCTGCACGAGCACGCTCCGAGGCACATGCCCAGCGGCGAGGGCACGCTCGATCACGGTGTTCGACTCGGCGATGTACAGCCCACCCTCCGGCTCCCGCACGCGTCGGAGCGCGACGTCGGTCAGGCGGGCGTAGTCGTCGAGTCGCGGGTCGTCGAGGGCGTCGATGCGCACCGTCTGCACGGGATGGTCCTCCGGGAAGCGATCGGGGTCGTGGGCTGTCGAGGGTACCGTGGAGCCGATGGAGCGGGTGGAGGCGGGCGACCTCGAGCGAGGCGCACCCGAGCAGGGTGACGACCTCGACCGCGTCGTCGAGACGCTGCGGGGCAAGCGCATCGCAGTGCTCTCCGGGGCCGGGATCAGCACGGACTCCGGGATCCCCGACTACCGGGGTGCGGGCCGCGTGGCGCGCACGCCGATGACGTTCCAGGAGTTCTCCGCCGACCCGGCGAGGCGCCGGCGGTACTGGGCCGGGAGCCACCTCGGTTGGCGCACGTTCTCGTCCGCCCGGCCGAACGACGGGCACCGGGCGCTCGCCGACCTCGAGGCGGCCGGTGTCGTGAGCGGGATCGTCACGCAGAACGTCGACGGTCTCCATCTCCGGGCCGGGTCGCGCCGCGTGGTCGAGCTCCACGGGTCCATGGACCGCGTGGTGTGCCTGCGCTGCGGGCAGGCGTTCGCACGCTCGGATCTCGCAGCGGTGCTCGACCGGGAGAACGCCTGGATCGACGAACCCGGCACGGTGACGCTCGCGCCGGACGGCGACGTCGACATCACGGGCGCCGACCGGTTCCGTGTCCCCGCGTGCTCGGTGTGCGGCGGCGTGCTCAAGCCCGACGTCGTGTTCTTCGGCGAGTTCGTGCCGGTCGAGAAGTTCCACGAGGCCGTCTCGATCGTCGCCGGCGCGGACGCGCTCCTCGTGGTCGGGTCGTCCCTCGTCGTCAACTCGGGCGTCCGGCTGGTCGACCACGCCGTTCGTCGCCGCAAGCCCGTCGTCATCGTGAACCGGGGTGCCACGCGCAGTGACCGTCGGGCGGTGGCTAGGCTCGACGCAGGCACCACCGAGACATTGACGGCGCTGCGCCACCGACTCCTGCACTGACCGCGTCGCCGACGCCACCACGGACGGCGCATCGCCGCGGAAGGGACGAACGGTGACGACCCTCCTGTACCTCGTGCGGCACGGCGAGACCGACTGGAACAAGCAGCGCCGCATCCAGGGGTCGACCGACATCCCACTGAACGAGACCGGGCGCCGACAGGCAGCCGCCGCCGGTGGGTTGCTCGTGCGTCGCCGGTTCGACGCCGTGCTCGCGTCCCCGCTGTCCCGGGCGTTCGAGACGGGCGCGATCATCGCCTCCCGGCTCGGACTGCCCACTCCGTCGACGGACGACGGTCTCGTCGAGCGGTCGTACGGCGAGGCCGAGGGCCTGACGGACGTCGAGATCCGCGAACGGTTCCCGGACGGATCGGTGCCCGGCCGCGAGTCGCGCTCGGCGTTGCTCGCCCGCGTGCTCGAGTCGCTCGGCGAGATCGCGATCCGGTTCGACGCCGGCGCGGTCGTCGTCGCGACGCACGGAGCGGTGATCCGTGCCGTGGTGAACGAGCTCGCCCCGGGTACCGCCGACTCCTTCACGACGCCGATCCGAAACGGGTCGATCCACTCGTTCCGTTGGGACCCCGAGCGCTTCCGGGGGGAACTCGTCCGGTTCGACGACCCGATCGAGGACCAGTCCGAGGCCCCCGGGCGGTACGAGTTCGCGTACCAGAACCCGCTCGAGGCCGAGGGCGACTGACGGCCGCCGGGCTGGCGCTCCCACCTCGGTCCGGCGGTCCTCCATGTCCGCCGAACGGGGCGTCGGTCAGGCGCGGCGGTCGGCGACGGCGCGCTCGACGGACGCGACGACGTGCTCGGCGGACGTGGTCCAGTCGAAGCGGCGGACCCGCTCGAGGGAGGCCCGGTGCAGGTCGTCCCAGCGCGCCTCGACCCGTCGCACCGCGGCCGCGACCGCGGCGGGCGAGGCCGGGTCGAAGTACTCGGCGGCCGCGCCGCCGATCTCGCGGAAGATCGGGATGTCGCTCACCGCGACGGGCGTGCCGACGCCCATCGACTCGACGAGCGGGATCCCGAAACCCTCGTCGTGCGAGGCGCTGACGAGCGCCGTCGCGGTCCGGAGCACCGCGCGGTACTCCTCGTCCGACGCTCCGTCGTGGAACACGAGCGAACCCGCGGGGGCGAGCCGCTCGAGCCGCTCCCGGTCCGCAGCTCGCACGCGCGACATGCAGTGCAGCCGCCAGTCGGCCTCCCCGGGCCCGCGGAGCAGCGGGATCGCGGAGGCGAGGGTCTCGACGTTCTTGTAGGGCATGAACGTGCCCATGTAGACGAGGTCCCGCGTCCGCAGGCCGTCCGCCGCGCGCGGCGCCACCGGGTCCGCGGCGTTGTACGCGACCGTCACGGGCCGACGCGTCAGCCGGTGGTCCCGGATGAGTCCGGCGGTCGTCTCGCTCACCGTGACGACGCCGTCGGCACCATCGAGCAGCATCCGCTGCGGCCACCACGCGAGGTGGAACGCACGCCACCCCAGCCGCAGCGGCCACGAGAACTCACGGGGCGGTGTGCGGTTGCGGTAGTAGATGAGGTCGTGCAGCGTCAGCACGAGCGCGTAGTGGCGTCCGCGGGATCCCATGGTCTGCATCGGCGAGAACACGGCGTCGAGCCCCAGCCGGTTCACCTGCCGCGCGACCAGGGGCTCCGCGGCGCTCGTCGGTGGACTGATGCGCTCCCAGGGCATCCCGTCCGGCAGCGAGTCCCGCTGTCCGTCCTCGCTCACCAGGAGCACGTAGTCGTGCCGGTCCGGCAGATGTGCCGCGACACCGGCCGTGAACCGGCTGATGCCGTCATGGCGCCCCACCCGGACGTAGCGGCAGTCGATGCCGATGCGGAGACGGCTCATCGGCGCATCCCGCCGCGGTCCGGTTCGGGCGTCGCCAGGGAGGCACGGATCGCGTCCGCCGCGGCGGCCGGCGTCTCGTAGTGCACGAGGTGGCCGACGCCGGGGATCACGACGAGGGTCGCGTCGGGCAGCCGGTCCGCCAGCGCTTCCTGTTCGGGCACCGCGGTGATGTCGTCACGTTCGGCGGCGATGAGGAGCACCGGTACGTCGATGCGGTCCGCGTACGCGGCGACGTCGTGCGTCACCGACGTCCGGAACGCGTCGAGGACGACGTGGCGGTCGGCGAACGCCGAGAAGTACCGGTCGTGCTGGTCGTGCACCCATCGGCGCAACCGCGGTTCGCGGGACTTGAGCATCGCGACGCTCATCGCCCGGACGATCCCCCGGTTCCGGAGGAGGGCGAGCCCGAGCGCCCGGGGCAGGACCGCACCCAGCCGGTAGTAGGCGATCGCGATCGCGGTACCCACGGCGCGCGGGCCCTGCAGCGCGGGAGCGGCGATCGGGTTGACCAGGACCAGGCGCCGGGTGTCGAGCCCGTCGGCGACCGCGGCTGCGGTGACGATGCTCCCGAAGGAATGCCCGAGCACGACGGCCCGTCCGTCGAGCCCGAGGGCACGGTGGAACGCTCGGAGCCACCGCACGAAGCCGTCCATGTCGGACCGCGGGAGCGCGTCGGACACCCCGAAGCCCGGGAGGTCCGGCACGATCGTGCGGACCTCGGGCAGGTGCGCGGCGAGCGACTCGAGCCCGTGGTGGTCGCCACGGAAGCCGTGCACGGCGAGCATGGTGGTGTCCGCGTCCTCGGGGCCGTACACCCAGTAGTGCGTCGCGCGACCGTCGACGAGGACCGACCGGTGCACCACGGGCAGCCCGGCCATGAGCCGCTGGTACGGGGAGACGATCGGGGCACGCATCCCGCCGAGTCTACGGGCCGGACCCGTCGCGCCGGACGGATGCCGCGCCTCCCGGTCGGCGGGCCGTGCGGTCGTCCGTTCCCTCCGGACACGGATACCCGGGGCGACATAGAGTGGGCCGACGGGCGCCATGTCGGCCCCGACGCCCGACGGATCCACGAGGAGCACGGTGACGTTCACTGCCCCCATCCAGCTGCCCGGACTGACCCTGGACCCGCTCTGGTACAAGCGGTCGGTGTTCTACGAGTGCATGATCCGCTCGTTCGTCGACTCGAACGGGGACGGCACCGGCGATCTGTCCGGACTCATCAGCCGCCTGGACTACCTGCAGTGGCTCGGCGTCGACGCGCTGTGGCTGCCGCCGTTCTTCCAGTCGCCGATGCGCGACGGCGGCTACGACATCTCCGACTACAAGGCGATCCTGCCGGAGTTCGGCACCCTGGACGAGTTCCGCGACCTCGTGACGAAGGCGCACGAACGGAACATGCGCATCGTCATCGACATGGTGATCAACCACACCTCCGACGCGCACGAGTGGTTCCAGCAGTCCCGCGAGGACCCGGACGGGCCCTACGGCGACTTCTACGTCTGGAGCGACAGCCCGGACAAGTACGAGAACATCCGCATCATCTTCGTCGACACCGAGGAGTCGAACTGGACGTTCGACCCGATCCGACGGCAGTTCTTCTTCCACCGGTTCTTCTCGCACCAGCCGGACCTCAACTTCGAGAACCCCGCCGTGGTCGAGGCCGTCTACGACGTCGTCCGGCACTGGCTCGACATGGGCGTGGACGGGCTGCGGCTCGACGCGATCCCGTACCTCTTCGAGTCCGAGGAGGGCAACGGCGAGGGCGAGCCCGCGACGCACGAGTTCGTCAAGGGCCTCCGCGCGATGGTCGACGAGGAGTACCCCGGGCGCGTGCTCATCGCCGAGGCGAACCAGTGGCCGCGCGAGACGGCGGCGTTCTTCGGCACCGACGACGAGCCCGAGTGCCACATGGCCTTCGACTTCCCGGTGATGCCCCGCATCTACTACTCGCTCCGCGCGCAGCACGCGACGGAGCTCCAGCGGATCCTCTCGGAGACCACCGAGGTCCCGGAGAGCGCGGCGTGGGGTGTGTTCCTGCGGAACCACGACGAGTTGACGCTCGAGATGGTGAGCGAGGAGTACCGCCAGGCGATGTACGGCTGGTACGCGTACGACCCGCGGATGCGGTCGAACATCGGCATCCGTCGACGCCTCGCGCCGCTCCTCGACAACTCCCGGGCGGAGCTCGAGCTCGTGCACGCGCTGCTGTTCTCGCTCCCCGGCTCGCCGTTCCTGTACTACGGCGACGAGATCGGCATGGGCGACAACATCTGGTTGCCCGACCGCGACTCGTCCCGCACCCCCATGCAGTGGACGCCGGACCGCAACGCCGGGTTCTCGACGGCCGACCCCGGCAAGCTGTACCTGCCGGTCGTGCAGTCCCTCGTCTACAACTACAACCTCGTCAACGTCGAGTCGCAGCTGGCGCAGTCCCGCTCCCTGCTGCACTGGATCCGCAACGTCATCCACGTGCGGAAGGCGCACCCGGTGTTCGGGCTCGGCACGCTCACCGTGCTCGAGAGCGACAACGACTCGGTGCTCACGTTCATGCGGTCGTACGAGGGCACGGGCACCCAGTTCGGTGACTCCGCCGAGGACGTCCTCTGCGTCTTCTCGTTCGCGCACAACCCCACCGCGGTCACGATCACGGCGCCCGAGCACGCCGGTCTGCCCCTGTACGACCTCTTCGGCGGCGGGTCGTTCCCGTCGTTCGACGAGGACGGCACGGTGACGATCACCCTCGGGACGCAGGCGTTCTACTGGCTGCACGTGGGACGGCCGCGGGACTGACGGTCCGTAGGGGTCTCGGGATCGGCACCGAGTCACGTCGCCCGGTCCGGCCGCGTCGGGTCGCCCGGACGGCCGCGTCTGGTCGCCCGGTCGGCCGTGTCGCGTCCGCGGTGTCGGCGGCCGCCGCTAGCCTGACCGCGTGACCAGCTCTCCGCTCGCAGCGCCGATCGACGCCACCCTCGGAGCCCCCTCGGCGGCACCCCGCTCCCCTGCGGAACGCCCCTGGTGGCACGCGCTCGGCGTGTTCGACCTCGAGACCACGGGGATCGACGTCGAGACAGCACGGATCGTCAGCGCCCATGTCGGGCTCATCGACATGACCGGTGCGAGCATCGCCGCCGGCTCGTGGCTGGCCGACCCGGGCGTCCCCATCCCGGAGCAGGCCGCTGCGGTGCACGGCATCACGACCGAGCGCGCCCGTGCCGAGGGGCGTGCCGCCGGCGTCGTCGTCGCCGAGATCATCGCCGCGGTCGAGGCCGTGTTCGCCCGCGGGATCCCGCTCGTGGTCTACAACGCGCCGTACGACCTCACCGTCCTCGACCGCGAGGCCAAGCGCCACGGCCTGGCGGCACCCGTGATCGGGAACGTCGTCGATCCGCTCGTCATCGACAAGGCCGTCGACACCTACCGCAAGGGCAAGCGCACGCTCGAGGTCTGCTCCGCGCTGTACGGCGTGACCCTCGCGGACGCGCACGACGCCGGTGCCGACGCGATCGCCGCCGGACGGGTCGCGCAGGCGATCGCGAGCCGCTACCCGGACCAGCTCGGCATCAGCGCCGAGGAGCTCCACCGACTGCAGGTGGCCTGGTGCTCCGACCAGGCGGCGTCGTTCCAGGACTACATGCGGCGTGAGCGCAATCCGCAGTTCGTCGCGGACGGCCGCTGGCCGCACCGCAACCCCGCCTGATCGTCCCCGGCCCCGGGGTCGGCACGCGCGCACGGGGCATGGCACAGGCACAGGCACAGGCACAGGCACAGGCACAGGCACAGGCACAGACCTGAACCAGGCGGTCCTCGCAACGGCTGCCCCGGAGACGCAGCAACGGGCGGCCACCCGGAGGTGGACCGCCCGTTGCTCGCTCGCCGTTCCCGACGAGGTCGCGTCAGCGTTGCCGCCGCGACCGAGGGCTCGGACTTACTTGCCGAAGCCCTTGAAGCGCTGGTTGAACTTCTCGACGCGACCGGCCGAGTCGAGGATGCGCTGCTTGCCCGTGTAGAACGGGTGCGAGGCGCTCGAGATCTCGACGTCGATCACCGGGTAGGTGACACCGTCGAGCTCGATGGTCTTGTCGCTGGTCGCGGTGGAGCGCGTCAGGAACGTCTCACCGGAGGCCAGGTCGCGGAAGACGATGGCGTTGTACTCGGGGTGCGTGTCGGTCTTCATGGTGTTCCTCGTCGTGGATGTGGTGGTTCGGAGTGCGCGAGCGCGCGGAAAACTGTGGCGTACGCCAGCGACCGAGTTTAGCAGACCGTCAGCGCGGACGGGAGGCACCGCTCGTGTCCGGCACCGGCGGCTCGGTCGTCACCTCAGCTGGCGCGGGCGGTGTAGCGACCCGCGTCCGCGGTCACGACGAGGCCGATCCCGAACGCGTCCGAGAGCACCTCGCTCGTCACGACGTCAGCGATCGGTCCGGCGGTGTGCACGCGCCCCTCGGCGAGCACGAGCGCGTGCGTGAAGCCCTTCGGGATCTCCTCCACATGGTGGGTGACGACCACGATGGCAGGAGCCTCGGCGCTCTCGGCATACCCGCCGAGCGTCCGGACCAGACTCTCGCGTGCCCCGAGGTCGAGCGACGCCGCCGGCTCGTCGAGGAACAGGACCTCGGGATCGGTCATGACGGACCGGGCGATCTGGACGCGCTTCTGCTCGCCGTCGCTCAGTTCACCGAAGGTCCGGTCGGCGAAGCCGCCGAGGCCCCACTCGTCGAGGACCCGATGGGCACGTCGGACGTCGATGTCGTCGTACTGCTCGTTCCACCGACCGGTGACCGAGTAGGCGGCCGTGAGCACGACGTCGAGCACCTGCTCGGTGACCGGGATCCGCCGGGCGAGCGCGGTGGACGCGAACCCGATGCGCGGACGGAGTTCGAACAGGTCGGCGCCACCGACCTCCGTGCCGAGGACCTCGACCGTGCCCGAGGTCGGGAACGACTGCGCCCCGGCGACCTGCAGCAGGGTCGTCTTCCCCGCGCCGTTCGCGCCGAGGACGACCCAACGGTCCGCCTCGTCGACCTGCCACGACACCTGGTCGAGGATGCTGACCCCGTTCCGGACGACGGACACGTCTTGCAAGCGCACAACCGAGGGCATGCCCTCAGCCTACGCGGTCGGCCGTCGGGGAGGAGGCGCGGCACACGTCCTGTGGACGGCCGCCGCCGGCGTCCTCAGCGACCGGCGAGGACGGCGTCGTAGACCCGACGGGTCTGGGTCGCGATGGCGGACCAGGTGAACTCGCCCTCGACACGCAGACGCCCGGCCCGACCCATGAGGGCGGCGAGCCCGGGGTCGGCGAGCACCTCGCGCAGCGTCGCGCCGAGGTCCGCCACGAAGCGGTCCGGGTCGACCGGCGTCCCGGACCCGTCCTGCACCTGCTCGATCGGCACGATGCGCCCGGTCAGTCCGTCGGCGACGACCTCGGGGATGCCGCCCGTGGCCGTGCCGACGACCGGCAGCCCGCACGCCATGGCCTCGAGGTTGACGATCCCGAGCGGCTCGTACACCGACGGACACACGAACACATTCGCCGCCGACAGCACCCGGACGATCTCGTCGTGGGAGAGCATCCGGTCGATCCACACCACGCCCGAGCGGCGGGTCCGGAGGTCCTCGACCAGGCCCGTCACCTCGGCGAGGATCTCCGGGGTGTCCGGCGCTCCGGCGCAGAGGACCACCTGGACGTCCGCCGGCAGCCCGTCGAGCGCACGGAGGAGGTACGGCAGACCCTTCTGGCGGGTGATGCGACCCACGAAGACGACGGTGGGCCGATCGGGGTCGATCCCGAGCGCGCGGACCGCTTCCGGGTCCACCACGCGCTGCCAGGCGTCGATGTCGATGCCGTTGTACACGACGTGCAACCGGTCCTCGGGGATCGACGGGTAGGAGCGGGCGATGTCGGCGCGCATGCCCTTCGACACCGCGATGACCGCGTCGGCGTTCGTGTACGCCTCGCGCTCGATCCAGCTCGACAGCCGGTACCCGCCGCCCAGCTGCTCGGCCTTCCAGGGGCGGAGCGGCTCGAGGCTGTGTGCCGTCACGACGTGGGGCAGGTCGTAGGTGAGCTGCGCGACGCGTCCTGCGGCGTTCGCGTACCAGGTGTGGGAGTGCACGAGGTCCGAGCCCTCGATGTCGGGCACCATCTGCAGGTCGGTGGCGAGCGTGGTCACGGCGCCGTTCGCGTGCTCGAACCCCGCGGGGGCCCGGTATGAGGTCACGCCGTCGGCGTCCCGATCGGCTCCGAACGCACGGACGCGCACGTCGGTGTCCGTCCCGGATCGGAGCGCCGCCGTCAGTTCCGCGACGTGGACGCCCGCACCTCCGTAGATCTCCGGGGGGAATTCCTTCGTCAGCAGATCGACTCGCACGTCCCCCAACGTAACGAATGGCCCGGTCGCACGCCTACTCTTGGGGCATGCCATCGAAGAAGATCTTCGGCATCGTCCTCGCAGGGGGCGAAGGGAAGCGGCTCATGCCGTTGACCGCCGACCGAGCCAAGCCCGCCGTCCCGTTCGGAGGCAACTTCCGTCTGATCGACTTCGCGTTGAGCAACCTGGTGAACTCCGGACTGCAGCGCATCGTGGTCCTGACCCAGTACAAGTCCCACAGCCTCGACCGCCACGTGTCCCAGACCTGGCGCATGGAGGGGCTGCTGGGCTCGTACGTGGCGTCGGTCCCGGCGCAGCAGCGACTCGGCAAGCGGTGGTTCGCCGGGTCCGCCGACGCGATCCTCCAGAGCCTCAACCTCCTCCGGGACGAACGGCCCGACATCGTCGTCGTGGTCGGTGCGGACCACGTGTACCGGATGGACTTCTCCCAGATGGTCGAGGCGCACATCGCGTCGGGCCGCAGCGCGACCGTCGCCGCGATCCGACAGCCCATCGCGCTCGCCGACCAGTTCGGCGTCATCCAGGTCGACGACGAGGACCCGACGAAGATCGGCGCGTTCCTGGAGAAGCCGAAGGACGCGGTGGGACTCCCCGACTCCCCCGGTGAGGTCCTCGCGTCGATGGGCAACTACGTCTTCGACGCGGACGCGCTCATCGACGCGGTCCTGCGCGACGGTCAGATCGAGTCCTCGAACCACGACATGGGCGGTGACATCGTGCCGGACTTCGTGACCCGGGGCGACGCCGGCGTCTACGACCTCAACCGCAACGACGTCCCGGGTGCCACCGAGCGCGACAAGTACTACTGGCGCGACGTGGGGACGATCGACTCGTTCTTCGAGGCGCACCAGGACCTCATCGCAGCGCTGCCGGTCTTCAACCTCTACAACGTCGACTGGCCGATCTTCAACCAGCAGATCAACTCGCCGCCCGCCAAGTTCGTCCGTGACGCCAAGGGCGTCAGCGGTACCGCGGTCGACTCGATCGTCTCGCTCGGGTGTCTGCTGTCCGGGGCACAGGTGGAGCGCAGCGTGATCGGGCCGTGGTGCACCATCGAGTCCGGCGCCCAGGTCGTCGACTCCGTGGTGTTCGACCGGGCGATGGTCGGCCCGGACGCGGTCGTGCGCCGCGCGATCCTCGACAAGGACGTCGTGATCGAGGCCGGCGCTCAGGTCGGGGTGGATCGCGGCGCGGATCTCGCCCGCGGGTTCACGGTCACGGACTCCGGAATCACCGTGGTCGGCAAGGGGGTGCGGGTCGAGGCCTGAGGCCGCGAGGCACGGTCCGCGTCATCCGCCGTATCGCGCCCGCGACCGCCACTAGCCTTGGCGCGTGCCGCGTTTCCTCGTCGTCCTCGATGCCGATTCCACACTGCTCGAGGACGAGGTGATCGAGCTGCTCGCCGACGCCGCAGGAGCGCGTGATCGGGTCGCCGCCGTCACCGAGCGGGCGATGCGCGGTGAGATCGACTTCGCCGACAGCCTCCGCGACCGCGTCGCGACACTCGCGGGGTTGCCCGTGAGCGTTCTGGAGGACGTCCGTCGCGCCGTCCGGGTCACGACCGGCGCCGTCGAACTGGTCGAGGGCGTCCACGCCGCCGGCGGCAGCGTCGGCGTCGTGTCCGGCGGCTTCCACGAGGTGCTGGGCCCGATCGCGGCGGCACTCGGGCTCGACCACTGTCGCGCCAACCGACTCGAGGCGTCCGGCGGCGTGCTCACCGGCCGGGTCCTCGGGGACGTGGTCGACGCGGCCGCGAAGGCCGACGCGCTCCGGGCCTGGGCGGCCGCGGACGGCGTGGACGCGCGGCGGCACACCGTAGCGGTCGGCGACGGCGCCAACGACCTGTCCATGATGCGCGAGGCCGCGCTCGCCGTCGCCTTCGTCGCGCGGCCGGGCGTCCGCGACGCCGCGGACGTCGTCGTCGACCGGCGGGACCTCACACCCGTGCTGGCGTGCCTCGGGGTGCCCGTCCGGGCCTCCTGACCGACCGGTACCGGCAGGAGCCGCGTCCGGGATGGGCTCAGTCGCCCATCCCGACGCCGCCGTCCACCGGGATGACCGCCCCGGAGATGTACCCCGCGTCGTCGCCGGCGAGGAACAGGGTGGTCGCGGCGATGTCGTGCACGCTCCCGTACCGACCGGCGGGGATCTGCTTCTTGTACTGCGCCTGGACATCCTCGGGCAGCGCCGCGGTCATCTCGGTCTCGATGAACCCGGGCGCGATGACGTTCGCCGTGAGGCCGCGGCCCCCGAGCTCACGCGTGAGCGACCGCGCGAACCCGATGAGCCCGGACTTCGACGACGCGTAGTTGACCTGTCCGGCGGAACCGAGCGTCCCGACGACGCTGGAGATCAGGATCACCCGGCCGAACCGGGCACGCAGCATGTTCTTGGAGGCGCGCTTCACGACGCGGAACGCTCCGGTCAGGTTCGTGTCCACGACCGAGGTGAAGTCCTCTTCGCTCATCCGGAGCAGCAGAGTGTCGTGCGTGATGCCGGCGTTCGACACGAGCACCTCGACCGGTCCGAGCGCTGCCTCGACGGCGGTGAACGCGGCGTCGACGCTCGCGGCGTCCGTGACGTCCGCGGCGACGGTGAGTGCGCCTTCGGGGCCGCCGTCGCCGCTGCGCGACGTCACCGCGACCCGGTGCCCGGCGGCGACGAACTCCTGGGCGATCGCGTGGCCGATCCCGCGGTTCCCCCCGGTGACGAGGACGGTACGGGGCGTGGTCATGAGTGCTCCTGGTGCTGAACGGGGGCGGTACGGGGCGCCCGTCGGATCACCGCGGTGCGCCGAACGGACCATGCGAGCCTACCGTCGGTGGTGAGGCTTAGGCTTGAGCCGGGGAAGCGGAGAGACCATCGCATGAAGACGAACAGCATCACCTCGCTGCCGGCATCGCCCGCCGATGACCGGCGCGGCCGCCTCAGGCGGTACGTGTTCACGATGTCCGTGCGCGTGGTGTGCTTCGTCGTGGCGGTCTGCCTCCACGACGTCTGGAGCATCCTCCCGCTCGTGCTCGCCGGCGTCATCCCGTGGGTGGCCGTGGTCGTCGCCAACGCGGGGAACCGCCGCGCCGACGACCTCGTCCGACCGGGCGGCGAACTCGTCCGCGTGCTGCCCGACGACGACCGCGAACGCACCGAGCAGGAGCGCGAGGAACGCTACCGCGAAGACCAGCGCGCCCGAGCCGCGTGGGCACACGCCGAGCAGGAGCGTGCGGAGCGCGAACGCGCCGCGGCGAGCGGCGGACGGAGCCGGCGCTGATGGCGACCTTCGACCTCCACACCGATCCAGGAGCGCCGGTGTGCTCGCGGGCCGGATGCTCGAACAGGGCGTCCTGGCGGGTCAACTGGCGCAACCCGAGGATCCATGCGGTCGACCGCGTCAAGATCTGGGCGGCGTGTGACGACCACTGCGCCTTCCTCGCGGACTACCTGCGGTCCCGGGCCTTCCCGGTGACCGTGACCGGCATCGACGAGGACGTCGAGCGGCTCGAGGACGTCGCGGACTCCCTGACCTCCGGAGGTGCCGAGGGCGGCTCCCTCGGATGACGCTGCACGACCCCCGGACGGACCACGACCGCACCGACGACGAGCCGACGGCCGGCCCCCGGGACTTCGACCCGACGGCCCGCTACGGGCGCCGGGGCGCGGAGCGCCTCCGCCGCGCCGAACGCGAGGCCCACGCGGCCCGGCTCGGCACCGCCGACGAGCACGAGACCGACCGGGACCCGGACGAACCCTTCGTCGGTTGGGGCTTCGTGATCGGCCGCCGTTGGGTCGGGTACTTCGCGATCGCGGTCGGCTTCGCGATCCTCTGCGCGTTCTTCGGCATGTGGCAGTGGGACCGCCGCAACGAGGCGGTCCGCGAGAACGACCAGATCGCCGAGAACTACGACCACACCCCCGTGCCCGTCGACCGCGCACTCCCGACACGGTCCGCGTTCGACGACGACCAGACGTGGCTCCAGGTCCGCGTGACCGGGCACTACGACGTGGCGGAGCAGCTCCTCGTGCGCAACCGCGTCCACAACGGTCAGCCCGGGTTCGAGGTCCTGACGCCGCTGGTGACGTCGTCGGGGCGCGCGTTCATCGTCGACCGCGGATGGGTCCCGACGGGCAACGACCACGACTACCCCGACTCCGTGCCCACACCGCCGAGGGGCACCGTCGACGTCGTGGTGCGCCTCCAGCAGACCGAGCCGCACATCCCCGGTCGGACCGACCCGGCCCACACCGACGAGATCCAGTCGGTCACCCTGTCGGACGTCGCGGGCCGCGTCGCCCAGCCGATCTGGACCGGCGCGTACGGTCAGCTCAAGAGCGAGGACCCGGCGCCCGCACAGGCCCGGCCCCTTGGTTGGGATCGCCCTTCGGCCGACACCGGCCTCCACCTGTCGTACTTCATCCAGTGGTTCATGTTCGCCGCCGGCGGCTTCGGGTTCCTCGCCTACCTGATGGTCCAGGAGTACCGGAACCTCAACCAGGACGACCCGGAGGAACGCGAGCGCGCGCTCGAACGCAAGCGGCGGCGTGAAGCCCGTCCGAAGACGGACGCGGAGATCGAGGACGGCCTCCTCGACGACGTCCGGGTCGGCTGAGCCGGACAGCCCCCGGACGACGAGCGTCGGCGGCCCCGGTCAGGCGAGTTCGATGAGCTCCGCGTAGTCCTTGTTCCAGTGGTCCTCGACGCCGTCGGGCAGCAACAGCACCCGCTCCGGACTGAGGGCCTCGACCGCACCCGCGTCGTGGCTCACGAGCACGACGGCGCCCTCGTACCCCGCCAGTGCGCCGAGGATCTCCTCGCGCGATGCCGGGTCCAGGTTGTTCGTCGGCTCGTCGAGCAGGAGCACGTTCGCCCCGGACACGACGATCATCGCCAGCGACAGACGGGTCTTCTCGCCGCCCGAGAGCACGCCCGCCGGCTTGTAGCCGTCGTCCCCGGTGAACAGGAACGAACCGAGCACGCGTCGGGCCTCGGTCTCGGTGAGCGCCGGGGACGCCGAGACCATGTTCTCGATCACGGTCCGGTTGACGTCGATGTTCTCGTGCTCCTGCGCGTAGTAGCCGATGCGGAGGCCGTGGCCTGGCTGGACCTCGCCCGTGTCCGGGCGGTCGGCGCCCGCGAGGATGCGGAGCAGGGTGGTCTTGCCGGCACCGTTGAGGCCGAGGATGACGACCCGCGATCCCCGGTCGATCGCGAGGTCGACCCCGGCGAAGATCTCGAGCGACCCGTACGACTTCGAGAGGCCTTCGGCCATCAGCGGCGTGCGCCCGCAGGCGACCGGCGTGGGGAACCGCAGCTTCGCCACGCGGTCCTGCTCGCGGACGTCCTCGAGCCCGGCCAGGAGCTTCTCGGCGCGCGCCACCATCTGATGGGCGGCCGCCGCCTTCGTCGCCTTGGCGCCGAACCGGGCGGCCTGCTTCTGCAGCTCCCCCGCTTTCTTCTCGGCGTTGGCGCGTTCCTTGCGGCGCCGTTCCTCGTCCGCGACGCGCTGGCGCTGGTAGTGCTTCCAGCCCATGTTGTAGATGTCGATGACCTGGCGGTTCGCGTCGAGGTAGAAGACGCGGTTCACGACCTCGTCCACCAGTTCGACGTCGTGCGAGATGACGATCACACCGCCCGCGTACGTCTTGAGGTACTCCCGCAGCCAGACGACCGAGTCCGCGTCGAGGTGGTTCGTCGGCTCGTCGAGGATCATCGTGTCGGCCTCGGAGAACAGGATCCGCGCCAGTTCGATGCGCCGCCGCTGCCCGCCGGACAGCGTCTTCAGCTGCTGGTCGAGGATCCGGTCCGGCAGCGCCAGGTTCGACGCGATCGACGCCGCCTCCGCTTCGGCCGCGTACCCACCGAGCGCGGTGAAGCGGTCGTCGAGTCGCGCGTACTTGGCCATCGCCTTCTCGGCGACGGCCGGGTCGCTGCTCCCCATGTCGAGCGAGGCGGCGCGCAGTCCCTCGACGATCTCGCCGAGTCCACGGGCGTCGAGGATCCGCTTGCGCGCCGTGTCCTCGGGGTTGCCGGACCGCGGGTCCTGCGGCAGGTACCCGATCTCGCCGGAGCGGGTGATCTCGCCGCCGGTCGGCATGGTCTCACCCGCCAGCGCCTTCGTCATCGTGGTCTTGCCGGCACCGTTCCGCCCGACCAACCCGATCTTGTCGCCCTTGTCGACGCGGAAGGTCACGCCCTCCATCAGGAGGCGCGCTCCGACGCGGATCTCGAGATCGTGCACGGCAAGCACAGCGGACGTCCAATCGGTTGGTGGGGTGGTCACAACGGTGTGCAGGCGGGGGTGGCCCGTAGGATCGAGGGGAACCCGGCTCCGGCGCCGCGCTCCCGACACAGGAGCGGACCATCGACGAGAACGCCCGCAGGCCATGGCGGATTCCGAGCGGCGCCCGCGACCACCGACCCATTCTAGGAGACTCCATGACCAACGCCGTTCCCGGTCGCGTCCACGCGGGCGCCAGCCGACCCGTGCTCGCGGACCGTATCCGCTCCCGCGGCCTCGCGACCGACGCGGCACTCGTCGCGGGCGGCGCGCTGTTCACCGCGGCCATGGCGCAGGTCGAGGTTCCGATGTGGCCGGTGCCCATCACCGGGCAGACGCTCGCCGTGGTGCTCGTCGGTGCGACCCTCGGCGCCCGCCGCGGTGCGATCTCGATGCTGCTCTACATGGTGGCCGGGCTCGCCGGAGCGCCGTTCTTCGCCGACATGACCGGTGGCCTGCACGCGCTCGCGGTGCCGAGCTTCGGGTACGTCATCGGCTTCGTCCCCAGCGCTGCCGCGATCGGGTGGCTCGCGCGCCGGAACTGGGACCGTCGCTTCGTCCGCGGCGTGATCGCCTTCACGCTCGCGAGCGCCATCCCCTTCGTGACCGGTCTGCCGTACCTGGCGGTGGTCCTCGGCCAGCTGGATGCGCCGCACGACCTCGCTACCGTGTTCCGCCTCGGACTCGCCCCGTTCGTCGTCGGTGGCATCGCCAAGGCGGTCATCGCCGCCGGCGTCCTCCCCCTGGCGTGGCGCGCCATCGGCCGCCGCTCCCGCTGATCGGCCCGACACGGACGGACGGGAGGCCCGGTACCAGCTGGTACCGGGCCTCCCGTCCGTTCGTATGTCGGCTGGCGTCAGATGGCGAAGCCGAGCGCCCGCATCATCTCGCGACCGTCGTCGGTGATGCGCTCCGGCCCCCACGGCGGCATCCAGACCCAGTTGATGCGGAAGGCGTCGACGATGCCGTCGAGCGCGTTCGCGGTGTCGTTCTCGATGACGTCGGTGAGCGGGCACCCGGCGCTCGTGAGCGTCATGCTGATGATGAGGGCGTTCGCGTCGTCGTCCCACGCGAGGTCGTAGACCAGACCGAGGTCGACGACGTTGACGCCGAGCTCCGGGTCCGAGACCTCCTTGAGCGCCTCGGCGACCTCGTCGAACTTCTGTGGTGACAGTGTGGTGATCATCAGGCCCTCGCGGCGGCGGCGACGTAGCGGTCGTAGCCCTCGTTCTCGAGGCGCTCAGCGAGCTCCGGCCCGCCCTGTTCCGCCACCCTGCCCGCGACGAACACGTGCACGAAGTCGGGCTTGATGTACCGGAGGATGCGCGTGTAGTGCGTGATGAGCAAGACGCCCATGTCGGTCGCGGCCTTTGCGCGGTTGACGCCCTCCGAGACGATCTTCAGCGCGTCGACGTCGAGGCCGGAGTCCGTCTCGTCGAGCACGGCGAACTTCGGCTTGAGGAGCTCGAGCTGCATGATCTCGTGGCGCTTCTTCTCCCCGCCCGAGAAGCCCTCGTTCACGTTGCGCTCGGCGAAGGCGCTGTCCATCTTGAGGTCCGCCATGGAGCGACGGAGGTCGGACACCCAGCCGCGGAGCGCCGGAGCCTCACCGTCGATCGCCGTCTTCGCGGTGCGCAGGAAGTTCGACACCGTGACACCGGGGATCTCGACGGGGTACTGCATGGCGAGGAACAGACCGGCGCGGGCGCGCTCGTCCACGCTCATCTCGAGGACCTCCTGCCCGTCGAGGAGGATCGACCCTCCGTCGACGTTGTAGCGGGGGTGACCGGCGATCGTGTAGGCGAGCGTCGACTTGCCGGATCCGTTCGGACCCATGATCGCGTGGATCTCGCCCTCGTTGATGGTGAGGTCGACGCCCTTGAGGATCTCCTTCTTGCCCTGATCGGTGTCGATCGAGACCTGGAGACCGCGGATTTCGAGAGTGGACATGCGTGTTCCTTCGGTGGTCAGTTGTCGGCGCGGACGTCGGACGTGTCGACGTACACGTCGCCGTCGATGATCGAGACCCGGTAGACGGGCACCGGTTCGTACGCCGGGAAGTTGAGGGGCTTGCCGCTGGTGAGCTCGAACTTCGAGCCATGGGCCCAGCACTCGAGCGCGCCGTCCTCGACGAAGCCCTCGGACAGCGAGATGTCGCCGTGCGTGCAGGTGTCACCGATGGCGTGCACGGTGCCCGCCGAGTCCTTGACCACGGCGACGGGAGCGCCGTCGACGACGACCCGCATCGGGCTGTCGACCGCGATCTCCGACTCGGAGCAGACCTTCGTGGCCATCAGGCGAGGTCCCCGTGCTCCGTGCGGCCGCCAGCGAGCTCCTGCTCGATGGCGCGGACGAGGCGTTCCTCCAGGTCGGGGTCCCCGATCTTCTGCACGACGTCGACGAGGAACCCGAGCACGACGAGGCGGCGGGCCTCGTCCTCGGTGATCCCGCGGGACTGCAGGTAGAACAGGTGCTCGTCGTCGAAGCGTCCCGTGGCGCTCGCGTGCCCGGCGCCCTGGATGTCGCCGGTCTCGATCTCGAGGTTCGGGATGCTGTCGGCCCGCGTGCCCTCGGAGAGCACGAGGTTGCGGTTCTGCTCGTAGCTGTCGGTACCCGCGGCGGGACGCCCGATGAGCACGTCGCCGATCCAGACGGTGTGCGCGCCCTCGCCCTGCAACGCGCCCTTGTAGTTGACGCGGCTCCGGGTGTTCGGGGCGTCGTGGTTCACGTACACCTGCTGCTCGATGTACTGCCCGGCGTCGGCGAAGTAGACGCCGTACATCTCGGTGTCGCCGCCCTGCGCACCGAGGCGCGTCGACGGGTTGATCCGGACCACGTCCCCGCCGAGCGAGACGACCACGTGCTTGAGGAAGGCGTCGCGCCCGACCTGGGCGAAGTGGGTCCCGACGTGGACGGCGTCGTCGTCCCAGTCCTGCACGGCGACGACGGTGAGCCGCGCGCCGTCCTCGACCACGATCTCGACGTTCTCGCTGAGGAGCGCCGATCCCGTGCTGTTCACGATGACGATGCCCGTGCTGTTCGCCTCGGCGGTGATCACCGTGTGGGCCGCGCGGGGCTCCGGGCCCATCGCCAACCGCGTGATCGTGACGTGCCCCGGCTCGTCGCCGCGCACCGTGATCGCGAGCACAGCGTCGCGTGCACTCCACGCCGCCGCGGACGCCCGGTCCTCCGGGAGACCCGCGCTGCCGACCCGCTCGTCGTCGCTCCGGACCCAGTCGATGTGTGTCCCGCCCGACTCGCGGGCGAGGAAGGGGTACGCCGCACCGTCGAGATCACCGTCGAGGAGGGGCCGGATCTTCGCGAGGGGTGCGAACTTCCAGTTGACCTCGCGACCGGTGACCGCCGGGAACGCGTCGACGTCTGCCGACGCGAACCGCTCGGACCGCGTCTGCACCGGGACGCGCGTGTCCCACCCGCCGTCGGAGTGGGCTCGCGCTCCGTGTTGTTCGGTCCCGCCCGCAGGCTCGACCGGCTGGTCGATGCGCGGCTGCACGTCGGTCTGGGGCTGGGGGCTGGTGGCGGACATCTAGCCGACGGATCCTTCCATGCTCATCTCGATGAGCTTGTTGAGTTCGAGCGCGTACTCCATCGGGAGCTCCCGGGCGATCGGTTCGATGAAGCCACGGACGATCATCGCCATCGCCTCGTCCTCGGGCAGGCCCCGCGACATGAGGTAGAACAGCTGCTCCTCGCTGACGCGCGACACCGTGGCCTCGTGACCGAGCTGGACGTCGTCCACCCGGATGTCGATCGCCGGGTACGTGTCCGACCGCGACACCGTGTCCACGAGCAGCGCGTCGCAGCGGACCGTGTTGGCGGCGTGATGGGCGTCCGGATCGACCCGGACCTCACCGCGGTATCCCGCGCGGCCCCCACCGCGGGCGATCGACTTCGAGACGATCGACGACGTGGTGTACGGCGCCATGTGGATCATCTTCGCGCCGGCGTCCTGGTGCTGACCCGGACCCGCGAACGCGACCGAGAGGGTCTCGCCCTTGGCGTGTTCACCGGCCAGGTAGATCGACGGGTACTTCATCGTGACCTTCGAGCCGATGTTCCCGTCGATCCACTCCATCGTCGCGCCCTCGTGGGCGATCGCACGCTTCGTGACGAGGTTGTAGACGTTGCTCGACCAGTTCTGGATCGTCGTGTACCGCACGCGCGCGTTCTTCTTGACGATGATCTCGACGACCGCCGAGTGCAGCGAGTCCGACTTGTAGATCGGGGCCGTGCAGCCCTCGATGTAGTGCACGTACGAGTCCTCGTCCGCGATGATCAGGGTTCGCTCGAACTGGCCCATGTTCTCGGTGTTGATCCGGAAGTACGCCTGCAGCGGGATCTCGACGTGGACGCCCTTCGGGACGTAGACGAACGAACCCCCCGACCAGACGGCCGTGTTCAGCGCCGCGAACTTGTTGTCGCCGGCCGGGATCACGGTGCCGAAGTACTCCTCGAAGAACTCGGGGTGTTCGCGGAGCGCCGTGTCCGTGTCCATGAAGATCACGCCCTGGGCCTCGAGGTCCTCGCGGATCTGGTGGTAGACGACCTCGGACTCGTACTGGGCCGCGACGCCCGCCACGAGGCGCTGCCGCTCGGCCTCGGGGATGCCCAGGCGCTCGTACGTGTTGCGGATGTCCTCGGGGAGGTCCTCCCACGACTGCGCCTGCTTCTCGGTCGAGCGCACGAAGTACTTGATGTTGTCGAAGTCGATCCCGGTGAGGTCCGCGCCCCACGTCGGCATCGGCTTGCGGCCGAAGAGCTGCAGGCCCTTGAGCCGGTTCTTGAGCATCCACTCGGGCTCGGACTTGAGCCGGGAGATGTCGGTGACCACCTCTTCGGAGAGACCGCGGCGGGCGGAGGCGCCAGCGGCGTCGGGGTCGGCCCAGCCGAACTCGTACTGGCCGAGCCCTTCGAGCTCGGGACGGTCGATGAGCACGTCGGACATGGTCTCCCTCTATCTCTCTTCGGGCCGTTCGGTCCGTTGGACGACAACGCCGGGGTCTCCGGCACCATTCCTCGGACGCCGTCCGCGGTACCGGCCGTCTGACGATGGTCGCACCGGCTCCGGCCATCAGCGACGATGTGCGGCGGTTTCGAAGCCCGGAGTCAACTTCCAGCGCTCCGCTGAATACACTTGACTGCTCCGTCCCCGTCCGCCGGCCCCTGCGGGCCGACCCGCGGGGCCGTCGTGCCGAACCCGCTGAGTCTACAGGTTCGACCCCCGGAACAACAGGAAGGCACCCACTCCGTGACACGCGTCGGGACCCCGATCGACCGATCCACGCCGACCCGGTGGTGGGGGCTCCCCCGCACGGTCGACGCACGGGTCGTCGTCCTGGCCTGGGCGTCGTTCGTGATCGAGGTCGTGCTCATCGGCACGGGCGGGCTCGTCCGCCTCACCGCGTCCGGACTCGGCTGCCCGACGTGGCCCGAGTGCACGAGCGGCTCCTTCGTCACGACACCCGAGATGGGCCTCCACGGGGTCATCGAGTTCGGCAACCGGCTCCTGACGTTCGTGCTCGTCGTGATCGCGATCGCCATGTTCCTCGCAGTCGTGCGACTCCGACGCACGCGGCCCGAGCTCTTCTGGCTCGCGTTCGCCCAGGGCGCGAGCATCCCCCTCCAGGCCGTGGTCGGCGGCATCAGCGTGCTGACGAACCTCAACCCGTACGTCGTCGGTCTGCACTTCGTCATCTCGACCGCGCTCGTGTCCATCACGGCCCGCCTCGTCTACCGCTCCCTCAACGGTCCGCGGCGCCCCGGCCCACTCGTCCCCCGCTGGTACCGGACGGTCGTGAAGGCCCTCATGGGCGCCGTCGCGGTGACGGTCCTGCTCGGGATCCTCACGACGGGATCGGGGCCGCACGCCGGCGCGGGCGAGTCGGTGCAGGGCGGCAAGCTCGTCCGGACGGGCTTCGACCCGGCGGTCATCGAGGACCTCCACGCGGTCCCCGCCTTCGCGGTCTTCGCGTTGACGCTGGTCCTGCTCGTCGCCGCGGTGCGACTCCGCATCTCGAGCCGCTGGGTGCTGCTCCTGCTCGTCGTCGAGTTCGTGCAGATCGCCGTCGGCATCACGCAGGCCCGCAGCGCGCTCCCCGTCGGTCTCGTCGGGACCCACATGGTCCTGGCCGGGTTGCTCGTCGGTGCCACCACCGCGGTGTCGCTGTCCTCGCGCCCGAGCGCTGGCCGGGACGCCGTCCGGTCCTGAGCGGGGGCACCGGCTGCGCTGCGCCCCGGCCCGGAGGCCCGCTGGCAGCTGAGCGGTGCCAGCGGACGACCCGCCTCCCGGCCGCCACGCCGGACTGGAGGCGCACTGCCAGCCGGTCCCGCGCCTCCCGTCGGCTGCGCCACGCGCGGCGGGACGGGGGCTGCCAGCCGGTGGCGGTCCTCCCGGATGCACCGGCGGCGTCGGGCGCGACCGCGCCCCGCGTCGCCCGGACCGCTACCGCGTCAGGGCGTTCTGCATCCCGACCGCTACCGCGTCAGGGCGTTCTGCAGGAGCGGATCGATGCCCACCGCCAGGAACAGGAGCGTCAGGTAGATGATCGAACTCCGGAACACGCGCATCGGGTGCACCTGCTCGACGTGCTGGATCGCCCGGCCGTACAGCTGGTGGGACTCGACGACGAACCACGCGCCGGCCGCGAGGGCGACGACCGTGTACAGGACGCCCATGTGCGCCACGGGCACGAGCATCACCGAACAGACGACGGTCGCCCAGGCGTAGAGCACGACCTGCAGCCCGACGACCGTGCGCCCGCGGACGACCGCGAGCATCGGCACGCGCGCCGCGGCGTAGTCGTCGCGGTACTTCATCGAGAGCGGCCAGTAGTGCGGCGGCGTCCAGAGGAAGATGACGCCGAACAGGATGACCGGTGCCCAGCTGAGCGAGTCCGTCACCGCTGCCCAGCCGATGAGCACCGGCATGCAGCCCGCGACGCCGCCCCAGACGATGTTCTGCGGCGTCCGACGCTTGAGCCAGAGCGTGTAGAACACGACGTACAGCAGGATCGCCCCGACGCTGAGCGCCGCCGCGAGCCAGTTCACCAGGAGCCCGAGCTCGAGCGTCGACGCGATCGAGAGCGCCCACGAGAAGACGAGGGCCTCGCGGTCCGAGACCGCACCGGTGACGAGCGGACGGTCGCTCGTGCGCTTCATGACCCTGTCGATGTCGCGGTCGATGTAGCAGTTGAACGCCGAGGCGCCGCCGGCGGACATCGCGCCCCCGATGAGCGTCCACAGGACCAGCCAGAGGTCCGGCACACCGCGAGCCGCCAGGAACATCGTCGGCGCGGTGGTGACGAGCAACAGCTCCATCACGCGCGGCTTGGTCAGGGCGACGTAGGCGCGCAGTTTGCGGACGAGTGTCGGTTGGACGATCTCGGGCCGGGTCACGACGGCTGTCGGCATGGAACCTCTGTCTCGGGGAGTGGGCACCCGCGTCGGAGACCGGGCCGCCTCCCACTTTACGTGATGGTCCCCGCGGGCACGCTCGCGATGGTCCCCGCGGGCACGCTCGCGTTGCACCGGCTCCGCCGACGGCTGAACGCCGACTGAGTGCGTCTTCACTATGCTGGGAGACGCCTGCCCGCAGTGTGCCCGACGTCGTGCGCACCAGCGCACTCAGGGCCGCCGGACCACCCGACGACCACGGGACCCGGGTGGGCGTCATGTCCGTGCGGGAGCACGAGCCCTCGCACATGTCGCATCAAGAAGGGTCAATCCACCAGTGGCTGAATTCACATGGGATTCCATCGACAAGAAGGCCGTCGACACGGCCCGCGTGCTCGCCGCCGACGCCGTCGAGAAGGCGGGCAACGGCCACCCCGGCACCGCGATGAGCCTCGCCCCGCTCGCCTACCTGCTCTTCCAGAAGGTGATGCGGCGCGACCCGAGTGACAGCACCTGGATCGGCCGCGACCGCTTCATCCTGTCGGCCGGACACGCCTCGATCCTCCAGTACGTGCAGTTCTACCTCGGTGGGTACGGCCTCGAGCTCGAGGACCTCGAGCACCTCCGCAAGTGGGGCTCGAAGACCCCGGGTCACCCGGAGTACGGCCACACCGACGGCGTCGAGATCACCACCGGTCCCCTCGGCCAGGGTCTCGCCTCGGCGGTCGGCTTCGCCTACGCGCAGCGCTTCGAGCGGGGCCTGTTCGACCCCGACACCGCGCCCGGTCAGAGCCCGTTCGACCACTTCACCTACGTCATCAGCGGTGACGGCGACAACCAGGAGGGCGTGACGAACGAGGCCGCCTCGCTCGCCGGCCACCAGGAGCTCGGCAACCTCATCGTCTTCTACGACTCCAACCAGATCTCGATCGAGGACGACACCGACATCGCCTTCACGGAGGACGTCGCGGCACGGTACGAGGCGCTCGGTTGGCACGTGCAGCACGTCGACTGGAAGAAGACCGGCGAGTACTCCGAGGACGTCGAGGCGCTGTACGCCGCCGTCGAGGCCGCCAAGGCCGAGACCGTCAAGCCGTCGCTCATCGTCCTCAAGACGATCATCGGATGGCCCTCGCCGAAGAAGCAGAACACGGGCAAGATCCACGGTTCGGCCCTCGGCGCGGACGAGCTCGCGGGCCTCAAGGAGGTCCTCGGATTCGATCCGGAGAAGACGTTCGACGTCGCTCCCGAGGTGCTCGAGCACACCCGCGGCGCGGTCGAGCGTGGCCAGGCCGAGCACGCCGAGTGGCAGCAGGCGTTCGACGCCTGGGCCGCGGCGAACGCCGAGAAGAAGGCGCTGTTCGACCGGGTCCAGGCGCAGGAGCTGCCCGAGGGCCTCGAGCAGGCGCTCCCGGTGTTCGAGCCGGGCAAGGACGTCTCGACGCGTGCGGCCTCCGGCAAGGTGATCAACGCGATCGCCCCGCTCATGCCCGAGTTCTGGGGTGGCTCGGCCGACCTCGCCGAGTCGAACAACACCACGATCGAGGAAGCCAAGTCGTTCGTCCCGACGAAGTTCTCGACCAAGATGTGGAAGGGCGACCCGTACGGTCGTGTCCTGCACTTCGGCATCCGCGAGCACGCCATGGGCTCGATCCTCTCCGGCATCGTGCTGCACGGGAACACCCGCCCCTTCGGCGGCACCTTCCTCATCTTCAGCGACTACATGCGCCCGGCGGTCCGCCTCGCAGCCCTCATGAAGGCGCCGGCCATCTACGTGTGGACGCACGACTCCGTGGCCCTCGGTGAGGACGGCCCGACCCACCAGCCGATCGAGCAGCTCACCGCGCTCCGCGCGATCCCGGGGCTCGACGTCGTGCGACCGGCCGACGCCAACGAGGTCGCGTACGCCTGGCTCGCGATGCTGTCGCGTCGCGAGGGCCCGGCCGGCATCGCGCTGAGCCGACAGAACCTCCCGGTCTTCGAGCGCGGTGACGGCGACGCCACCGGCGACACCTTCGCCTCGGCGAAGAACGTCGCCAAGGGCGCGTACGTGCTCGCCGAGGCGCCGAACGGGACGCCGGACGTGATCCTCATCGCGACCGGTTCCGAGGTCCAGATCGCGGTCGCGGCTCGCGAGCAGCTCAAGACCGAGGGCGTGAACGCGCGCGTCGTGTCCGCCCCGAGCCTCGAGTGGTTCATGGCCCAGCCGGAGGAGTACCGCGAGAGCGTGCTCCCGTCGGCGATCACCGCGCGCGTCTCGGTCGAGGCGGGCATCGCGATGAGCTGGCGCGACATCGTCGGCGACAAGGGCCGCAGCGTGTCGATCGAGCACTTCGGCGCCTCGGCGGACTACCAGACGCTCTACAAGGAGTTCGGTCTCACGGCAGAGGCCGTGGTCGCCGCCGCGAAGGAGACCATCGCGGCGTCCTGAGCCAGGAGGGCCGGGTCCGGTTCACCGGACCCGGCCCCTTCCTCGTCGGACGACGACACCACCAGACCGGACCCGCCCGGGCAGCTCGCCAGGGAACGGGTCGATGACGAAAGAGATGAAGCGAGAAATGACTGACACCACCCCCACCGCCGCGCTCTCCGCTGCGGGCGTGAGCATCTGGCTCGACGACCTGTCGCGCGAGCTGCTCCAGACCGGACGACTCGACAAGCTCATCGCCGACCGGAACGTCGTCGGTGTGACGACGAACCCGACGATCTTCGCGTCGGCCCTCGCCAAGGGCGAGCGGTACGACGACCAGGTCAAGGAGCTCGCCGCGGCGGGCACCTCGGTCGTCGACGCGATCTTCGAGATCACGACGCGCGACGTCGCCGACGCCAGCGACAAGTTCCGGTCGATCTACGAGTCGTCGAACGGCTTCGACGGCCGCGTGTCCATCGAGGTCGAGCCCGGTTACGCGCACGACGCGGCCGAGACCATCAAGGAGGCGAAGTTCCTGCACGAGAAGGTCGGCAAGGAGAACGTCCTCATCAAGATCCCGGCGACGATCGAGGGCCTCGAGGCCATCACCGAGGTCATCGGTGCCGGTATCAGCGTCAACGTGACCCTCATCTTCAGCCTCGAGCGCTACCGCGCCGTCATCGACGCCTACCTCGGTGGGCTCGAGAAGGCGAAGGCCGCCGGCCACGACCTCTCGAAGATCCACTCGGTGGCGTCCTTCTTCGTGTCGCGCGTCGACACCGAGATCGACAAGCGCCTCGACGCGATCGGCTCGGACGAGGCGAAGGCGCTCAAGAGCAAGGCCGGCATCGCCAACGCGCAGCTCGCGTACCAGGTGTTCGAGCAGGCGTTCGCTTCCGAGCGCGCCAAGGGCCTGCTCGAGGCCGGCGCGAACCCGCAGCGTCCGCTCTGGGCCTCGACCGGTGTCAAGGACCCGTCGCTCCCCGACACGCTCTACGTCGTCGAGCTCGTCGCACCCCAGACCGTCAACACGATGCCGGGCAAGACCCTCGAGGCCACGTTCGACCACGCCGAGGTCCGCGGTGACACCATCACGGGCTCCTACGACGCGGCCAACCAGGTGATGGACCAGCTCGCGGCGGTCGGCATCGACTACGACGACGTCGTGGCGCTCCTCGAGAAGGAGGGCGTGGACAAGTTCGACGTCTCCTGGGGCGAGCTCGTCGACACCGTGAAGACCGCCCTCGAAGGGGCGAAGTGACGGTTTCCATCGCCGCTTCGGGCGACGCAGCGACTGCGATCGAGACCGTGGTGTCCCGAGTCGTCACCGATCAGGTGGCCTCGGGCATCACGGTCGAGGTCGGACCGCTGTGGGGCCCGGAGGCCGAGTCCGAGGCGTCACGGCGCCGCGGCTGGGTCGAGGCGGTCTCGGCGTCGCGCCCGCTCGTGGAGCAGGTCGCGGCACTGAGGTCGGAACTGCAGGACGAGGGCGTCGACCACGTCGTCCTCGAGGGCATGAGCGCTTCGTCGCTCGCGCCCGAGATCATCGAACGGACGAACGACATCGAGCTCGTCGTCCTCGACGCCGCCGATCCCGCACCGGGGCGATCGGCTGTCGGCGCGGCGCTCGAGCACGGATCGCGGCCCGAGCGGACCCCACGAGGGGCTGTCGACCGCGTCTCCACCGCCGACCCCGAGGTGGGCGGGCAGTACGAGGTGGGCGGGCAGTACTCGAGTGCCGTGCTCGCGGGCACCGATCCCCTCCGGGACGCGACCGAGATCGTCCCGGACGGCACCCGGAGCCGGAAGCCCCGGACTTCGTGGAACTGGGCGTCGCGATCCCGGACCGTCCGTCCACCTTCGGTCAGCTCGTCCAGGTCCAGGCAGCCCGTGACGCGAGCGTGCTCGCGGCACGGGGTCGCCCGGTCCTGACGCTGACCGTCTCCGACGTCGAGGTCGTGGCATCCATCATCGCCGCGGCCCTGCGTCCCCAGAACATCGAAGGAGCTCACCGACACATGTCACCGGTGGCCATCACTCCGGAGCACAATCCGCTCCGACTGCCGTCCGACCGACGCCTGAACCGGATCGCGGGCCCCAGCGCCCTCATCATCTTCGGAGTCACGGGGGACCTCTCCCGCAAGAAGCTGATGCCCGCGGTCTACGACCTCGCGAACCGCGGGCTGCTCCCGCCCGGCTTCGCGTTGGTCGGGTTCGCCCGGCGCGACTGGGAGGACCAGGACTTCTCGCAGGTCGTCCACGACGCCGTGCGGGACTACTCGCGGACGCCGTTCGACGAGGCCGTCTGGCACCAGCTCGCGCAGGGCATCCGGTTCGTCCAGGGGTCGTTCGACGACCCGGAGGCGTTCCGACAGCTCAAGGAGACCGTCGACGAACTCGACGCCGAGCGCGGGACCATGGGTAACCACGCGTTCTACCTGTCGATCCCGCCCAAGGCGTTCCCGGTGGTCACCGAGCAGCTCAAGCGCTCCGGCCTCACCGAGAAGCCCGACGAGGCCTGGAGCCGGGTGGTCATCGAGAAGCCGTTCGGCTCGGACCTCACGACGGCGCGGGAACTCAACGCGATCGTCGAGACCGTGTTCGCGCCGGACGACGTCTTCCGGATCGACCACTACCTCGGCAAGGAGACCGTCCAGAACATCCTGACGCTCCGCTTCGCCAACCAGATGTACGAGCCGCTGTGGAACGCGAACTACGTGGACCACGTCCAGATCACCATGGCCGAGGACATCGGCGTGGCGGGTCGGGCTGCGTACTACGACGGCATCGGTGCGGCGCGCGACGTCATCCAGAACCACCTGCTGCAGCTCCTCGCGCTCACGGCGATGGAGGAGCCGGTCTCGTTCAAGGCGGGGGATCTCCGCGCCGAGAAGGAGAAGGTCCTGTCCGCGGTACGGCTGCCGGCCGACCTCGCGACGGCGACCTCGCGCGGCCAGTACGCCGGCGGGTGGCAGGGTGGCGAGAAGGTGCTCGGGTTCCTCGAGGAGGCCGGGATGAACCCGGATTCCACCACCGAGACCTTCGCGGCGATCAAGCTCGGCATCGCGACGCGCCGGTGGGCCGGAGTCCCGTTCTACCTGCGGGCCGGCAAGCGCCTCGGCCGACGCGTGACCGAGATCGCGATCGTGTTCAAGCGGGTACCGGAGGAGATCTTCGGCATCGGTGAGCGCTCGCCCCTCGGCCAGAACGCACTGGTCATCCGTGTGCAGCCCGACGAGGGCGTGACGCTGCGGTTCGGTTCGAAGGTCCCGGGCGTCGGCACGCACGTGCGCGACGTGACCATGGACTTCGGCTACGGGCACGCGTTCACCGAGGCGAGCCCCGAGGCGTACGAGCGGCTCATCCTCGACGTGCTCCTCGGCGACCCGCCGCTGTTCCCCCGTCACCAGGAGGTCGAGCTCTCCTGGAAGATCCTCGACCCGATCGAGGAGTTCTGGGCGACCCAGGGTCAGCCCGAGCAGTACCGTCCCGGCACGTGGGGTCCGGCGTCCGCCGATGCCCTGCTCGCCCGCGACGGCCGGAGTTGGAGGCGTCCATGAAGATCGATCTGCCGAACACCACGGTCTCGAAGATCCAGAAGTCCCTCATCCGCATCCGTGAGGAGGGCGGCGCGGTCGCACTCGGACGGGTGCTCACGCTCATCGTCGCGACCTCGCTCGGTCACGAGGAAGAAGCGATCGAGGCGGCCAACGAGGCCTCTCGCGAGCACCCGATGCGAGTGGTGATCGTGTCCCGGAACGAGGGCGACCGGAAGTCCCCGGGGCGCCTCGACGCGCAGATCCGAGTCGGGAGCGACGCCGGTGCGAGCGAGGTCATCGTCCTCCGGGCCTACGGCGAGACGGCGTCGGACGAGGAAGGCCTCGTCACGGGGCTCCTGCTGCCCGACGCGCCGGTCGTCGCCTGGTGGCCGGAGCGCGCTCCGGAGACCCCGGCGGACTCCGCACTCGGCCGGATCGCCCAGCGCCGGATCACCGACGCCGCCAACCAGCCGGACCCGCGGGTCGCGATCGAGGCGCTCGGAGCCTCGTACACGCCCGGTGACACCGACTTCGCGTGGACACGGTTGACCCTCTGGCGGAACCAGCTGGCTGCCGTGCTCGACCAGCCACCCTACGAGCCGGTGACCGCTGTGGAGGTCTCGGGCGCCAGCGACTCACCCTCCACCCACCTGCTCGCCGGATGGCTGCAGCTGCAGCTCCAGGTCCCCGTCACCCAGGTGACCTCGCCGCGGGCGACGGGTTCGAGCGGGATCCACGGCGTGACGTTGACGCGCGAGTCGGGGGACATCGTCCTCGAGCGGTCACTCGTCGACGTCGCGACGCTGTCGCAGCCGGGACAGCCGGTCCACGACCTGTCGCTGCCGCGCCGGAGTCTCCGGGACTGTCTCGCGGAGGAACTCCGTAGACTCGACCCCGACGTGCTCTTCGGAGACGTCGTCAAGCACGGAGTCCGCCAGCTCGGCGACACCGTCGCCGGCTGATCGACCGCGTCAGTCGCAATCGAAACGGAGTCACGTGACCAACGAACGACGGGTGCTGGTACACCCGGACAAGCAGGCCCTCGGCGCGTCGGTCGCCGCTCGCTTCATCACGAAGATCATCGACGTCATCGACGACCAGGGGCAGGCGTCCATCGCCATCTCGGGTGGTTCGGTGTCGACGCTGGTCCTCGCAGCGATCGGGCAGTCTCCCGCCCGCGAGAGCGTCGACTGGTCGAAGGTCCACGTCTGGTGGGTCGACGAGCGGTGGGTCCCGAAGGGCGACGCCGACCGGAA
Source organism: Curtobacterium sp. MCBD17_034 (assembly GCF_003234515.1). Classification (NCBI taxonomy): domain Bacteria; kingdom Bacillati; phylum Actinomycetota; class Actinomycetes; order Micrococcales; family Microbacteriaceae; genus Curtobacterium; species Curtobacterium sp. MCBD17_034. Next base: position 134,064 of record NZ_QKTN01000004.1, on the reverse strand, counting down.
CGACACCGGCACGGAGTCGGACTTCTTCGCCCACGTGTCCATCCCGGACGACAACATCCACCGGATGCCGTCGAGCGATGAGGGCCTGACGATCGACGAGGCCGCGGCCAAGTACGCCGAGGAGCTGGCCGGTTCGGCATCGTCCGACGCGATGGCGCCGAGCTTCGACATCACCCTCCTCGGTGTCGGGCCCGACGGCCACACGGCGTCGCTGTTCCCGGAGTTCCCGCAGCTGGCCATCACCGACCGCAGCGTCGTTCCCGTGGACGACTCCCCCAAGCCGCCGCCGCAGCGGCTCACCCTCACCTACCCGGTGATCAACGCTTCGCAGCGCGTCTGGGTGGTCCTGTCCGGCGCCGAGAAGGCTTCGGTTCTGGGGCTCGCCCTGGCCGGCGCGTCGGTCGAGGACGTCCCGGTCGGCGGTGTGCAGGGTCGGAAGCGGACCGTGTTCTTCATCGATCAGGACGCCGCGCGCGACGTGCCGGAGAACCTCATCGCGTCGACGTACTGACGTCCGCACAGCGTCGTCCGACGGCCCCGGTGCTCCCTCGAGGAGCACCGGGGCCGTCCTCGTTCCCCCGAGCACCAAGCGCTCCGTTCGAGGCCGCCGGATGGTCGCCCATGAGCGAGACGGTCGCGGCGACGGCCGGGACGACGAAGCCCCGGCCTCCCGCGATGGGAGCCGGGGCTTCGTCGACGGGCGACGGCGCGGGCTACTCCGACTTGAGCGTCCCGCGACGAGCTCGGAGCTGCTGGAGCGCTTCCTCCAGGAGCTGCGCGGCTTCCTCTTCGGTACGACGCTCCTTGACGTACGCGAGGTGCGTCTTGTACGGCTCGGTCTTGGTCACGAGGGGCGGGTTGTCCTTGTCACGCCCGGCCGGGAGACCCGACGACGGTGAGTCGATGACCTCGGGGATCTCCTCGTCCGGCAGACCCGCGGCGAAGTACCGCACGGTCTCGTTGCCGAGCGCGTCCCAGTACGAGATCGCCACTCGGTCCGCCTGGATGCCGCGGTCCTGCTCCCCCATCGGGCCCGCGCCGACGCGTGACCCTCGGATTGCACTGCCTCCGGATGCCATGTATTCAGCTCCCCGCCGTGAACTTGCTGATGAGACCGAGCACGATGATGCAGACGATCCACACCAGCCCGAGGATCACCGTGATCCTGTTGAGGTTCCGCTCTGCGACGCCGGACGCTCCGAGATTGCTCGTCACGCCACCGCCGAACATGTCGGAGAGACCGCCGCCGCGACCGCGGTGCAGGAGGATGAGCAGCGTCAGCAGGAGGCTCGTGATGGCGAGCAGCACCTGGAGGACGACCTGGAGGATGACCACGCGGACCCTTTCGTGTCAGTCAGCTGTACGAGTATAACGGCACGGCCACGCCGAACAGCGCGCCGGACCGGGAACGTGAGGCACGGTACCGGCCGGAGTCGAGCCTCCCGGGCGGTGGCGGGCCGGCTGCCACGGCATGCGGAGGAACGCGTCCGGCACCCAGGTGCGGGCCGAGGCGAGACGTGCGGCCCGAGGCGAGACGTGCGGCCCGAGGCGAGACGTGCGGCCCGCACCGACGCTGGTCAGAGGCCGACGTGCTGCCGGAAGCGGCAGATGGCCGCGAACTCGGCGACGTCGAGGCTCGCGCCACCGACGAGGGCGCCGTCGATGTCGGGCTCCCGCATGAACCCCGCGATGTTGCCGGACTTCACGGAACCGCCGTAGAGCACCCGAGTGCTTGCCGCGATGTCGTCGCCCCATGCGGTCGCGATCGCACGACGGAGCGCGGCGCAGTCGTCCTGCGCCTGCTCGGGCGTCGCGGCCTGACCGGACCCGATGGCCCACACGGGCTCGTACGCCACCACGATCTCGGCGGCGGGCACGGCGCGGAGCACCACCTCGAGCTGCTCGACCGGTACCTTGCCGGCACCGTGGGACTCCCGGTCCTCGGCGGTCTCACCCACGCACACGACCGGAACCAGGCCGTGCCGGAGCGCCGCGGCCGTCTTCTCCGCGACGATCTCGTCGGTCTCCCCGTGTTCGGTCCGCCGCTCCGAATGCCCGACGATCACGTACGTCGCGTCGAGGGCGGCGAGGAACGCCCCGCTGACCTCGCCCGTGTGCGCGCCGGACGAGTGCCGTGAGAGGTCCTGTCCACCGAAGCGGATGCGCAACTTGTCCGCGGAGACGAGCGTCTGCACGCTCCGCAGGTCCGTGAACGGCGGGAACACCGCGACCTCGACGTCGTCGTGGTCGTGTCGGGCGTCCTTGAGCGTCCAGGCGAGCTTCTGCACCGTGGCGATGGCCTGGAGGTGGTCCAGGTTCATCTTCCAGTTGCCCGCGATGAGCGGCGAGCGGGTCATGCGCTCCACCCGAGGGCTTCGAGGCCGGGCAGGCTCTTCCCCTCGAGGAACTCGAGGCTCGCCCCGCCACCGGTCGAGATGTGACCGAACTGGTCGTCGTCGAAGCCGAGTGAGCGGACCGCGGCCGCGGAGTCGCCGCCACCGACGACCCCGAGGCCCTGGACCTCGGTGAGCGCCTGGGCGACCGTCTTGGTCCCAGCGGCGAACGCCGGGAACTCGAACACGCCCATCGGGCCGTTCCAGAACACCGTCCGCGAGCCGCGGACCGCGTCGGCGAACCGCGCCGCGGTCTCCGGCCCGATGTCGAGACCGATGCCGTCCGGGCCGAAGCGGGCGGACTCGATCGCGTCCGCCGCGACGACCTCGTGCTCGGCGTCGGCCGCGAATCCGGACGCCACCACGACGTCGGTGGGCAGGTCGATGGTGACGCCGCGCTGCGCTGCCTCGTCGAGGTAGCCCCGCACGGTGTCGAGCTGGTCGCGTTCGAGGAGCGACGACCCGACACCGTGGCCCTGCGCCGCGAGGAACGTGAACAGCATGCCGCCCCCGATGCACAGGGTGTCCACCCGCGGGAGCAGGTGCGCGATCACGCCGAGCTTGTCGCTGACCTTCGAGCCGCCGAGCACCACGGTATAGGGGCGCTCGGGTTCGGTGGTCAGGCGCTCGAGGACACCGAGCTCCTGTTCGATCAGGAGCCCGGCCGCGCTCGGCAACGCTCCCGCCAACTCGTAGACGCTCGCCTGCTTGCGGTGCACGACGCCGAATCCGTCGGAGACGAACGCCTCGCCCATGGCGGCGATGCGGTCCGCGAAGTCGCCGCGCACGCCGACGTCCTTCGCGGTCTCCTCGCTGTTGAACCGGAGGTTCTCCAGTACCAGGACGTCGCCGTCCTCGAGGGCCTCGGCGGCTGCGGTGGCGGCGTCACCGACGGTCTCGTCGCAGAAGGCGACCGGCTTGCCGAGCAGTTCGGAGAGCCGCTGCGCGACGGGTGCGAGGCTGAACTCTGCCTTGCGTTCGCCGTCGGGCCGCCCGAGGTGCGAGATCACGATGACCCGTGCGCCGACTCCGATGAGTCGATTCAGGGTGCCGAGCGACGCGCGCACGCGGCCGTCGTCCGTGATGGTGCCGTCGGCCAGCGGGACGTTCAGGTCACACCGGACGACGACGCGCTTGCCCGCCAGGTCGCCGAGGTCCTCGAGGGTACGGAGTGCCATGGGTTACAGGCGCTCCCCGACGTACTCCGTCAGGTCGACGAGGCGGTTGGAGTAGCCCCACTCGTTGTCGTACCACGAGGTGATCTTGACCAGGTTGCCCATGACCTTCGTCAGGCCCGAGTCGTAGATCGACGAGTGCGGGTTCGTCGTGATGTCGCTCGACACGAGCGGCTCGTCGCTGTACTCGAGGATGCCCTTGAGCGGCCCCTCCGCGGCGGCCTTGTACGCCGCGTTGATGTCGTCGATCGTCACGTCGGAGGAGGTCTCGAGCGTGAGGTCGGTGATCGACCCGGTCGGCACCGGCACGCGGAGCGCGAATCCGTCCAGCTTGCCCGCGAGCTCCGGGAGCACGAGACCGATGGCCTTGGCGGCGCCGGTCGAGGTCGGCACGATGTTGAGCGCGGCGGCGCGGGCGCGGCGGAGGTCCTTGTGCGGGCCGTCCTGGAGGTTCTGGTCCGCGGTGTAGGCGTGCACCGTCGTCATGAGACCGCGCTCGATGCCGAACGCGTCGTTGAACACCTTGGCGAGCGGCGCGAGGCTGTTCGTCGTGCAGGACGCGTTCGAGATGATGTGGTGCGACGCCGGGTCGTAGGTGCCCTCGTTCACACCGAGCACGATCGTGACGTCGTCGCCCGTGGCCGGCGCCGAGATGATGACCTTCTTGGCGCCCGCCTCGATGTGCTTCCGCGCGTCCTCGGCCTTCGTGAAGAACCCGGTCGACTCGATGACGATGTCGACACCGAGCTCGCCCCACGGCAGCTTGGCGGGGTCGCGCTCGGCCAGGACCTTGATCGGCTTGCCGTCGACGACGATGCTGTCGCCCTCGAGCCCGACCTCAGCCGGGAGCTTGCCCGTGATCGAGTCGTACTTCAGGAGCTGAGCGAGCGCCTTGTTGTCGGTGAGGTCGTTCACCGCGACGACCTCGAGCTCGCTGCCCTTGGCCAGGGCGGCCCGGAAGAAGTTGCGGCCGATCCGGCCGAAGCCGTTGATGCCGATCTTGACGGTCAATGGAACTCCTGTGTCTGTCGAGCGTGCTTTCGACGCTGGTGTTCGGAGTGCAGGTCGGGGCCTGCGCCTGAGGCTGACGATACGCCCGAGACGTCGTCGGGACGACAGTAGCAGTCGGCACAGACCGGTCGACGCACGAGGTCGAGCGACGTCACGGACGGGCGCGGGAGACGCTTCCGCGGGTCCGTGGCCGAGCGCTCAGGCCTCGTCGAGGTCGTCCGGCAGGTTCGCCTCGGTGCCCGGGACACCCAGGTCGAGCGCCTTCTTGTCGGCCATCGCGAGCAGGCGCCGGATGCGTCCGGCGATGGCGTCCTTCGTCATGGGAGGGTCAGCGTGCTGCCCGAGCTCGTCGAGGCTCGCATCACGGTGGGTGAGCCGCAGTGCCCCTGCGTACTTCAGGTGGTCCGGGACGTCGTCGCCCAGGATCTCGAGCGCTCGCTCCACCCGGGCGCACGCGGCGACCGCCGCCTGCGCCGAGCGACGGAGGTTCGCGTCGTCGAAGTTCACGAGCCGGTTCGCGGTCGCGCGGACCTCGCGACGCTGACGGAGCTCCTCCCACTCCGCGCTGCACCGCGCTGCGCCCATGACGGTGAGCATCTGGCCGATCGCCTCACCGTCACGGATCACGACGCGGTGGACGCCCCGGACCTCCCGGCCCTTCGCCGCGACACCGAGGCGGGACGCCGCTCCGACGAGCGCCATCGCAGCCTCGTTCCCGGGGCAGGTGACCTCGAGCGCGGCAGCGCGCCCCGGGTCGGTCAGCGTGCCGGTGGCGAGGAAGGCGCCACGCCAGATGGCGGCGAGGTCGTCACGGTTGCCGGTCGTCAGTCGGTTCGGGAGGCCCCGAACCGGGCGACGACGGGCGTCCATGAGACCGGTCTGGCGCGCCAGGGTCTCGCCCGCCTCGAGCACGCGGACCAGGTAGCGGGTCCCGCGCCGCGCGGATGCGGACGAGCCGACGCTCGCCTCGCTGCGCACGCCGTACAGCTCAGCGAGGTCCTTCCGCACGCGGTGCACGATGATCCGGGTGTCGAGTTCGACCTCGACCGCGATCCTGCCCGAGATGACGTGCAGGCCCCCCGCGAACCGCAGCACCGTCGCGAGTTCCGCGGCGCGGACCGTGTTGCGGTTCACGGCCACGCGGGCCAGTTCGTCCTTGACCTCGGCAGTCAACGGCAATGCATCATTCCTTACGTTCGGGGGCACGCGGGAAGGGAGGGTCGGTCACTCCCTACCGAGGTCGCGGTTCTTGACGCGCACGGCCACGTTCGGCATCCCGCGGATGAGACTCGCCAGCTCGGCGACGATGGCGACGGACCGGTGCTTGCCGCCCGTGCAGCCAATGGCGATCGTAGCGTGTCTCTTGTTCTCTCGCTGGTACCCGGCCAGCACCGGCTCGACCGCCGCCGCGTAGCGGTCGATGAACGGACGTGCTCCGTCCTGGCCCAGGACGTAGTCCGCGACGTCGGCGTCGAGGCCCGTGTGCTCGCGGAGTTCCGGCACCCAGTAGGGGTTCGGGAGGAAGCGGACGTCCGCCACCATGTCCGCATCGGCGGGCAGTCCGTACTTGAACCCGAAACTCATCAGGGTCACCTGCACGCCCACGAACCGGTCCTCGGCGAACTGCTCCGCGACCCGGGCGGCGAGCTGGTGGATGTTGAGGTCCGACGTGTCGATGACGACGTCCGAGGCTTCACGGAGTCCGAGCAGACGCGACCGCTCTCGACCGATGCCGTCGAGGAGCGTGTCCTCGCCCTGCAAGGGGTGGGGCCGCCGCACCTGCTCGAACCGCCGGACGAGGACGGCGTCGGTCGCCTCGAGGAAGAGCACCCGGACCCGTGCGGTGGTGCTGTCCCGGAGTCGTCGGACGGCCCCCTCGGGGTCGGTGAAGAACCTCCCACCGCGGACGTCCACGACGGTCGCGATCTTCGGCAGCGACTCCCCCGCCCGCTCGGCCAGGTCGGTCAACGGACCGAGCATCTGCGTCGGCAGGTTGTCGACGACGTACCAGCCGAGGTCCTCCAGCGCCTTCCCGACGGTGGACCGCCCCGCGCCGGACATGCCGGTCACGATGAGCACGTCGTGCGAGGGACTACTGAGGTCGGTCATTCGTGAGCGCGCTCCGTGGTCACCGTGCGGTGTGGTCGTCATCGGACTGGTCCGCCCAGGCTAGCGGCTCACCGAATGGAGCGCGGGCAGATCCGGCGCTTCGGGCGCTGACCCGGGTTCGGGCGCTTCGGGCGCTGATCCGGGTTCGGGCGCTTCGGGCGCTGACCCGGGTTCGGGCGCTGACGTCGGTGCCGACGCGTCGAGCTGTCTCCGGACGGCAGCGGCCGTCGCCGGACCGATGCCGGGGACCTCGGCGATCTCCTCCGGTGTCGCATCGCGCAGCCGAGCCACGGACCCGAAATGCTTGAGGAGACCGTTGACGCGCGTCGGACCGAGGCCGGGGATCTCGGCGAGCCGGCTCCGGACATCGCGCTTGCGCCGTGTCCGCTGGTGGGTGATCGCGAACCGGTGCGCCTCGTCACGGATCCGCTGGATCAGGAACAACGCCTCGGAGTTCCGCGGCAGGATCACCGGGAAGTCATCGCCCGGTAACCAGATCTCCTCCAGGCGCTTGGCGATCCCGCACAGCGCGATGTCCGTGACGCCGGCGTCGGCCATCGCCCGGGCAGCGGCCTCGACCTGCGGCTGACCGCCGTCGACGATGAGCAGCTGCGGTCGGTACGCGAACCGCTTGGTGCGTGTGCCCTGCTCGACGACCTCGTCGCTGGTCGGGTCCGCCACGGTCGGGAGGTCGGCGTCCTCGTCGAGCCGCGCGAGGCGTCGTGACAGCACCTGGTACATGCTGTCCGTGTCGTCACGGGACTCGGCGATCGTGTAGCGCCGGTACTGGTCCTTCCGTGGCAGGCCGTCCTCGAAGACGACCATCGACGCGACGATGTTCGTGCCCTGCAGGTGGGAGATGTCGTAGCACTCCATCCGCAGCGGCGCCTCGGTCATCCCGAGGGCGTCCTGGATGTCGGCGAGCGCGGCGGAGCGGGTCGTGTAGTCGGCCGACCGCTTGGTCTTGTACAGCATCAGGGCCTGGGCAGCATTGACCGTCGCGGTCTTCGCCAGGCCGGCACGGTCCCCACGCTGGGCTGTGCTGAGTCGTACCGCGCGGCCACCACGCTGTTCGGACAGCCAGGTCTCGAGGGCGTCGGCGTCCTCGGGCAGCGCCGGGACGACGACCTCGCGCGGCGGCTCCTCGGCTCCCGCGTACACGCTCTGCACGATCTGCTCGACGAGCTCGCCGGTGCTGATGTCGAGCTCCTTGTCGACCACCCAGCCCCGCACGCCTCGGATCCGGCCACCCCGCACCGTGAACTGCTGGACCGCGGCCGCGAGTTCGTCCTCGGCGACACCGAACAGGTCGAGGTCGACCGAGTCGCGGAGCACGACGGCGCTCTTCTCGAGCACCGCCTCGAGCGCCTCGACCTGGTCGCGGTAGCGGGCCGCTTCCTCGTAGTGCATGGCGTCGGCGGCGGCTGCCATCCGTGCACGACGTTCGCTGATGACCCGCCGGTCGTAGCTGCCCATGAAGCGGACGAACTCCTCGACGATCGCCCGGTGCTCCTCGATCGACACCCGACCGGAGCACGGACCGCCGCACTTGCCGATCTGCCCCGGGAAACAGGGCCGCCCGGTCTGCATCGCGCGCTTGTAGCTCGAGTCCGAACAGGTGCGGATCGGGAACACCTTGATCATCAGGTCGATCGTGTCGTGCACCGCCCAGATCTTCGGGTACGGCCCGAAGTACTTGGCGCCCCGGATCTTCCGGTTCCGCGTGACCATGACCCGAGGGGCTTCGTCCCCGAGGGTGATCGCCATGTACGGGTACGACTTGTCGTCCCGGAACTTGACGTTGAAGGGCGGATCGAACTCCTTGATCCACGTGTACTCGAGCTGGAGTGCCTCGATCTCGCTCCCCACCACGGTCCACTCGACGCTCGCCGCCGTGAGGACCATCCGCCGGGTCCGCTCGTGCAGGGTCGGCAGCGGTGCGAAGTAGTTGCTGAGGCGAGCACGGAGGTTCTTCGCCTTGCCGACGTACAACACGCGCCCGTCGGCGTCACGCCACCGGTACACGCCCGGGTCGGTCGGGATCTCGCTCGCTCTCGGTCGCCACGGGACGGTGTCCGCCACCTACCGGACCTCCGCCGCGACCCGACTGCGTCCGGCCACGTGGTCCGCCGACCGACGGTCGACCGCACGCTGCGCGCCCACTCGGGCGTCCTGGGCATCGAAGATCTCGCGGAGGAACACGCCCGTGTGACTCTCCGGCACGTCCGCGACGTGTTCCGGCGTCCCCGTGGCGAGCACCGTGCCACCACCCGACCCGCCCTCGGGGCCCATGTCGACGATCCAGTCCGCCGACTTGATGACGTCGAGGTTGTGCTCGATCGTGATGACCGTGTTGCCCTTGTCGACGAGCCCCTGCAGCACGAGCAGGAGCTTGCGGACGTCCTCGAAGTGGAGTCCGGTCGTCGGCTCGTCGAGCACGTACACGGTCCGCCCGTTCGACCGACGCTGCAGTTCGGTCGCGAGCTTGACGCGCTGGGCCTCACCACCGGAGAGCGTCGTGGCACTCTGACCGAGACGCACGTAACCGAGTCCGACGTCGACGAGGGTCTTCATGTAGCGGTGGATCGCCGAGATCGGCTCGAAGAACTCGGCCGCCTCGCTGATCGGCATCTCGAGCACCTCGGAGATGTTCTTGCCCTTGTAGTGGACCTGCAGGGTCTCGCGGTTGTAGCGCGCACCGCCACAGACCTCGCACGTCACGTAGACGTCCGGCAGGAAGTTCATCTCGATCTTGATCGTGCCGTCGCCCGCGCAGTTCTCGCAGCGCCCGCCCTTGACGTTGAAGCTGAAGCGACCGGGCCCGTAGCCGCGGGTCTTGGCCTCTTGCGTCTCGGCGAACAGGTTCCGGATCCGGTCGAACACACCGGTGTACGTCGCGGGGTTCGACCGCGGGGTCCGGCCGATGGGCGCCTGGTCGACGTGCACGACCTTGTCGAGCTGGTCGAGGCCCTTCACGCGGGTGTGCTTGCCCGGGATGTGTCGAGCACCGTTGAGCTGGTTGGCGAGCACCTTGTAGAGGATGTCGTTGACGAGCGTCGACTTGCCGGAACCACTGACCCCGGTGACGGCCGTGAACACCCCGAGGGGGAACTGCACCTCGACGTCCTTCAGGTTGTTCGCCCGTGCCCCCTGGACGGTGATGACGCGCTTCCGGTCGACGCGACGACGCTCTGCAGGGAGCTCGATGGCACGACGCCCCGCGAGGTAGTCCCCGGTCGTCGAACCGCGGTTGTCGAGCAGCTCCTGGTACGGCCCCGAGTGCACGATCCGACCGCCGTTCACGCCCGCACCCGGGCCGACGTCGACGATCCAGTCGGCCGTCCGGATCGTGTCCTCGTCGTGTTCCACGACGATCAGCGTGTTCCCGAGGTCGCGCAGCTTGACCAGGGTGTCGATGAGACGCCGGTTGTCCCGCTGGTGCAGGCCGATGCTCGGCTCGTCGAGCACGTACAGCACGCCGGTCAGGCCCGAGCCGATCTGCGTCGCCAAGCGGATCCGCTGGGCCTCCCCGCCGGAGAGCGACCCTGCACCACGAGACAGGGTCAGGTACGACAGCCCCACCTCGAGCAGGAACTCGAGGCGCGCGCGGATCTCGCGCAGCACGGCGGCCGCGATGTGGGCCTCCCGAGGGGTGAGGGCGAGCGACTCCATGAAGGCGTGGGAGTCCTCCAGGCTGAGGTCGCAGACGTCGGCGATGCTCCGGTCCGCGACCGTCACGGCGAGCACCTCGGGCTTGAGGCGCGTGCCGTCGCAGACGGGACACGGGACCTCGCGGAGGTACCCCTGGAACCGCTGGCGCTGCGCGTCGGTCTCGGCCTCGCCGTACTTGCGCTCGATGTAGGGCATCACGCCCTCGAAACCACTGGTGTAGCGCATCTCACGGCCGAACCGGTTGCGCCAGGACACCGACACCTCGAAGTCCTTGCCCGTCAGGATGGCTGCCTGGACGGCCGGGTCGAGCTGGTTCCACGGGGTGTCGAGCCGGAACCCGAGCTCCTTGCCGAGTCCCTGCAGGAGCTTCTCGAAGTAGCTGTAGAGGCCGCCCGTCCCCGTCCACGGCAGGACGACGCCGTCGGCGAGGCTCGCCTCGGGATCGCCGAGCACGAGGTCCGGATCGACCGACATCCGTGTACCGAGGCCTGAGCACTCGGGGCATGCTCCGAACGGCGCGTTGAACGAGAACGTCCGGGGCTCGATCTCGGTGAGGGCGAGCGGGTGGTTGTTCGGGCACGAGAGGTTCTCGGAGTAGGTCCGAACCGCACCGGGGCCCTCGTGGTCGACGAGGTCGATCGAGACGGTGCCGCCGGTGAGCCGGAGTGCGGTCTCGAGGGAGTCGGTCAGGCGCCCGAGGACGTCGTCCGACGCGACGAGGCGGTCGACGATGACCGCGATGTCGTGCTTGACCTGCTTCTTCAACGTGGGCGGTGTGCTCAGTTGCACGCGCTCGCCGTCGACGATGGCCCGCGCGTACCCGGAGGCCGCGAGTTCCTGGAAGAGATCGACGAACTCGCCCTTCTTCTTCGACACGATGGGTGCCAGCACCTGGAACCGCGTACCGGTCTCGAGCGTCATCAACTGGTCGGCGATCTGCTGCACCGACTGCTTGCTGATCACCTCGCCACACACCGGGCAGTGCGGAACGCCGATGCGCGCCCACAGCAGCCGCATGTAGTCGTAGACCTCGGTGATCGTCCCGACCGTCGAGCGCGGGTTGCGGTTCGTCGACTTCTGGTCGATCGACACGGCGGGGCTGAGTCCCTCGATGAAATCCACGTCGGGACGATCCACCTGCCCGAGGAACTGGCGCGCGTACGCCGACAGCGACTCGACGTACCGACGCTGCCCCTCGGCGAAGATCGTGTCGAACGCGAGCGAGGACTTGCCCGAGCCGGACAGACCCGTGAACACGACGAGGGAGTTCCGCGGGATCTCGAGGTCGACGTCCCGCAGGTTGTGCACGCGCGCACCCCGGACGCTGAGCGTCGAGGTCGATGTCCCGGAGATGCTGGCGCCGGGGACGTGCGGCTCGCCGGGCTGCCCGAAGGCCGCCAGATCGGAGGAAGGAGTACCGCGGTCGGAGGTGATGGTCATCACCTCGATTCTACGAAGCCCGTCTGACATCCGGCCCGCCCCGCGCGTCCCACGGGGTTCGCCCCTCGCGGACAGCGGCGGCCGGCCCGGCACACGCCCGGGGTCAGACCGACGTGACGGCGGGCTCGCGACCCCACGACCGCCGCCGAGGCCTCCCAGAGGCGCGCTGCCGCGGTGCGATCGTGGGCATGGGGTTCCGCGGGGACGACGGTCGCCCCTCCGCGCAACTGGAACCATCCGTCCGGGCCCCAGTACGCGCCGGATCGGACGTCATCGCCCACCGCGGCGTGCACGAGCGGGACGGCCCCGGCGTCCTTGCCCTGCGCGACCAGACGGCCCCCGACGCGGAGCCACGGTGCTCCGGGTCCGGACGGCACGACCCCCGGACGCGACGGCGACAGCGAGTCGAGCGCGAGACCCGGGTGCGCCACGACGCTCCGCACGGAGGAGCCGCTGTCCGCGAGACGCTGGGCGAGCTCGAACCCGAACAGCATCACGGCGAGCTTGCTCCGCGCGTACTGGAGGTAGTTCACGTAGGGATCCGCCCGGAAGGGGTCCCGTCCGTCGAGCCGGACCCACCGGTGGCTGATGCTCCCGACGTGCACCACGCGACCCGCCGTCCGCTCGAGCAGCGGCAGCACCTGCGCCGTCAAGGCGAAGTGCCCGAGGTGGTTCGTCCCGATCTGCAGCTCGATCCCCTGGGCGGTGCGACGTTCCCGGCGCGACCCCACGACCCCCGCGTTGTTCACGAGGGCGTCGACCGGTCCGAGACCGGCGATGGCGTCGGCCGCCTCCGTGACGCTCCTGAGGTCGGCCAGGTCGACGAGGACCTGCGCGATCGATGCGTCCGGTGCCGCACGACGGATCGCCTGCTCGGCTCGCGCAGCGCGCTCCCGGTCGCGGCACGCGAGCACGACGCGGTGCCCCGCCACGGCGAGCTGCTCGGCCGTGAAGTACCCGAGGCCCGCACTCGCCCCCGTCACGACGACGGTGCGCCGGACCGCCGGATCACCGGACATGTCCGGCGGCCTCCATCTGTCGCAGGGCCTTCTTCAGGTCCTGGACCTCGTCACGGAGCCGCGCGGCCAGCTCGAACTTCAGCTCGCCGGCCGCCTGCAGCATCTGCTCGTTGAGGTCCGCGATCGTCGACTCGAGTTGGCTCGCACCCTCGGCCGCGAGGCCTTCGCGGCGGAGGTTCGGCGTGGGCGAGCGACGGGCGTCGCCGGCCCCGCGGCGCTCCAGGAGCTCGCGGGTGTCGGCGCCCTCGCGCGCGAGGACCTCGGTGATGTCCGCGATCTTCTTGCGGAGCGGCTGCGGGTCGATCCCACGCTCGGTGTTGTAGGCGATCTGCTTTTCGCGACGCCGCTCGGTCTCGTCGAGCGCCTGCCGCATCGAGTCCGTGATCTTGTCGGCGTACATGTGGACCTCACCGCTGACGTTGCGGGCGGCACGACCGATCGTCTGGATGAGCGAGGTGGACGACCGGAGGAAGCCCTCTTTGTCGGCGTCGAGGATCGCGACGAGCGACACCTCGGGCAGGTCGAGCCCCTCGCGCAGCAGGTTGATGCCGACGAGCACGTCGTACACGCCCTGCCGCAGTTCGGTCAGCAGCTCGACGCGCTTCAGCGTGTCGACGTCCGAGTGCAGGTAGCGGACACGCACGCCCGCGTTCCCGAGGAAGTCCGTGAGCTCCTCGGCCATGCGCTTGGTCAGGGTGGTCACGAGGACGCGCTCGTCCCGGTCCACACGGATGCGGATCTCCTCGAGCAGGTCGTCGATCTGCCCCTCACTCGGTTTGATCACGATCTGCGGGTCGACGAGCCCCGTCGGCCGGATGATCTGCTCCACCACGCTGTCGGTCACACCCAGCTCGTAGCGGCCGGGCGTCGCCGACAGGTAGACCTTTTGACCGACGCGGTCGAGGAACTCCTCCCACGTCAGCGGGCGGTTGTCCATCGCGCTCGGCAGCCGGAATCCGTGCTCCACGAGCGTGCGCTTGCGTGACGCGTCGCCTTCGTACATGGCGCCGATCTGCGGCACGGTGACGTGCGACTCGTCGATGACGACGAGGAAGTCGTCCGGGAAGTAGTCGATCAGGCAGTGGGGCGCCTCGCCGGGGGCGCGGCCGTCGATGTGACGCGAGTAGTTCTCGATGCCGCTGCAGAACCCGATCTGCTCCATCATCTCGATGTCGAACGTCGTGCGCATGCGCAGCCGCTGGGCCTCGAGCAGCTTGCCCTGCTGCTCGAGTTCGGCCAGGCGCTCTGCCAGTTCCTCCTTGATGGTGCCGATCGCGCGGTGCATCACGTCGGTGGCGGCGACGTAGTGCGAGCCGGGGAACACGGTCACCGCGGGCAGCTCCTTCACGACGTTGCCCGTGAGCGGGTGCAGCGCCGTCAGGGCCTCGATCTCGTCGCCGAACATCTCGATGCGGATCGCGAGTTCCTCGTACACGGGGATGATCTCGATCGTGTCGCCACGCACGCGGAACGTGCCCCGGGCGAAGTCGACGTCGTTGCGCTGGTACTGCATCGCCACGAAGCGGCGCACGAGGGTGTCCCGAGAGATCTGCTGTCCCACCTGCAGCGCGAGGGACGCGTTCATGTACTGCTCCGGCGTACCGAGGCCGTAGATGCAGGACACCGTCGAGACGACCACGGTGTCCCTGCGGCTCAGCAGGGAGTTCGTCGTCGAGTGCCGGAGCCGCTCGACCTCGGCGTTGATCGACGAGTCCTTCTCGATGAAGGTGTCGGTCTGCGGGACGTACGCCTCGGGTTGGTAGTAGTCGTAGTACGAGACGAAGTACTCGACCGCGTTGTTCGGGAGCAGACCGCGGAACTCGTTGGCGAGCTGCGCGGCGAGCGTCTTGTTGTGGGCGAGCACCAGGGTCGGCCGTTGCACCTGCTCGATGAGCCACGCGGTGGTCGCCGACTTGCCCGTCCCCGTGGCGCCGAGCAGGACCACGTCCGTCTCGCCCGCGTTGATCCGCCCCGCGAGTTCCGCGATGGCGGCCGGCTGGTCACCGCTGGGCTCGTACTCGGAGATGACCTCGAACCGACGGAGGGCTCGGGTGGGTTCGATCATCGTGGTCATGCCGTCGATGCTAAGCGCGACGACCGACAGCGGCCCGACTGGTTCGCGGCGGGCTGATCGCTCGCGCGTATCCTGGTGTGATCACGCTCCAAGATGGCTGATAGGGACCGGCGATACCGTGATCGACCGTGGGGAGGCGCTCAGGTCGCCGGCTCCACCGCTCCCCCGCTCACTCCGAAGAACAGGACCCGCGATGACCACCGCAGCGAAACCGGCCGCGGCCCCCGTACCCGTCAAGGCGAGCCCCTTCCGTGGACGCCTCCGCGGACGGGTCCTGCTCCTGCTCTGCGTCATGTACGCGATCTCGTACATCGACCGGACGAACATCTCGACCGCCCTCCCCGAGATGGCGAAGGACCTGGACCTGTCGACGACGGCGCAGGGTGCGATCGTGTCCGCGTTCGCGCTCCCCTACGCCTTCGTCCAGATGGGCGGCGGCTGGCTGGGCGAGAAGATCGGCCCGCGTCGGTCGCTCCTCGCCATCGGTGTCCTCTGGGGCGTCGCGACGATCTGGACGGGCCTCGCGGGCGGCGTCCTCAGTCTCTTCCTCGCTCGCGCACTCCTCGGCCTCACCGAGGGATCCGCGTTCCCCACCGCGACGCAGGCGATGAGCCGGTGGATCCCCCGGGACCGCAACGGGTTCGCCCAGGGGATCGTGCACTCCGCCTCGCGGCTCGGCAACGCCCTCGCCCCGCTCCTCGTCGCGGCGATCATCGCCGCCGCCGGCTGGCGCGAGTCCTTCATCTACGTCGGCCTGCTCAGCGCCATCTGGGCGGGATTCTGGTGGTTCCTCTTCCGCGATCGTCCGGAGACCGCACCCGGCATCTCGCAGCGGGAGCTGGACGAACTCCCGCCCGCCCAGGTGCGCGCCACGCGTCCGCCGGTCCCGTGGCGCCAGCTCATCAAGCAGATCCTGCCGGTCTCGTTCGTCGACTTCGGCTACGGCTGGACGCTCTGGGTGTTCCTCACCTGGATCCCGTCATTCCTCGCCGACTCCTACCACCTCCCGCTCACGACGTACGCCGGCTACACGTCGGTGATCCTCCTCGCCGGCGTGATCGGCGACACCGTCGGTGGCATCGTCTCGGACCGACTCATCCGTCGTGCCGGTGACGCGCGCAAGGCCCGTCGCACGGTCCTCCTGATCGGGCTCGTGGGTTCCGCGGTGTGCCTGCTCCCGCTGCTGTTCTCGCACCACCTCTGGCTCGCGTCCGCCTCGCTCATGCTCTCGTTCTTCTTCCTCGAGCTGACGAACGCCAACCTGTGGGCCATCCCGATGGACGTCGCCCCCCAGTGGTCGGGCACCGCGAGCGGCATGATGAACACCGGCTACGGCTTCGCCGGCGTGTTCTCCCCCATCGTGTTCGGGTGGCTCGTCGGGGTGTCCGGGTGGCAGTGGCCGTTCGCCCTGTCCGTCGCACTCCTCCTCGGCGCCGCGATCGTCGCCTGGTTCATGAACCCGAGGCGCCTGACGGTCACCGACGGCGTGCTCGAGATCGGCGTCCCGGCGGCGGAACGCATCGCCTGAGACCACGACGGACGGGCCGTCCCACCTGGGTGGGACGGCCCGTTCGCGGATCACCGCTCGACGTGCGACCCGCCGACGTCGTCCGTCTCGCCGACGAGCGCGTCATCCGGTTCGACGGCCTCGCTCGAGGGCTCGCGTCCCGCGTCGCGGACGGCACGAGCCGTCGTCGTGGTCGTACCGCCCGCGGACGCGAGCCGCTCCCGTCCGCGGCGCCGGGCCTCCCGAGCGCTCCGGGACCCGAGCGACGGACGCCCGGTGAGCGGGATGCTGAGCGGCGTCCAGCGGAACAGTTCGGTGATCGCGACGGCGAGCACGATGACGAGCACGTACGTGACCGGCGTGAGCCACGGCTGCGCGACATGCCGCTCCAGCCAGCTGTCGCCGTAGAGCAGCAGGAAGATCACGAACGGGTGGCTCAGGAAGATGCCGAACGACCGGTCGGACCCGTAGTCGATGACGCGCGCCAGGAGGGTCGAGGGGTCGCGTCGGTCGGCCCACGCCGCGCCGAGCGCGAGGAAGCCCATCCCGATCGCGGCGCTCCAGACGACCTCGATCGGCTGCAGCGGGGTGCCGGCCGCGTACAGGGACTGGCCGAGGAGCACCTGCCCCGCCCACACGGCGAGGGTGAGCACGCCGACCCCGGTGACCCCCCAGCCGATGAGTCGCCGACGCACCCGGATCCAGGTGAGGAACGCCTCCGCGTGGTCCGCGGCGACGGCACCCGAGACGATGAAGAAGACGTACATGAAGAAGAACTGCTTGCTGTACCCGTGCATCCAGTCGAACGAGTGCGGCCAGTACTTGTACGCGCCGTAGACGACCAGGTTGACCACGAGCGCGACGACCGTCAGCAGCACGTGATGACGGCGCGTGCGTCGGACCAGCCACATGATCGCCGGGAGCAGCAGGTACACCTGCATGGTCACGAGCAGGAAGTACAGGTGGTACATCGCCGTGCCGGTCACGATCCCGTGCGCGAGGTCCGTCACCAGGAGCGGGACGTCCCCGCGCTCGGTCGCGCTGAGGAGCCACGCCGACCCGACGTACACGAGGGACCACGCCAGGTACGGCACACCGACGAGCAGGAACCGCTTCGGCCAGAACTGCGACATCGGCTTCGGTCGCAGTGTGTAGCTGTAGACGAGGACGAACGCCGTCAGCGAGAAGAACACGAGGCGGGTGAAGTGCAACAGCGCGAGCAGGGCGTAGTAGAAGTGGTTGTCCGACGCGGTCGTGTGGCTCGTCGTGTGGACGCCGATCACACACGCGAAGGTCAGGATCCGCAGGACGTCGACCTCGTACAGGTGACGCGGGCGGCCGTTCTGCCGTGTCGGTGTGGTGACGTTCGTGTCGGTGGCGGCGGGGGCGGATTGCACCGCTCAAGGCTACGGCGTGATCCGATGAAGGTCCCGCAGGCGGTGACTACTCCACCGAGGCCATCGCCCGCACGCGCGCGCGCTGCACCTTGCCGGTCGGCGCCCGGGGCAGGTCCGGGACGACGATGATCTCGACCGGCCGGCGGAACCGGGTCAGCTGCGCCGCGCAGCGGGCGGTCAGGTCGGCGACGAGCGACGCGGCCGCCGTGTCCTCGCTCGGTTGCGGGATGACGTAGGCGACCGGAACGTGCCCGAGGATCGGGTCGGGGCGCCCGACGACCACGGCCTCGAGCACGCGCGCGTCGCCGAGCAGGACGTCCTCGACCTCGGACGGGTAGACCTTCTCGCCTCCGCGGTTGATGACGTCGTCCGATCGGCCGGCGAGCGACACCCACCCGTCTGCGGAGATCGAGCCGAGGTCGCCGGTGGACAACCAGCCCTCGGCGTCGAACCGCTCGGAGGCCCGGCCGAACAGGTACCGGCTCACGACCCCGGGTCCGCGGATCCACAGCGCACCGACGTCGCCGGCCGGGAGGAGCGCGCCGTCCTCTCCACGGACCTGGACCTCGGAGCCGACGGGGACGCCGACGGAACCGGGTCGGGGCGCTGAACCGAGGGGGGTCGCGGTGATCTGGCTGGCACCCTCGGTCATCCCCCAGCTCACGACGAGCGGCGTCGCACCGAGGGCCGCTCGGACCGGGTCGGGAAGTGGGGCGGAGGCGCTCCGGACGAACCGGAGACCCGCGGGGAGGTCGAGCGGCCCCGTCTTCGCGAGGACGGCGAGGACCGCCGGCACGGCGTTGAGCCAGGTGATGCGACGCTCGGCCAGGAGCTCCCAGAAGCCGGTGCGTCGGAACCGCTTGTCGAGCACGAGCGTCGAACCGGCCACCATGGTGGCGAGCAGCCCGACGACCTCGGCGTTGACGTGGAACAGCGGGAGCGAGTTGAAGCCCCGGTCCTCCCGGGTGAGCTCGTTGTGGTCGGCGACCGCTCGTGCCACGAACACGAGCTGGGGTTCGGGCAGTTCGACGCCCTTCGGCGTGCCCGTCGAACCGGACGTGAACAGCACGACGGACCCGGTGTCGAGCGCGTCGGGAGCGCTCGACGGGACGGTGCCGGCCACGACGTCGATCGGGTGACCGGTGGCGGGGTCGATGTGCGCCGCCGCGGTCCCGGCGATCGTGGCGTCGTCTGCACGGTCGGAGACGACGAGGGAGGCGCCATGGAGCAGGTCCGCGAGGCGCAGGGGCTCGGAGGTCGGCTGCCCCGTGTCCACCGGGACCGCACGACGGCCGGAGGACAGCGCTGCGAGGTGCACGACCGCGAACGACAGCGGGTCCCCGAGATCCACGAGGACCGCGCCGGAGGGGGCGATCCCGAGGTCGTCGAACACCGACGTCCAGGCCTGGACCGCTTCGGCGAAGGCCCGGTACGTCAGCACCCGGTCGGACCGGGCGTCCTCCAGGTAGTGGTGGTCCGGGTCGTCGGTTCCCCGACGTCGGATCAGGGCGGCGAGGGTCTCCGCTGACCTGCTCCCGGAGCCTTCCGGATGCCGGTCTCCGCTGACGTCGTCCACTCCACGTTGCACTCGCCCATGCTATTGCGGCTCCCTATGAACGTGCAGAGGCGCGGGATCCTCACCCCTGGGACGGCGTCGGTGCCGCGGAGCGCGTGGGGTTCGGCTCGTGGGTCTGCGGGAGCGGGAACCGCGTCAGCATCCAGTGCCACAGCGGCAGCATGCGCGGGGTGCCGTTCGCCTGGAGCGGGGTGGCGTCGTCGATGATGAGCGAGTGCGCCTGGTCGGGGTCACCGACGTCCAACCGGGTGAGGATCGCGTGCGGGTCGCCGGATGGAGGCCGCGTCGTCGTGACCGACGGGCCGTGCGGACCGTCGAGACCGAGCACGCGCCACGAGCCGCGGATGCGCGGCCCGAACACGTCACGCACGTCGTCGATCGCGTACTCGCGGGTGATCGGCGTGACACCCGGGCGGTCCATCCACGCCGCGTGCGCCGCACCGTCGGACTCGACAGGCGACGAGAACATGAGCGCACCGAGCACCGGTCGGATGTGCGCGATGAAGGCCGCCTCGCCGCCGCCCTGGGAGTGGCCGGCCACCACGATGTGGTCCCAGGCGATGTGACCCGAACCGTCCACGAAGCGGTTCCATCCGCCCGCGGGGTCCGCGCTCGACAGGTGCGCCACGGCGTCCCGGAGGCGAGCGGTGATCGACCCGGCAGGTCCGACGTCGCTGAACTGGGAGGCATCGGTGCCGTCGAACCGGTTCCGCTGGACCTGCGTGTAGCAGCGGGGGTCGTTCTCGCACGTCCCGGACAGCGTCGTCCCGAGGTTCCAGTAGTCGAGTCCGAGCACGTTGTACCCGGCCTGGGACGCGACCGACAGGAACGTCCGGTAGTCCGCGGGGCGCGCCCGCGTGGCGGGCAGGAACAGCAGCAGGGGGCCGTCGCCGACCGATCGGGACGCGAAGTCCGTCGCGTTCGGCGTGAGGCGCTGCCCGTCGACGGCACCGATCCGGAACCGACGGAAGTCATGCGTCTCCGCGGGCGGGCCGACGTGGCCGAGCGACCCCGACGGACCCCGGGGAGCCTCGGCGGTGGCCTGCTGGTGCTCGGACGCCGTGTCGACCACGACCACGACCGCGACCACGACGGTGACGGCGAGTACGACCACGAGCAGGGCATGGAGGGCGTGACGCGCGGCCGAGGACACGTGCGGGGACGTTACCGGACGCCGCCGCGAGCAGGCTGCTTGCTCCCTGACCGGTCAGAAGAACTACTCAGGTTGAGACGCGACCATGCGGTCCCACACCTCGTCCGCAGCGCGGATCGTGTCGGCTGGCGAACCGGTCGCGTCGACGACCAGGTCCGCGAGCGCGAGCCGCTCCTCGTCGCTCGCCTGTGCCGCGACCCGACGTTCCGCGTCCCCACGCTCCATGCCACGGTGGCGCACCAGGCGCTCGATCCGGTCCGGAGCGGGCGCGTGCACGACGACCACGGTGTCGAAGCGGAGCGGCCGTCCCTCCTGGGCTTCGGCCAGCAACGGCACGTCGTAGACCACCACGGCGTCGGGATCTGCCCGCTCGGCCTCGGCGAAGCGCTCCTTCGCGATGCGCCACACCTCGGGGTGGATGATCGCGTTGAGGGCGGCGCGCGCCTCCGCGTCGCGGAAGACGACCGCGCCGAGGGCCGGGCGATCGAGGGACCCGTCCGGCGCGATCACCGACGGGCCGAACCGCTCACGGATCGCCGCGAGCCCCGGGCTCCCGGGCGCGACCGCCTCGCGCGCCAGGAGGTCGGCGTCGACGACCACCGCACCGCGCTCCGCCCAGCGCGCGGACACCGTCGACTTGCCCGCCGCGATGCCACCCGTCAGTCCGATGATCCGCACGTCCACCACCTTAACGGGCGAGAGCCCGGCACCCTCGTGGGTACCGGGCTCTCGGGACGCGTCGGGCGGTCAGCTGTTCGAGCTGAGCCGCTCGCGCAGCGCCGCGAGCGAGGCGTCGTCGGCCAGGGTGCCCTGACCAGCCGTCTCGCTCGAGAACGACGACCCAGCGGACGCGGCGGGCGCGTCGAAGGGCGTGGACTCCTCGGCGATCGACGCGGCGACCTGCTTCTTGTGCGCTTCCCAGCGAGCCTGAGCAGCCGCGTACTCCTTCTCCCACGCGTCGCGCTGGGTCTCGAAGCCCTCGCGCCACTCGTTGGTCTCCGGGTCGAAGCCCTCGGGGTACTTGTAGTTGCCCTGCTCGTCGTACTCGGTCGGCATGCCGTAGAGCGCCGGGTCGAACTCGTCGCCCTCGGGGTCGACGCCCTCGTTCGCCTGCTTGAGGCTGAGCGAGATACGGCGACGGTCGAGGTCGATGTCGATGATCTTGACGAAGACCTCGTCACCGACGGACACGACCTGCTCCGCGAGCTCGACGTGCTTGTTCGACAGCTCCGAGATGTGCACGAGGCCCTCGATGCCGTCGGCCACACGGACGAACGCACCGAACGGCACGAGCTTCGTGACCTTGCCCGGCGCGACCTGACCGATCGCGTGGGTGCGGGCGAAGACCTGCCACGGGTCCTCCTGCGTCGCCTTGAGCGAGAGCGACACGCGCTCGCGGTCGAGGTCGACCTCGAGGATCTCGACGGTGACCTCCTGGCCCACCTCGACGACCTCGCTGGCGTGCTCGATGTGCTTCCAGGAGAGCTCGGACACGTGGACGAGACCGTCGACGCCGCCGAGGTCGACGAACGCACCGAAGTTGACGATCGACGAGACGATGCCCTTGCGGACCTGGCCCTTGTGGAGGTTGTTGAGGAACGTCGTGCGCGACTCGGACTGCGTCTGCTCGAGCAGGGCGCGGCGCGACAGGACCACGTTGTTGCGGTTCTTGTCGAGTTCGAGGATCTTCGCTTCGATCTCCTGGCCGAGGTACGGCGTGAGGTCACGGACGCGACGGAGCTCGATGAGCGAGGCCGGGAGGAAGCCACGGAGGCCGATGTCGACGATGAGACCGCCCTTGACGACCTCGATGACCGTGCCGGTCACCACGCCGTCGGACTCCTTGATCTTCTCGACGTCGCCCCACGCACGCTCGTACTGCGCGCGCTTCTTCGACAGGATGAGACGGCCTTCCTTGTCCTCCTTCTGGAGGACGAGGGCCTCGACGTCGTCGCCGACCTCGACGACCTCGTTGGGGTCGACGTCGTGCTTGATCGAGAGCTCGCGGGAGGGGATCACACCCTCCGTCTTGTAACCGACGTCGAGGAGGACCTCGTCGCGGTCGATCTTCACGACGGTCCCGGAGATCAGGTCGCCGTCGTTGAAGAACTTCAGGGTCTTCTCGACCTCGGCCAGGAAGTCATCAGCCGAACCGATGTCGTTGATGGCGACCTGCTTAGGAGCCTTGGTCGTGGTGGTTGTCATGTAGAGATTGCTCCGAACGGGCATTGATCGGGCCATGACGATCGGGGTCCCCCTGGCGAGCACGGGAGGTCCGTGCACGCTTCGGCATGGCGAAGTGGATGCTTGACGCGGATTGCGCCGCACCAGTCTAGCCGGGCCTCCCCCACGGTCACAACCGCGAGCGGGACCCGCGACGGCTCCGTCCCGGGACCCCCGACAGGGGGTGTAACCGCCCCGGGGCGGGGGTCATTCCCGCTCGGGGAGCAGCGCCGACCGGAGCGTGTCGAGTCCGACCCCGCCGAGGGCCAGGGCGTCGCGGTGGAAGGCCCGCAGGTCGAAGTCGGCACCGGCACGCGCCGCGGCCTCGTCGCGGATGGACTCCCACACACGCTGACCCACCTTGTACGACGGGGCCTGTCCCGGCCAGCCGAAGTAGCGGTCGACCTCGAACCGGACGAACGCGTCGTCCATGTTCACGTTCTGTCGCATGAAGTCGAGCGCGTACTCGTGCGTCCAACCACCGCCGTCGGGGTTCGTCTTCTGCAGGTGCACCCCGATGTCGAGGACGACGCGGGCCGCCCGCATCCGCTGGCCGTCGAGCATGCCGAGGCGGTCGCCGTCGTCGTCGAGGTGGCCGAGCTGCTCCATGAGCCGTTCCGCGTAGAGCGCCCAACCCTCGACGTGTCCCGAGGGGCCGGCGAGCTGACGCCGCCACGTGTTGAGCTCGCCGCGGTTGTAGACCGCCTGGCTGATCTGCAGGTGGTGGCCCGGGACGCCTTCGTGGAACACCGTCGTCTTCTCGCGCCAGGTCGCGAACTCGGTCACGCCGTCGGGCACGGACCACCACATGCGGCCCGGCCGGCTGAAGTCGTCGCTCGGGCCCGAGTAGTAGATCCCGCCGTCGTGGGTGGGGGCGATCCGGCACTCGAGGCGACGGATGGGGTCCGGGATGTCGAAGTACGTCCCCGCCAGGGCCTCGACCGAGGCGTCCGAGGTCTCCTGCATCCAGGCGCGGAGTGCGTCGGTGCCGTGGAGCTTCCGGGCCGGGTCCTCGTCGAGCACCGCGATCGCCCGGGCGACGCTGGCCCCGGACTCGATGCGGTCGGCGATGCGCTCCTGCTCGGACCGCATCCGCGCGAGCTCCTCGAGCCCCCACGCGTAGGTCTCGTCCAGGTCGACGACCGCGCCGAGGAACCGACGGGAGTGCAGCTCGTAGTCCTCGCGTCCGACCGCGTCCACCGGGGTGGCGAGCGGCATCAGCTCGTGCTCGAGGAACCGACCGAGCGATCGGTACGCGGCAGCCGCGACGGCGGCGCCACGGGTGACATCGGCACGGACCGACTCCGGCAGCGCACCACCGTCGTCGAGGGCGGCGCCGGCGGCCAGCTCGTCGAAGAACCCGCCGTCGCGGGCGTTCCGGAGGGCCTGCTGCGCCACGGCGGCGACCTGTCGCTTCGCGGGGGTCACGCCCTCGCGCGTCCCCTGCAGCAGGGTCTCGCGGTACCCCTCGAGCGCGTCGGGGAGCGCGGACAGCCGGTTCGCGATGTCCGACCAGTCGTTCGCCGTCGCCGTCGGCATGAGGTCGAGGACGTCCCGCAGGTGCTGCGCCGGGCTCGCGATGACGTTGAGGTCCCGGAGGTGGAGTCGCCGGTCGTACGACTCGACGACCAGGTCGAGTTCCGCGCCGAGGTCCGTCTTCGTCACGCGGTCGATCGCGTCGACGGGCTCCGCGGCGTCGAGGCTCCGGCGGGCCGCGCGTGCGGCGTCCGCGAGGGCGTCCGCTCCCGCGGGCGACGTGTCACCGTACTCACCCTGCCGACCGCCCACGCCGATGTAGGTCCCGATCGTCGGGTCGAGGTCGACGAGTGTCGTCACCCAGTCCTCCGCGACGAGGTCGACGGCGGACGGATTGCGGACAGGACGCTCGGAGCTCATGGTGCGACCATACCGACTCCGCGATCCGGGAGGCCCGGAGCGACCCCGGCGGACCGTCCGACCGGGCGATCGCGCCTGGTCGCTCAGTGCGCCGCTGCCTCCCAGTTCGGCCCCGTACCGACCTGGACGTCGAGGGGCACGCTCAGGTCCGCGGCACCGCCCATGCGCCGACGCACGATCTCCTCGACCGCGTCCTGTTCGCCCGGAGCGACCTCGAGGATGAGTTCGTCGTGCACCTGCAGCAACAGGTGCGAGTCGTGGCCACCCGCGTCGAGGTCCGCCGCGACGCCGAGCATCGCGATCTTCATGATGTCCGCGGCCGAACCCTGGATCGGCGCATTGAGCGCAGCCCGCTCGGCGTTCTCCCGGAGCACACGGTTCGGGCTCTTGAGGTCGCCGAACGGACGCCGGCGACCGAAGATGGTCTCGGTGTAGCCGTCCTCGCGGGCCTGTTCCACGACGTTGCGGAGGTAGTCGCGCACCGCTCCGAAGCGCGCGAAGTACTCGGCCATGAGGCCGCGTGCCTCTTTCTGGTCGATCCGGAGCTGCTTCGACAGGCCGAACGCACTCAGTCCGTAGGCGAGTCCGTACGACATCGCCTTGACCTTCGTGCGCATCTCCGGGGAGACGTCGGCGGGCTCGACCCCGAACACACGGGCACCGACGAACCGGTGCAGGTCCTCGCCCTCCTTGAACGCCTGGATGAGGCCCGGGTCCCCCGACAGGTGCGCCATGATGCGCATCTCGATCTGGGAGTAGTCGGCGGTGAGCAGGGTCGTGTACGGAGCGGCCACCGTGAACGCGGACCGGATCCGACGGCCGACCGCGGTCTTGACGGGGATGTTCTGGAGGTTCGGGTCGGTCGACGAGATGCGTCCGGTGCTCGTCCCGGTCTGTTCGTAGGTCGTGTGCACGCGACCGTCGACCACGGCGGCGTCGAGGGTGTCGACGATCTGCCGCAGCTTGGTCGCGTCGCGGTGCTGCAGCAGCAGGCCGAGGAACGGGTGCGGGTGCTGCTCCTGGAGGTCCGCGAGCGACGCGGCGTCGGTCGAGAAGCCCGTCTTGGTCTTGCGGGTCTTCGGCATCGCGAGCTCGGTGAACAGGACCTCTTGGAGCTGCTTCGGCGACCCGAGGTTGACCTCGTGCCCGATCTCCGCGAACGCCTGCTGTGCGAGCTCCGAGGCGCGCTCCCCGAGTTCGCCCGACAGGTCGGCGAGGACCGCGTGGTCCATCGCGACGCCCCGGGACTCCATGTCGGCGAGGACGGACACGAGCGGGAGCTCGATATCGTCGAGCACGCGCAACGACCCGGGGTCGATCCGGGCGCGGAGCGCGGTCTCGACCCGGAGGGTGTACCAGGCTCGTGTCGCCGCGCTCGCCGGCTCCGACTCGGGGACGAGCTGGTTCGGGTCGGCCGTGGGCATGGTCTCGCGGAGCTCGCCGTAGACGAGGTCCTCGAGCGACTGCCCCTGCCGGGCCGGGTTCGCGAGCCACCCCGTCACGCGGGGGTCGCCCGCGAGGCCGCCGAGCGTGAACCCCGCCGTCGCGAGCGCCTGGACCGCTGCCTTCGCGTCGTGCAGGTGCTTCGGCGCGTCCCCGGCGAGCCAGGTCTGCAACTGCTCGTAGTCACGCGCTCCACTGCCCCCGGGCACGAGCACGGCGTCGTCATGCGTCGCGATGCCGATCGCGCTGAGACGCCCGTCGACGGTCTCGACCGACACCCCGAAGCCGTTGTCCGCGTCGTGCTCGGTCTTGGTGCGGAGCCAGTGTCCCAGCTCCTCGTCGATCAGGGTCCGCGCGGCCGGCGGCGTCGGAGCACCGTCGTCCACCCCGCCCTCGGTCGCGGCGTCGCCGCCGTCACCGGTCCCGGCGACCTTGAACACGCGGTCGAGGAGCGTGCGGAACTGCAGGCGGTCGAACAGCTCACGCACCGCGGCCTCGTCGACCGGACGGATGACGACGTCGGCGGGCCCCACCGGCAGCTCGACGTCGCGCACGAGACGGTTCAGGCGGCGGTTCCGCACCGCGCGGTCCTTCTGTTCGCGGAGGTTGGCGCCCACGACGCCCTTGATCTCGTCGGCGTGCTCGAGGACACCGTCGAGCGAGCCGTACTGGGTGATCCACTTGACGGCGGTCTTCTCGCCCACCTTGTCGATCCCGACGAGGTTGTCGCTGGTCTCGCCCACGAGCGCCGCGATGTCCGGGTACTGGTGCGGTTCGATGCCGTACCGCTCGTACACCTTGTCGCGGTCGTAGCGGGTCAGTTCGGACACGCCCCGCACCGACGGGTAGAGCAGCGTCACGTCGTCGTCGACGAGCTGGATGGCGTCGCGGTCACCCGAGACGACGTACACGCGGTACCCCTGCTGCGCGCCCTGCAGCGACAGCGTGGCGAGGATGTCGTCGGCCTCGTAGTCCTCTTTCGTGACCGTGGTGATGCCCATGGCGTGCAGGGCCTCTTGCAGGAGCGGGATCTGCCCCTTGAACTCCTCGGGGGTCTCGGAGCGGGTGCCCTTGTAGTCCTCGTACTCACGGGTGCGGAACGAGAACCGCGAGATGTCGAACGCCACGGCGATGTGGGTCGGTCGTTCGCGCTGCAAGAGCATGAGCAGCATCGAGATGAAGCCGTGGATAGCGTTCGTGTGCTGGCCTTCGCGGTTCACGAAGCTGTCGACCGGCAACGCGTAGAACGCCCGGAACGCCAGCGAGTGTCCGTCGATGACCAGGAGGGTAGGCTTTTCCGCGTCCGACACCCGGACAGCCTATCCACGGCCGGTGACAACCTCGGAGGCCACGAGTGACCGACAGCCCGACCATCACCGGCTCCCCCGAGGGCGTCGAGCGGTACGACCAGCGCGGGATCGGTGAACTCGCCGAGAAGATGGGCATGCAGATCCTCGAGCTGAGCGCCGAGCGCGCCGTCGGCACGATCCCGGTCGAGGGCAACCGTCAGCCGGTCGGGCTGCTGCACGGCGGGGCGTTCGTGGTCCTCGCCGAGAGCCTGGGCTCGATGGCGGCGACCGTCCACGCCGGCCCCGGGCGCATCGCGGTCGGCATCGAGCTGAACGCGTCACACAGCCGGAGCGCCACGACGGGCGTCGTCACGGGTACGTGCACCGCGATCCACCTCGGCCGCACCCTGTGCACGCACGAGATCGTGCTCACCGACGACGAGGGGCGACGCTGCTCGACGGTCCGCATCACCAACCTGCTCCGCGACGCCTGAACGACGCCGCGCCGCTGGCCGGTCGCGCTACTTCTTGACGCTGAGCTGCTCGATGATCGCCTTGGCGACGTCGTGCATGGTGAGCCGCCGGTCCATCGAGGCCTTCTGGATCCACCGGAAGGCCTCGGGCTCCGTCAGGCCCATCTTCTCGTTGAGGAGCCCCTTCGCGCGGTCGACGAGCTTGCGGGTCTCGAACCGCTCGACGAGGTCGGCGACCTCGGCCTCGAGCGTGATGATCTGCTGGTGCCGAGAGAGCGCGATCTCGATCGCGGGCAGCAGGTCGTTCGGGGTGAACGGCTTCACGACGTATGCGAGGGCACCGGCCTCGGTCGCACGCTCGACGAGCTCCTTCTGACTGAAGGCCGTCAGCAGCACGACCGGCGCGATGTGGTTCTTCGACAGCCGCTCGGCCGCGGAGATCCCGTCGAGCTGCGGCATCTTGACGTCCATGATCACGAGGTCGGGCCGCAGGTCCGTGGCGAGCGCGACAGCGGTCTCGCCGTCGCCGGCCTCGCCGACCACGTCGAAGCCGTTGTCCCGGAGGATCTCGACGATGTCGAGGCGGATGAGCGACTCGTCCTCCGCGACGACGACGCGACGGGGTGCGGTGGGGGTTGCTTCTGTGTCACTCACGCGGCAATCCTACTATGCGCATCCCGGCCCTCCCGGAGTCCCGGGACGGTCAGCAGGCGACGTCGTTCCGGCGACCGGTGATCCTGCCGGGCGCCGTCGGTACGAGTGGCGGGACTCGAACCCGCACGCCGTGAGGCAGAGCATTTTGAGTGCCCCG
The DNA here is from genome assembly GCF_003234515.1 of Curtobacterium sp. MCBD17_034. Taxonomy (NCBI): domain Bacteria; kingdom Bacillati; phylum Actinomycetota; class Actinomycetes; order Micrococcales; family Microbacteriaceae; genus Curtobacterium; species Curtobacterium sp. MCBD17_034. The sequence continues at coordinate 105,403 of NZ_QKTN01000004.1, read as the reverse complement.
TGTCTGCCGATTCCACCACACTCGCGTCCTGCTCAGGCTAGCAGGAGGGCCGGACGGCACCAGGTGAGGCAAGCCTGTCCATGCTGGCGGCGCAGGTCCGGTGGTGGTTCCATTCCTGCATGTCGCACGCAACGGATCTCGCCCTCCCGGAGACGAGCGCCGTCGACGACGCGACGAGCGCCGGTCGACTCAACTGGCTCCGGGCGGGCCTCCTCGGTGCGAACGACGGGATCGTGTCCGTCGCGGCGATCGTCGTCGGCGTGGCGGGTGCCGGCGCGTCGACCGGAGCGATCGCCGCCGCCGGCACGGCCGGACTCGTCGGAGGCGCCATCTCGATGGCCCTCGGCGAGTACGTCTCGGTCAGCGGCCAGCGGGACGCACAGCGCACCGGACTGGCCGCACGCCAAGCGGAGCGCGCGGCAGAGGCCGAGGACGCCGGCGCGATCGCCGGTCACTACGCCGCCCTCGGCGTCGACCCCGACACCGCAGCGTCGATCGCGGCCGAGCTCGTGCGTCCCGAGGTGCGACGTCGACGCGCCGCCATCGCCCTCGCGGACGAGGAAGCCGACATGGTCAGCCCGTGGCGCGCCGCGTGGGTCTCGGCGGCGACGTTCACGGTCGGCGCCCTGTTGCCCCTGTTCGCCATCCTGATCCCGCCAGCCGGTGCTCGGGTGCCCGCGACGATCGTCGCCGTGCTCCTCGCCCTCGCCGTGACCGGCGCGACCGGGGCGACCCTCGGCGGCGCGGCCCGCGGCCGCGCGACGGTGCGGGTGGTGGTCGGCGGGGCCCTCGCGCTCGCGGCGACCTACGCCGCCGGACTGCTCCTCGGCGCGCACGTCGGCGGATGATCGCGAGGTCCTCCGTCGGCTCGCTGAACACCCGCTGAGCGCGGCGCCCGCCCGATCGGTACCGTCTGCCCGGAACCCGGATCCGACCCCGAGCCCGGGACCCGACGGAGAGGGACAGCCAACGTGGACACACGTGCGGTCCGGACCTTCCGCGTGTTCGTGGTGACCACCGCGGTCGTCGCGATCGTGCTCGGCGGTGTCGGCATCCTGTGGCCACGCCCGACGCTCGTCGTGCTCGCACTCCTGTTCGGCGTCGATCTCGTCGTCGCCGGGGTCCTGCGGGTGGCCTCGGCGGCGATCGGCCGGGGCACGCACCGGGTCTGGCGCTGGGTGTCGATCGTCGGTGGCGTGTTCGTGGCAGCCGCGGGGCTCGTCTGCCTGCTCGACCCGGCGGCCCCGCTCGTCGTCCTGGCGACGCTCGGCGGGATCGGGTTCGTCGCCGAGGGTGTCGCGGCACTCGTCGGCGCGGTCGTCGGTCACCCGGGCTCGTCGCGCGGACCGAGTGCGGTGAGCGGTGCGCTGTCGATCCTCGCCGGTGTGGCGGTCCTGGTCGCACCCGGCCTCGCGTTGGCGGCGTTCGTCGTCCTCGCCGGCATCGTCCTCGTCGTCGTCGGCATCGCGGCGCTGCTGCTCGTCCCGCCCCGCGCCGCGATCCGCGGATGACGCCACGGCACCGTGCGTCCCGCACCGGAACGTGCCGGCGGGAGGACGGCCGGGGACCGGACCACCCGGACGGTCAGATGCCGGCGGTCCCGAACAGCAACCCGAGCAGGTAGGTCACCGCTGCCGCACCGTACCCGATCGCGAGCTGCCGCAGGGCCCGCCGTGCGGGGGACGCACCGGAGAGCACACCGACGACCGCCCCGGACACGAGCAGCGCGATGCCGACCAGCACCGCGGCGACCGCGACGGCGGACCACTCCCCGAGTCCGAACAGGTACGGGAGGACGGGGACCACGGCCCCCGACGCGAAGAACACGAAACTCGAGAACGCGGCGCTCAGCCCGCTCCCGACCGCCTCGTGCTCCAGCGTGCCGACGGCCCCCGTCTCCGACGTCTGCCGGAGTCCGGTGAGCACCTCGTGGGCGTGCTGCGCCGCCGCGGCCTCGTCCATCCCGCGCGCTCGGTAGACGAGCGCGAGTTCGTTCTGGTCGACGTCGAGGTCGACCACGGCCTGGCCGGCCTCGGGATGCGGAGCGGAGGCGTCGAGCAGCTCGCGCTGCGACCGCACGGACACGTACTCCCCCGCCCCCATGGAGAGTGCACCGGCGAGCAGCCCCGCCACGCCGCTCAACAACACGACGTGCTGGTCGGCGCCGGACGCGCCGATGCCGATGATGAGCGCCAGGTTCGACACCAGGCCGTCGTTCGCGCCGAACACCGCGGCCCGGAAGGTGCCGGACAGACGGAGTCGCCCCCGGTTCGCCAGACCGCGCACGACCTCGCCGTGGATGCGCTCGTCCGCCGCCATCGCCGCCGAGGCATCGACGTCCGCCCCGTACGGAGACCGGTCCTCGGTGCGCTGCATCAGCGCGAGCACGAACACCGAACCGAAGCGCTTCGCGAGGCCCGCGAGGATCCGGGTCCGCAGATCGCCACGGAGGGGACGCCCCACGTCGTCGCCGAGCAGCTCGAGCCAGTGCTGCTCGTGGCGCCCCTCGGCCTCGGCGAGGGCGAGCAGGATGTCCCGCTCCTCACCGGACCGCCGCGCGGCCAGGTTCCGGTAGACCGTCGCCTCGGCGCGTTCGTCGGCGAGGTACCGGCGCCAGCGCCGGAGCTCGGTCGGCGGACGTCGCGCGCGACCGTCGGTCGACGTCGAGACCACGCCCCGTGCCTCCTGTTCGGATCCGGCGGTCAGTTGCGGACGTAGGCCGGAGCAGCCTCCGCGTGGGCGTCGCCGACGCGGTGCACGCGGAGGTCGTTCGTCGACCCCGGCAGCCCGGGAGGCGAACCGGCCGTGACGACGACGCGGTCGCCGGGCTTGGCGAGGCCGTGCCCGATGAGGAGGTCGTCGACCTGCGGGAAGAGCTCGTCGGTGTGCGTCATGCGCTCGACCAGGAACGAGCGGACGCCCCACGTCAGCGCCATGCGGCGTCGCGTCGCCTCGTTCGGGGTGAAGGCGATGATCGGCAGACCGTGGCGGAGCCGGGACATGCGGCGAGCCGAGTCGCCGGACTCCGTGAAGACGCAGAGGTACGACGCCTCGGTGAACTCCGCGATCTCGACGGCGGCGAGGGTGATCGCACCGCCGAGGGTGCGGGGCTTCGTGCCGAGCGGCGCGATCCGCTCGAGGCCGTGGTCCTCGGTCGACTCGACGATGCGGGCCATGGTGCGGACCGTCTCCACCGGGTACTCGCCGACGCTCGTCTCGCCCGAGAGCATGACCGCGTCCGCGCCGTCGAGGACCGCGTTCGCGACGTCCGAGGTCTCGGCGCGCGTCGGGATGGGGCTCGAGATCATCGACTCGAGCATCTGCGTGGCGACGATGACGGGCTTCGCCATGCGGCGGGACAGCTCGACGGCGCGCTTCTGCACGATCGGCACGGCCTCGAGCGGCAGCTCGACACCGAGGTCCCCGCGCGCGACCATGATCGCGTCGAAGGCGTCGATGATCTCCTCGAGCGCGTCCACGGCCTGCGGCTTCTCGACCTTCGCGATGACCGGGAGCCGCTTGCCCTCCTCGTCCATGATCTCGTGGGCGCGCTCGACGTCGGCGGCGTTGCGGACGAACGAGAGCGCGATGAGGTCGGCGCCCTGCCGGATCGCCCAGCGGAGGTCGGCCTCGTCCTTCTCGCTCAACGCGGGGACGTTCACGGCGACGCCGGGGAGGTTGATGCCCTTGTTGTTCGACACCGTCCCGGGCACGACGACCTCGGTGCGCACGCGGACGCCGTCCGAGTCGAGCACCCGGAGGCGGACACGGCCGTCGTCGATGAGGAGCGGGTCGCCGGGCTTGACGTCCTGTGGGAGCCCCTTGAACGTCGTCCCGCACACGTCCTTCGAGCCGGGGACGTCCTCGGTGGTGATCGTGAAGACGTCGCCGGCCGCGAGCTCGTGGGGGCCGTCCGCGAACCGCGCGAGGCGGATCTTCGGGCCCTGCAGGTCGACGAGGACCGCGACGGGCTTGCCGAGGTCGTCCGCCGCACGTCGGACGTTCTCGTAGTTCGCCTCGTGCACGCTGTAGTCACCGTGGCTGAGGTTCAGCCGGGCCACGTCGACGCCCGCCTGGATGATGTCCTTGACGGTCTCGTAGTCCGAGGTCGCCGGTCCGAGCGTCGAAACGATCTTTGCGCGTCTCAATGGTGTCCTTCGTGTGGTGGATGTCGTGCTGCGGTGGCGCCCGCACGGGCGGTCCCGGCCGGACGACCGGCCACCGGCAGCCTAGCGGCCGGTGCCGCTCCGTCAGACGCTGATCGCGCGGTCGGTCGCACGGACCGGGGCCGGGAGGCGAGTGGATCCCTCGAGGTAGCGGTCCACCTCGGCGGCCGCCGCGCGGCCCTCCGCGATCGCCCAGACGATGAGGGACTGCCCGCGACCGGCGTCACCGGCGACGAACACCCCGGGCTCGTTGGTCGTGTAGTCGGCGCCCCGCTCGAGGGCGCCGGACGGCGCGAACGGGAGGCCCAGCTGCGGCTCGAGCGTGTCGCGTTCCGGTCCGGTGAAGCCCATCGCGATGAGCACGAGGTCCGCGGGGATCTCACGCTCGGTCCCCGACTTCGGCACACGGCGGCCGTCGAGGTACTCGGTCTCCGCGACCCGGAGGGCCCGCACCTCGCCGGCCTCGTTCGCCAGGAACTCGACGGTCGAGGCGAGGTACCGACGCTCGCCGCCCTCTTCGTGCGCGCTCGAGACCTCGAACACCGTCGGGAACATCGGCCAGGGCTGGTCCGACGGACGCTCGAGCGGCGGCTGCTTGCCGATCGCCAGGTTCGTCACACTGATGGCGCCCTGCCGGTGCGCGGTGCCGATGCAGTCCGCGCCCGTGTCACCGCCACCGATCACGACGACGTGCTTGCCCTCCGCCGTGATCTGGTTGTCGACCACCGTGCCGGCACCGGTGCGGTTCTGCTGCACGAGGTACTCCATGGCGAAGTGGACGCCGGACAGGTCCCGGCCCGGGATCGGCAGGTCGCGCGGGACCGTCGCGCCCGTGGCGACCACGACGGCGTCGTACCGGCTCTTCAGGTCGGACCAGCTGATGTCCACGCCGATCTCCACGCCCGCGCGGAACCGGGTGCCCTCGGCCTGCATCTGCTGCAGACGGAGGTCGATCTGCCGCTTCTCCATCTTGAAGTCGGGGATGCCGTAGCGCAGGAGGCCGCCGATCCGGTCGTCGCGCTCGTACACCGCGACGGTGTGCCCGGCGCGGGTGAGCTGCTGCGCGGCGGCGAGTCCCGCGGGACCCGACCCGACGACCGCGACCGTCTTGCCCGTGAGTCGCTCGGGCGGGTGCGGCGTCACCCAGCCGTTCTGGAACGCCTGGTCGATGATCGAGACCTCGACCTGCTTGATCGTCACCGGTGGCTGGTTGATGCCGAGCACGCACGCGGCCTCGCACGGTGCCGGGCACAGCCGCCCGGTGAACTCCGGGAAGTTGTTCGTCGCGTGCAGGCGCTCGATCGCCTGTCGGCCCTCGCCGCGCCACATGAGGTCGTTCCACTCGGGGATGAGGTTCCCGAGGGGGCAGCCCTGGTGGCAGAACGGCACGCCGCAGTCCATGCAGCGGCCGGCCTGGCGCCGGAGCGCACCCGGTTCCTGCTGCTCGTAGACCTCTTTCCAGTCCATGAGCCGCACCGGCACGGGCCGACGGGGCGGCAGTTCGCGTTCCTGGACCTTGAGGAAGCCCTTCGGGTCAGCCACGGGTCATCACCTCCGGTGACGTGCGGGTCGATCGGGGTCGGACTGACCCCGTGGGTGGGACGGATCGGATCCGGGTGCGCTCAACCACCGGTGACCTCCAGGATGCGGTTCCAGACGACGTCGCCGTCGGGGTCGAGCCCCTCGTCGACCGCGGTCTGGCGGGTCTTGAGGACGGCAGCGTAGTCGCGCGGGAGCACCTTGACGAACGCGGTGAGGTCCGGGTCCTCGGCCAGGATCGACCGGGCCAGCCCGGAATCGGTCTCGGCCACGTGACGCTCGAGCAGATCGGTGACGATCTCGGCGTCCGCGCTGTCGAGCGACGACAGGACGAGCTCGCCGGACGCGAGGGCGTCCTGGTTGACGTCCTCCGGTCGGAGCCCGCGGACGTACGCCGTGCCGCCCGACATGCCGGCGCCGAGGTTGCGGCCGGTCGCGCCGAGGATCAGTGCGAGACCGCCGGTCATGTACTCGAGCGCGTGGTCGCCCACGCCCTCGACCACGGCCGTGGCGCCCGAGTTCCGGACGAGGAACCGCTCGCCGACGATCCCGCGGATGAACATCGACCCCTGCGTGGCGCCGTATCCGATGACGTTGCCGGCGATGACGTTCTCCTCGGCCGCGAACCCGGCACCCTCGGTGGGGCGGACGACGATCTCGCCGCCGGAGAGCCCCTTGCCGACGTAGTCGTTGCTGTCGCCGAAGAGCCGGATGCGGACGCCCGAGGGCAGGAACGCGCCGAGCGACTGCCCAGCGGATCCGCGGAGCGTCACCTCGATCGCGCCGGCCGGGAGGCCGTTCTCACCGTGTCGCACCGTCACCTCGTGCCCGAGCATGGTCCCGACCGCGCGCTCGGTGTTCCGGACCGGCAGGTCGAGCGCGACGTGGCCGCCGTGCTCGAGGACGTCGGTCGCGGCGCGGATGAGCCCGTTGTCGAAGTGGGCGTCCAGCTCGTGGTCCTGCTCGCGCAGGTTCCGGCGCGGCTCGTCGTCGGCGAACTCCGGCCCGCGCAGGACCGGGGCGAGGTCGAGCCCGGAGGCCTTCCAGTGCTCGACGGCGCGGTCGACGTCGAGGACCTCGGTGTGCCCGATCGCCTCCTCGAGGCTGCGGAACCCGAGCTCGGCGAGGTACTCGCGGACCTCCTGTGCCAGGAACTCGAAGAAGTTCACGACGAACTCCGGCTTGCCCGTGAAGCGCTTGCGGAGCTCCGGGTTCTGCGTCGCGACGCCGACCGGGCACGTGTCCAGGTGGCACACCCGCATGAGGATGCAGCCCTCGACGACGAGCGGTGCCGTCGCGAACCCGTACTCCTCGCCCCCAAGCAGTGCGGCCACCACGACGTCACGCCCGGTCTTCATCTGACCGTCGACCTGGACCACGACGCGGTCGCGCATCTTGTTGAGCATGAGCGTCTGCTGGGTCTCGGCCAGACCGATCTCCCACGGCGTCCCCGCGTGCTTGAGCGAGTTGAGCGGGCTCGCGCCGGTGCCGCCGTCATGGCCCGAGACGAGCACGACGTCGGCGAGTGCCTTCGTGACCCCCGCCGCGACCGCACCGATGCCCGACTGGCTCACGAGCTTGACGTGCACGCGCGCGGACGGGTTCGCTCGCTTGACGTCGAAGATGAGCTGCTTGAGGTCCTCGATCGAGTAGATGTCGTGGTGCGGCGGCGGGGAGATGAGGCCGACACCGGCGGTGGCGTGGCGGGTGCGCGCGACCCAGGGGTAGACCTTGGCCGGCGGGAGCTGGCCACCCTCGCCCGGCTTCGCACCCTGCGCCATCTTGAGCTGGATGTCCGTCGCGTGCGTCAGGTACATGCTCGTCACGCCGAAGCGCCCCGAGGCGACCTGCTTGATCGCGCTCCGGCGCTCGGGGTCGAGCAGTCGTTCGACGTCCTCCCCGCCCTCACCCGTGTTCGAGCGTCCGCCGAGCCGGTTCATGGCGATCGCGAGTGTCTCGTGGGCCTCCCGGGAGATGGAGCCGTAGCTCATCGCACCCGTGTTGAACCGCTTGACGATCGACTCGATGGGCTCGACCTCGTCGAGGGGCACCGGCGGGCGGAGTCCCTTGTGGAACGAGAAGAGTCCGCGCAGGGTCATGAGCTGCTCGGCCTGGTCGTCGACCGCGGACGAGTACTCGCGGAAGATGTCGTACCGGCGGGCGCGGGTGGCGTGCTGCAGCCGGAACACCGTCTCGGGGTTGAACAGGTGCGGCGGTCCCTCGCGGCGCCACTGGTACTCACCACCGGTGGCCAGGCGCTCGTGTGCGCTGACCGCACCGTCCTGCGGGTAGGCGCTCGCGTGCCGTTCGGCGTTCTCACGGGCGATGACCTCGATGCCGACCCCGCCCAGGATCGACGACGTGCCGGTGAAGTACTCGTCGACGAACTCCTGGCTCAGTCCGACGGCCTCGAACGCCTGCGCCGCAGCGTAGCTCGACACCGTCGAGATGCCCATCTTCGACATGATCTTGAGCACGCCCTTGCCGAGCGCCTTGATGACGTTCTTGACGGCCTGTTCTGGCGTCATGCCGGGGAGCATCCCCGACCGGACGAGGTTCTCGCAGGTCTCCATCGCGAGGTACGGGTTGATCGCGGACGCGCCGTACCCGATGAGGGTCGCGACGTGGTGGACTTCGCGGACATCGCCGGCCTCGACGATCAGACCGACCTTCATCCGCTGCTCGGTCCGGATGAGGTGGTGGTGCACGGCCGCGAGCATGAGCAGGCTCGGAACGGGCGCGAGGTCCACGGTGCCGTCACGGTCGGAGAGCACGATGAACTGCTTGCCGGCCTCGATCGCGGCGTCGACCTCGTCGAGCACCCCGCGGATGCGCGTCTGCATCGCCTGCTCGCCCGCGTCGACGCGGTAGAGCCCCTTGACCGTGACGGTGAGCTGCCGGCCGGACTCGGTCTCGAAGTGCTCGATCTTGGCGAGCTGGTCGTTGTCGATCACCGGGAAGTCCAGGACGATCTGCTTCGCGTGCTCCGGCGTCGCGTCGAGGAGGTTGCGCTCCGGGCCCAGCCCGAGTCCCATGCTCGTCACGACGGACTCGCGGATCGAGTCGAGCGGCGGGTTCGTCACCTGCGCGAACTGCTGGGTGAAGTAGTCGAACAGCAACCGGGGTCGCTCCGACAGCACCGCGATGGGCGTGTCCGACCCCATGGCGCCGAGGGGTTCGGCTCCCGTCTGCGCCATCGGACGCAGCAGGATCCGGACTTCCTCCTCCGTGTACCCGAAGGCACGCTGCCGTCGGGTCACGGACGCCGGGGTGTGCACGACGTGCTCGCGGTCCGGCAGGTCCTCGAGGTTGATCCGGCCCGCGGCCAGCCACGCGGCCCACGGCCCGGAGGCGGCCAGCTCACGCTTGACCTCGTCGTCCTCGATGATGCGCCCGGCCTCGGTGTCGACGAGGAACATCCGGCCCGGCCGCAGGCGCCCCTTCCGGACGACCTGCTCGGCCGGGACGTCGATGACACCCGTCTCGCTCGCGAGCACGACGAGGCCCTCGTCGGTCACGAGGAAGCGACCCGGCCGGAGGCCGTTGCGGTCCAGCGTCGCACCGACCAGCGAGCCGTCGGTGAACGTGATGGCGGCGGGGCCGTCCCACGGCTCCATGAGCATGGAGTGGTACTCGTAGAACGCCCGGAGGTCGGGGTCCATGTCCGCGCGGTTCTCCCACGCCTCGGGCACCATCATCGACACGGCGTGCGGCAGCGATCGGCCCGACAGGCTGAGGAGTTCGACGACCTCGTCGAACGACGCCGAGTCGCTCGCGGCCGGACTGACGATCGGCAGCAACGGCGCCATGTCGCCGAGGAGCTCGTTCTCGAGCTGCGACTGCCGTGCGCGCATCCAGTTGCGGTTGCCGCGCACCGTGTTGATCTCGCCGTTGTGCGCGATCATCCGGAACGGCTGCGCCAGTGGCCAGGACGGGAAGGTGTTCGTCGAGTAGCGCGAGTGCACGATCGCGAGCTTCGAGGCGAACCGTTCGTCGCTCAGGTCGGGGTAGAACGGCTCGAGCTGGAGGGTCGTGACCATGCCCTTGTAGACGATGGTCCGACTCGACAGCGACATGAAGTACACGTCCTGGTCGCGCTCGATCCGCTTGCGGAGGCGGAAGGTCTGTCGGTCGAGCGCGATGCCCGACCGCGGCGTGCCGTCCTCGTCGTGGCGCTCGCTCGCGACGAAGCACTGCTCGAACGCCGGCATGGCAGCTCGCGCGAGCGTGCCGAGCTCGTCCGGGCGCACGGGCACCTCACGCCAACCGAGGACCCGGAGCCCCTCGTCCGCCGCGACGGCCTCGATCGCCGCCTTGACGGCGGCGCGCGCGTCCAGGTTGGTCGGGAGGTACGCCGTACCCACCGCGTACCCGCCCGCGTCGGGCAGCGCGAACGGCACGACCTCGCGGAGGAAGGCGTCCGGGACCTGGCAGAGGATCCCCGCGCCGTCACCCGTGCCGGCGTCGCTGCCGATGGCACCGCGGTGTTCGAGGTGACGGAGGGCACCGAGCGCCGCGTCGACGATGTCGTGACCGGGCGTTCCGCGGAGCGTGGCGACCATGGCCAGACCGCAGGCGTCCTTCTCGTTCGCCGGGTCGTACGCGCCGACGGCGGCCGGGACCGCGCTGAAACGCTGGTGGGGTGGCAGGAGCGCCATGGGAACCGTCCTCACGAGGAGATGGGGAACTGGGACGTCGAGCGGCCGACTGGACCCGGTGGTACGTCGCCGAGCGGCGAGGCGTGTGCCCGGGCACAGCCGCCCGTGACGGTGCTCCGGGCGGCGTGCGAGGTGCTGGGCCACTTGTGGTGACCCTACGACGGTCGGGTCCCGCGCGGGACCCGGACGACATCACGAGTTGCTGTGGACGTGCTGTCGTCGGACCGCGGCTCTGCCGCGGTCGGTCGGAGTTCAGCTCGGGTGTGCCCTAGCTGCGGTCGGCGGCGGTGGCGACCGGTTCCGGATCGGTGACGACGAGCGGTTCGTCGTCGGACTCCGAGTAGGTGTCGTCAGATCCTACACTGCTGGCCGCGCGCGGACCGCGACCGGCCAGGTACCCGCTGGGCTCGGTACCCGGGTGTCGCCGGGTCTGCACGACGAAGATGACGATGCCGAGCACGATCGCCGCGAGTGCGGCCCAGACGTTCGTGCGGACTCCGAAGAAGGTCTCGCTCGTGTCGACCCGGATCGACTCGAGCACGGACCGCCCCGCGCCGTACCAGATCAGGTAGAGCGCGAGCACGCGGCCCCACTGCAGGTGGAAGCGCCGGTCGATGAGCATGATGACCGCGAACCCGACGAGGTTCCAGATGATCTCGTAGAGGAACGTCGGGTGGAACAGCGTCCCGGCCGGCAGACCGACTGGGTACGCGGGGTTCGACTGCTCGATCTGGAGCCCCCAGGGCAGGTTCGTCGGCATGCCGAAGAGCTCGTGGTTGAAGTAGTTGCCGAGCCGGCCGAACGCCTGAGCGACGAGCAGCCCGGGCGCGACGGCGTCGACGAAGGTGGTGAACCGGAGCCCGACGTACCGGCAGGCCCACCAGGCACCGAGGGCGCCGGCGATCAGGGCGCCGAAGATGGCGAGCCCGCCCTCCCAGATGGCGAACGGTTCCCACCATGCGATGCCCGGCCCGAAGTAGTCCCCGACGTGGGTGAACACGTGGTAGGCGCGCCCGCCGATGATGCCGAGCGGGACCGCGCCGATCGCGATGTCGACGATGACCCACTTCTCGACGCCGCGACGCACCAGCCGACGGTCGGTGATGACGACGCAGGCGACGATCCCGAGCAGGATGCAGATGGCGTAGGCGTGGATCCGGAAGTCGAGTGGGAAGGACCACCCGAAGACCCGGTCCAGCCAGTTCGTCAGGTCGAAGTACTGCCAGGCCGTGCTCGGGCTCGGGATGCTCAGGGGAAGCATGGAGGGGCGTACGCCTTTCGTCGCTGTTCCGTCAGACGACCGGCGAGGCCGGGCCGTCGTCGGAGATCACTGTAGCGCCACGGGTCAGGTCGGCAGCGCGGCGGCCGACGCCGCGGACGCCCTCGTCCTGCAGTGCCCGGACGAACGCCGAACCGATGATCGCGCCGTCCGCGTAGGCGAGGATCTCCGACACCTGCTCCGCGGTCGAGATCCCGAGACCGACGCAGGTGCGCTCGACCCCCGCGGAGCGCAGGCGCGACACGACCGAGCGCGCAGCGGCGTCGACGCCCGAACGAGCACCCGTCACGCCCATGGTGGACACGGCGTACACGAAGCCCCGGCTCGCCTCGACGGCCTGGCGCATGCGGTCGTCGGACGAGGACGGCGCGGCGAGGAACACGCGGTCGGCGCCGGTGCGCTCGGACGCGGCGATCCACTCGCCTGCTTCGTCCGGGATGAGGTCGGGCGTGATGAGCCCGGACCCGCCCGCGGCGGCGAGGTCGTCCGCGAACCGGTCGACGCCGTAGCGCAGCACCGGGTTCCAGTACGTCATGACGAGGACCGGGACGTCGGCCCGCTCGGTGATCGCGTGCACGGCATCGAAGACGTGCGCCACGCGGAAGCCGTTCGCGAGACTCGTCTCGGTCGCGCGCTGGATGACCGGGCCGTCCATGACCGGGTCGGAGTACGGCAGGCCGAGCTCGATCGCGTCGACCCCGTTCTCGGCGAGGGCCACCGCAGCTGCCACACTCGTGGGCAGGTCCGGGAACCCCGCGGGGAGGTAGCCGACGACCGCCCCGGCACGCTCGGCGTTCGCGGTGTCGATGGCGGCGCGCACGGACCGCGACGTCGTGGTGCTCACAGCTGCTCCGCTCCCTCGTCGATGAGCCCGAACCAGCGGCTGGCGGTCGCGACGTCCTTGTCCCCGCGCCCGGACAGCGACACCAGGACGATGGCGTCGGGGCCGAGCCGCGCCCCCAGCTTCACCGCGCCCGCGAGCGCGTGGGCCGACTCGATCGCCGGGATGATCCCCTCCGTGCGCGTCAGCAGCCGGAAGGCGTCCATGGCCTCGACGTCGGTGATCGGCTCGTAGGTGGCGCGCCCGATCGCAGCGAGGTGAGCGTGCTCCGGGCCGACGCTCGGGTAGTCGAGGCCGGCGGACACCGAGTGGCTCTCGATCGTCTGCCCGTCGTCGTCCTGCATGAGGTAGGACTTCGCCCCGTGGAGGACGCCCGACCGGCCGAGGGTGATGCTCGCCGCGTGCCGTCCGCTCTGCACGCCCTCGCCACCCGCCTCGAAGCCGTACAGCGCCACGGACTCGTCGTCGAGGAACGCCTCGAAGATGCCCATCGCGTTCGACCCGCCACCGACGCACGCCGCGACCGCGTCGGGCAGGCGCCCGGTGAGCTCGAGGACCTGGGCACGGGCCTCCTCGCCGATCACCTTGTGGAACTCACGGACCATCTCGGGGAACGGGTGCGGGCCGGCGACCGTGCCGAGCAGGTAATGCGTGGTGTCGACGTTCGCCACCCAGTCCCGCAGGGCCTCGTTGATGGCGTCCTTGAGCGTGCGCGAACCGGTCTCGACGGCGACGACCTGGGCCCCGAGCAACCGCATGCGCGCGACGTTGAGCGCCTGGCGCTCCGTGTCGACGGCACCCATGTAGACCACGCACTCCATGCCGAACAGCGCCGCGGCGGTGGCGGTGGCGACGCCGTGCTGGCCCGCCCCGGTCTCGGCGATCAGCCGGGTCTTGCCGAGCCGCTTGGCCACGAGCGCCTGCCCGAGCACGTTGTTGATCTTGTGCGACCCGGTGTGGTTGAGGTCCTCGCGCTTGAGGACCACCCGGGCACCACCGGCGTGTTCGGCGAACCGCGGGACCTCGGTGATGATCGACGGGCGGCCGGTGTAGTCGCGCTGCAGGGCGTCGAGTTCGGCGTGGAACGCCGGATCCGCCCAGGCGGCGCGGAAGGCCTGCTCGAGTTCGTCGAGCGCCAACACGAGCGACTCGGGGACGAACCGTCCACCGAAGTCGCCGAAGTACGGACCATGGAGGTCGCGGAGGTGGGTCACGTGGTGCTCCGGTGAGGAGGGTCCGGGCGGGCCCGGCGGATGGGTTCTAGACGACGCGGAACGCAGCGAGCGTCGCCGCCGGGTCGTCACCGGTCACGAGGGCCTCGCCGACGAGCACGGCATCGGCGCCCGCGGCGCGGTAGTGGGCGACGTCGGCGGGCGACGACACGGCCGACTCGGCCACGCGGACCACGCCGTCCGGCACCGCACCGACGAGGCGCCCGAAGAGGTCGCGGTCGAGCGAGAAGTCGGTCAGGTCGCGGGCGTTGACACCGAGGATGCGCGCCCCGGCGTCGAGCCCGCGGCTGACCTCGTCCGCTGAGTGGGCCTCGACCAGTGCCCGCATCCCGAGCTGCTCGACGAGCGTGTGGAGTTCGACGAGCCGGGGCTGGTCCAGCGCGGCGACGATGAGCAACACGATGTCGGCGCCCGACGCCCGCGCCTCGAGCACCTGGTAGGGATCGGCGATGAAGTCCTTGCGCAGCACCGGGACGGCCACCCGGGCCCGGACGGCCTCGAGGTCGGCGAGGCTCCCCCGGAACCTGCGCCCCTCGGTCAGGACGCTGATCGCGCTGGCGCCGCCGGCCTCGTACCGGCTCGCGAGCTCGGCTGGATCGGCGATCTCGGCGAGCGGCCCGCGCGAGGGGCTGGCCCGCTTGACCTCCGCGATGACGTGCACGCGGTCACCGGGAGCGAGGAACGCGAGCGCGTCGCGCGGCGAGGACACGCGGTCGAGGTCGCGCTCGACGTCCGCCGCGGGACGGTCGAGCCGTCGCGCCGCGGCGTCCTCCAGCGCTCCCGCGACGAGCCCCGCGAGCAGATCCGTGGTCGGCTCGGCCGTCATCGGGTCACTCGTGGGTGCGCGTGACGTACTTCGGGCCGTTGACGCCGTACCCGAGCTTCGCGAGCACGCCGCCGAGGATGAGCCCGACGACGAGGAGTCCGGCGGACGCCCAGACCGCCCACGCGATGCTGAACCAGAAGCAGATGACGCCGATGGCGAAGGCGACCAGCATGATGATCACGGCCGTCCAGGCGGCGGGCGAGTGTCCCTCGCCGAGTTCTGCGGGCTCAGTGTTGCTCACGGTGCTCCTCGTGGTCCGGTGCGTCGTCCTCGGTGCGACGCACCCCCGATCCTACCGTGCGGTCCTCCGCCGTCCCGTCAGCGGCGGCCACCCCGTCGACCCCGGCGGTGGAGGTCCCGGCAGCCGTGGGGTCGACGCCCGCGCTGAGGTCGTCCCAGTCGACGATGGCATCCCGCGGCGCGTCGGCCGCCGGCACCCGTCCAGTGCCCCCGTACCGGCGACTCGGGCCGGGCCAGGACCGCTGGACGACGAGCACGAGCAGGCCGAGCGCCACGGCGAGCACGCCACCCGCGATGCCGACGTACGGCCACGGGGTGACGTCGATGCTCCGTACGATCGAGCGGATCGCGGGGACGTCCTGCACGCCGGTGACACCGCTGATCGCGGACTGCGCGGCGACCACGGGATCGGTCAGACGGCCGATGCCCGTCACGACGACCGCGATCCCGAGCAGCACCTCGACGACCGCGAGCACGACGCGGAGCACGCGCCCCGCGATGGTCAGGGCGATCGACAGGGCCAACATGGCGATCGCGAGGGCTGAGTAGGGCACGACGGAGCCGTCCGCCGTCACCGTGCTCGCCGTCGCGCTCGTGGCGTCGAGGTGCGCCGTGAACCAGGTCTGCGTCCAGGACAGGAGCACGATGCCCGCGACCGCGAGACCGGCGAGGACGACGAGCGGGCGTGAGCGCCTCACGACCGGACCGCCCGCATGGCGTTGGCGGTCGCGACGGCGCGCAGCGGCGCCGCGGCCTTGTTCTGGGCCTCCACGTGCTCCGTGGCCGGGTCGGAGTCGGCGACGAGCCCTGCACCCGCCTGCACGCGGGCGACCCCGCCCTGGATCAGCGCCGTACGGATGGCGATCGCCACGTCCGCCGAGCCCGCGAAGTCGAAGTAGCCGACGACGCCGCCGTACACGCCCCGCTGGGCGGGTTCGAGCTCGTCGATGATCGCGAGCGCACGCGGCTTCGGCGCACCCGACAACGTGCCTGCCGGGAACGTCGCGCGGAACACGTCGATCGCGCTCGCCCCGGGGCGGATCGTCCCCTCGACACTCGACACGAGGTGCATGATGTGGCTGAACCGCTCGACCTGCATGAACTCGGTGACGGCGACGGTGCCGGGCAGGCACACCTTCTGGAGGTCGTTCCGCGCGAGGTCGACGAGCATGAGGTGCTCGGCCCGTTCCTTCGGGTCGAGGAGCAGTTCGTCGGCGAGACGCACGTCCTCCTCGGTGGTGCGACCGCGAGGCCGGGAGCCGGCGATGGGGTGGGTCATGGCGCGACCGTCCTCGACCCGCACCAGGGCCTCCGGCGAGGCACCGACGATCCAGTACGGCTCGTCGCTCGTGTCCGCGAGACTGAGGAAGTACATGTACGGGCTCGGGTTGAGCGTCCGGAGCACGCGGTAGACGTCGAGCGGGTCGGCCGTGACGGGCTGGTCGAACCGCTGCGAGATGACGACCTGGAACACGTCGCCGTCCCGGATGAAGCGCTTCGAACGCTCGATCGCCGCCGCGTACTCCTCGGGGGTCGAGCGAGCGGACGGGGACGGCGCCGCCACGTCGAAGGCCTCGGCGACCGTGGCCGCCGACGGCTGTACGAGGTCGCGCTGGAGACGGTCGAGGCGCGCCTGTGCGTCCGCCCACATGGCGTCGGGGCCGTCCGCGCCGTCGTTGAGGGCGCTCGCCACGAGGAGCACGAGTCCGGTCCGGTGGTCGATCGCCGCGAGCTCGGAGACGAACGCCATCGCTTGGCCCGGCACCGTGAACTCGGCCGGTGGCGCATCCGGGAGGTGCTCGAGCTGACGGACGGCCTCCCATCCGATGAACCCGACGGTGCCCCCGACGAGCGGCGGCATGCCCGCGAGCCGCGGGGTCGCCCACCGCTCGTGCAGTCGTGCAAGCACGTCGAGCGGCGCGCCCTCGAGCGATCCGACCGCGCGCTCCGCGTCGATGCCCGTGTCGATCCACCGCGCCTCGGTACCGTCCTGCGTCAGGACGCCGAAGCTGCGGACCCCGACGAACGACCAGCGCGACCAGAGTCCGCCCTGGCCCGCGGACTCGAGCAGGAAGCTCCCCGGACGCCCCGCTGCCAGTTTCCGGTAGACGCCCACGGGCGTCTCGCTGTCCGCGAAGAGCGCTCGTACGACCGGGACGACGCGGTGGCCGTCGAGCATGGCGTCGAACTCCGCGCGCGCGGTCGTGTGCGGGTGATCGACGGGTGCCGCCTCGGTGCCCGGGATGGTCGCCTCAGGCACCGGTCGCCTCCCTCGCGTCGACGTCGGCCGCGTCGCCACCGGCTGCGGCGGTGCGGGCCACGGCGGTGCCGGCCGTGCCCTCGGCGCTGCCCACGACCGGTGCGAGCGGGTCGACGTCGAAGCACCGGTGCGCACCGGTGTGGCACGCGGCGCCGATCTGGTCGACGGTGACGAGGATCGTGTCGGCGTCGCAGTCGAACGCCGCCGCTCGGACGAACTGCGCGTGCCCCGAGGTGTCGCCCTTGCGCCAGTACTCCTGCCGGGACCGCGACCAGAAGGTGACGCGACCCTCCGTCAGGGTCCGGCGGAGGGCCTCCCGGTCCATGTACCCGAGCATGAGGACGTCCTTGGTGGCGGCTTCCTGGATGACGGCGGGCAGGAGGCCGTCGGCCCCGAAGCGGGCGCGGTCGAGGACCGCCTCGGTGGACGAGGGGGACGGTACTGCGGTGCTGGTGCTGTCGGCCATGTCGTCCATCAGCGTACGGCGTGTCCGGCCGCGCGCAGGGCGTCCTTGACGTCGCCGATGGTCATCTCGGCTCGGTGGAACACGCTGGCCGCGAGGACCGCGTCGGCCCCGGCGTCGATCGCGGGCGCGAAGTGCTCGAGCGCACCCGCGCCTCCCGACGCGATCACCGGCACCGAGGCGACGGCGCGCATGGCGGCGACGAGCTCGAGGTCGAAGCCCGCCTTCGTGCCGTCGGCGTCGATCGAGTTGACGAGCAGCTCGCCCGCGCCACGCTCCACGGCCTCCCGCGCCCAGGCGAGGGCGTCGATGTCGGTCTCGCGCCGACCGCCGTGCGTGGTCACGACGAACCCCGAGGGCATGCGATCGGCGCGCTTGACGTCGAGCGACAGCACGACGGCCTGCGCTCCGAAGCGGTCCGCGATCTCGCCGACGAGTGCCGGTCGGGCGATCGCCGCGCTGTTGACGCCGATCTTGTCCGCGCCGCACTGCTGGAGACGGGCGACGTCGTCGACGCTGCGGACGCCACCACCCACGGTGAGCGGGATGAACACCTGCTCGGCCGTCCGGGTGACGGTCTCGTACATGGTCGCGCGGCCCTCGACGGTCGCCGACACGTCGAGGAACGTGAGCTCGTCCGCGCCCTGCTCGTAGTACCGCGCCGCCAGCTCGACCGGATCGCCGGCGTCCTGCAGGTCGAGGAAGTTGACGCCCTTGACGACCCGGCCCGCCGAGACGTCGAGGCACGGGATCACCCGGACCGCGACCGACATGCCCGTGCTCCCGGTCACAGTCGCGCGGCGTGGATCGCGCTGACGAGGATCGCGCGCGCGCCGAGTTCGTAGAGGGCGTCCATGATGAGGTTCGTGTCGACCCGCGGGATCATGACGCGCACGGCCGACCACGTGGGGTCGTGCAGGGGCGACACGGTCGGTGACTCGATCCCGGTCGCGATCGCCGTGGCCTGGGGCAGGAGCACGGACGGGATGTCGTAGTCGAGCATCACGTAGCTCCGGGCCACCAGCACACCGTGGAGCCGTCGTCGCAGCACGGAGATGCCCTCGATCGACTCGTCCGTCGTCACGAGCACGGCGGTCGACTCGAGGATCACCGGCCCGAAGATCTCGAGTCCCGCGGCGCGCAGCGTGCTCCCCGTCGAGACGACGTCGGCCACCGCGTCGGCGACACCGAGCCGCACGGCGCTCTCGACCGCGCCGTCCAGCTTCACGAGGACCGCGGTCACCCCGTGCCGAGCGAGGAAGTCGCCGACGAGCCCCGGGTAGCTCGTCGCCAGACGCACGCCCTCGAGGTCCGTCAACTCCGTGAAGCGTCCGGGCGGCCCGGCGAACCGGAACGTGGAATCCGCGAAGTCGAGCTCCTCGATCTCCGAGGCCGTCGAACCGCTATCGAGCAGCAGATCACGTCCCGTGATCCCGACGTCGAGCGCGCCGGAGCCGACGTAGGTCGCGATGTCACGTGGGCGGAGGAAGAAGAACTCGACCCCGTTGCGCTCGTCGACGAGGTGGAGCGCCTTCGGGTCACGCCGGCCGGCGTAGCCCGCCTCGCGCAGCATGTCGGTCGCGGTCTCGGACAGGGATCCCTTGTTGGGCACGGCGACGCGGAGCATCGGGTCTCGCTTTCTGGAGGAGCGGCTCGGGTGATCGGGGAGGCCGCCGGTGGGTCACCGGCGCGGCTCACAGATGCTCGTAGACGTCCTCGGGGGTCAGGCCCTTCGCGACGAGCAGGACCTGCAGGTGGTACAGGAGCTGGGAGATCTCCTCGGCGGTCCGCACGTCGCCCTCGTACTCGGCGGCCATCCACACCTCGGCGGCCTCCTCGACGATCTTCTTGCCGATCTGGTGGACGCCGGCGTCGAGCTCGGCGACCGTCCCCGACCCCGCGGGACGCGTCCGTGCCTTCTCGGACAGCTCGGCGAACAGGTCATCGAACGTCTTCACGGCGATCAGGCTACCCGGCTCGCAGCCGCCCGCAGGCCCGCGATCCGCTCAGCCGGGTCCCCGCCGTAGACGGCCGAGCCGGCGACGAGGGTGTCGGCGCCGTTCGACACGGCCTCATCGACCGTGTCCAGCGCGATGCCGCCGTCGACCTCGAGCCACACGTCGAGACCGGACGCCGCGACCGCCGCGCGGGCGACGGCGAGCTTCGGCATGACCTGCGGCATGAACGCCTGACCGCCGAATCCCGGCTCGACGGTCATGAGCAACACCATGTCGTACGCGTCGAGGTGGTCGAGCACGGGCGCGATGTCCGTCCCGGGCTTGACCGCCACGGCCGCGCGAGCGCCGTTGCTCCGGATCGCCGCCGCGGTGGCCACGGGATCCGTCGCGGCCTCGATGTGGAACGTCACGCTGGCCGCCCCCGTCTCGGCGTACTTCGGTGCGTTGGTGTCGGCGTCGGAGACCATGAGGTGCACGTCGAGCGGGACGGGCGAGACCTGCTGCAGCCGCGTCACGACGGGCAGACCGATCGTCAGGTTCGGCACGAAGTGGTTGTCCATGACGTCCACGTGCACCATGTCCGCCGTCGCGATCCGCCCGAGCTCCCGCTCGAGGTTGGCGAAGTCGGCGGACAGGATGCTGGGCGCGATGCGGATCGTCACGCGACGAGCGTACCGGGAGCGCCCGGAGCGCGACGACGGGGCGGAGCCGCTCCCGCCCCGTCAGCGCCGACGCAGGAGGGCGATGAACATCGCGTCCGTGCCGATGCGGTGCGGCCAGAGCTGGACGGTGGCGCCGTCGGCGACCTGCGGGTCCCGAGCGGCGATGCTCCGCACCACGGAGGCCGTGTCGAGCTGCTCGAGGACGTCGCCGTGCCGGGCGAGGAGCGCGTCCACCTGCCCACGGGTCTCGGCGAGGTGTGGCGAGCACGTCACGTACGCGAGCGTGCCGCCCGGTGCGAGCGACGCGACGGCGGCGTCCAGCAGTTCCGCCTGCACCACCGCGAGCTCCGAGACGTCCTCCGGGTCCTTCCGCCATCGCGCCTCCGGTCGACGACGGAGGGCGCCGAGGCCCGTGCACGGCGCGTCGAGCAGGACGCGGTCGTAGCCGCCGGGGGCAGTGGGTCCGGCCTCCCCAGGGCGTCCGAACCGGCGGCCGTCGCCCTCGGTGACCGTCACGGTGTCGGTGAAGCGTTCGAGCGCCGATCGGACGAGTCCCGCACGCGCCGGGACGAGCTCGTTGGCGACGAGCGTGGCGCCGGCGACCCGGGCCTCCGCGGCGAGCAGCGCGGCCTTGCCGCCCGGGCCGGCGCAGAGGTCGAGCCAACGCTCCCCCGGAGCGATGGCCGACGAGCGGGTCAACGCGAGCGCAGCGAGCTGCGACCCCTCGTCCTGCACCCGCGCTCGGCCGTCGGCGACCGCGGGGACCCGCGACGGGTCCCCGGCGACTCCGCGGACCCCGGCCGGCGAGACGGGAGGCTCCGCCTCGGCATCCGGCAACACGTCGCCGGGTTCGACGAGCCCGGGCAGCGCCGCCAGGGTCACACCGGCCGGCACGTTGTCGGCCGCGAGCAGGGCGACGAGCTCGTCGCGGGCGCGCTCGGCGGCGAGGGCGTCGCGGAGGGCACCGACGACCCAGCGCGGGTGTGACCAGCGCCTCGCGAGCAGGTCGTCGCCCGTCAGGCCGCGGGTGATCTCGGCGTCCCAGCCGTCCGCGTCGCGCCCACCGACTTTCCGGAGCACGGCGTTGACGAACCCGCTCGCCCGACGCGCTCCGATCGCCCGGGTGAGGTCGACCGTCTGCGACACGGCCGCGTGGGACGGCACGCGCATCCCGACGAGCTGGTGGACGCCGAGGCGGAGGACGTCGAGCACGTCGGCCTCGATGTTCGCGACCTGGCGCCCGGACGCCGCCTCGATGATCGCGTCGTACGTGCCGATCATCCGGATGGTGCCGTACGTCAGCTCCGTCGCGAAGCCGGCGTCCCGGGCGGAGAGCCCGGCGCGTCGGATGCGGACCGGGAGCAACAGGTTCGCGTACGCGTCGTCCGCCTGGACCGCACGGAGCACGTCGAGCGCCACGCGTCGGGCGCTCGTCCCCGCACCGCGGTTCCCCCATCCGCTGCCCTCGGGCGTCGTGGGTGTCACGCGAGCACCGCCGACGTGAGGTCCCCGAGACCGCGGGCCCACGACGCGCCGGGCATCGGACGCCCCCCGGCCGGCTGCACCTCGAGGAGCTCGAGCGGCTCGGTCGCGGTGCCCACACGGAGCGCGCCGCCGACCAGCCCGAGCGCACCGGGTGCGAGCTCCTCGGTCGTCGTCACCAGGCCTGCCGGCCGTGTCGTCGGTGTCGTGCGGGCGGTCCGGAGCAGCTTGACCCGCGTGGCACCGAGGTAGGCGTACGCGCCCGGTTCCGGCGTCACCCCGCGCACGTGGGCGTGCACGACCGCAGCCGGACGGTCGAAGGCGACGTGGCCGTCGGCGGAGGTCGTCTTCGGAGCCGTGGTGGGTTCGCCCACCTGCGCGACGCCGACCGCACGGCCCGCCGCGACGTCGTCGACGACGCGCGCGACGAGCTCGGCGCCCGTCTCGGCCATGGCGGTGAGGACCTCGCCGGCCGTCGCGTCGGGCCCGATCGGGAACGGCTCGGAGGCGTACACCGGTCCGGCGTCGAGCTCCTCGACGAGGCGGAACACGGTCGCCGCGGTCGACCGCTCGCCCGCCATGACGGCGCGCTGGACGGGCGCAGCGCCCCGGAAGGCCGGGAGCGACGAGAAGTGCAGGTTGAGCCAGCCGTGTCGCGGGACGTCGAGCGCGGCACGACGGAGCAACGCACCGTACGCGACGATGACGCCGAGGTCCGGTCCGAGCAGGCGGAGTCGCTCCGTGACGTCGGCGTCCACGCGGGACGCCGTGATCACGGGGAGCCCGAGTTCCTCGGCGGCGACCGCGACCGGGGTCGGGGTGAGCACGCGCTTGCGGCCCTGCGGCGTCGGGGGCCGGGTCAGGACGGCGACGATCTCGTGGTCCGTCGCGGCGAGGCGACGGAGGGTGGGGACGGCGGCTGCGGGGCTGCCCGCGACGACGAGACGCATGGACTCCGGGTGGTGGTCGGTGGAGGGGGCTCAGGGGCCCTCGGAGAACGGTTCGACGTCGTCGAGCCGCACCCTGAGTGTAGGTGCGGCGCGGCGACGGTTGCCCCCGGGCAGCACCCGACGGGTCGACGACCGCCGGATCACCTCGGCCTTGAGCGTCGCCGCGACCTCGGTGCCGTGCGCGTACGGGAACCGCACGATCGTCCGGACCGTCCCGGGTACGGGGTCGTCGACGGCCACCGGACCGAGCACGGGCCCGACGAGGGCGTCGCCGAGCGCCTCGACCGCGGCGGCCACCGCCTCGTCCGTCCCGGTCAGCGTCGCCACGCGGACGGCGGGCGGGAAGTGCAGGACCCGGCGGTCGGCGAGCTCGTCGTGCGCCGGGACCTCGAGCCGCCACGTGGCCATCGCCGTCGCCAGCCGTCCGCCGACGCCGACGAGGAACGTCGTGCCGCCGCGCGCCGTCCGGGCCGCCGCGTTCGCCCAGACCCGGAGGACGTCCTCGGCGACGCGCAGGCCCTCGCGGGCGAGCATGCGCTCGCCGTCGAGCAGGAGGACGCACGCGTACCCGCCGGGCGTCGACGGTTCGGCACCGCGGGTCGCGACCACGACGGCGGGTCGGTCGTCGACCTCGTCCACCGGACGGGCGCCGTCGGCGACGACGATCCGCGTCCCGGGGAACGCCCGTCCCAGCTCGTCCGCGGTGCGCTGCGCGCCGTGGCCGACCGGACGGAGCGTGGACCCCTGGCAGGTGGGACACCGGTACCCGACCGCCAGGGCCCCGCACCAGCGACACTGCGGCACGCCGGACGACGTCGCCCGGCCGAGGGGTCCCCCGCACCGCGGACAGCGGGCCCGGTCGCCGCAGTCGGCACACACGAGCCCCGTCGCGAACCCCGGACTCGCCACCTGCACGAGCACGGGACCGGTACGGCTGGCCTCGCGTGCCGCACGCCAGGCCGCGGACGGGATCCGGGCGTGCGCGGCCCAGCCCTCCGCGGACGTCTGCTGCGCGGTCGGCACCACGCGCGGGACGACCGCGCGGACGGGCCGGACGTCGTCGAGCCACCCGAGTTCGACCAGACGTTGGACGTCGGTGCTCCGCGCGTGCGCTGCGAGCAGCAGGGCCGCCCCCGACTGCGCGGTCCGGAGCAGCACGGCGTCACGGGTGTGCACGTAGGGAGCGCGTTGCTCGACGAACGAGGGGTCGCCGTCGTCCCAGACGGCGAGCAACCCGAGGCGCTCGGCCGGTGCGTACACCGCCGCGCGGTTGCCGACCACGACGACCGGACCCGACCGGGCCGTCAGGAGTGCGCGGGCGCGCTGCCCGTTCGTCTGCCGCGCGTCGAACCGCACCACACGCTCCGCGGGGACGAAGGCGGCGACGGCGCGCTCGACCTCGGCGAGATCCCGGAAGTCCGGCACCACGAGGATCGCGGTCCGCTCCGACGCGAGCACCCGGGCCGCCGCCTCGGCGAAGGTGCGCGCCCACCCGTCCACCCAGGAGTCGTCCGGCAGCCGCACCGGATGCGCGATCGCGGTCATCGCGGCGCGACCGCCGTCCTCGAGCAGGGCCTCCACGCGGCCCTCCGGGTACGCCGTCACCACCGGCGCGGTGACGACCGGCGGCACCGTCGTGGTGTCCCGTGCGAGGAACGCCTTCTCGGCGCGGACCTGACGCGGTGGCACCGCCAACCGGAGGACGTCGCTCGCCACCCCCGCCGCGCGGTCCGCGACGGCGCGCGCCAGCCGCCAGACCTCCGGCGCCAGGACGGGGACGGGCGACACGACCTCCTCGAGCGGACTGAGGTCGCCGGGGAACGAGCCCTCGGTGGCGACCTCGACGACGAAGGCGTCCGCGATCCGGGCACCCGTGCGGAGCGGGACGCGCACCCGGACACCCGGGAGGCACGCCTCGCGCATCGCGTCCGGGATGCGGTAGTCGAACAACCGGTCGAGCTGCGGGAGCGGTGAGTCGAGGACGACGCGTGCGATCCGCGGGGTCGCGGACGCGGGCGACGCCGTGCCCGCGGGCACGGGCGACGCCGCGGCCTCGACCGTCGGCACCGTTGGGGCGCCGGGCAGGGGCGGCCGCGCGGCCGCGCGCGGGGACCGCGCCGCTTCAGCGGGCGCTGGCGCGTCCTCCGGCACGACGGACCGTCAGACCCCGGCCGTCACGAGCCCGGCGGCGACCCGCAGCGCCTCGACACGGTCGAGGGCCTCCCAGGTGAACCCGGGGAGCTCCCGACCGAAGTGTCCGTAGGTCGCCGTCGCGGCGTACGTGGGGCGGAGCAGGTCGAGGTCGCGGATGATCGCCGCGGGCCGCAGGTCGAAGACCGCCCGGATGGCGTCGACGATCACGGCGTCGTCCACGTGGCCGGTCCCGAAGGACTCGACGTACAGCCCGACCGGGGCGGCGCGGCCGATCGCGTAGGCGACCTGGACCTCGAGCCGGTCGGCGAGACCGGCGGCCACCGCGTTCTTCGCGACCCACCGCAGGGCGTACGCGGCCGAACGGTCCACCTTCGACGGGTCCTTGCCGCTGAAGGCACCACCACCGTGCCGCGAGGCGCCGCCGTAGGTGTCCACGATGACCTTGCGGCCCGTCAGCCCCGCGTCGCCCTGGGGACCGCCGATCTCGAAGCGGCCGGTCGGGTTCACGATCACGTCCACGGCGCTCGAGTCCAGCGCGACCGTGTCGAGCACGGGGCGGATCACCCGGGCCGTGATGTCGACGGTGAGTTGCTCGAGCGACACGGTCGGCGCGTGCTGGGTCGACAGCACGACGGTCTCGACGGTCCGCGGGGTCACGCCGTCGTACCCGATCGTGACCTGCGTCTTGCCGTCGGGTCGGAGGTACGGCAGCTCGCCCGACTTGCGGACCGCTGCGAGGCGCTCGGCGAGCCGGTGTGCGATCCAGATGGCGACCGGCATGTACTCGGGCGTCTCGTTCGTCGCGTAGCCGAACATGATCCCCTGGTCACCGGCACCCTGGCGATCGAGCGGATCCGTCGCGCCCGTCCGGGCCTCGAGCGCGTCGTCGACGCCCTGCGCGATGTCGGGCGACTGCGAGCCGATCGAGACCTCGACCCCACAGGTGTGGCCGTCGAAGCTGACCTCGGACGAGTCGTACCCGATGCCGGTGATGACGTCGCGCACGATCGTGGGGATGTCGACGTAGCCGGCAGTCGTGACCTCGCCCGCGACGTGCACGAGACCGGTCGTCACGAGGGTCTCCACCGCGACTCGGGCGTGGGGGTCGACGGTCAGGAGCGCGTCGAGGATGCGGTCCGAGATCTGGTCACAGATCTTGTCCGGGTGCCCCTCGGTGACCGACTCGGAGGTGAAGAGGCGGAGTGCGGACGTCACGGATCAGGCGTCGGGCGTCTGCGGCGTGGCAGTCAGCTTGTTCTCGTTGATCTCGTGGAGCGCGACCGACAGCGGCTTGTCGTCGATGGTCGAGTCGACGAGCGGGCCGACGTTGTCGAACAGGCTGCCCTCGTGCAGGTCGGCGTAGTAGTCGTTGATCTGCCGCGCACGCTTCGACGCGAAGATGACGAGCGCGTACTTCGACTCGACCTTGGCGAGCAGGTCGTCGATGGGCGGATCGATGATGCCCTGGGAACGGTCGGCCATGGGAGCTCCTCGGTAGGTTGACGAGCGCCGGGTCACGGCGCGGAGAACAAGTCTACGACCTCCTGCGCAGCGGTACGGACATCCGAGTTCACGATCCGGACGTCGAACTCGTCCTGGGCGGCGAGCTCGACCTTCGCCGTGTCGAGCCGCCGTTGCTGCTCCGCGGGGCTCTCGGTCCCCCGCCCGATGAGCCGCCGGACGAGTTCCTCCCACGTCGGCGGGAGCAGGAACACCAGGAGCGCCTCGGGCATCGCGGCCCGGACCTGCCGCGCACCCTGCAGGTCGATCTCGAGCAGCACGTTGCGCCCCTGGTCGAGCGCGCGGTCGATGGGCGGTCGGGGCGTGCCGTACCGGTAGGAGTTGTGGACCGTCGCCCACTCCAGGAGTTCGCGCTCGCGGACCATCCGGTCGAACTCGACGTCGTCGACGAAGTAGTAGTGGACGCCGTCGACCTCGCCCGGGCGCGGTGCCCGGGTCGTCGCGGAGACGCTGAGGAGCACCTCCGGGTGGTGTTCCCGGATGTACGCCGAGACCGTGCCCTTGCCGACCGCGGTGGGCCCGGCGAGCACGACGAGCCGCGAGGCGCGTCGGCGACGACCGGACCGCGACGCCAGCCAGTCCGCGAGTTCCCCGCGCTGCCGCGTGCCGAGGCCGCCCAGCCGCTTCGTCGGTGCGATGCGGAGCGTGGCCATGACGCTCTCGGCACGCGCCGGACCGATGCCCGGGAGGCTCGTCAGGAGGTCGCGGACGCGGAGCGACTGCTCCGCGGTGGCCGCGTCGCTCCCCCAGGCAGCCCGCGCGACGTCGAGCCCGGACCGGGCACCGGAGGCCACGTCGGCCTTCACGGCTGCCCGCGCCCGGCGTGCGGCGACGGCGGCCCGGGCGGCCGCGGCGCGGTCGACCTCGGGCGGCCGGGACCCGCGAGGGCCGGACGCCCCGCCCGGGGGGACGTCCTCGTTGTCCGCGCCGTCCGCGTTCACGCGAGCGCCGCCGCGATGCGGTCGACGCGCGCGGCGACCTCGTCCTGGACCCCGTCCGGACCGGACGCCAGCAGGCCACGCGACTCGTTCACGAGGACCTGGTCGGCGACGGCGCCGAAGCGCTCCCGGAGGTCCTCGATCCGGGCCCCCTGCGCGCCGAACCCCGGCGCGAGCACCGGTGCCGACCCCACGGCGTCCGTGCGGAGACCGAAGTCGGCGAGGTCGAGCGTCGCGCCGATGACCAGTCCGACCGAGCCGAGCTCCCCCGGCCCGCCCGTGTGCTCCCCTGCCCTGCGTCGGTTCTCGTCTGCCACGTCCAGAACGATACCGGCGGCGACGGACGACCCGGAACGGGGCCCCTCCTGCACCACGGCGGTCTGCAGGACCCGGCCCTCGGGGTTGCTCGTGGCGGCGAGGACGAACACGCCCGCCCCCGCCGCCGCCGCGACGTCGAGCGTCCCGGCGAGGGCGCCGAACCCGAGGTACGGGGACACCGTCAGGGCGTCGGACGCGAGCGGCGAGGAGGGGTCGAGCCACGCGGCGGCGTAGTCGTCCCCCGTCGACCCGATGTCCCCGCGTTTCGCGTCCGCGATGACGAGGAGGCCGGCGTCCCGTGCGCGCCGGACCGTGGCCTCGAGCGCCCGGTAGCCGGCGGCGCCGGCGACCTCGAAGAACGCGACCTGGGGCTTCACCGCGGCGGCGCGGCCCACGGCGGCGTCGACGAGCACCGCGCCGAACGCGGTCAGACCGGCCTCGTTCCGCGGGAGTCCCCAGGCGCGGAGCGTCGCGGCATGCGGGTCGATCCCGACGCACAGCGGCGACCGCTCCCCCATGGCGGACCGGAGGCGCGCACCGAACCGTGTCGCGCCTCCCGTCCGAGCCGACGGAGCGGTCGCCTCGGCGGTCACCAAGTCGCCCGCTCGAGGGCGTAGTCCTGGAGGCTGCGCACGCTGTGCGGGGTGCCGATCGTCTCGATCGCCGCGACCGCCGCACCGAGCTGCGCGATGGTCGTGAAGAGCGGCTTGTCCGCCGCCACGGTCGCGGCGCGGATCTCGTACCCGTCCGCGCGACCGGCCGCCCCGCTCGGCGTGTTGATGACGATGTCGACCTCGTCGCGGGCCAGGAGGTCGACGACGTTCTCGCCACCCTGGCTGTACTTGCCGACCACGCGGACGTCGATCCCGTTGCGGCGCAGGATCTCGGCGGTGCCCTCGGTCGCGATGATCGTGAACCCGAGCTGCTGGAGGCGGTGCACCGGCAGGACGATGGCCCGCTTGTCCGTGTCCGCGACGCTGACGAACACCGTGCCCGAGGTGGGCAGACCGCCGTACGCGGCGATCTGGCTCTTGAGGAACGCCCGCGGGAAGTCGCGGTCGATGCCCATGACCTCGCCGGTGGACCGCATCTCGGGGCTGAGCACGCTGTCCACGACCTGGCCGTCGCGGGTCCGGAACCGGCGGAAGGGCAGCACGGCCTCCTTGACCGCGATCGGGGCCTCCATCGGGACGACCGAGCCGTCACGCTCGGGGAGGAGACCCTCGGCGACGAGGTCGTCGATCGAGCTGCCGGTCATGACGCGCGCCGCCGCCTTGGCCAGCGGGATGCCGAGCGCCTTCGACACGAAGGGGACGGTCCGGCTCGCACGGGGGTTCGCCTCGATGACGTGGAGCACACCGGCCGCGATCGCGAACTGCACGTTGAGGAGACCTGCCACGCCGACCCCGCGGGCGATCCGCTCGGTCGCCGCCCGCACCGCGTCGATCTCGGCACGACCGAGCCCCACCGGCGGCAGGGTGCAGCTCGAGTCGCCGGAGTGGATCCCGGCCTCCTCGATGTGCTCCATCACGCCGCCGATGTAGAGCCGCTGGCCGTCGAACAACGCGTCGACGTCGATCTCCACGGCGTCGTCCAGGAACCGGTCCACGAGCAAGGGCAGATCCGGGCCGATGATCGCCTGGTCGGCGACGCGGTCGAAGTAGTCGACGAGCGAGGGGCTGTCGTACACGATCTCCATGCCGCGACCACCGAGGACGAACGACGGACGGACGAGCACGGGGTAGCCGATCTCCTCGGCCACGGCGGTCGCGCTCTCGAGGTCGTGCGCCGTGCCGTTCCGCGGAGCCACCAGCCCGGCCTCGTCGAGGATGCCGGAGAACAGCCCCCGCTCCTCGGCCAGGTCGATCGACCGCGGGCTCGTGCCGAGGATCGGGATGCCGGCGGCCTCGAGCGGCTTCGCGAGCCCGAGCGCGGTCTGCCCGCCGAGCTGCACGACGACGCCGACCAGCTCGCCCGACGCCGCCTCGGCCTCGATGACCTCGAGGACGTCCTCGGCGGTCAACGGCTCGAAGTAGAGGCGGTCCGAGGTGTCGTAGTCGGTCGACACGGTCTCGGGGTTGCAGTTCACCATGATCGTCTCGAAGCCGGCGGCCGCGAGTGCGAAGGACGCGTGCACGCACGAGTAGTCGAACTCGACGCCCTGCCCGATCCGGTTCGGACCGGAACCGAGGATGACGACCTTCTTGCGGTCGCTCGGCGCGACCTCTGTCTCGGCGTCGTAGCTCGAGTAGTGGTACGGCGTCAGGGCCGGGAACTCCCCGGCGCAGGTGTCGACCGTCTTGAACACGGGGCGGATCCCGAGCTCGTGGCGGGTCGCCCGCACGGACTGCTCGTCGGTCCCGCGGAGCTCCGCGATCTGGGCGTCGCTGAAGCCGTGCTGCTTGGCCCACCGGACCGTGTCCGCGTCGAGCGTCGACGCCCCGCGGACCTCGGCAGCGACCTCGTTGATGAGCACGATCTGGTCGACGAACCACGGGTCGATCCCCGTCGCCGCGAAGACCTCCCCCGCCGTGGCACCCGCGAGGAGCGCCTGCTGCACCGTCACGATGCGACCGTCGGTCGGCACCCGGGAGGCCGCGAGCAGGACGTCCTTGTCGCCCGGCTCCGCCGGCCAGTGGAAGCTCGATCCGCGCTTCTCGAGGCTGCGCAGCGCCTTCTGCAGTGCCTGCGCGTAGTTGCGTCCGATCGCCATGGCCTCGCCGACGCTCTTCATCGTCGTCGTGAGCGTCGCGTCGGCCGCGGGGAACTTCTCGAACGCGAACCGCGGCACCTTGACCACGACGTAGTCGAGCGTCGGCTCGAAGCTCGCCGGCGTCTTCTGGGTGATGTCGTTCGGGATCTCGTCGAGGCGGTACCCGATGGCGAGCTTCGCCGCGATCTTCGCGATCGGGAACCCGGTCGCCTTCGACGCGAGCGCGCTCGAGCGGGACACCCGCGGGTTCATCTCGATCACGATGACCCGGCCGGTCGCCGGGTCGACCGCGAACTGGATGTTGCAGCCGCCAGTGTCGACCCCGACCCGACGGATGATGTCGATGCCGATGTTCCGCAGGTTCTGGAACTCGCGGTCGGTCAGCGTCAGGGCGGGCGCGACGGTGATGGAGTCGCCGGTGTGCACGCCGACGGGGTCGACGTTCTCGATCGAGCAGACGACCACCGTGTTGTCGGCGTGGTCGCGCATGAGCTCGAGCTCGTACTCCTTCCAGCCGAGGATCGACTCCTCGAGCAGGACCTCGGTCGTGGGACTCGCGTGGAGGCCGTCCCCCACCATGCGGACGAGCTCGTCCTCGGTGTAGGCGAACCCGGAACCGAGACCACCCATCGTGAAGGACGGGCGGATGACGAGCGGGTAGCCGAGATCGAGCGCGAACGCCTTGGCCTCGTCGACGGTGTGGGCGATGTGGCTCCGGGCCACGTCGGCACCGGACTCGAGCACGAGCTGCTTGAAGAGCTGCCGGTCCTCACCGCGCTGGATCGCGTCGACCTTGGCGCCGATGAGCTCGACGCCGTAGCGCTCGAGGATGCCGGCCTCGTCGAGCGCGATCGCGGCGTTGAGCGCCGTCTGTCCGCCGAGCGTCGGGAGCACGGCGTCCGGGCGCTCGATCTTGATGATCTCCTCGAGCGAGTCGTTCGTGATCGGCTCGATGTACGTGGCGTCGGCGAAGTCCGGGTCGGTCATGATCGTCGCCGGGTTGGGGTTGACGAGGACGACCCGGACGCCCTCGGCGCGCAGGACGCGGCACGCCTGGGTGCCGGAGTAGTCGAACTCGGCGGCCTGCCCGATGACGATCGGCCCGGAGCCGATGACGAGGACGGATGTGATGTCGGGGCGCTTGGGCATCAGTCGTTGCTGCTTCCGGTCGTGGTGGCCGAGCTGTCGCTCGGCCGGTCGTGCGTCGGGTCGGCGGCGGGCGTGGTGGCGGCGGCCGTGGCGGCGTCGAGCGGACGCCCCTCGCGCCGGGCGATCACCATGTCCCGGAACCGGTCGAACAGGTACATGCTGTCGTGCGGGCCCGCCGCGGCCTCGGGGTGGTACTGCACGCTGAACGCGGGGATGTCGAGCGCGCGCAGGCCCTCGACGACGTTGTCGTTGAGGCTGAAGTGGCTCACCTCGACCCGTCCGAAGCCGATCGGCGACTCGAGCACCTCGCCGACGGGTGCGTCCACCGCGAAGCCGTGGTTCTGGCTCG
Organism: Curtobacterium sp. MCBD17_034; assembly: GCF_003234515.1. Lineage (NCBI taxonomy): Bacteria > Bacillati > Actinomycetota > Actinomycetes > Micrococcales > Microbacteriaceae > Curtobacterium > Curtobacterium sp. MCBD17_034. Next base: position 73,705 of record NZ_QKTN01000004.1, on the reverse strand, counting down.
TGATCTCGACCCGCCCGGTCGTCGCGTCGAGGACGGGCTGGTTGATGCCGCGGTGCCCGAACGGGAGCTTGTACGTCCCGAACCCGAGCGCCCGACCGAGCAGCTGGTTGCCGAAGCAGATACCGAAGAACGGCCGGCCGTCACGCAGGGTCTCACGGAGGAGCTCGACCTGCGCGTCCGAGGCCGCCGGGTCGCCGGGGCCGTTCGAGTAGAACAGGGCGTCGGGGTCGAGTTCGCGCAGCCGGTCGATCGAGACGTCCTGCGGCAGCACGTGGACCTCGAACCCGCGCGCCGCCAGGTACCGCAGAGTCGACGTCTTCACCCCGAGGTCGAGCACCGCGAGGGTCCCGATGCGGTCGCCCTCCGGCTCGAGCACGTACTCCTCGCGGGTCGAGACGGCCGCGGAGAGGTTCTGGCCCGTCATGTCGGTCTGCTCGCGCACGACACGGAGCTGCTCGTCGGGTCCGAGGTCCGCGTCCGCGCCGCTGAACACGCCGCCCTTCATGGCCCCGGCGTCGCGGATCCGGCGGGTGACCGCGCGCGTGTCGATACCGGAGATCCCGACGATGCCGTCACGCTCGAGGTGGTCGTCGAGGCTCGCGTTCGCGCGGTGGTTCGACACGATGCGGCTCGGGTCCCGCACCACGTAGCCCGCCACCCAGATCCGACCGGACTCGGGGTCCTCGTCGTTCACACCCGTGTTGCCGATGTGCGGTGCCGTCTGCACGACGATCTGGCCGGCGTACGACGGGTCCGTCAGGGTCTCCTGGTACCCCGTCATGCCGGTGGCGAACACGACCTCGCCGAGCGTGCGGCCGCGGGCGCCGTAGGCCCAGCCCTCGTAGCGGGTGCCGTCCTCGAGGACGAGCAGTGCCCGTTCGCGTGTTGTCATCGTGTCGGTTCTCCTCCGTCGCCCGTGGCCGGGCCTCGCTCGCCCGTCACCGGGCTGGTCGTCTGGGTCAGTTCCCGCAGGGCCGCGAGCGGAGCCGCATCACCCGAGGGGAACCGGAAGTAGCTGTCGAGGTCCGTCGCACCTGCGGCGCCGGTCGCCCGCCATCGCAGTCGGACGAGTCCGCCGCGCTCGACGACGCGGTCGATCGTCCAGGTGGCGCGGTCCGCCCCGCGGACTGCACGACGATCCACGAACCGCTCGGGTTCGCCGGCGATCGAGAGCACGACGCCCTCGTCGTGGACCCTGAGCGCGGCGCGCCCACGGAACCCGAGGCCTCCGCCGACGATCCGCTCGAGCGGCTGATCGGCGCGGGTCGTCGCCACGTACAGGCCGTCCCAGGAGCCGAGCGCCGTGTGCAGTCCCGGGGGCACCGGGCCGGGAGGCACGACCGCGTCCTGCCCGCGTCCTCGCCGCCGCCACGTCCGCGCCATCACGACGAGCAGCGCGACGATCACGAGGAGGATCACGGCCTCCGTGGACCAGGTCATGCCGACACCGCCGTCGCGGCGCGCGCCGCTGCCGCGACGCGCTCGGCGTCGACCGCACGGCCGTCGAGGACCGTCGCGGAGCCGTGGTGGAACGTCGCCACCACCCGTCCGGGCAGGCGCATGCCGAGGTACGGGGAGTTCGTCGACTGGCCCGCCAGGTCCTGCCGCTGGAACGTCCGCGACGCTGCGGGGTCGTAGAGCAGTACCTCGGCCGGTGCGCCCGCCGTGATCGCCTGCCCCTGGCCGGCCACCTGCCCGATCCGCGCGGGCGCCGAGGACAACACACGCGTCACGTCCGCCCAGTCGAGACCACCCGTGGCGACCACGGACTCGTGCACGACGCTGAGCGCCGACTCGAGCCCGACCATGCCGTTCGCCGCGGCCGGCCACTCGCAGCACTTCGCCTCGTCGGTGTGCGGAGCGTGGTCGGTGGCCACGATGTCGATCGTGCCGTCGGCCAGCGCGGATCGCAGCGCCTCGACGTCCTCGCGACGGCGCAGCGGCGGGTTCACCTTGTACCGGGCGTCGTAGCCGTCGACGCCGTCCGGGCCCCCGGCGATGAGGTCCTCGGTGAGGAGGAGGTGGTGCGGTGTGACCTCGGCCGTCACGGCGATCCCGCGGGACTTCGCCCACCGGATGACCTCGACGCTGCCGGCGGTCGACACGTGGCAGACGTGCAGACGCGCGCCGACGTGGTCCGCGAGGAGGACGTCGCGGGCGATGATCGCCTCCTCGGCGACCGCGGGCCACCCGGCGAGCCCGAGCTCGGACGAGAGCGCGCCCTCGTTCATCTGCGCGCCGATCGTCAGACGCGGTTCCTGGGCGTGCTGCGCCAGGACGCCGCCGAAGCCCGTGATGTACTCGAGCGCCCGACGCATGAGGAGCGGGTCCGAGACGCACGAGCCGTCGTCGGAGAACACCCGCACCCGCGCTCGGGAGGTCGCCATCGCGCCGATCTCGGACAGCTGCGCGCCCTGGAGCCCCTGGGACACGGCCCCGATCGGGCGGACGGTCACGTAGCCGGCGGCGTCGCCGAGCGCCTGCACCTGCTCCACCACACCGGCGGTGTCGGCGACGGGCGAGGAGTTCGCCATGGCGTTGACCGCGGTGAACCCACCGACGGCCGCCGCGCGCGACCCGGTCAGGACCGTCTCGGACTCCTCGAAGCCCGGCTCGCGGAGGTGCGTGTGCAGGTCGACGAGCCCGGGCAGGACGAGCAGGCCGTCGGCGTCCACGACCTGCGCCGACCCTGCGTCCACGCGCGGGCCGACCTCCGCGATGCGGCCAGCGCGCAGGAGGACGTCGGCTCGGGTTCCGTCGGCGAGGGTGCCGCCGCGGATCAGGTGGGTGGTCGTCATGCCGTCGCCTCCTCGGCGGTCGGGGTGCTCGTCGTCGGGGCACCCGTGCGGTCCCCTCCGGTGAGGCAGAGGTAGAGCACGGCCATCCGGACCGACACACCGTTCGCGACCTGCTCGACGACGGTCGACCGGGGGTCGTCGGCCGCGATGCCCGCGATCTCGAGACCGCGGTTCATCGGCCCGGGGTGCATGACGATGGTCCGATCCGGCAGCGCCGCGAAGCGTCCCGCGGTGAGGCCGTAGTGCCGGGTGTACTCGCGGGGGTTCGGGAAGAACGCGTCGTGCATGCGCTCCTGCTGCACCCGGAGCATCATGACGACGTCCGGGGCCTCCGCCAGCGCGGCGTCGAGGTCGTGGTGCACCGCGGCACCGAACGGCCGTGGCGTGACCGGCAGGAGCGTGGGCGGTGCCGCGAAGGTCACGTGCGCACCGAGCGTGCGGAGCAGCCACGCGTTCGAGCGGGCGACCCGGGAGTGCAGCACGTCGCCGACGATGAGGACCCGCACCCCGTCGAGGTCCCGGCCCCGCGAGTCGGCGCCGTGGATCCGACGGCGCATGGTGAACGCGTCGAGGAGGGCCTGTGTCGGGTGCTCGTGGGTGCCGTCCCCGGCGTTCACGACGGCCGCGTCGACCCAGGCGCTGTCGGCGAGCACGCGCGGGGCGCCCGACGCCCCGTGACGGATGACGATGCCGTCGACCCCCATCGCTCCGAGCGTCTGCACGGTGTCCTTGAGCGACTCCCCCTTCGAGACGCTCGATCCCTTCGCCGCGAAGTTGATGACGTCGGCGGACAGTCGCTTGGCGGCCGCCTCGAACGAGATGCGCGTCCGGGTGGAGTCCTCGAAGAACAGGTTCACGACGGTCTTGCCGCGGAGCGCCGGGAGCTTGCGGACCTCGCGGGTGCCGGTGTCGGCCATCTCCTCGGCGACGTCGAGCACCTCGATGGCCTCGGCACGCGGGAGGTCCCGGGTGGACAGCAGGTGCCTCATCGGACGGTGACCTCGGGCGCGGTCCGGGCACCCTCGATGACGACCTCGTCGACACCGTCGGTCTCGGCGAGGTGGAGCGAGATGCGCTCGTCCGCCGCGGTCGGCAGGTTCTTGCCCACGTGGTCGGCCCGGATCGGGAGTTCCCGGTGCCCCCGGTCCACCAGGACGGCGAGGCGGACGGCCCTGGGCCTCCCGATCGTCTGCAGCGCGTCGAGCGCGGCGCGCACGGTCCGGCCGCTGTAGAGCACGTCGTCGACGAGCACGACGACCTTGCCGTCGATGCCGCTCGCCGGGATGACGGTCCGGTGCGGCGCGCGACCGATGCCCCTGCCGAGGTCGTCACGGTGCATGGTGACGTCGAGGGTGCCGACCGTGCCGGCGCCCGTCTCGATCGACTCGAGCACCCGTGCGAGGCGCTCGGCGAGGACGGCGCCGCGCGTCGGGATGCCGAGCAGGACGAGGTCCGAGCCGCCGTGGTTCGCCTCGAGGACCTCGTGGGCGATGCGCGTCATAGCGCGCGTGATGTCAGCGGACTGCAGCACCGTGCGGGCGCCCATGCCGACCTCCTTCCCCGCCTCACAGGACGGCATTAAAGGACTCGATCGCCAGCAACCCTACCGACCCGGATCGGGCTCCGCCACCGCACCGGCGTCGTCGGCCGTCGTGGCCGTCCGTGCCCGCGCGCGGCCGGCGACCGCCCCGAGGACCCCGTTGACGAAGCCTGCGGAGTCGTCGGTGGACAGCGACTGGGCGAGTTCGACGGCCTCGGCGATCGCGACCGCGTCGGGGACCTCGTCGTTCCAGCGGATCTCCCACACCCCCATGCGGAGGATGCAGCGGTCGAGCACGGGCATCCGCGCGATCGTCCAGCCCTGGGCGTGGTCCACGATGATCCGGTCGATCTCCGCGCGGTCGTCGTCCACTCCCGTGACGATCTGGCGTGCGTAGTCCCAGCTCGAGGCCCGCTCGGGCTGGTCGAGGTGGCGGACGGTCTCGGTCGCGAGGACCTCGGCGATGGGCAGGCCGCGGACCTCGGCGACGTAGAGCATGTCGAGTGCGCGTTTCCGCGCCTTCGAACGGGCGCTCATCGAACCCCCGCCTCAGTCGTTGACGCGGCCGAGGTAGTCACCCGTGCGGGTGTCGACCTTGACCTTCGTGCCGGTCTCGAGGAAGAGCGGCACCTGGATCTGGTAGCCGGTCTCGACGGTGGCGGGCTTCGTGCCGCCCGTCGAGCGGTCGCCCTGGAGGCCCGGCTCGGTGTACGTGACCTCGAGCACCACGCTGGCGGGGAGCTCGACGTACAGCGGGTTGCCCTCGTTCATCGCGATGGTGGCCATCGACGACTCGAGCAGGAAGTTCTTGGCGTCACCGACGATCTCGCTCGGGATCGTGACCTGGTCGTAGGTGTCGGTGTCCATGAACACGTAGCCGTCGCCATCCGTGTACAGGTACTGGAAGTCGCGTCGGTCCACCGTCGCGAACTCGAGCTTCGCCCCCGCGTTGAACGTGCGGTCGACGACCTTGCCGGACGTGACGTTCTTCATCTTGGTGCGGACGAACGCGCCGCCCTTGCCCGGCTTGACGTGCTGGAACTCGATGACGGACCAGAGCTGGCCGTCCATGTTGAGAACGGCGCCGTTCTTGATGTCCGTGGTGCTCGCCATGCGCGTGTGTTCCGTTCGATGTTGAGATGGTGGTGTTCGTCGGGTGGCCGGAGGCCTCGGACAAGTGTAGCGGAGCCGACCCGGTGCCCCTCCGGGCCGCCCCGGGAGGAGGGGCTAGACCCCGACCTCCTGGTAGGCGGTGAACAGGAGGGCCGGTTCCGGCCCCTCGAGCACGATCGGCTTCGCGAGGCCGTCCAGCACGATGAACCGCAGCATGCCGGCCCGTGCCTTCTTGTCGCGGCGCATCGTCGCGAGCAGGCCCTCCCATCGGCCGAGGGGGTAGGTCGTCGGCAACGAGAGCGACTCGAGCACGGTCCGGTGGCGGTCCACCGTCGCGTCGTCCAGGTGACCGGTCAGCCGCGCGAGTTCGGCCGCGAACACCATGCCCACGGCGACCGCAGCTCCGTGCCGCCACTGGTAGCGCTCCGCGTGCTCGATGGCGTGCCCGAGCGTGTGCCCGTAGTTCAGGATCTCGCGCTTGCCCTGCTCGGTGAAGTCCGACGAGACCACCCGCGCCTTGAGGTCGATCGCGAGCTCGACCACGCGACGGAACTCCGGGGTGGTCGGATCGGTGACGCGGTCGACGTCGCGCTCGATCGTGTCGAGGATCTCGGGCACGGCGATGAACCCGGCCTTCACGATCTCGGCGAAGCCCGTGAGGATCTCGTTCCTCGGCAGCGTCGTGGCCAGGTCGAGGTCGACGACGACGGCGCGGGGCGCGTAGAAGGCACCGACGAGGTTCTTGCCCTCGTTCGTGTTGATCCCCGTCTTGCCGCCGACGCTCGCGTCGACCATGCCGAGCACGCTCGTCGGCACCTGCACGAGCGCGACCCCGCGGAGCCACGTCGCGGCCACGAACCCGGCGAGGTCGGTGACCGCACCACCCCCGAGCCCCACCACGGCGTCCGTCCGCGTGAAGTCGGCCTGCCCGAGGATCTGCCAGCAGAAGGCCGCGACCTCGACCCGCTTGGCGGACTCCGCGTCGGGCACCTCGGCGATGAGGGCCTCCAGACCGGCGTCGACGAGACGCGCGCGGAGCACCTCGGCCTGCTCCGCGAGCGGCGCAGCGTGCACGATGAGCACCTTCGCGACGCCGCGCGGCAGGACCGTCGGCACCGCCTCGAGGAGACCGTGCCCGACGGCCACGACGTACCCGTCGTCCCCGCCCACCCGGATCTGCGTCGTGCCGTCCGGCAGCGCCGTGCTCGTCGTCATGGTTCCTCCTCTGGTGCCGGCGCGCCGGCGGCCGCCACTGGTGCCGATGCTGGTCCTGGTGTCTCGGCGGCGCGGACCCAGGCGACGACGTCGTCGACCACGCGGCTCATCGGACGCCGTGAGGTGTCCACGACCACGTGCGCGAGGGACGCGTACGTCGCTGCGCGCGCATCCGCGATCGCGGTCCACGCGTCGATGCCGCCGACGGCCAGGAGCGGGCGGTCGGTCCCGACGATGCGCTCGGCGACGGCGTCGGCCGAGACGGTGAGCAGCACCACCCGGCACGTCGCGATGGCCGCGCGGGTGGCGGCGTGCGTGACGGCGCCGCCACCCACCGCCACGACGCCGCCCGTGTCGAGCGCGGCGTCGACCGCGGCCCGCTCGAGGTCGCGGAACGCCGCCTCGCCGCGTTCGGCGAAGATGCGGTCGATGGGTCCGTGTCCCCGCACGATCTCACGGTCCGTGTCGGTGAAGGGCACGCCGAGCGCCTTCGCCGCGCGCTTGCCCACGGTCGACTTGCCTGCGCCCATCGGACCGATGAGCACCACGGGCACCGCCAGCCGATGCGACCGGGTCCACGTGTCGTCGTGGCGAGCGACGCCCGACGGTCCGGAGCCCGGCGGCGTCGCGCTCACAGGGACGGTGTGGGCTGCTGAACGTCGGCGGACGACGTCACGCCACGCGTCCGCAACGACGCCGGGATCGCCGCGAGGTACGCGTCGAGGTTCCGCTTGGTCTCGCCGACGGAGTCGCCGCCGAACTTCTCGAGCACGGCGTCGGCCAGGACGAGCGCCACCATCGCCTCGGCGACGACGCCCGCGGCCGGTACGGCACAGACGTCCGAGCGCTGGTGGTGCGCCGAGGCGTCCTCGCCGGTCGCGACGTCGACCGTGTGCAGCGCGTGGGGCACCGTCGCGATCGGCTTCATCCCGGCACGGACGCGGAGGACCGTGCCCGTGGACATGCCGCCCTCGGTGCCGCCGGCGCGATCGGACGTGCGGTAGATCTCGCCGTCGGCCTGGAACAGCTCGTCGTGGGCCGCGGAACCCCGCCGCGCCGCCGTCGCGAAGCCGTCCCCGACCTCGACGCCCTTGATCGCCTGGATGCCCATGACCGCGGCGGCGAGCCGGGCGTCGAGACGCCGGTCCCACTGCACGTGCGACCCGAGCCCCGGCGGGAGACCGTAGAACAGCACCTCCACGACGCCGCCGAGCGTGTCGCCGTCCTTCTTGGCGGCCTCGACCTCGGTGACCATGCGCGCGCTCGTGGCGGCGTCCAAGCACCGCAGCTGGTCGTCGTCGAGCCGGTCGACGTCCGTGGGCACGGGCAGCGGCGCGTCGTCCGGTACCCGCACCGTGCCGACCTGCAGCGTGTGGCTCACCGACGTGATGCCGAGTTCCGCCAGGAACGACTTGGCGACGGCGCCGAGTGCGACTCGCGCCGCGGTCTCGCGCGCCGACGCGCGCTCGAGGATCGGACGCGCCTCGTCGAACGCGTACTTCTGCATGCCCACGAGGTCGGCGTGGCCCGGTCGGGGTCGGGTGAGCGGCGCGTTGCGACCGCGGGAGGCGTCCGTCGTCTCGACCGGCTCGGCGTTCATCACCTCGACCCACTTGGGCCACTCGGTGTTCCCGACGCGGATCGCGATCGGGCTGCCGAGGGAGGACCCGTGGCGGACACCACTCGAGATGTGCAGCTCGTCCTGCTCGAACTTCATGCGGGAACCACGACCGTACCCGAGCTTGCGGCGCGCGAGGTCGGCGCGGATCTGCTCGTACGACACCGGGACGCCGGCCGGCAGCCCCTCGAGCACGGCGATGAGTTCGGGTCCGTGGGACTCACCTGCGGTCAACCAGCGAAGCATGGTGTCCATCCTCCCACAGCCCGAACGGCCGGCCGCCGCCCGGGATCACTTGTAGTCGGGGTGGGCCTTCATCCACGCCTGCCACTGGGCGACCGCGGCCTCGTGTTCCGCGTAGGTCGTCGAGAACACGGTCGCTCCGGTCTGCAGGTCGACCGTCACGAAGTACAGCCAGCTGCCGGCCGCGGGATGCATGACCGCGTTGATGGCGATGTCGCCCGGGTTCGAGATCGGACCGGGCGGGAGCCCCTTGTGCTGGTACGTGTTGTACGGGTTGCCCGCGTCCGCGCGTTCGGCGTCGGTCGTGGTCACCCGGTCCGTGTGCCCGGTGCCGTACGCGACCGTCGCGTCCGACTGGAGCGGCATGCCCTGGTCGATGCGGTTCTGGAACACCCGGGCCACCTTCGGGTAGTCGGCGGCGAGTCCGGCTTCCTTCTGCACGACCGAGGCGAACGTCACGACGTGCGCGCGTTCGGCCACCGGCACCCCCGCGTCGTCGAGGTGCTGGTTCATGGTGTCGACCATCGACTGGAAGTACTGCGTTGCCGTCCACGACGGGTTGATCGGGTACGTGGCGGGGAACAGGTAGCCCTCGAGGCTCGTCACGCCCGCAGGGAGGCCGTAACCCGAGACGTCCGCGGCGGCGGCGGTCACCGACGCCTGCGTGAGGCCGGCCTTGCTCACGAGTGACGCCTCGACGTCCTTGAGCACCGCGCCCTCGGGGATCAGGACGGTCGCGGTCACCTTGTTCGCGCTGTCCTGCAGTGCCGCGAGGGCCGCCTTCGCGCTCATGTGGTGCTTGAGCTGGTACGAACCCGGCTGGAACTGGACGTCCTGCTTGGTGAGGAGGAGCTGGTAGAACGCGGTCGAGGTCTTGACGACACCGCTCCGGTGCAGGGTCTTCGCGACGTCGCTGCCGATGTCACCCTCCTTGATGGTGACCGTCACCTTGCCCGTGCCGCTCCCCGTGTAGTCGGTGGGTTCCTGCTTCTTCGTCAGGCTCGCGACGACCGACTGGACCTTGGGCACCACGAACAGGGTGGCGCCGGCACCCCCCGCGAGCACGATGGCGACGATCACGATGCCCGCGACGACCGCGCCCCGCGAGCGACGGCGGCGCGGCGGCTGCGGACGCCGGGAGGCCCCACCGCGACGCCCGGAGCGACGCCCGTCGCCGACTCCCCCGTCGCGCCCCGCCGCGGCTCCGACGGCGACCGCGGCGGCATCCTGCTCGGCCCGGCCGGGCGCGTCTCGGTCGGCGTTCTCGTCGTTGTGGTGGCCGAACAGCGCACGGACGTCGCTGTGGTGGTGGTCCTGTGGGTCGGTGACGACGTCGTCGCCCCCGCTGCTGCGGTCGGCCCGGGCCGCGGCCTCTCGAGCTGCGCGGCGGGTCAGGTGGGGAGGACGAGCATCGGCGGCGCTGGGTCCGAGCGGAGCTCCGGCGCGGTCCGGAGCGGAAGGTGCCCGGTCGTCGGCGGCCCCGACGGCGCGGTCGTCACGCTGCTGGTCGGCATCGTCGCCGGGCGCGATGATCGCACGCCAATCAAGGTCGTCTGCCACGCTGCTCGATGTTCCTCGGGTCGGTGTTGCTCGGATCGGGTCGCTCTCGCACGAGTCACGGGATCAGTGACCCCGGCGGAGTGCCTCCCGAGCGCTCTCGGTCGAGCGCATGTTGCAGAATGATAACAGCGGCGGCTTGATCGATGACGGCTCGCGATCTCCGGCTGTCCCGGCCCACCTCGCGCATGCCCCGCTGGGCGCTCACGGTCGACAGCCGTTCGTCCACGAGGCGCACCGGGACCCGGGTCGCGATCCGTGCGGCGAAGGCCCGCGCGTCCGTGGTCGACGGGGTGTCGTCCCCGGACAGCGACAACGGGAGCCCGACGATCACCTCGATCGCGTCGTACTCCGCCGCGAGCTCGAGGATCCGGGGCACGTCTCGCCGGTCATCGCGACGGACGGTCTCGACCGGGGTGGCGAGCAGGCCGTCGCGGTCCGACACCGCCACCCCGATGCGCGCCCGTCCGACGTCGACGCCGAGGCGCCTCCCGGTGCGCACGCCGGTCAGGCGCCGAGACGATCGGTGACCGCGCGGAGCGCTGCGGGGAGCGCCGCCACGTCGGTGCCGCCGCCCTGGGCGAGGTCCGGCTTGCCGCCGCCGCCCCCGCCGAGGACGCCGGCGGCCTCCTTCGCGAGGGGGCCCGCCTGGACGCCGTGCTGTCGAGCGGCGTCGTTGGTGGCGACGATGACGGCCGGTTTGCCGTTCACGACCGCACCGAGCACGACGACGGCCGCGTCCGTGCCGAGCTGCCCGCGCACGGCGGTCGCGAGGGACCGGAGGTCGTCCGACGAGTTCAGGCCCTCGACCGTCTGCGCGACGACGGTGGTGTCGCCGACCTTGCCAGCGGTCCGAGCGATGCCCGGGACGCGCTGCTGCAGGTTCGCCGACTCGAACTCGGCGATCCGCTTCTCGGCGCTCTTGAGGTCGGCCATCAGTCCGGCGACACGGGCGGGGAGGTCCTCGCGCGGCGCCTTCAACGAGCTCGACAGCTGCGACACGATGGTCCGCTCGACGGCGAGGTCGCGGAAACCCTCGAGCCCGACGAGCGCCTCGACACGGCGGTTCGTCGACCCGACGCTGCTCTCGCCCACGAGGTTGACGAGCCCGACCTGGGCGCTCGACGCCACGTGCGTGCCACCACACAGCTCGCGCGACCAGGGTCCGCCGATGTCGACCATCCGGACCTCGGACCCGTACTTCTCGCCGAAGAGTGCCTGCGCCCCGAGCGCCTTCGCCTCGTCGAGCGGCAGGACACGGGTCGTGACGTCGAGGTCGGACCGGATGGCGCCGTTCACGACGTCCTCGATCTCGGTCCGTGTCGCGAGGGACACGGGCTGGCTCCACGAGAAGTCGAGCCGCATGTACCCGGCCTTGTTGTACGAGCCGGCCTGCAGCGCGTCGGGCCCGAGGATCTCGCGCAGTGCCGCGTTCACCAGGTGCGTCGCGGAGTGGGCCTGGGTCGCACCGCGCCGGTACTCGGCGTCGACCACCGTGGTCGCGGCGTCACCGACCCCGACCTCGCCCGACCGCACCTGCACCGTGTGGCTGTACAGGTCCGCGACCGGCTTCTGCACATCGAGCACCTCGAGGTCGAAACCGTTGCCGACGATCGATCCCTGGTCGGCGTCCTGTCCGCCCGACTCCGCGTACAGCGAGGTCTCGGCGAGGACGATCTCGGCGATGTCGCCCGCCACCGCGCGGTCCACGCCCCGGCCGTCGACGATGATCCCGAGCACACGGGTCTCGGTCTCGAGGGTGTCGTACCCCGTGAACACGGTCTCGCCCTGGGCACGGAAGGCGCTGTAGACGCTGAGGTCCGCCAGCGCGCGCTTCTTGCTCTTGGCGTCGGCCTTGGCACGAGCACGCTGGTCCGCCATGAGGGTGTCGAACGCCGCGCGGTCGACACGCAGGCCGGCCTCCTCGGCCATCTCGAGCGTGAGGTCGATCGGGAACCCGAACGTGTCGTGCAGGAGGAACGCGGTGTCGCCGCCGATCGGGGCACCCCCGTCCTGCTTGGCGCGGTCGACGGCGACGTCGAGGATGGTCGTGCCCTGCTCGAGCGTGCGGAGGAACGCGTCCTCCTCGGCGAAGGCGAGCCGCGCGATGCGGTCGAAGTCGTCGTGGACCTCGGGGTACGCGGCCTTCATGGCGTCGCGGGACGCCGGGAAGAGCTCCGGGAAGGTGGCGTCCTGGACCCCGAGGAGTCGCATCGCGCGGACCGAACGCCGGAGCAGCCGCCGGAGGATGTACCCGCGGCCCTCGTTCGACGGCTGGACACCGTCCGACATGAGCATCAGCGACGACCGGACGTGGTCCGCGATGACGCGCATGCGGACGTCGTCACCGTGGTCGGCGCCGTACCGACGACCGGAGAGCTCCGCGGCGCGGTCGAGCACCGGGCGGACCTGGTCGATCTCGTACATGTTGTCGACGCCCTGCTTGAGGAAGGCGACGCGCTCGAGACCCATGCCCGTGTCGATGTTCTTGCTCGGGAGCTCCCCGACGATCTCGAAGTCGTACTTCGAGCGGACGTCCTGGATCTGGTACTGCATGAACACGAGGTTCCAGATCTCGACGTAGCGGTCGTCGTCGGTCGCGGGGCCGCCGTCGGCGCCGTAGGCAGGACCGCGGTCGAAGAAGATCTCGGAGCAGGGGCCCGCCGGGCCGGGTTGACCGGTCGACCAGTAGTTCGTGTCCTTGTCGAGCCGCTGGATGCGCTCGTCCGGCAGCCCGGCGATCTGCTTCCAGTACCGGATGGCCTCGTCGTCGTCCTTGTACACGGTGACCCAGAGGTCCTTCGGGTCGAACCCGAGACCCCCGTCCGACTCGTTCGACGTGAGCAGCTCCCACGCGTACGTGATCGCCTGCTCCTTGAAGTAGTCGCCGAACGAGAAGTTCCCGTTCATCTGGAAGAACGTGCCGTGCCGCGGCGTCCGCCCGACCTCTTCGATGTCGTTCGTGCGGATGCACTTCTGCACGCTCGTGGCCCTGGGGAACGGCGCCGGCACCAGACCGGACAGGTACGGGATGAACGGGACCATCCCCGCGACGGTGAACAGCAGCGAGGGGTCGTCCGACACGAGCGAGGCGGAGGGGACGACGGTGTGGCCACGGTCCCCGAAGTACTCGAGCCAGCGGCGGCGGATGTCAGCGGTCTGCATGGTGCTTCCTGGTCGTGACGGTGGACTGGCGGGGTGACGGAAGGCGCCCCCGGGCGGAGACCGGGGCCGGCCGCACCGATGGGGTCAGGCGTGGTCGCCGGGGCGTGCCCGCAACTCGGCCTCGCGCGAGCGGTAGCCATCGGCGACGGCGGATGCGAAGGCCTTCGCCGCCGATCCGGCCCGGACCACGGGGCGCTGGGCAGCCTGCGACCGGTCGACCCGTCGCGCGAGGACGAACCCCACCACGAGACCGACGGCGACGAAGAACAGCTGCTTCACGTCCGGCTCCCTCCCACACCCGCAGGCGTGCCCTGCCCAGCTTAGTGCGGTCCGCCGGAACGCCGGAGGGCGGGCCGTCCGCTGTGGACGACCCGCCCTCGGCGGTGGTGCTGTGGATCAGCGGGCGGCGTAGTACTCGACGACCAGCTGGACCTCGCAGGTCACGGGGACCTCGGCGCGCTTCGGGCGACGCACGAGGCGGGCCTGGAGCTTGTCGATCTCGACCTCGAGGTACCCGGGCACCTTCGGGAGGACGTCCAGGTGACCACCGGCGGCGGCGACCTGGAACGGCTCGAGCGACTCGGAGCGCTGCTTGACGTGGATCAGCTGCCCCGGCTTGACGCGGAACGAGGGACGGTCGACGAGCTTGCCGTCGACCAGGATGTGGCGGTGCACGACGAGCTGGCGTGCCTGCGCGGTGGTCCGGGCGAAGCCGGCGCGGAGGACGAGCGCGTCGAGACGCTCCTCGAGGAGCTCGACGAGGCTCTCACCCGTCAGGCCCTTCGACTTGCGGGCCTCTTCGAAGACGATGCGGAGCTGCTTCTCGCGGATGCCGTACTGGGCACGCAGACGCTGCTTCTCACGGAGGCGGACGGCGTAGTCGCTGTCGGCCTTGCGGCGGGTGCGACCGTGCTCACCCGGCCCGTAGGGGCGCTTCTCGAGGTAACGGGCCGCCTTCGGCGTCAGCGGGATGCCGAGCGCGCGCGACAGGCGGGTCTTGCTGCGGGAACGTGACTTGGTAGACACAGGGTCCTTTTCTGTACTGAACGAACGGATCACGGTGGCCCCGCCGTGCGCACACGACGATCACCTGCGGAGCTCCGCTGACGCGGATCGGACCGCCCGTGACGGGATCCAGAGGGATGAGCCTGTGGGATCGGACGGCTACAGTCCGAACCGCGGTCACTGCGGTCCTCGACGCAGCCGCACGCGAGGACCCGGACGTGGGCACGAACAGCATAGCAGGGCGGCCGCGGCCGTCGGAAGCAGCGAGGCCGTCCGTGTCAGGATCCGCGGATGATGCGCCGCAGTCGGTCGAGTCGCGGTCCGACCTCGCGCTCGTTCCCGTTCGTCGTGGGGCTGTAGTACTCGGTGCCCTCGAGGACGTCGGGGAGGTACTGCTGTCGCGCAACCCCGTGCTCGGCGTCGTGCGCGTAGACGTACCCCTTGCCGTGGCCGAGCCGCTTCGCACCGGGGTAGTGCGCGTCGCGCAGGTGGGTGGGGACGACTCCCATCCGGCCCGCCCGGACATCGGCGATCGCCGCGTCGATGCCGGTGTACGCGGCGTTCGACTTGGGTGCGGTGGCGAGGTAGACCACCGCCTCGGCGAGGGGGATGCGGCCCTCGGGCATCCCGATCAGCTGCACGGCCTGGGCTGCGGCGACCGCGATCGGGAGCGCCTGGGGATCGGCCATCCCGATGTCCTCGGACGCCGAGATGATCACCCGGCGCGCGATGAACCGCGGGTCCTCGCCCGCCTCGATCATGCGGGCCAGGTAGTGCAACGCGGCATCGACGTCGCTGCCACGGATCGACTTGATGAACGCGCTGATGACGTCGTAGTGCTCGTCCCCCTGCCGGTCGTACCGCAGGAGCGCGCGGTCCACCGCGGCCGCGATCGTCTCGGCCGTGACGACGGGCACGGTCTCGTGGTCGTCCGACGCCGCGATCGCCGACTGCGCGGCCGCCTCGAGGGCGGTCAGGGCACGGCGGGCGTCCCCCGAGGCGAGTCGGACGAGCGCCGCACGGGCCTCGTCACCGAGGACGACGGTCCCGGCCAGTCCACGAGGATCCTCCACGGCGCGGTCGACCAGGGTCCCGAGGTCCGCGTCGGACAGCGGGCGCAGTGTCAGGAGCAACGACCGGGAGAGCAGGGGCGCGATGACCGAGAACGAGGGGTTCTCGGTCGTCGCGGCGATGAGGACGACCCAGCCGTTCTCGACCCCCGGCAGCAGGGCGTCCTGCTGGGCCTTGCTGAACCGGTGGATCTCGTCGAGGAACAGGACGGTGGTCGAGCCGTAGAGATCGCGGTGGGCGAGGGCGCGCTCCATCACCTCACGCACGTCCTTGACGCCTGCGGTGACGGCGCTCAATTCGACGAAGGCCCGACCGGAAGAACGGGCGATGGCCTGCGCGATGGTGGTCTTGCCGGTGCCCGGTGGACCCCAGAGGATGACCGAGACGCCACCGGGACGGTCGTCCGCTCCGGACGCCAGGGACACGAGTGGTGATCCGCGCCCGAGCAGGTGCCCCTGCCCGGCGACCTCGTCGAGGCTCGTCGGCCGCATGCGCACGGCGAGCGGCGCCGCGCCCTGACCGACGCCCGGCGCGCTCTGCACGCCCGTCACCGACCGGTCCGCTGCCATGTCCCCCATGGTAAGCGGCGGCACCGACACGATGCGCGGGACCGGGAGGACGCCACCACCGCTGGCCGCGGCGATCGGTCATCGGGTCGTCCACTACGATCCTCCCTGGCACCGGGGCGGCCGGGACGCGGGACCAGGGCGGAGGACACGTGGCACCGAGGAACCAGGGCAGGGATGCCAGGGAGGCGCGCGACCGCCTCCGTCTGTACCAGGCGCGCCAGGGCCTCCACGACCGGCGACGCCGGAGGCGGCGGCGGGACGACCTCGTCGCACTCGTGGCACTCGTCGTCGTCGCGGCACTCGCCACGGGCTCACAGCTCGTGCACGACGGGCGGGCGACGGCCTCCGCATCAGCATCGGCATCGGCGTCGGCGTCGGCGTCGGCGTCCGCCACGAGCACGCCGACCCCGTCCGCCAGCGCCACCGCGGCGGACACCGGGAACGTGCCGAGCGCGTCCATCGCGAAGGCCTCGACCTGGACCGGCAGGCTCACGCTCAACAAGACGGTCACGTTGGACATCGAACTCGACGGGAAGGCGGCACCCCAGTCGACGAGCGTCCTGGTCGACCTCATCCGCAAGCAGTTCTACGACGGCACGTCCTGCCACCGGCTCAGCGTCACGAAGGGGGCACAGTTCATCCAGTGCGGCTCCGCCAACGGCGACGGCACCGGGGACGCCGGGTTCGAGTACGGACCGCTCGAGAACGTCCCCGCGGACGGCGACTACCCGACCGGCACGATCGCCATGGCCAGGAGCAGCTCGCAGTACTCCCAGAACACGCAGTTCTTCATCACCTACGGCGACACGCACCTCGACGGCTCGACCGGCGGCTACACGGTCGTCGGCAAGGTGACCGCGGGGCTCCCCCGTCTCCGGAAGACGATCACGTCGAAGGGGATCGGCACCGCTGGCAGCGACGGTACCGGTGCACCGAACGTCCCCACGACCATCACGGGCGCGACCATCGCCATCGAGCGGTGACCCACGGCCTCCTCGGCGGAACGGTTGGTCCGGTGTCGGAGGTGCCGCCGCCACCGGCCGCCCACGCCCCTGGCAAGTGACCCGTCGCCATCACAGCCCGTGCAATAGGCTGGCGTCCTGACCGGCCGACGGTGACGTCGGCGAGCACGACCACGATCGAGGCGAGACCTGTGGGACCTGACGAAGCAACGAGCTGGGGGCGAGTCGACGAGACCGGGACGGTGTACGTCCGGTACGGCGACGGCGAGCGTGCGGTCGGTGAGTACCCCGACGCCGCCCCGGAGGAAGCCCTCGCCTACTACGCCCGGAAGTACGCCGACCTCGAGGGTCAGGTGCGGATCGCCGAGCAGCGCGCGCAGCGCGGCGCTTCGGCGTCGGACATCGGCCGGACGGTCGAGCACCTCCGCACGGCGCTCGCCGACGCTCGGGTGGTCGGCGACATCCAGGCCCTCGAGCGGCGCGTGGACGTCCTCGGCGAGCAGGTCGGCTCCCTCGGTCGCGAGCAGGCCGAACAGGCCGAGCAGGCCCTGACCGACGCGCTGGCGTACCGACGGGGCCTCGTCGAGGAAGCCGAGGCACTGGCGGCGGTGGATCCGGCACGGGCGCAGTGGAAGCAGATCACCACGCAGCTCGACGACGTCTTCGCCCGGTGGCAGCGGCACCAGCACGATGGTCCACGGATCCCGAAGAACGAGGGCAACGAGCTGTGGAAGCGGTTCCGCACCGCCCGTTCCACCGTCGACCAGCACCGCCGTGCCTTCTACGCCGACCTCGACGCGCAGCACCGCGAGGCACGGTCCCGCAAGCAGGAGCTCGTCGACCAGGCCGAGGCGCTCGCGACCCGCGGCTCGGACGGCATCCCCGCGTACCGCCAACTGCTCGAGGACTGGAAGCACGCCGGCCGCGCGGGCAAGCGGTACGACGACGCACTGTGGAGCCGGTTCAAGGCGGCGGGTGACGTCCTCTTCGCGCAGAAGCACGACGAGGTCGCCCGCGAGTCCGAGGAGTACACGGCGAACCTCGACGCGAAGCTCGCGCTGCTGACCGAGGCCGAGCCCCTGCTGCAGGAGACCGACCGGGTCGCGGCACGCCGACGCCTGACCGACGTCCAGCGCCGGTGGGACGAGATCGGTCGCGTGCCGCGCGACCGCGTCCGCAGTGTCGAGGACCGCATGCGTGCGATCGAGTCGCACGTCCGCGGGCTCGAGGACGAGCACTGGCGCGAGTCGGACCCCGAGCGCAAGGCCCGGTCCGCCGGGCTCGCGAGCCAGCTCGAGGACGCCATCGGCAAGCTCCAGGCCGAGCTGAACGACGCTGAGGCCTCGGGCGACACCGCTCGGATCAAGGCCGCGCAGGAGGCCCTGGACGCCAGGAGGATCTGGCTGGACGCACTGGGATCGTGACGTCGTCGGCGACCCGCTCGTCGGACGTGCCCGGGTCGCGCCGCCGGCCGCCGGCCGCTGGTCGACCCAGCAGCTAGTCGACGCCGAGGATCACCCGGATCTCGCGGTCGTCCTGCCGCATCTGCGCCGCGAGCGCGTCCATGCCGTCGAACGCGACCATGCCGCGCACGTAGGCGACGAACATCACCGTGATGACGTCGTCGTACAGGTCGATGTCGACGTCGAGCAGGTGCGCTTCGATCTGCTTCTCGGGGACGCCCTCGAACGTCGGGTTGTTCCCGACGGAGACCGCGGCCGGGTAGGTCCGGCCCCGATGCAGCACCCGCGCGGCGTACACGCCGTCCGCGGGCACGAACCCCTCGCAGTCGGGATCGAGGTTGGCGGTCGGGTAGCCCATCTCGCGCCCGCGCTCGTTGCCGTGCACGACCGTGCTCCGCACGGCGTGGTCGCGGCCGAGCAGCCGCGCGGCCTCCGCGACGCGACCGACGGACAGCAGCTCGCGGATCCAGGTCGACGAGACGCGCCGTTCCCCCGCGGACCGGCCGTCGTCGACGAGGTCCACGTCATCGATCAACCGGACGGAGAACCCGTGCTGCTCGCCGAGGCGCCGGAGCAGGTCGACGTCGCCGGCACCGCGGGCGCCGAACCGGAAGTCGCTCCCGACGAGCACGACCCGTGCGTGGAGGGCACCCACGAGGACGCGCGCGACGAACTCGGCGGCGGGCAGCGACTGCAGGGACTGGTCGAACGGCAGCAAGAGGGTCGCGTCCACCCCGGCCGCCTCGAGCAGCTCGCGCCGCTGCCGGATGCTCGTGAGCGCCGGTGGCACGTGCCCGGGATCGAGCACCGACAGCGGGTGACGGTCGAAGGTCACGACGGTGGACACGAGGTCGTGTTCACGCGCGGCGTCCTCGAGCTGCGCGATGACGGCGCGGTGCCCGACGTGGACGCCGTCGAACTTGCCGATCGTGACCGCGCTCGGACCGAAGCCCGCCGGGACCTCGGCGAGGTCGGCGAAGTACTGCATCGTCACTCCCCCGAGGTCGCGGCGTCGGCACGACCGGCCGCGGCCCGCTCCGCGTCCGGCTCGGGCGCGACGCGCGACGACGGCGGGTCCGCCGCGATGGCCTGCACAGCGGCACGGTGGTGGGTCCGCAACCACCACAGCCCGGCGACCGGCAGGACGAGGGGCACCCAGTAGTACCCGGCTCCGAAGCCCGACCACACGGTGTCGTCGGGGAACAGGGCGTGGTCGAACAGCGACAGGAACCCGATGACGACGACCCCGACCATCTCGAACCCGATCGTCACCCAAGCGACGCGGTACCAGGTGCGGCCCGGGGCGATGAGCGCGACCATCGCGACGATGTAGACCACGGCGGACAGGGCACTCAACGTGTAGGCGAACGGCGCGTGGTGGAACTTCTCGATGATCTGCACGACGCTGCGTCCGGTCGCTGCGAGGGCGAGGATGCCGTAGACGGCGATGAGGACGCGACCGATGCCGGTCGCGCGAGAGGACTTGGTCGGCATCGCCCCGATTCTAGCGGCCGGGAGGCGCGGCTCGGTCTGGCGCCGACCGGTCACGCCTGGGCGAACCAGATCTGGGACATCCGGTAGACCATGACCGCGACGGTGAACGCTCCCGCTCCGAGCACCACGGTGCTCCACCGGGTGCGGTCGATGAGGGCCCAGACGATCGCCGCAGGTGGGACGAGCAGCACTGACACCGCGTACACCCCGAACTCGAGCGCGTTGCCCCTCGGCGGGTTGCCCACCGCGGGTTGCACGATCGCGACGACACCCTGGGCGATGAGCAGGAGCTCGATGAGCACGAGCGCGCCGACGGTCGGGTCGTTCGGCTTCCAACCGATCAGGCCGACCACGACGCAGAACAGGCCGGTGAGGGCCGCGAAGCCGACCTGGACCCAGGTGAACCAGTCGATCATGCGTCCGCTCCTGTCGGGAAGTTCGTGATGACCCGCAGCGCGCCACGTCGGACGGACACGAGTCCGACGAGGCGGTCGTCCGCCGCGGCGACGGCCGCGACCGGACCGTCGGTGTCGGCCAGGTCGGTCGGCACCCGTTTGCCGTCGCTGAGGTCCCGCGCCGCTGCGGAGTCGAGCACGACCTCCCGGAACAGGACGCGGGCGACGTCCGCCGGACGGCGCAACCGGGCCCGGACGTCGACGTCGTCGTCCTCGAGCACGACGGCGTCGGCGACGGCGAACGGTCCGATCCGGGTCCTGCGCAGTGCGGTGAGGTGGCCGCCGGTCCCGAGGGCCACTGCGACGTCACGGGCGAGGGCGCGGACGTAGGTGCCGGAGGAACACTGGACGTCGACGTCGAGGTCGACGACCGGGGTCTCCACGCCCTCCACGGCCACGACCAGGTCACGCCGGGCCAGGACGTCGAAGCGCGCCACCGTCACACGTCGCGGTTCCAGCTCGACGGTCTCGCCCGCGCGCACCCGGGCGTACGCCCGTCGGCCGTCGACCTTGATGGCGCTGACCGTGCTCGGCACCTGCGCGATGGTCCCCCGCTGCGCGCCCACGGCCTCCTCGAGCCGGACGTCGTCGAGCGCGTCCGGGAGCAGTCCGGGGGACGCGACCACGGCACCGTCGGCGTCGTCGGAGTCGGTCGCGACACCGAGGCGGATCGTCGCGGTGTACCGCTTGTCGAGGCCGACCAGGTGCGTCAGCAGACGTGTCGACGGCCCGACACCGAGGACGAGCAGACCCGTCGCCATCGGGTCGAGGGTCCCGGCGTGCCCGATCTTGCGGATGCCGAAGCGTCGGCGCGCGATCGAGACCGACCGGTGGCTGGAGATGCCGCCCGGCTTGTCGACGAGGAGGATCCCGTTGGGGGCCGGTTCGAGCACCGGGAAAGGGTAGCAGCGCCGGCGCTCAGCCGGCGTCGCACAGGTCGCCTCCGGCTAGCACGCGTCCGCCCAGTTCCGCCGCGGGTGCTCGGGGTCCGTCACGTCGAGGACGGCCGACGCAGCACCCTTCGGGTCGTCCTGACGGACGTACGTGGCGAACGGGTCGTCGGCGCGCGGCTCGGACCGATCGTCGCGCTCGACCCACAGGGACCAGCGCCAGAGGGACCGCACGGAGCGCGACAGCAGACGCTTCCCCGTGACGACGAGGATCCCGGGGTCGGTGCCGATCGTCCGGAAGGGATCGACGACCTCGGCTCGGAGGCCATCGGCATCCGTCGAGGACGCCGCGGCGTGCATGGCCTTGACCCCCTGCTGCTCGAGTGCCGCGACGAGGCCCGCTGCGACGCGTTCCAGGTCGACGTCCGGCCCGCCGTCGACGGCGATCACCGTCCGAGCGGCGCCCGCGTTGTGCGCGACCTCCGTCGCGATCGCCTGCATGGTGTCGGTCTCCTGCGGTGCCCATCGTGCCATCGCTCCACCGTAGGCTCTCCTGGTGGTCCCCGTTCCGCGCCCCGAGCAGCCCTCGGACGTCTCCCCAGACGTCGTCGCCCGGGAGGCCCGACCCGGCCCCGACATCGCGACCCCGCTCATCGCCTGGTTCCGCCAGCACGGCCGCGACCTCCCGTGGCGACGACCCGGGTTCCCCGCCTGGGGCACGATGGTGAGCGAGATCATGCTCCAGCAGACACAGGTCGCACGGGTCGTCCCACGGCTCGAGGCGTGGCTCGCGCGCTGGCCGACGCCGGCCGCCCTCGCCGCCGACCCGCCGTCCGAGGCGGTCCGTGCCTGGGACCGGCTGGGCTACCCGCGACGCGCGCTCGCGCTGCACGCCGCGGCGACCGCCATCGTCGACCGACACGGGGGCGTCGTCCCATCGGACGTCGACGCCCTCCTCGCGCTCCCCGGCATCGGCGACTACACGGCACGGGCGATCGCGGTGTTCGCCTTCGGGCTGCGCCACCCGGTCGTCGACGTCAACGTCCGCCGGGTCCTCGCCCGGGCGTTGCTCGGGCAGGCCGAGCCGGGGCCGGCGAACGCTCGACGTGACCTGCCGCTGATGGCTGCGGTGCTGCCTTCCGACCTCGAGGACGCGGCTGCGACGAACGCGGCGGTCATGGAGCTCGGCGCGCTCGTGTGCGTCGCGAAGCGGCCCGCATGCGACGTGTGCCCGATCTCCGATCGATGCCGTTGGCGCGCGCAGGGGCACCCCGCGCACGACGGCCCGCGGGCGCCCCGGCAGTCGCGGTTCGCCGGGAGCGACCGACAGGTCCGCGGGCTGATCATGGCCGAACTCCGGGCCAGCGACGTCCCGGTGACCCTGGACGAGATCGCGATGGTGTGGCCCGACGCCGAGCAGCGCGACCGCGCGCTCCGATCGCTGGTGCGGGACGGGCTCGCCGTCGGGTCCGACGCCGTCGGCTACTCGCTGCCCGGGTCCGCCTGACGGGTGACGACGTCGGCCGAGTCCTCGTCGTCGCCCTCGTCGTCGTGTCGGTACGGGTCGGCGTCGCCCGCGTAGGACGCGGCGGACGCCTGTGCCCGTGCCGCGGCGTCGCGGTCACGCGCCTCGGCGAGCAACGCGTCGATGTGCGCAGCGTTCTCCGGCACGGCGTCGGCGATGAACTCGAGGGTCGGGGTCAGCCGAGCCGTGATGTTCTTGCCGACCTCGCTGCGGAGCATGCCGGTCGCGGACTTCAGCGCCGCCGCGGTGTCCTGCCGCTCCTCGTCCGAGCCGTACACGGTGTAGAAGACGGACGCGTGCTGCAGGTCGCCGGTCACCTGGACGTCCGTGATCGTGACGAATCCGAGACGCGGATCACGGATGCCCTTGTCCAGCCGCCTGGCGACGATCTCCTGGATGCGGTCCGCCATCTTGCGGGCGCGCTGTGGGTCGGCCATGGGGTCCTCCTGGTGGTGTGGGAACGAAGGCGGGGCCCCGCCGGGACGCGGTGTGCGTCCCGGCGCGGCCCCGCCGGACGAGCGGACTCAGCCGCGCGGCTTCTCGACCATCTCGATGGTCTCGATCTCGTCGCCG
This sequence comes from Curtobacterium sp. MCBD17_034, assembly GCF_003234515.1. NCBI lineage: Bacteria > Bacillati > Actinomycetota > Actinomycetes > Micrococcales > Microbacteriaceae > Curtobacterium > Curtobacterium sp. MCBD17_034. The sequence goes on along the minus strand of NZ_QKTN01000004.1, from coordinate 50,449 downwards.
ATCTGGATGTCGTTGTACTTGCCGAGACCGACGCCCGCCTCGAAGTCCGTCCGGACCTCGGTGACGTCGTCCTTGAACCGGCGCAGCGACTCGATGGCGAGACCGTCGGCGAGCACGACGCCGTCACGGATGACGCGCGCCTTGGCGTTGCGCGTGATCGTGCCGGACCGGACCACCACACCGGCGATGTTGCCGAACTTCGACGAACGGAACACCTCGCGGATCTCCGCCACACCCGACTGGACCTCTTCGAACTCGGGCTTGAGCATGCCCCGCAGGGACTGCTCGATGTCCTCGAGTGCCGAGTAGATGACCGAGTAGAAGCGGATGTCCACACCCTCGCGAGCGGCACGTTCCCGTGCCTTCGTGTCGGGGCGGACGTTGAACCCGATGATGATCGCGTTGTCGACCGTCGCGAGGTTGACGTCCGACTCCGTGACCGCACCGACACCGCGGTGGATGATCCGGAGCTGGACGCTCTCGTCGACCTCGATCTTGAGCAGCGACTCCTCGAGCGCCTCGACGGCACCGGAGACGTCACCCTTGATGATGAGGTTGAGCGCGTCGACCTTGCCCTCTTCGAGTGCACGGGTGAAGTCCTCGAGCGAGATGCGCTTGCGGGCCTTGGCCAGCTGGGCGTTGCGCTCGACGGCCTCACGCTTCTCGGCGATCTGGCGGGCCGTGCGGTCCTCCTCCGTCACCAGGAAGGTGTCACCGGCACGCGGCACGCTCGACAGACCCTGCACCTGCACGGGACGACTCGGCGTCGCGGCCTCGACCGCGTTGCCGTTCTCGTCCATCATCGCGCGGACGCGGCCGTACGCCGTGCCGGCCACGATCGCGTCGCCGACGTGCAGCGTCCCGGACTGGATGAGCACGGTCGCGACCGCACCGCGTCCCTTGTCGAGACGCGCCTCGATGGCGACACCGCGGGCGTCCTTGTCGGGGTTGGCACGGAGATCGAGTCCCGCGTCGGCCGTGAGCAGCACGGCCTCGAGCAGGGCGTCGATGTTCGTGTTGTTCCGCGCGGACACGTCGACGAACATGACGTCGCCGCCGTACTCCTCGGCCACGAGCCCGTACTCGGTGAGCTGCTGGCGGACCTTGGCGGGGTTCGCGCCTTCCTTGTCGATCTTGTTCACCGCGACCACGATCGGCACGTTCGCCGCCTGGGCGTGGTTCAGGGCCTCGACCGTCTGCGGCATGATGCCGTCGTCGGCCGCGACCACGAGGATCGCGATGTCCGTCACCTGGGCACCACGGGCACGCATGGCGGTGAACGCCTCGTGACCCGGCGTGTCGATGAACGTGATCGGGCGCTCGATGCCCTCGTGCTCGGTGATGACCTGGTACGCACCGATGTGCTGCGTGATGCCGCCGGCCTCACCCGCGACGACGTTCGCGTTCCGGATCGCGTCGAGCAGGCGGGTCTTGCCGTGGTCGACGTGACCCATGACCGTGACGACCGGCGGACGAGCGACGAGGACCGAGTCGTCCTCGTCGTCGAGCTCGGCGTCGAGGTCGATGTCGAAGCCCTCCAGGAGCTCCTTGTCCTCGTCCTCCGGGGAGACGATCTGGATCTTGTAACCGAGCTCCTCGCCGAGGACCTCGAAGGTCGCCTCGTCCAGCGACTCGGTCGCGGTCGCCATCTCACCGAGGTGGAACAGCACCGTCACGAGGTTGCCGGGGCTCGCGTCGATCTTGTCCGCGAAGTCCGAGATGCTCGCACCACGACGCAGCCGGACGACCGTGTTGCCGTCGCCGCGCGGGACCTGCACGCCGCCGATCGACGGCGCCTGCCGCATCTCGTACTCGGCGCGCTTCGTCCGCTTCGACTTGCGAGCGCGGCTCTTGCCGCCACCACGACCGAACGCACCAGCGGTGCCACCACCCGGACCACGGCCACGACCGCCACCGCCGGCCGGACGCGCGGGTCCGAAACCGGGGCGCTGGAATCCGCCACCGGCACCGGCTCCGGCACCACCGGGACGCTGGAAGCCACCGCCCTGGCCACCACGGCCGGGCCCACCCGGACGCTGGCCGAACCCGTTCGGACGCGCACCCTGACCAGGCCCACCCGGACGCGGAGCACCGGGGCGGGGAGCACCCGGACGCGGCGGCTGCGGACGCGGGATGCCACCCGTACCGCCACCCGGACGCGGCATGCCCTGGTTCTGCGAGAACGGGTTGTTGCCGGGGCGGGGCGGGCGCGAGCCCATGCCCTGACTCGACGAGTAAGGGTTGTTGCCCGGGCGCGCGCCGCCCGGCTTCGGGCCGGGGCGTGCGGCGCCCGGCTTCGGCGCCGTCGACGATGCGGCACCGTCGACCTTGTCGGCCTGGTTCTTCTGCGCCTGGGCCTTCTGAGCGGCCTCGGCCTGCGCCTGCCGCTCGGCCACCGACATGGGGGCGGCCGGACGCGGCGCGTCGTTCACCGAGGGCTGCTCCGCTGCGACGGGCGCGGCGGGCGCGGGTGCCGGTGCGGCGGGGCGCGGTGCCTGCGGGCGCGGCGCGGCCTTCGGTGCCGCCGGCTTGGTCGCCGACGACGACGTCGCGCCAGATGCCTCGAGCGCCGCGCGGAGCTTGCGGGCGACGGGCGGCTCGATGCTTGAGCTCGGGCCCTTGACGAACTCGCCGAGCTCCTTGAGCTTCTCGAGCGCGGTCTTGCTGTCGACACCGAGCTCGCTGGCGATCTCGTGTACGCGTGGTTTTGCCACTGTTCTCCTTCTCGGGTCCCACCCGAGAAGGGTGGGACTCACTGAGTGATGGGTCTCATTTCGAGCCGCTCATCAGTTGTCCATAAGCCGTTCAGCCTGTTCTGTCGTGTCGAGGTCCCGTGCCGGGTCCTGGCCCGACCGGAGTCGTTCCAGGTACTCGCGGACCGCCGACGTGTCCGGTTCACGATCCAGCCGCAGCGCGCGTCGGAAGGCCCGACGCGAGACGGCCAGCTCGTACGCATCGACCGTCGGGGTGATCCACGCGCCCCGGCCTGGCATGACTGCCTTCGGATCCACCACGACGCGGTCGCCACGGGCGACGACTCGGAGGAGGGAGGATCGGGGTGCACGGCGACGACTGCCGATGCACGTTCTGACGGGTTCCACTCTACTCCCTGCCTCGGACGGACGCGATCCCGGCACGCCAACGAGGCGGTGCGGTCAGCGAACGACCGCGCGCGCTCCGCATCCGGCGCTCAGTCGCCCTCGAGGATGGAGTCCGGCTGGATGTCGATCCGGGCACCGGTCAGCTTCGCCGCGAGGCGGGCGTTCTGCCCCTCTTTCCCGATGGCGAGCGAGAGCTGGTAATCCGGGACGAGGGCGCGGACCGCCTTGGTGGACTTGTCGATCACGAACGAACTCGTGACCTTCGCCGGGGAGAGGGCGTTGCCCACGAAGGTCGCGAGGTCCGGCGAGTAATCGACGATGTCGATCTTCTCGGCCCCGAGCTCGTTCGTGACCGCACGGACGCGCTGGCCGAGCTCCCCGATGCAGGCACCCTTGGCGTTGACGCCGGGCTCGTTCGCCTTGACCGCGATCTTCGTGCGGTGACCTGCCTCGCGCGCCATGGACACGATCTCGACCACGCCCGACGCGATCTCGGGGACCTCGAGCGCGAAGAGCTTGCGGACGAGACCCGGATGCGTCCGGGACACGGTGATCTGGGGGCCCTTGTGTCCCTTGCCGACACTCGTCACGTACACGCGGAGCCGCTGACCGTGCGGGTAGGTCTCGCCAGGGACCTGCTCCTCGGGCGGGAGGATGGCCTCGATCGTGCCGAGGTCGACGTGCACCATGCGTGGGTTCGGCCCCTGCTGCACGACGCCGGCGACGATGTCACCCTCTTTGCCACGGAACTCGCCGAGGACCTTGTCGTCGCCGATGTCCCGGAGCCGCTGGTTGATGACCTGCTTGGCCGCGAACGCCGCGATGCGACCGAAGTCGTTCGTCTCGTCGACGGACTCACCGACGACGGTGCCGTCGTCGTCACGCTCGGGGACGTAGACACGCACCTGGCCCGACTTGCGGTCGAGCTCCACCCGCGCCTGCGGGTCGGCCGGCTCACCGTTCTCGGCTGCGTGCTTCTGGTACGCGGTGAGGATGGCCTGCTCGATGATGGTGACGAGTTCGTCGAACGGGATCTCCCGCTCCCGTTCCATGAGCCGCAGCACCGCGAGATCGATCTGCATCGAGGGCCTCCAGTATTCAGATGATGGGAACCCCGCGCTCGGACACCGCGCGGAAGGCGGCGTCCAGGATAGCGCACGTCGACCGACCGCCGGCGCCGCACTTCCTGTCCGACGACCGGGAGGCACGACGCAGGCCCGTCGATCCGGACCGGATCGAGTGGACGGCGCGATCAGATCGCGCGCACGGCGGCGAGCACCTCGGCGACCGGGACCTCGCGACGCTCCCCCGCCGCACGGTCCCACAGCTCCACCACGCCGTCGCCCGCGTTCCGGCCCGCGACGACGACCACCGGGACACCGATGAGCTCGGCGTCACCGAACTTGACACCCGGCGACACCTTCGGCCGGTCGTCGTACAGGACGTCCATCCCGGCGCGCTCGAGCTCGGCGATGATGCCCGACGCGACGTCGTAGGCCACCTGGTCCTTGCCGGTGGCCACGACGTGGACGTCGAAGGGCGCGACGTCCTTCGGCCAGACGAGCCCACGGTCGTCGTTGTGGGCCTCGGCGAGGATCGCCATGATGCGCGTGATGCCGATCCCGTAGGAGCCCATCGTCACCGTGGCGAGCTTGCCCCGCTCGTCCTGCACCTTGAGACCGAGCGCCTCGGCGTACTTGCGCCCGAGCTGGAACACGTGCCCGATCTCCATGCCGCGCGCCGTCTCGAGCGGACCCGAGCCGTCGGGAGCGGGGTCCCCCGGTCGCACGTCCGCGACCTCGACGACGCCGTCGGCCACGAAGTCGCGCCCGGCGACGAGCCCCGAGACGTGACGCCCGGCGGTGTTCGCGCCCGTGATCCACGTGGTGCCGTCGACGACCCGCGGATCGAGGAAGTACCGGAGTCCGGTCTCGCTGTCAGCGCCGAGGAACTGCCGCACCGAGCCCTCGGTCCCGTGCCCGGCAGCGGCCTCCTCGATGAACGACGCGGCCGTCGGACCGATGTACCCCTTGACGAGCGACCGGTGCTTCGCGAAGTCCGCGTCCGTTGCGGGCTCGACCTCGGCCGGGGCGAAGGCGACCTCCGCACGCTTCAACTCGACCTCGCGGTCGCCGGGGAGCCCGACGACGACGATCTCGCGCGTGCCGTCGAGGTGGGTGAGCGCGAGCACCACGTTCTTCAGCGTGTCCGATGCGCTCCAGCCGCTTCCGTCGCGCGGCGCCACCGCGTTCGCGTGCTCCACGAGGCTCGCGATCGTCGGCGTCTCGGCCACGGGCAGGAGGACGGGTGCCGGGAGTCCGGTCGTGGGCGACGCCTCGGGCACCGGGGTCGTGTACGCCTCGATGTTCGCCGCGTACCCGCCGGCACTCCGCACGAACGTGTCCTCGCCGACGGCGATCGGGTGCAGGAACTCCTCGCTCCGGCTCCCACCCATCGCGCCGGCGTCGGCCTGCACGATCACGTACTCCAGGCCGAGGCGCGTGAAGATCCGCTCGTAGGCGTCGCGCATGACCTGGTAGCTGGCGTCGAGCCCGGCGTCGTCGATGTCGAACGAGTAGGCGTCCTTCATCGTGAACTCGCGCCCGCGGAGCAGACCGGCACGAGGCCGGGCCTCGTCGCGGTACTTGTCCTGGATCTGGAACAGCGTGACCGGCAGGTCCTTGTACGACGAGTACAGGTCCTTGACGATGAGCGCGAACATCTCCTCGTGCGTGGGCGCCAGCAGGTAGTCCGCACCCTTGCGATCCTGGAGGCGGAAGATCCCGTCCCCGTACTCGGTCCAGCGGTTCGTCGCCTCGTACGGCTCGCGCGGGAGCAGTGCCGGGAAGTGGACCTCTTGTGCGCCTGCGGCGGTCATCTCCTGGCGCACGATGGCCTCGATCCGGCCCTTGACCCGCAGCCCGAGCGGCAGCCAGGCGAAGATGCCGGGCGCCTGCCGACGGATGTAGCCCGCGCGGACGAGCAGCTTGTGGCTCCTCACCTCGGCGTCCGAGGGATCGTCGCGGAGCGTGCGGAGGAAGAGGTGCGAGAGCCGTGTGACCACGCGGAAAGCCTACCGGCCGCGCAGGACGCCCGAGCGGCCCGCAGCAGGACCACCCGCGCGCCGTCCGGTCCGACGCATCTACGCGGTGACGACCTCGGGGCTGCCGACCTCTCCGGCGGGCATCTCGGCCGCGAGGCGGTTCGCCTCGGCGATCAGGGTCTCGACGATCTCGGCCTCGGGCACGGTCTTGATGACCTCGCCCTTGACGAAGATCTGGCCCTTCCCGTTGCCCGACGCCACGCCGAGATCGGCCTCGCGCGCCTCACCCGGTCCGTTGACGACGCAGCCCATGACCGCGACGCGGAGCGGGACCGTCATGCCCTGCAGGCCCTCGGTGACGTCGTTCGCCAGCGTGTAGACGTCGACCTGTGCCCGGCCGCAACTCGGGCACGAGACGATCTCGAGCTTGCGCTCGCGCAGGTTGAGCGACTGCAGGATCTGCAGGCCGACCTTGACCTCTTGCGCGGGCGGTGCGGACAGCGACACGCGGATGGTGTCGCCGATGCCTTCACCGAGGAGGATGCCGAAGGCGGTCGCGCTCTTGATCGTGCCCTGGAACTCCGGTCCGGCCTCGGTGACGCCGAGGTGGAGCGGCCAGTCCCCCCGCTGCGCGAGCAGTCGGTATGCCTGGACCATGACGACCGGGTCGTTGTGCTTGACGGAGATCTTGAAGTCGTGGAAGTCGTGCTCCTCGAACAGCGAGGCCTCCCACACCGCCGACTCGACGAGGGCCTCCGGCGTGGCCTTGCCGTACTTCTGCAGGATGCTGGGCTCGAGCGACCCGGCGTTCACACCGATGCGCAGCGAGACGCCGGCGTCCTTGGCTGCCTTGGCGATCGCACCGACCTGGTCGTCGAACTTGCGGATGTTGCCCGGGTTGACCCGGACGGCCGCGCAGCCCGCGTCGATCGCCTGGAACACGTACTTCGGCTGGAAGTGGATGTCCGCGATCACCGGGATCTGGGACTTCTTCGCGATGATCGGCAGTGCGTCGGCGTCGTCCTGGCTCGGGACCGCCACGCGCACGATGTCGCAGCCGGACGCGGTGAGTTCCGCGATCTGCTGCAGGGTGGCGTTGATGTTCGTGGTCGGCGTCGTGGTCATCGACTGCACACTCACGGGTGCGTCGCCGCCGACGAGGACCTTGCCCACCTTGATCTGGCGCGACTTGCGGCGCGGAGCGAGGGTGACGGGGGCCTTGGGCATACCGAGATTGACTGCTGGCACGGTCGGCAGCCTACGCGTTCCCGGTGACAGCCCGGTGACCGGCGGCCGACAGTCCGCTGTCGGCGTGCCTCCCGGGCCGGGGCGACGGGCGGGGCCGACGGCGGGGCCTCCCGGTCGACCTCAGCCGAACACTCGGACCGGACGCACGATGTCCGCGTAGATCAGGAGCAGGCTCATGCCCCCGAGCAGGACGACGACGGCGAACGTGAGCGGCATCGTCTTGGCCAGGTCGATCGGGCCCGGGTCCCCGCGGCCGAGGAGCTTGGCCGTTCGACGCTTGACGGCCTCCCACAGTGCGCCCGCGACGTGCCCGCCGTCGAGCGGCAGCAGCGGCACGAGGTTGAGCACGAAGAGACCGATGTTGAGCGCGCCGAGCAGCGACAGGATCGTGTAGATCTTGTCGACGACCGGGACGCCGCTCGCCGACGCCACGGTCCCGATGGCGCGGCCGACGCCGACGACGCTCACCGGGCTGTCCTGCGCGCGCTGTTGCGATCCGAACGCGGCGTTCCACACCGCGACGAGTCGCTGCGGCAGGTCGAGGATGAGCGACGCCGACGCCTCGGTCTGCGCCCAGACCGCGGGCAGGACCGCCGCCGGCGACTGCCGGACGAGCGTCTGTCCGATCGAGACGCCGACGACGCCGACGCGTTCCGTCTTCGTGCTGCCGTCCTGCTCCTTCGCCACCGTGCCGTCGGCGCGGTAGACGTCGCGCGTCGCCAGCCGGGGCGTCACGGTGATCGTGCGCCGCTGCCCGTCGCGGAGGACCGTGAGTCGCACGGGCGAGCCGGCCGACCGCTGCAGGATCGTCGTCAGCTCGGTCGTCGAGACATCCGACCGGCCGTCGACCGCGAGCACCGCGTCGCCGGCACGCAGTCCTGCCCGCTTCGCCGGGGACACCGGATCGTCACTCGTGCACCGGGTCGACTGCGACGTCGGCAACACGCACGCGGTCGTGCCCGCGATGCTCGTCGTCGGCGCGCCGAAGCCGCACAGCAGGACCGCGAACAGCACGATGCCGATCACGAGGTTCATGGCCGGGCCCGCGATCATGACGATGATCCGCTTCCACGGTGTCAGTCGGTAGAACGCCCGCTCGTCCCCCTGCTCGGCGATCTGCTCTGCGCTGGCGTCTCGGGCGTCCTGCACCATCGCGCTGTAGAACCCGGTGTTCGTGATCGGTGCGGGTCTGCCGGACGACCGCGGGGCGAGCATCCCGACCATCGAGATGTAGCCGCCCAGGAGGATCGGCTTGACCCCGTACTCCGTGTCGCCGCGGCGGAACGACCACAGCGTCCGCCCGAACCCGAGCATGTACTGCGTCACCTTCACGCCGAAGAGCTTGGCGAAGAACAGGTGTCCGAGCTCGTGGAGGCCGATCGAGACCAGCAGGCCGACGACGAACACGACGACGCCGAGGACGAACAGGAGCACGGATCCGGGGGTCACCGGGGTAGCGTACGGGACCCTCGCCAAGCAGCAGCCGAGGGACCGCTGAGCGGCGACTGCTCATCGCGGAGTCACCGTGCCGTGTCGGGCATCGACGACGGGTCGGGAGACGGGCGTCCTGCCGGGAGGCGCGGTGCGCGTCAGCGACGCAGCAGACGATCCGCCTCGGCGCGCGCCCACCGCTCGGCCGCGAGCACGCCCTCGAGCGAGGACTCCCCCGCGTCGTGTGCGTCGACGACCCGCTCCACGGTGTCGACGATGTCGAGGAACCCGATCGCGCCCGCGTGGAACGCCGCGACCGCCTGTTCGTTCGCGGCGTTGAACACCGCCGGGTAGGTCCCGCCGCGCTCCCCCACCTGCTTCGCCAGTCGGACGGCGCCGAAGGCGTCCTGGTCGAGCGGCTCGAAGGTCCAGGCGGACGACCGCGTCCAGTCGAGTGGCACGCCGACTCCCGCGACACGGTCGGGCCACCCCAGACCGAGCGCGATCGGCAACCGCATGTCGGGCGGGGAGGCCTGCGCGATGGTCGAGCCGTCGACGAACTCGACCATCGAGTGCACGATCGACTGCGCGTGGACCGTCACGTCGATGCGGTCGTACGGGACCCCGAACAGCAGGTGCGCCTCGATCACCTCGAGGCCCTTGTTGACGAGCGTCGCCGAGTTCGTCGTGACGACGAGACCCATGTCCCACGTCGGGTGCGCGAGTGCCGCGGCCGGGGTCACGTCGGCGAGCTCCGCCCGTGAGCGTCCGCGGAACGGGCCTCCCGAAGCGGTCAGCACGAGCCGGCGGACCTCGGTGGCGGACCCCGCGCGGAGTGCCTGCGCGATCGCAGAGTGCTCGCTGTCGACCGGCACGATCTGACCGGGTGCCGCCGCCGCCTGCACGAGCGGACCCCCGACGATGAGGCTCTCCTTGTTCGCCAGCGCGAGCAAGGCACCCGTCTCGAGGACCGCGAGCGTCGGGCCGAGCCCGACCGACCCGGTGATGCCGTTGAGCACGACGTCCGCCTCGACGGCACGAACCAGCCGTTGGGCGTCGGCCGCGCCGAACGCGACCTCGGTCACGCCGAACCGCTCGGCCTGCTCGGACGCCAGTCCGCGGTTGGTGCCGGCCACGAGGCCGACGACCTCGAACCGATCCGGGTTGCGTGCGACCACGTCGAGGGCCCGGGTGCCGATCGACCCCGTGCTCCCGAGGACGATGACCCGACGCTTGCCGTCCGGGTGCGCGCTCGATCCGGCGCTCGTCACGCTCAGCCCTTGGCGAGGATGTCGACGACGAACACGAGGGGCGCGTTCTTCGGGATGTTCGATCCCTCGGGCGGGTTCGCACCGTACGCGTCCGCGGCCGGGATGGCGATCATCACCTGCGAGCCGACCTTCTGGCCGACGAGGCCGGTCACGAACCCCGCGATGAGCTGGCCGTCCTGCACGGTGAAGCTCGCCGGCTGTCCGCGCTTCCAGGTGGAGTCGAAGACCTTGCCGGTCGCGTAGACCTCGCCCTTGTACTGCACGAGCACGGTGTCACCCTTGGCGACCGTGTCACCCGAGCCGAGCTTGATCACCTCGGTCGTCGTCTTGGCGGGCGCAGCCGTCTTCGGGATCGTGATGGTCGGCTCGCCGCTCGAGGCGTCCTTGACGGTGGGAAGGGAGGGGTCCTGCGTCTGCGGGTGCCCGGTCGACTTCTTGGCGGTCGTGCCGATGACGTCCGCCACCACGACGATCTGGCCGGTGGTGCCGAACCCGAGCGCCTTGCTCGAACCGACCATGGCCAGGCGCGACCCCACGTTCGCGCAGCCGAGGACCTGACCGAACCCGGTGCCACCGACCGAGAGCACCTGTGGGTCACCCTGATCGAACCCGACGGAGCCGAGCTTCTTCGCCGTCTTCGCCTGGTACACGGAGTACGAGACCTTGATGAAGTCGCCGTCGGCGAGCGCCTTGCCGCCACCCTTGACGACGCGCGACGCCTGCGTGGGGCTCGCCGACAGACCCTTGGCGAACGTGACCTTCGGCGCGGTCGTCCCGCCGAAGTCCCCCGAGACCCGGATGCTGCGCGACGCGGAGCCGGGCGACGGGCAGGCCGCCGACGACGAGCTCGCGCTGGCCGAGCTGGAGGCACCACCACCCGACCCGGACGAGGAACACGCGGCGAGGCCGAGGACGACCGCCGGGACGATCAGGAACGGGACGAGACGGAGACGCTTCACGAGGACCTTCGGTTGGGGTTGAGGTGCGTTCGGGCGGACGACGGCCGCTTCGACCGGACCAGTCTGCCGCACCGTTCCCGTGTGCTCGTCAGCGCACGCGGATCACGGGCTCGTGCCGGACCGGGAACGACACGGACCGGGCGATGAAGCACAGGGACGAGGCCCGGGCGTGCGCGGCGGTCGCGTCGGCCACGCGGTCCGGCTCGAGGATGGTGACCACGGGTCGGAGCAGCGCGTCGGTGAGCTCGCCGGAGCCGTCGGGGTGGACGTCGAGGTGCCCGGTGGCGCGGTCCTCGTACTCGACGACGGTGATCCCGGCGAGCGCGGCGACGTGGAGATAGCTCAGCATGTGGCACTGGGCGAGCGCCGCCACGAGGAGGTCCTCGGGGTTCCAGCGGTCCGCGTCGCCGCGGAAGGGCTGCGCCGCCGAGCCGGGGAGGTCCGGTTTGCCCGCCGCGGACACCACGTGGTCGCGGCCGTAGGCACGGTGGTCGGACGTGCCGGTCCCCCGGTCGCCGGTCCACCGGACCTCGACGGTGTGGTCGTGGTCGAGCATGGAGCCTCCTGCCGAGGGGGTGTGACACCGCGGTTACACTCCCCATCATGCCGGGAACCGCCGACGTCCGCTCCGACCGCCACCCCCTCACCGCGGACGGGTCGGTCGAGCTGGCCGTCGTGGCCCGCTCGGGCTTCGACGAGAGCCGGCACGTCGGCGCCGGCGTGGTCGTCGACGCGGACGGGCGGATGGTGGACGTGGTGGGCGACGCAGCCGCGAGCGTCTGGACGCGGAGCACGCTGAAGCCGTTCCAGGCGATCGCGGTCCGTCGGACGGGAGCGCGGTTCGAGCGAGCGCAGCTCGTGCTCAGCACCGCGAGCCACGCCGGTACGCCCGCGCACCAGGAGGTCGCCGCGGCGATGCTCGCCGCATGGGGTCACGACGAGGACACGTTGGGATGCCCCCCGGACTTCCCCTTCGACGGCGCGACCGCACGACGGATGACCGCACCCCGTCGTCTGGCGATGAACTGCTCCGGCAAGCACGCGGCGATGCTGGCCTCCTGCGCACTGCACGGATGGGACCGGTCGACCTACCTCGCCGTGGACCACCCGCTGCAGCGCGTGGTGGTCGACACGGTGGAGGACCTGACCCGTGAGTCGGTCGACGTCGTCGGCGTGGACGGCTGCGGTGCGCCCGTCGTCCCGTTGACCCTGCACGGCCTGGCCCGCGGCATCGCGACCGTCGTCGGCCCGACGGACGCGGACGGTCGGGCGTTGACGACGGCCGTGCTCGCGGAGCCGTGGGCGATCGACGGGCCGGGTCGCGCCAACACCCTCACCATCGAGCGTCTCGGGGTGTTGGCGAAGCTCGGTGCCGAGGGCGTCATGGTCATGGGGGTACCCGGCTCCGGTGCGGTCGCCGTGAAGGTGCTCGACGGATCACAGCGCGCCGGCACGCTCGCGGCGCTGACGCTGCTCGCCCGTTCCGGCATGGTCGACCCCGACGACGCGCGTGCCGTCATCGCGGCGTCCGTCCCGTCGGTCCTCGGTGGTGGGCAGCGCGTCGGGGGCGTGCGGCCCGGGCGCGGCCTCGTGGCCTGAGGTCGCGGGCGACGGACGGGGCTCGACCGGCGGTCGGCCTGGGACCGGCGGCAACACCGGCACGATGCCATCGGCACCGTCCGCCACGAGGTCGATCGGCTCGACGGACCCGCCGGGCAGCAGACGGCAACCTCCGGCGTCCATGAGCAGCCGGGTCCGGACGGCGGGCGGCACGTCGGCGCGCGTCGGGGCGAGGACGACCCAGCCGAGCGCGCCGGGCGGACCGTGCCTGGGGTGCACGACGGCCACCGCGGTCCCGTCCGACGTCCAGCGGAGCGCGCCGGCGGGCGGCCGCCCGGCGGCCGGCAGGCCCGACACCACGTCGTCGCCCACACTCCGGATCTCGACGTGCTCGCCTCCGGCGCCGTCGGCCAGCGCCGTCACGACCGCACGGAACACGGCGCGTGCGGCGACGCCCCGGCCGACGACCGCGAGGCCGCCGGCCACGTCGGCGACGACGGCGGACCAGCCGATGACCTCGTCAGGCACGCCGTCGACGTGGTCCCGCATCGCACCGATCCGGGACGCTGCCCCGCTGCGCTCCGGCCGGTGACCGAGGAGCACGGGCAACCGACCGAGGTCCTGAGCATGCTGGGCACGGTCGATGTCGAGGCCGGGTGCGCCATCGGGAGTCGACGGGGCCGGACCCGCCCGCCCCGTCGGAGACGGTCCACCACCCGGCCGACGCGACGCCCAGCGGACGGCCACGAGCGCGGCTGTGGTTGCGATGACACCGACGATGCGGGAGACGGCGGCATCAGCCGTCCCCGGGAGCGCGGACACGGCGCTGCCCAGGGCGACCACCGCCGTGGCGAGGGCCAGGACGGCGCGGCCACGGCCCTCCTGACCGTTCTGCATGGCACGAGCGTGACGCACACCGGACGCGACCCCGGCACCGAGGGGGCGCGCGGTGTGGGACCTCCGGATCCCCGCCGTCTGTGGAGGAGGAGCGTCGCGGGTCCTGACCTCGCGTGTTCTCGGATCCGGTCGTCGGCAGGGTCGACACCGCGACCCGTACGTGGACGCCGAGCCGCGTCGGGAGGGTTCAGGCCGCGTGCTCCTGGTCCCCGGTAGCGGGGCTCGACGATCGCGCGCGAGGCCGCGCCGACGTGCTCGTGTGCGACCATCGCGGCCTCGACGCCCTCGACGCCCTCGACGGACGAGCTCTTGTACAGGGTCGGCTGATGCGCCCGCGAGGAGCGCCCCGGCGATCGGGAGCCCTCGAGCGCGCGATGGCGGAAGCGCGGATCGACCGCTCGTGGAAACGACCGCGGATCGCCGGGACGAAGGCCGAGTCGAGGGACACCACGACGCCAGCACGTCATCCCGGCCCCCGAAGGCCCCGTCCGGTCCGCCCGACGCGGCGCCTTCCGCCTACTGCACCAGGAAGAACTGCTCGCCGATGTCGACCCGCGCCCCGCGCTCGACTCGGTAGCGGCGTCCGGGCTCACACCGGCGGATGCTGCCGTCGATGTGCCGGATCACCGTGCCGTTGCCGGAGAACCGGTCGGACACCCACAGGTCGTCGCCCTCCCGCCCCAACTCGAGGTGCGTCTTCGACACCGACTTGCCGGGGTCGACGATCGTGATGACCTCGTCGATCCGCTCACCCGGCTCGGGGCGCGGGAGGCGTCCGAGCAGCCCGGAACCGACGAGTCCGACCCGCTCGCCCGTGCTGAAGTGCAGGACGACGGGAGCGCGCTGGGGCGAACGGGCGACGATGCGTGTCGCCTCGACGTCCTCGCCGTCATCGTCCTGCCGCCGTCGACTCCACGTGCGGAGGGTGTCCTCGGCGATCGGCGACGGTGGGATGGGTGGGAGCGTCGGGCGCAGCGGTGCGGCCGCGGGCGGCTCGTCGAGGCGACCCGGCATCGGCGGGAGGTCGTCCGACGGCGCTGAGGCGGCGTGTCCGGCACGCATCCGGGACGCCGGATCCGGCACGGCAAGGGGTGCTGCGTCTCCGGAGTCGGCCTGCGGCAGCGGCTGCGCGTCAGCCACGTGGTCCGCGTCGGCGTCCTGGTCCGGGTCGCCCTGGTCCGCCTCGGCGTCCTGGTCCGCCTCGGCGTCCTGGGGCGCGTTGGCCTGGGACGCGTCGTTGTCCTGGGGCGCGTCGGCCTGGGACGCGTCGGTGTCCTGGTCGGGGTCGGGGTCGTCTACAGCGTCGGAGCCGGCGTCGGTACTGGCCTCGTCCGCGCTCCCGGACACGGGGTCCGAGTCGTCCACGATCGACCAGTCGGGTCGCTCCATCGGGAGCGGCACCACGGGGCCCGTGTACGCCGCGGTCACCGCCGGCACGACGGCGCCGCACTCCTCGCAGAAGATGTCGTCCGGCTCGAGGGGGTGCCCGCACACGTGGCACATTGCTCCCTGCGCTCCCGGCGCCACGAGCGGCACGGGGCGTGGCGCGACGCGCCGCTCCGGGAAGGGCATGATGACCGCGGTGTCGCCCGGTCCCGGGACGTCCGTGGTGACGCCGGCTGCCCGGGATCGCGAGTCGTCGTCCCGGGTGCGATCGTCCTGGCCACGGGCGTCCCCGCGGCCCTCGAGTCCGTCGTGACCCTCGGCATGGCCGTGCCCCTCGGATCCGTCCTGACCCGCGGCTGCGTCATGACCGCTCGCGGCTGCGTCATGACCGCGCCCGGCGTCGTCCGCGCGGCCGTCGACGGCGGCGGGAGCGTCTCCGGCGTTCGAGCGCTCTCCCGGCACCGCGTCGTCGTCTCGGTCCACCGGGTCGGCTTCCGTGCCGGAAACGGCTGCGGTGTCGGCATCGTGGCCCGCATCAGCCGCTGCGGTGGGCCGGTTCCGCCCGACCCACCACGTGGGAGCGGCGGGTTCGGGAACGACCGGATCGGGGACGCGGCGCTGCGGCGTGGGCGGCGCGACGAGCGTCACCTCGGGGTCCTCGTCGAGCTGATCCGCCCGGGTGGCCGCACCGGGTGTGTCCACCGGAGCGCCGTCGTCGACCCGACCGGCTCGGTCGTCCGGGCGGTCGTCGACCGGAACGGGCCGGATGCGGTCCGGGTCGAGCGAGGGTTCCGTGCGTCGGCCGGCCCAGCTCGCGAGACCGCTGTCCGAGCCGTTCACATGGCTCGGTGCGCTCCGCGGCGCGAACCGACGGTCGCCGTCGTCGTCCGGGTCGTGCGGGCGCCGGATCTCGTCCCCACCGCGACCGGACTCGTCGCGCCGGTCGGACGCGCCGGTGAGCCAGGCACGCGTCGCGGGGTCGAGCGTGGTCTCCGGCAGCCAGGCATCGGCCGCGGGGTCCGGTCGCCCGGCCGAGGGGGCCGGCGGGCGGAGCGGCGGTGGTTGCGGGGCGCGTCCGGGCTCCGGTTCGACGGAGCGACGTGCCGTCGCCACCGACACCGACCGACCACACTCACCGCAGATGATGGCCCCGTCCGGGAGCGGCGATCCGCAGTGCTCACATCTGATCACTCGTGACCTCTGTCCTCGTTCGAACTCCCGCCATGCTACCCAGCGGAACCCGGCGTCGAGGACGACCGAGCCGGAGCGGACGCGCGCGGCGACCGTGGCCGACGCAGGGAACGGAGCGACGTGGCGGCCCGGAACCGCTGCCACCGCGTCCGGCCGTCCTGCAGCGCCCGCACCGCGGTGTCGGTCGCGGACCACATGCGGTCCGCCGTGGCACCGTCCGCGTCGGCGGGGCCGAACACGACCCGGTCGGCGAGCGCGGCCAATCCCGCTGCCGCCGGGTCCGGTGCCATGCCCGCGACGTCCCGCCGTGTGGCCGCACGTCCGATCGGGACGCCTCGGTCGGTCAGGGCGTCGCGGTACTCGTCCCAGGCGCCGACGACCCGTGCGCGGCCCGTGGGAGCACGACGGCGGCGACGTCGACGCAGGCGTTTGCGGGCGACGACCACGGCGAACGGCAGTGCGACGAGCGCCGCGACGGCCAGCGCCCCGATGACCCAGGGCAGCGCCGCCAGCAGGATCCGGAGCCACAGCGGCGCCTCCGGCGGGGTACCGCGGTCGCTCTGTGGCGGGGTCTGGGTGTCCTGGTCCTCCTGTGCCGCGGGCGGTGGCGGGACGACCGTCTCGGGTCGTGTGACGGGCTGCGGGGTCTGGTCCTGGTCCTCGGGGATCGCCCGGACGGGCGGGTTCGGGTCGATCATGACCCAGCCGTACTGGGCGGTGTCGACCTCGATCCGAGCAGTGACGTCCGCACCACGGAAGGTCGTCCGACCGGTGTCGACGCGGTCTGCCCCGGAACCGCCCGACGCGAACCCGAGGACCACCCGTGCCGGGAACCCGAGGTCCTGCGCCATGAGGGACGCGGCGACGGCGTACTGTTCGCCGTCCCCGATCATGAGCGGCGCGGTGAGGAGCTCGGTGATGCGGTCGGCACCGTGGCCCGAACGGCTCGGTCGGTCGTCGCCCACACCGTGGCTGACGTACCCGTGCGTGCGCAGCGCCGCGATCACGGCCGCGAGCTTGCGACCCGTGCCGGTGACGCCCTTCGTCGTCGCGGCGACGGTGTCCGACACGGCCTGGGGGACCTGTGTCGGGGTCGGGACCCGGGCAGCACCGGGGCGCGCGCCGGCGAGCTCCGCTGCGGACGGTCGGGCGGGGACCACCGCGGTCAGCGAGTAGGCGGTCCCGCGGCCCACTCCGCCGACGACGGCCGCGGTGCCGGTGCTCCGGTCGTAGTAGAACGCGTTCCGTTCGGCATCGGCGTGGGAGCCGGTGAACCGGATCTGTTCGAGGTCGCCGACCGTGGGCACCCAGACCCCGCCGTACCCGCGTACCTGCACGTCGACGTGCACCCGGCGGCCTCGGACACCGCTCGTGTCGACGGACGTCGGGACCCGACTGAACGTGCCGGACGCGGAGGCACCCGACGGCCCGCCGACGGAGTACACGACGCCGTCGTAGGTGTCGAGCGTCGCGATCCGGACGAAACCGTCGGCCGGGAGCCCGGTGACGGTGAGCTGCGGGGCGTCCGCCGTTCCCGCCTCCTCGTACGCGCGGAACCCGCTCAACGGGCTGACGTAGTCGCGGGGGTCGAACGGCGCGACGACGCTGCTCCGTGCGACGCGGCGGTCGGCGTGCGGGGTCGCGACCACCCCGAGCCCACTCGCGAGGACCCCGGCGGCGACGATGGTCGCGAGTCCCACGAGCGACGGGCGCACGATCGACCGACCGACGTGGACCCGGCTCCCGGCGGTCCCCGCGACCGCGACCGCGCGACGCACCCGCCGGGACACGAGCGCCCACGCCAGGGCCGCCCCCACGAGCACGACGCCGGACACCACGGGGTAGGCGAGCCGCGTGGGGCCGACGAGGACGCCGACCGCGAAGAACGCGAGCGGTGGAAGCGCCGCGATCTCCGGACGGGGTGTCCGGACGGCGGTGGTCACGCCGACGACGACGACGACGAGCGCGGACGCGAAGTAGGGCACGAGGAGCGCCTCGTAGTCGCCCACCGGCGGCCCGATGGTGAGCAGGCGCTTCCACCCGAGGGCGACCGACGAGAACAGGTCCACGAGACCGGCCGGAGTCGGCAGGACCCCGGCTGCCTCGGTCGGGACCGCGGCGGGCACGCCGACGAGGGTGAACGCCGCCACCGTCAGTGCCAGGAGCACCGGGCCGGGGAGGCGCCACCACGAGCCCGCCAGCGCGATCAGCGCCCCGGCGACCACCGCCGCGACGCCGGCCCCCACCATGGCGGACGACCGGTAGAGCGGCCACCACGCGACACTCGCGAGGCCCACGAGCAGCACGACCACGAGCGTGCCGCCGACGACGCGCAGGACCGCGGGACGCCGCTGCCGGCGCTCGCGCTCCGCCCGACGCGAGGAGACGTCGGCGGCGGCCGCGACCGGCTGGGCGCTCACGCCGCTGCCGATCGTCGCAGGGCGTGCCGGAGGTCTTCGAGGTACCCGATCGTGATGACGGTGAGTCCGGGCACCCGGACGACACGCGGCGGCGACTCGGTCTCGCAGATCACCGCGACGACCTCGACGCCGACGGGGAACCGGGTCGCGGCGAGCCGCAGCGCACCGAGTCCGACGGCGGAGCCCACGACGAGGAAGGCGACGGACGTCCCGACGCTGTCGTCACCGACGATCCGGGCCACCTCGCTGGTGGGCAGGGAAGCATCGGAGGCCGCGACGCGCGCGAAGTCGTCGAGCAGCAGCGACGGCGATCGTGTCGTCAGCGGGTGCACCGCGTACACCCGACGCCGCGCGAACTCCGGTGTCCGCGCTGACACGACCACGGTGACCTCGCGACCGTCACGGATGGCGCGGTCGCCGAGGGACGCCGCAGCGCTCACGGCGAGCTCGAACTCGTCGTCGTCGCCGAACTCGCTCCGGGCCGTCCCGAGCGCGACCACGAGGTGCGATCGGCGTGTCTCCTCGAACTGACGGACCATGAGCGCGCCGGTCTTGGCCGTCGACTTCCAGTGCACCGTGCGCGGGTCGTCGCCCGGCTGGTACTCGCGGATGGCGTGGAACGCGATGTCCGCGGGCGACAGGTCGCGCGTGACCTGCCCTTCGAGGTCGCGGACGAGACCGGTGCTGGTGGACGGGATCGCGATCGTGCGCGGGTGCACGATCACCTGCTCCCGCTGCGTCCAGACGACCTCGCGTCGGACGAGGCCGACCGGGTCGGCGCGGACGCCGCGGACGGGCCCGACGTCGAGGACACCGCGGCGGAGGGTCGGGACCGGGACCTCCCGCTCGACCGTGTCCTGCGGGGCGATGCCCGGCAACGCGACGTCGACGAGTCCGGGTCCGACGGGGACCTCGACGCTCGTGGCGACCGTGGGCACGCGGCCCGGGTTCTCCGCCGTGATCCGGACCGTGGCCGTGCCCCCCACCGCGACCCTGCGGGTGGGCAGGTGCATCCGGACGGCCAGGCGCGACCGCCCGACCAACGCGACGAGCGCCACGACCGCGAGCACGACACCGGTCCAGCCGACGGCGACGACCTCACGCAGCCCGTACCGGTACCCGAGGACGAGCGCGACCGCCGTGAGCACCGCCACGGTCCAGCCGAGTCCGGTGACGACCGACGCGACCTGCCCCCCGACCCGCGCGCCGAGCCTCCCGACCGCTCGCGCGAGACGGGCTGCGCCCGCCACGGCGTCCGCCGCCCCGCCTCGGGAGCCGCCGACCAGGTGGGTGCGCGCGTTCGTCGCGCCGAGCGTCGCGGTCCGTTCGACGCCCGGGCGACGCGACCGGGTCCCTCCCGGCCGACGGGACGCCGTCCCGGTCGGGGCCCGGTCGCGGGTGGCGCGGTCGGTCACGGAGCCACCCGGTCGACGGGCGGCGGTGTCTCGACCACGAGCTGCGCGACGACGCTCGTCGTGCTGACGCCGTCGAACTCCGCCTCGGCGTCGAGCACGATCCGGTGTGCCAGGACCGGCTCGGCCAGCGCCTTGACGTCGTCGGGGGTCACGTAGTGCCGTCCGCTGAGCGCGGCGAAGACGCGGGCTGCTCGCATGAGCCCCATCGCGCCCCGCACGCTGACGCCGAGACGCACCTCACTCGACGCTCGGGTGCCGTCGACGAGTCGCGCGACGTAGTCCGCGATGACGGGGTCGACGTGGACGGTGCGGGCGAGCGCGGCCATCTCGGTGATCGTGGCGGCGGGCACGACGCTCGCGAGCGGCACCGACGCGGAGGGTGCGGACGGGGTCTCGAGGATCCGCACGGTCGCCGCGTGATCCGGGTACCCGATCGACGTCTTCATGAGGAAGCGGTCGAGCTGCGCCTCGGGCAGACGGTACGTTCCCGCCTGTTCGATCGGGTTCTGCGTGGCGATGACCATGAACGGTGCGGCGAGACGATGCGTCACGCCGTCCACGGTCACGGCCGACTCCTCCATCGCCTCGAGGAGCGCGGACTGCGTCTTCGGGCTCGCTCGGTTGATCTCGTCGGCGAGCACGACGTTGGCGAACACCGGACCGCGGTGGAACTCGAACTCGCTCGTGCGCTGGTCGTACACGCTGATGCCCGTGATGTCGCCCGGCAGCAGGTCGGGCGTGAACTGGATCCGGGCAGTCGAACCCTGCACGCTCTGCGCGAGCGCTCGGGCCATGCTCGTCTTGCCCGTGCCCGGGACGTCCTCGAGCAGCAGGTGCCCCTCGCTCAGCATCGCCGTCACCGCGAGTCGGATCACGAAGGTCTTGCCGAGCAGCACCTGCTCGACGTTCGTGACGATGCGGCCGGCGACGTCGGCGAACCAGGTCGCCTGCTCGGGGGTCATGCTCATGCGGATGTCGTTCCTCTGCGGTCGTGGTGACGTCGGTCACGCGCCGTTCAGCCGTTGGTCGATTGTGGAACGGCCGGCGTGGTGATCGGCGCCGACGCGCCCGTCGGGTCCTGCTGTCCGTTCACCGTCGCCTGCACGCGGATCGTGTCGTACCCCACGGGCACCGGGTCCGTGGTGGTGAACGCTTCGCCCGTCACCGGGTCCGTGTCGGTGCACAACCCCGAGGCGCCACCGATGCAGTAGCTGACGTCGTAGCCGCTGGGCGCGAGCCGACCGTCGTTGTCCGGAGCGTTCACGACGGGCGCCTGGCCCTGCACAGCGCTCGCGATGGTCGCACGCGTGGTGAAGGGCTGGACGGACACGGGGTCGCTCGTGCTGCAGTAGTCGTCCGACGCCGTCGCGCAGGCCACCAATCGGATGGCCGCCTGGTCACCGTACCCGGTGCCGGTCGACCACGTGTCCCCGGTCAGCGGCACCTCCGAGCCACCGTTCACGGTGTAGGCGTAGTGGTCCACGCGACTGCTGGCCGAGGACACCCCGCTGATCCGGATCTGCCAGTTCGGCGAGGTCGGGTCCACCTGCTCGACGTCGACGCTGCCCGTCGGCGTCGCCGGCGGCGCGTAGCTCGTGACGCTCGTCGGGGCGCTGGCGCTGCAGAAACGGCCGTTGTCGGCGTACGCGACGTACTGGTAGTCGCCGTCGCCGCTGATCGTGTCGGTGTCGGTCGCTCCGAACGTCGCACCGGCTCCCGTCGGCGGGCAACCGGACGGGATCGCGGCGCCCGGATCGAACCGGGCGATCGTCAGGCGCGTGGCCGTGCCTCCGGCCCAGTCGGCCTCCGCGGAGGACAGCCGCACCGTGGTCCGTCCTTGGCCGTCGGGGCTGCCCGTGGCCGAGAGCGACGGGGTTGCCGGCTGACCGACGGCCGTCGCGGCGGCGGACGTCCGCTCGTTCCAGTCCGCGGTCGAGAGGACCAGGGCCGCGTTCCGCGCCGACACGGTGGCGGTGTACTGGCCGCCCGGCTGCAGGCCGTCGAACGAGGTGGACGTGGTCGCCGCGCCGACCGTCTGCGCCTGCGTGCCGGACGGCCCCTCGAGGGTGACGACGTAGTTCGAGACCGTGGACCCCGTGCCCGGTCGTGGGACGGCCGCCCACTGCACGACGAGCCGACGTGGCGTCTCCTTGGCCGGCGTGACCGTCACCGAGGCCGGGGCCGCCGGGATGAAGTCGTCGCTCATCACGGCGCTCGCCCCGGACGGCTTCGAGCTGCCGGCCGCGTTCACCGCGGTGACGGTGAACGTGTACCGCTCCTGCGGATCGAGGTCGGTGAGCGTGCAGACGGTGCTCGCACCGCAGTCGTGCGTCGCGGTGCGGCCACCCGAGGTCCGGCTGGTCACGCGGTAGTCCGAGATGGCGGCGTTGTTGGCCGCCGGTGCGTTCCAGGTGAGCGACAACGACCCACCCTGGTACGTCCCCGTCCTGGTGGGCACGGAGGGCTGCTCCGGGACGTCCTGGACCGACACGGTGACGTCGCCCCAGACGTACCGGTCGCGGTCGTTCGTCGCGTCCGCGACCTCGTACTGCAGGTGGGTGTCGACGGGGCGAGCGGACGCGGCCACCCGGACCGTCAGGCGCGCACGGTCGGCGCTCGGGGTGATCGACACGCCCGCCGGGACGCCGCCGGACAGTCCGCGGATCGCGACCACCCGCAGGGGCCGACCGGGGAACGGGTTGGTCGCGGCGTCGTTCGCCAGGACGTCGACGTCGGCGGTCTGTCCACGCTTGACGACGGCGCGGTCCGCGGCCGGCTGCACGAGCGGACGGGTCGACGCCACGACCTCCACCGCGATCGTGCCGCTGCGACCCGCCGCACTCCGATCGGCGACGCCGACGCCGACGGACGCCGTCGAGCCCTTGGTCGCGTCGTCGTCGACCGCGAGCGTCATCCGCTGCCCGCTGATCGTCGCCGTGACGCCGCTGGCGGGGCGGCTCACGACGTCGTAGCGCAGCTCGCCGAGGTCCTTCGGGTAGGGGTAGTCCGTCAGCCTCGTGAGGTCCACCGTCCGGCGGTCACCCGGCTGCAGCTCGATCGTGCTCCCGGTGAACGACGGCGGCTGGTTGGTGCGCGGGGTCACCTTGATCGGCAGGACGAGCGTCGCCACGCGGCCCTTGCCTCCGTTCGCGTCGGAACCGTCGGTGACCTCGAACGAGATCGAGGCGTTCCCGTAGTAGAGCTTGGCGGAGGTGAACGACAGGGTGGTCGGGTCGACGACGAGGTCGGCCCCGTTCGCATGGGTCGCCTTGACGGTGCTCGGGTCGGTCACGTGCGCGACGGCGCCGTTGGCCGTCACCACGTACTTCGACAGCGGGATCTGGACCGTCGACTCGCTCCGCACCGTGATCGCCGGGGCGGTGCGGTCGATCTGCGGCAGCGCGTCGTCGAGTCCGGGCACGTGCACGAACGCGTACGAGACGACGTCAGGGTGGTCGCGACGCGCGACGGAGAACGGGATGATCCGGGACCGGGCCGTCACCGGGACCACGATCCGGCCCGACCGCGTGACCCGCGCGCCGTCCGCGTAGCCGCGGACGAGCCCGACGCGGAGGTCCGCGGTCGAGCCCTCGGCGAAGAACGTGTTCGCGAGGACGTCGACGGAGACCGCCTTGCGATGCAGGATGTCGACGAGGTCGAGGGTGGAGTCCGAGACCTCCGGCCGGAGCGGTGCGGCGTCCCGGTCGACGGTGACGGTGAGGAAGGCCGTGCTCGCACCGCCGTCGTCGTTCGCGACGGTGTAGAGGACCGCGAAGTCGCCGCGTCGGGCCGCCGGCGGGGGCGTGACCTTGACCTCCTGGTGCCGCAACACACGGGCCTCGAGACCGGGACCGTTCGGCTCGGCTCGCGTGACCCGCAGGTCACCGCCGTCCGGATCGGAGTCGTTCTCGAGGACCCGGACGGTCACGCTGCCGCCCGGCCGGATGGTGACGTGGTCCGCCTGGGCGACCGGGTTCGACGCCTGGTCCGCCCGCGGCGCGATGCCGACGCGGATGGTCCCGGTCGCACGGGCGCCCAGGGCGTCGACCACCGTGTAGGTGAACTGGTCCGTCCCTGCGGAGTAGTCCCCCGCCGCGTAGTCGAGCGTGGACGCGGTGACGTCGCTGACGGAGCCCTTGTCCGGGTTCGACGCGACTCCGACGAGCTGGACGGAGTCGCCGTCCGGGTCGATCCCCGACAGCGGCACGGTCACCCGCACCGTCTGCCCCGCCACCGCCCGGGCCGTGATCGTGTCCGGGACCGGTGCGGCGTTCGTGGCGGCGTCCCGCTCGCGCACGGCGATCGAGACGACGGCGTCCGCGTGTTGGCCGTCCGGTCCGTCCACGCGGTACACCGCCGTGTAGTTGCCAGGGGTGTCGGGGGCGAGGTACCGGAGGGTGTCTCCCGACACGAACAGCAGACCGGCACCGGCCGGCAGGTTCTGCACCAGGTCCGGCTCGAGCGTCAACGGCTCTCCGTCCGGCTGCGTGTCGTTCGCGAGCACGTCGATCGTCGCCACGTCGCCGACGCGGACGGTCGCGCTGTCGGGCTGGGCGACGGGTGGTTGGACGTGGTCCGGTTCGGGGACCTCGATGACGGTCACCGTGCCGGTGCTCGACGCGAGCCCGTTGGTCTCGGTGTAGGTGAAGGTCACGGGCCCGGAGAGCGGAGCGATCAGCGTCACCCGGACGGTGTGCTGGTCGAGCACGGTGGCCTGCACGCCGCTGCCGCCGTCGACCCCGCTGAGTCCCGTGACGAGCAGGACGCCCCCTGCCGGGTCGATGTCGGTGGCCGTGACGTCCGTGTCCTTCGTGGAGAGCGTGTCCACGAAGACCGTCTTCGGCGTCGTGATGGGCGCGGTCGAGGCGTCCGGCGCCGCCTCGACGGTGACGCGGACGACTCCGGTGGCGGTCTTGGTGCCGTCGGTCACGGTGTAGGCGAGCAGGTGGTCGCCCGGTACGGCGCTCGACACGACGAAGGTGCCCGCGTCGTAGCTCGGCGTCAGCGTGGTCCTGGCCACCGCCGGGACGCTGGTCAGGGTCACCGTGCCGTTGCCGCCGCGCACGTGGTCGAGCGGGTGCACCGTCAGGGGTTCACCCGCGTACGCCTGCACCGCGAACGAATCCGCGGACAGGGGCGCCTTGCCCTGTGCGTCCACGTCGACCGTGAGGGTCCCCCGTCCTTGCAGGCGCCCGTCGCTCACGACCAGCTGCACGGTGCGCTCGCCGGTGCGACCGGAGTGGTCGGTCACGTCCACGACCCCGTCGGGCGTCGTGGTCACGGTGTCGCCGTCCGGCGCGGAGGCAGAGGCCAGGTAGACGGGGTCGCCGTCGGGGTCGACCCAGTCCGACAGCACGTTCGTCGAGACCGTGCCGGCACGGACGACGACGGCGTGGGTGTCGCGGACCTGCACGGGAGCGCCGTTCTGCGCGGGGGTCTTCACGGTGACGCTCACGGTCGCCGAGGCGGTGCCGCCGTTGCCGTCGCTGATCTCGTAGCGGAAGCGGACCGTGCCCGTCGCTCGCGGCGAGAGGGTGATCTGGAGCTGTTGCCGCTCGTCGATGCGGGCGACCGTCCCCGTCGTACGATCGATGCTGCCGACGTCCTCGATGACGATCGGGTCCCCGTTGGGGTCGTAGTCGTTGAGGAGCACCGGCAGGACCGTCGTCCGGCCCGGCCGCGCACCGAGGACGTCGTCGGTGGCGACAGGCGGCTTCTGCTCGGTGTCCGCGGTCGCGTCGTCGGACGAGGCCTGTCGTTGCTGCCGGTCGTCCTGCTTCTGGATCAGGTCGCCCCAGTTGTCGATGAGCTGCCCGCTCCGGTCGATCGCCCAGGTGCGCCCGGACTCCGGGTCGTTGGCCACGACCGTGTCGCCGTTGTGCTGCACGGTGAGTGCCGCCCCCGACGGCACCGCGTCGAGTCGTTGCACGGCTCGACCGTCGCACGTGTCCACGGCCTGGCCCCCGCTCCACGCGCCGAACGTGCACGAGCCGTCGACGTAGGGGCGCGCGGGCGTGCCGGAGACGCCGAGGCGCACCGCCGTCACCCCGCCCGAGGGTGAGACCCGCAGGAGCCCGGCAGCACTCGCCACGGTCACCGCGGTTCCGGACGACGAGGACCGTTGGAGGGTCGCCCGACCGCTCACCCGGTCGCCGAGGGCGACGCGCCGGCCGTCGATCGCGAGCACGGAACTCGTGCGGTCCAACACGGCCAGGTGGTCGCCGACCACCGCGGTCTGGAGGTCGTGCTTCCGGGACATCGCGACGTCGAACGTCCGTCGGACGCTCAGGGACGTCCCCACCGCGACGAGCGACGCGGTGCCGGTGCGGGGCGAGTAGACGGCCACGTCCGAGTCATCGGCATCGAACACGGCGTCGGCACCGAGGGTGAGGTCGGCCTTCGTGGCGGTGTCGAACGCACCGATCGCGTCGGCAGGGGTCGCCCACAACTGCCCGGTGTCACCGTTGCCGATCACCCCCGTGCCGCCGGCCAGGAACACCTGCGGGGACCCCGAGGGCAACGTGACCGGATCCCCGAGGGTTGCGTCGGCGACGTCCACCCGCGTGAGCGTGCCCTTCGTCTCGTCGACACTCCACACCCGGTGGCCTCGCTGCACCACCGCGAGGGTGTCCGAGGCGGCCGCGACCGCCGTGTTGAGCTGGAGCACGCCGGTGTTCGCGCGGCCGACCGCTCCGTACTGTCCGCTCGGGACCCACACGGTCCCGTCGCCGAGGTCCACCCGCTGCGTGTGGTAGCCGCTCGAAACGATCGCGGTGGTGGCGACGACGACCATCACCACGAACGCGACGATCGTGGTGATGAGCACCGAGCGGTGCCGTCGCAGTACGACGCGCAGCACCTAGTCGTCCCCGATGGTGACGCACTTCTGGGCGCTCTGGTCGCCGTTCTTGCCGTCCCGGTTGACCGCGACGGCGACGCATTCCTCGTCGCCCCGCTTGCCCGAGACGACGAAGCTCCGCCCGGTCTGCTGACTCGTGCCGCCGTTCGAACTGATGACGTACGTGTCACCGGCGCGTGTGCCCGGGTCACCCCAGCGGAACGTGACGGTCGTGCCGACGGTCGTCGCCCGGATGTCCGACACGGTCGGGATCGATCCCGAGCCGGTCCGGGTCAGCACCAGCGTCGCCGACACGGCGACCACGGCGACCACGACGGCGGCCAGGGCGGCCCACAGCAGGGTCGACCGCGACCGCCGGCCGACCCGGGCCGTCGACGCGCTGCGGTGCACCGTGCCGACGCTCCGGGACGCCG
Source organism: Curtobacterium sp. MCBD17_034 (assembly GCF_003234515.1). NCBI lineage: Bacteria > Bacillati > Actinomycetota > Actinomycetes > Micrococcales > Microbacteriaceae > Curtobacterium > Curtobacterium sp. MCBD17_034. The sequence continues at coordinate 23,255 of NZ_QKTN01000004.1, read as the reverse complement.
TGGTCGTGAGCCCGCCGCGCGGGGACTGCCGCGCACGGCGCCGACGGCCACCGGCGACCGGCGCGGCGACGTTGCGGAGCATGGTGCGGTCCGTGGCGTCACCGACCGACGCCATCGCCCAGTTCTCGACCTCGACCTCGGCCGGGGTCTGCGGGAGACCGAGTTCTGCCTCCACCTGTTGGAGTCCGCGGACGAACTCGATCGCCGTCGCGGGCCGCTGTTCCGGGCGTCGGGACATCGCCGCCGCGAGGAGCCGCTCGAGCGACGGGGGGACGTCGGGCCGCCCGGTCGGCTTCGGCGTGCCCTTGTCGATGCGGCCCATGAGGTCGTCCGCACCGTTCGCGCCACCAGGTACCTCGAAGGGGCTCCGGCCGGCGAGCAACGAGTACACCGTCGCGGCGAGCGAGTAGACCTCGGACTGCACCGAACCGCGGGACTCGTCCATGAGCACCTCGGGCGCGGACCACGGGATCGACATCCCGATCGGTTCGTCCGGGTCGGCCTCGCCGATGGAAGCGGCGATACCGAAGTCCGACAACACCGGGCTGCCGTACGCGGTGCGGAGGATGTTGGAGGGCTTGACGTCCCGGTGCAGGACGCCCTCGCGGTGCGCGGTCTCGAGGGCGGACCCGACGCGGACACCGATCGCGAGGACCTCGGACACCGGGACCGGGTCCCGACGGTAGCGCTCGCTCAACGACGCCGAGCAGAGCTCCATCACGAGGTACGGCCGACCGTCGGCCGCCACGCTGGCCTGGAGCACCGTCAGGATCGACGGGTGGGTGCTGAGCCGCGCCATGAGGTTCGCCTCGGACTGGAACGACTGCCGCACCCGGTCGTCGACGACCTCGTCGAGGAGGACCTTGACCGCGACCTGGCGACGCGGCATGTTCTGCTCGTACAGGAACACGTCGGCGAACCCGCCCGATCCCAGGACGTGCACGTACGTGAAGCCGGGGAGCACGGGTGGCGTGGACGGCAGGCGGCGGGCCATGACCTCTCCTTACGACCACGTGCTCCGAGCGCGACCGCGATCCGGCCCGCAACCCCTCGATTCTACGGAGCGGTCCCGGCGTCGTCGGTCGGTCTGTGGACAACTGCACGGCGTCGGCACCCCAGTTCGGGGGTGGTGACGGACCTCAGGCGGACCGGTGGCGGGGCAGCGTGTCCTCGACGTCGTCGGCGTGCGGCGCGGCGTCGACCTGCAGGACCACGACCGTCACGTTGTCGCGGCCACCGGCGACGATCGCGTCACCCACCAGGCGCTCGGCGAGCTGCTGCGGGTCGTCCACCTTCGCCGCGATCCGGGAGATCCCCACGTCGCCGATCTCCTTCGTGAGACCGTCGGAGCAGATGATGTAGCGGTCACCCGCGTGCAGCGGCAGCGTCCAGAAGTCGGGCTCCGGCGTCTCGCCGAACCCGACCGCGCGCGTGATGACGTTGCTGTCCGGGTGAGACTCGGCGTCCTCGGCGCGGAGCAGCCCGGCATCCACCATCTCCTGGACCACAGAGTGGTCGACGGTCACCCGTCGCATCGCGCCGTTCTCGACACGGTAGGTCCGCGAGTCCCCGACATTGAACACGAGCGCCGCGGGGACGCCCCCTGCCGCGATGATCGCGACGCCCGTCACGGTGGTGCCGGCACCGATCGCGTTGCCCCCGGCCGCGCGCTCGATGTCCGACGTCGCGCGCACGAGCGCGGCCTGGATCGCGTCCTCCGAGGCGAAGACGTCGCGGAGCGCCCCGAGACGACGGACCACCGCGTCGCTCGCCCGGTCCCCCGCGAGGTGGCCGCCCATGCCGTCCGCCACGACGAAGAACGGCGACTCGACGAGGTAGCTGTCCTCGTTGTGGTCGCGACGCCGACCGACGTCGGTCGCGGCCCCCCACGAGAGCGTGAGGGCACCGCCGTCCGCACCGGGCAGGGCCAGGGAGTGCGCCGACGTCGGTCGGCCGAGTTCCGTCACGGGTGGGTCGCTCTCAGTCGTGGTGTCGTGGGATCGGTGGGAGGTCGAGGGGGTCACCGGCCAGACCGCCGCGGGTCGCTTCCGGGATGCGGAGGTGACGGGACAGGATCTCGACGGTGTTGCCGTCCCCGATGTCCACCACCGTACCGGTGAGCACGACGATCGCGGCACCGGAGGGCATGCGGAACGGACGGGCACCGGGCGCACGCACGACCGTGCCGTTCGTGGACGCGAGGTCCTCCACGACGACGGCGGTTCCCTCAGCGCGGACGGCGAGGTGCGAGCCCGAGACCTCACCGTGCCGGGAGGGCACGGTGACGAGCAGCGGCCGTGCGGTGAGCGGCACCCGCGGTGGTGCGGGACGACGACCGATGACCACCGGCCGGTCGAGCCGGACGACCTGTTCGCCGACCCGGATCGCCGGGACGCGCCCGGACTCGACGCCGTCGGTGCCCGGATGCGGCGACCCGGTCGTGGTCGACCCTGCCGTGGGCCGCGCCGGACCGCCGTCGTCACGGGCGTGCCGCACGTGGGGATGCGGCGGGGACGGCCGCGTCACCGGACGTCCGAGGATGGTGTCGTCGTCCTCGCCCATGTCCACCTCCCCGGATCGGTCGTTCCACCGTAGTCGACCGTGCTCCCCTGCCCGCGAGGGGCGGCACTCGTCACACTGTCGCGGGTTCGAGGGTCTCCGCCACGAGGTCCCATCCGTCGGACGTCCGATCGAGCCCGATCCCGACCGTCCGAGCCCAGTCGGCGAGGTCCGACATGGACCCCGGCTCGATCTGAGCCCGACCGAGTGCGGAGACGAGCCGGCCCTTCGCGGTCTTGTTCCAGTGGTTCAGCGCGCGGCGACGGCCGTCCGTTCCCTCCGACACGACGCGGAGCCGGACCGATCCGGACACCGGCCCGAGCGCACGGTACCCCTCGGAACGGAGGTCGAGCACGACGCCGTCGACTCCGCGCGATCCGAGCGCCCGCGCGGTCGACCCCGGCCACACGCTCCCCAGGCGGAGGTTCCCCAGCCGCGCGTCGTGGGACAGGCGGTAGGCCGGGATCGGATCACCAGCCGCGATGGGACCGAACATCGCGGACTGCACGATCACGTGTCGCTGCCACCACTCGCGGACCGCCGGCGGCGCGGAGGACGCGTCGAGTGGGTCGTACAGGACACCCGTGTACCGCTCCACGGCCGGGAGGGTCGGCGCACCCTCCAGGGAGAGGTTGCGGAGACGCTCCCCCACGGATCGCGGACCGAGTCGCAGCGCGTACCGCGCCGACTCGTCGTCAGAACTGACGGAGCGGGCCGCGGCGATCACCGCGACCCGCTCACTGGTCAGTTCTGGGAACGACAGCGCACCGAGGTCGAAGGGGCGCGTGTCGTCACCGCCCTCCCGCTTGGTCTCCGACGGCGGGAGGAGGATCGTCAGTCCGCTCAGGCCCGTCCTCCGGTGGACGCGAGGGCGGCCTGGCGCGCCACGATCGTGACGGTGTCGTGTTCGACCGACAGGAAGCCGTCTTCGGCGTCCGCGTGGACGGTGCTCCCGTCGGCGCGCGAGATCCGCACCTGCCCCTGCGCGAGGATGGCGAGCATGGGCTCGTGCCCCGCGAGGACACCGATCTGCCCCTCGGTCGTCCGGGCCACGACCATGGTGGCGTCGCCCGTCCAGACCTCTTGGTCGGCCGACACGACGCTCACGGTGAGACCGGCCATGATCAGCGGTTCTCCTTCTGGATCTGCGCCCACTTCTCCTCGACGTCGGAGATCGCACCGACGTTGAAGAACGCCTGCACGGCGACGTGGTCGAACTCGCCGTCCGCGATGGCGCGGAACGACTCGATCGTGTCCTTGAGCGGGACGGTGGAGCCCTCGACGCCCGTGAACTTCTTCGCCATGTAGGTGTTCTGCGAGAGGAACTGCTGGATCCGACGAGCACGCTCGACGGTGATCTTGTCCTCTTCGGAGAGCTCGTCCACACCGAGGATCGCGATGATCTCCTGCAGCTCCTTGTTCTTCTGGAGGATCTGCTTGACGCGGGTCGCGGTCTCGTAGTGGTCCTGGCCCAGGTAGCGCGGGTCGAGGATGCGCGAGGTCGACGCGAGCGGGTCGACCGCCGGGTACAGGCCCTGCGACGCGATCTCACGCGAGAGCTCCGTCGTCGCGTCGAGGTGTGCGAACGTCGTGGCCGGCGCCGGGTCGGTGTAGTCGTCGGCCGGCACGTAGATCGCCTGGAGCGAGGTGATCGAGTGGCCCCGCGTCGAGGTGATGCGCTCCTGGAGCACACCCATCTCGTCGGCGAGGTTCGGCTGGTAGCCCACCGCGGACGGCATGCGACCGAGCAGCGTCGAGACCTCGGAGCCCGCCTGCGTGAAGCGGAAGATGTTGTCGATGAACAGCAGCACGTCCTGCCGCTGGACGTCGCGGAAGTACTCGGCCATGGTCAGGGCCGACAGCGCCACGCGGAGGCGCGTTCCCGGCGGCTCGTCCATCTGGCCGAACACCAGGGCGGTCTTGTCGAAGACCCCGGCCTCGTCCATCTCGCCGATGAGGTCGTTGCCCTCACGGGTGCGCTCACCGACGCCCGCGAACACCGACACACCGCCGTGGTCCTGGGCGACGCGCTGGATCATCTCCTGGATGAGGACGGTCTTGCCGACACCCGCACCACCGAACAGGCCGATCTTGCCACCCTGCACGTACGGGGTGAGGAGGTCGATGACCTTGATGCCCGTCTCGAACATCGTGGTCTTCGACTCGAGCTGGTCGAACGCCGGGGCCTTGCGGTGGATGGGCCAGCGCTCGGTGATCTCGATGTGCTCACCGGGCTGGGCGTTGAGGATGTTCCCCGTGACGTCGAACACCTTGCCCTTGGTGACGTCACCGACCGGCACCGAGATCGGCGCACCGGTGTCGCGGACCTCCTGGCCGCGGACGAGGCCGTCCGTCGGCTTGAGGGCGATCGCGCGCACCAGGTCGTCGCCGAGGTGCTGGGCGACCTCGAGCGTGATCTCCTGCTGGTTCTCGCCGAGCGTGATCGTCGTGTGGAGCGCGTTGTAGATGTCGGGGATCGCGTCGTGCGGGAACTCGATGTCGACGACGGGGCCCGTGACGCGGGCGATCCGGCCGACGCCGGGTGCCGACGACGACTCGACCGCGATGGTGGCGGTGTCGGTCATGGCTGGTGCCTTCCTGGGGGTGGTTTCTGACCCTGGTGGGGTTACTTCTTGGTGCCGGAGAGCGCGTCGGCACCGCCGACGATCTCGGAGATCTGCTGGGTGATCTCGGCCTGACGCGCGTTGTTCGCGAGCCGCGTGAAGTCGCGGATCAGCGAGTCCGCGTTGTCACTGGCGGACTTCATCGCGCGCTGGCGAGCAGCGTGCTCCGAGGCGGCGGACTGCAGCATCGCGTTGAAGATGCGGCTTTCGATGTAGACGGGCAACAGGGCGTCGAGGACGGCGTCCGCGTCCGGCTCGAACTCGTACAGCGGGAGCGGAGCGTCGTCCGCCGGAGCGTCGACTCCCTCGACCACCTCGAGCGGCAGCAGTCGCACGACCTGCGGCTCCTGGGTCACGAGGCTCACGAACCGGTTGAACACGATGTGGATCTCGTCCACACCGCCCTCGGACGTCTCCTGCAGGAACTTGCCGACGACCGCGTCGCCGATCTCCTTGGCCGTCGAGAAGGACGGCTGGTCCGTGCCGCCGATCCACTGCCGCTCCGAGTCACGCTGGCGGAACGAGAAGTACCCGACCGACTTCCGGCCCACGAGGTAGTAGACGACGTCCTTGCCCTCGCTGCGCAGCAGCGACGCGAGCTCCTCGGTCTGCTTCAGCACGTTCGAGCTGAACGCACCGTTCAGCCCGCGGTCCGACGTGAACACGACGATCGCGGCACGCGTCGAGCTGGCCGGTTCGGTCGTCAGCACGTGCTCGACGTTCGAGAAGGTGGCCACGGCGGACACGGCACGCGTCACGGCCCGCGAGTACGGGCCGGACGCGGCCATGCGGGCCTGCGCCTTCTGGATCCGCGACGCGGAGATCAGCTCCATGGCGCGCGTGACCTTCTTGGTCGTCTGCGCCGAGCGGATGCGCTGCCGGTAGACCCGGAGTTGTGCTCCCATTGCTGTCCGTTCTTGTTCGGGAGGTGGAGATCGTCAGGACGCGCGGACCCGGAGGTCAGCGGCGTCCGCGGACGATCTGCTCCTGATCGACGTCGTCGGCGTCCGCTGCGGCGAACTGCTCGTTCCCGACCGAGGCGAGCGTCTTGCCCTCGCCCGTCTGGAACCCCTTCTTGAAGTCGTCGATCGCCGCACCGAGCGCCGAGATCGTGTCGTCGTCGAGGACGTTCGTCTCGCGCAGCGTGTCGAGGATCGACGTGTTGCGCTTCAGGTGGTCGAGCAACTCGGCCTCGAACCGGAGGACGTCCGACACCGGGACCTCGTCGAGCTTGCCGTTGGTGCCGGCCCAGATCGAGACGACCTGGTCCTCGACGGGGTACGGCGAGTACTGCGGCTGCTTGAGGAGCTCGGTGAGCCGGGCTCCGCGGTCGAGCTGACGACGCGAGGCCTGGTCGAGGTCCGAAGCGAACATCGCGAAGGCCTCGAGCGCCCGGTACTGGGCGAGTTCGAGCTTGAGCGTCCCGGAGACCTTCTTGATCGACTTGACCTGGGCGTCGCCCCCGACGCGCGACACCGAGATGCCCACGTCGACCGCCGGACGCTGGTTCGCGTTGAACAGGTCCGACTGCAGGAAGATCTGGCCGTCCGTGATCGAGATCACGTTCGTCGGGATGTAGGCCGAGACGTCGTTGGCACGGGTCTCGATGATCGGCAGGCCCGTCATCGAACCGGCACCGAGCTCGTCGGACAGCTTCGCGCAACGCTCGAGGAGCCGGGAGTGCAGGTAGAAGACGTCACCCGGGTAGGCCTCGCGCCCCGGCGGACGACGGAGGAGGAGGGACACCGCGCGGTAGGCCTCGGCCTGCTTCGACAGGTCGTCGAAGATGATGAGGACGTGCTTGCCGCCGTACATCCAGTGCTGACCGATGGCCGAGCCGGTGTACGGGGCGAGGTACTTGAAGCCCGCGGGGTCGGAGGCGGGGGCGGCGACGATGGTGGTGTACTCCATCGCGCCGGCGTCCTCGAGCGCACCCTTGACGGAGGCGATCGTCGAACCCTTCTGGCCGATCGCGACGTAGATGCAGCGCACCTGCTTGTCGACGTCGCCGGACTCCCAGTTGGCCTTCTGGTTGATGATCGTGTCGATCGCGATGGCCGTCTTGCCGGTCTGGCGGTCGCCGATGATGAGCTGACGCTGACCGCGGCCGATCGGGATCATGGCGTCGATGGCCTTGATGCCGGTCTGCATCGGCTCGTGCACCGACTTGCGGGCCATGACGCCCGGAGCCTGGAGCTCGAGGGCGCGGCGGCCCTCCGACGCGATCTCGCCGAGGCCGTCGAGCGGGGTGCCGAGCGGGTCCACGACGCGCCCGAGGTACCCGTCGCCGACGGGGACGGAGAGCACCTCGCCGGTGCGGGTGACTTCCTGGCCCTCTTCGACGCCGGCGAACTCGCCGAGCACGATGACGCCGATCTCGTCCTCGTCGAGGTTCTGCGCGAGGCCGAGCGTGCCGTCCGCGAAGCGGATCAGCTCGTTGGCCATGACGCCGGGGAGGCCCTCGACGTGGGCGATGCCGTCGGCTGCGTCGATCACGTGACCGACCTCGGCCGTGGAGGCCTTCGTCGGCTCGTAGTTCGAGACGAAGTCCTTCAGGGCATCACGGATCTCATCGGGGCTGATGGTGATGTCTGCCATGGGGATATTCCTTGTTGGTTTTCGAGACCGATGGCCCCGAGGTGTGTGTGCCCGTTCGAGTCGGACCTCGACGGCCCCACCCTGGTTCATCTCGGACGCGTTGCTGCTGACCGTGTGGTGTCGAGGGTACGTCCTGCCCCCGACCTCGTGCTCAACCGGCGAACTCGAGGCGCAACTGCTGGAGCCGCGTGTTGACGGTGCCGTCGATGACGTCGCCGCCGACCTGGACCCGGATGCCGCCGACGACGGTGGGGTCCACGACCTCGTTCAAGTTGATCGTGCGCCCGTACCGGTTGGCGAGCGTCCGGCCGAGGCGATCCCGCTGCTCGTGCTCGAGCGGTGCGGCGCTGATCACCACGGCGACGACCTGGTCCGCCTCCGCGGCGACGATCTCGGACGCGGCCCGCACGATCTCACCGATCCGGCGACCGCGCGGCTGCTGCACGAGGGCCGACAGGATCGCGATGGTCTGCGCCGAGGCCTTGCCGTCGAGCAGTCGCTCCACCAGTGCCGCCTTCTGCTCGGGGCTCCCGAGCTTCGTGCCGAGTGCGAGCTCGAGGTCGGCATCGGAACGGACGGCGGTCTCGAACGTGAAGAGCTCGCGCTCGATCGACGTCTCGGGTCCGGCACTGCGCGCGAGAGCGCGGATGCCCGCGTCCTCGATGCCCGCGAGGAGGTCCCGGTGCGACGACCACCGCTCCGCGACGACCGCCGAGAGCACCGCGCGGACCGCGTCCGAGCGCGAGGCGAACACCCGCTGGACGAGCGCACGCTTGCCGTCGGCGTCCGCCGTGGCGTCGCCGAACACACCGAGGAGCTGGGGAGCGCCGGCGATGGTCCGGCCCGCCGAGAGGATCTCGACACCGGCGGACAGGTCCGCGGCGTCTCCGAGCTCTGCGAGGGTCTCGCGGACGGCCTCGAGTGCGGTCCTGGTGGCGCTGCGCATCCTCAGTGCTCCGTTCCGGCCTCGGACCGCGCGGACGACGCCTCGAGGTCGGCGAGGAACCGATCGACCACCGCGGCGGCCTTCGCGTCGTCCTTGAGGGACTCGCCGATGACACCGGACGCGAGGTCGATCGCGAGCGATCCGACCTCGGAGCGCAGCGACTGCACGGCGCTCGCACGCTCGGCCTCGATCTGGGCCTGCGCGTTCGCGGTGATACGAGCGGCGTCGGCCGCGGCCTGCTCGCGGACCTCGTTGCCGATCGCGGTCGCGTCGGCACGGGCCTGCTCACGGATGCGCGCGGCCTCGGCACGGGCGTCGGCGAGCTGCTTGTTGTACTCGTCGAGCGCGGCGACGGCCTGCTGCTGGGCTGCCTCGGCCTTCTTGATGCCGCCCTCGATGGCCTCCGTGCGCTCGTCGAGCATCTTCGTGATGCGCGGCGTGACGACACGCCAGAACACGATGAAGATGATGATGAACGCGACGAGCGACCAGAGGATGTCATACGTCTCGGGGAGGAGCGGGTTGTGCGTCTCCCCGGCCGCGGTGATCAGTGCGTTCTGCATCGGGAGCCTTACGCGAAGATGTAGTACGTGGCGATGCCGATGAAGGCGAGCGCCTCGGTGAAGGCGATACCGATGTACATCAGGGTCGTCAGGCGGCCCTGGAGCTCGGGCTGGCGGGCGACCGACTCGATCGTCTTGCCCACCACGATGCCGACGCCGATGGCCGGGCCGATCGCCGCGAGGCCGTAGCCAACCGTCGCGATGTTGCCGTTGATTGCCGCGAGAACGGTCGTTGCGTCCACGTGTTTTCCTTCCTGGGGGTCGGTCCCGGCGGACGCCGGGACCGGAGTGAGGTTCGTTAGTGCTCGTCAGCCAGCGCGAGCTGGATGTACACAGCGGTGAGGAGCATGAAGACGTAGGCCTGGAGGAGCGCCACCAGGATCTCGAAGAAGCTGAACGCGATCCCGAACGCGAGCGTCCCGATCCCGAAGACCTTGAACAGGCCGTGCGACTCCGTGAAGAAGAACCAGGTCGCCGAGAAGAACAGGACGAGCAGGAGGTGCCCGACGACCATGTTCATGAGGAGTCGCAGCGTGAGCGTGATCGGCCGGAGCACGAACGTCGAGACGAACTCGATCGGCGTCACGATGACGTACAGGTACCAGGGCACACCGGGCGGGAACAGCGCGTTCCGGAGGAACGTCCCGGCGTGCTTCCGGAGTCCGGCGTAGATGAACGCGATGTAGGCGATCACCGCGAGCAATGCCGGCATCGCGATGCGGCTGGTGCCCTGCAGGTTGAGACCCGGGATGAGTCCGCTGAGGTTCATGAACAGCACGCCGAAGAAGATCGAGGCGAGCAGCGGCAGGTAACGCCGACCCTCGCGCTCGCCCAGGTTGTCGAACGCGTTGCGCCGCACGACGTCGAAGCCGTACTCGATCATCGCCTGCCCACGGTTCGGGACGAGCTTGAGCGCCCGGGTCCCGGCGAAGGCGAACACGAGCAGCACAGCGACCGCGATGAACCGGATGATGACGAGCCGGTCGATCTCGATCGGGGTCCCCGCGAAGAAGATCGGGTCGGGGAAGAACTCGTTGATCGAGGGACCCTGGAACGTCGCGGCGTCACTGCTCCCCGCCGCGACGGTCGAACCCGCAGCGGTGAGGGACAGGGGAAGAGCGTGGGATAGCAGCGCTGTCTCCTGTGTCGAGCGCGCAATGAGCACGCGGAGGTGGACTGAGTGGAGGCGATCCGATCGGAGCAACGGGGCTCGGCGACACGGACTTCCAGAAGCCTATCAGGTGTGGGAGCCTTCTCGGTCTCTCAGGCGCGAGGGTCCGACCGGCCGTCGCGGTCTCCCGGCAGCGGCACGTCGATGGGCACACGAGCCCGCGCGACCGCCGAGACGTCGATGACGAGGCTCCCGACGATGCCGACGATGATCGCGATCGCCATGACGACGCGGTCCACCCAGTCCTGGTCCCGCAGGACGGCGAGGATCACCACGAACAGGATGAACTTGACGAGCCAGGTACCCATCACGATGCCGAAGAAGGCACCGCTGATCATCTGCCCGCGGGAGACCCGGAGCGCGACGAGCACGCTCGCGGCCGTCAGGCCCAGGAACACCACGCTCATCACGGCGCCGACGAGACCACCGGCCAGGCCGGGACCACCCGCGACGAGGAGCCCGACGACGCCGCCGACGACGGCGAGGACGACCGCGAGCACGGCTCCCTGGACGAGGATCCGGCGGAAGACGGGGCGGACGTGGTCGAGCGCGTTCGGCGCGGGGGTGCTCATCAGCGGGACTCTCCGGTGGTCGGTCGGCGCGGCGAAGGCGCCGCGTCCGGGATGGTGCGGGCGCCGTCGCGGCGGGACGCGGCGCGGTCGAGGGGATCGAGGGCCGGGTCGACCGGGACCTCGCCACCCGCCGCGCTCTGGGCGACGATCTCGGCGCGTTTCCTGCCGAGGGGCGCGAACGTGACGACGGCGCACACGAGGAAACCGACCGTCACGAACGCGAGCACCCAGTACCAGGGCAGGAACAGGAACAGCAGGCCTCCGACGGCCACGACGGCGGTCCAGCCGTAGAAGATGAGCACCGCGTGGAAGTGCGAGTGTCCCATGTCCAGCAGCCGGTGGTGGAGGTGCTTGCGGTCGGCCGAGAACGGGGACTTCCCCGCGCTCACCCGGCGGAACACCGCGAGTCCGAAGTCGAGCATGGGCACGACGAGGATCGCGAACGGCAGCAGGATCGGGATGAACACCGGGAGCAGCTGCGTCCGCGTGTGCACCGCCGCGGGGTCGATGTTGCCCGTGAGCGACACCGCGCTCGTCGCCATGAGGAACCCGACGAGCAGCGCTCCGGCGTCACCCATGAACAGCTTGGCGGGATGCCAGTTGAGCAGCAGGAAGCCGAAGCAGGCACCGACGAGGACCGCGGTCAGGAGGGACGGCAGGTTGAAGAAGAACTCGGTCTGCACGACGATGCGGTTCACGAAGAAGCTGTACAGGAAGAACACGCCGCCGCCGATGATCGCGACGCCCGCGACCAGCCCGTCGAGACCGTCGATGAAGTTGACGGCGTTCATGACGAGGACCACCGCGAGCACCGTGAAGATGAGCGACATGTAGCTCGAGCCGACCGTGAGCGAGTTGCCGATCGGGAGCGACACGATCGCGACGCCCTGCCAGGCGAGGATGCCCGCCGCGATGATCTGCCCGGCGAGCTTCGTCATCCAGTCGAGGTCCCAGATGTCGTCGGCGACCCCGAGCACGACGATGATCGTGGCGCCCGCCAGGACCGCCAGGACACGACCGGGCTCGGCGAACACGAGCCGGAAGTAGTCGACGCCCGCGATGTGCGGGAACACGAACCACGCGCACAGCAGCGACACGATGATCCCGAGGAACATCGCGATCCCGCCGAGGCGCGGGGTCGGCGTCCGGTGGACGTCACGCTCGCGGACCTTCGGGTACCACCGGTACCGCATCCCGAGCTTCCACACGACCCAGCTCAGCCCGAAGCTCACGGCGGCCGCGATGGCCCCGGCGAGCAGGTAGTACCTCATGTGACGAGGTCGCCACCGGCGACGCGCTCGATCTCGGCGTCGGGGATCACCCCGTGCCGGACGATGCGGAGCCCGCCCCCGGTCGCGAGACCGGTCGCGTCGACGATGGTCGAGCCGGTCGAGGCCGCGACGCCCTCGTGCGGGGCGAGCCGGCCACCGTCGAGGTACACCGCGACGCTGTCCCCGAGCATGGCCTCGGCCTCGTCGACGTCCATCGCGGCGGGCACGCCCGTGGCGTTGGCGCTCGACACCGCGAGCGGACCGACCTCGTGCAGGAGTTCGAGCGCGATGCGCTGGTCCGGCATGCGCAGCGCGACGGTGCCCCGGGTCTCGCCGAGGTCCCAGTCGAGCGACGGCTGCGCCGGGAGGATGACCGTGAGGCCGCCCGGCCAGAACTCCGCGACGAGATCACGCACGACCTCCGGGACCTCGGCGGCGAGGGCGTCGAGCGTGGCGATCCCGGGGATGAGGACGGGTGGCGGCGACTGCCGCGTGCGGCCCTTGGCGTCGAGCAGTCGCTGCACGGCCTTCGCCGAGAAGGCGTCGGCCGCGAGACCGTAGACGGTGTCGGTGGGGACGACGACGAGCTCCCCGCGACCGAGCGCGGCCCGTGCGAGCCGCATGCCGGTCAGGAGTCCGTCAGCATCGGAGCAGTCGTGTCGGGAGGCCATGGCCCGCCCATGATAGTGCGGGAGGATGGAGGCATCGTGGACCACCAACACCCTGTCTCCGGCGCGTCCTCGCACGCGACCGCCCCGGCACCGTCGCTCCTGTTCCTGTTCGACATGGACGACGTCCTCTACCGGTACGACTGGCGCACCCGCATGGCGGGCATGACGGCGCTCACCGGGCACGACCTCGACGAGCTGCGCCGACGGTGGTGGAACGACGAGGGTGAGTGGCGGGCCGAGGCAGGACACTGGCCGGACGGCGACTCGTACCTCGCGGCGCTCGAGACCGCGCTCGGGTGCCGCGTCCCCGAGCAGGAGTGGTCACGGATCCGCGGCTCGGCGATGACCCCGATCCCCCGCGCCCTCGACGCCGTCCGCACCGCCGCCCGGGCCGGGCGCGTCGCGCTGCTCACGAACAACGGCCCCCTCGCGGCCCGGCACATCGCGCGTTGGGCACCCGAACTCCCCGCGCTGTTCGGCGAGCACCTGAACACCTCGAGCGACTTCGGTGCCCGCAAGCCCGACCCCGAGGTCTTCCGCAGCGCCCTCCGTCACCACGGCGTGCCCGCCGTCCGCACGTTCTTCGCCGACGACCGGGTCGAGAACGTCGAGGGCGCGCGGCACGTCGGCATCACGGCCGTCCACGTCACGCCCGAGACGGACCTCGTCGCCGCCGTCGCCGCGTTCGTCGCCGGGCACGGCCGGTCGGGAGGCCCAGAGCAGCAGGACTAACGGGTCGCGGTGGTCGTGCGGTCCCGCCCGGTGAGGTCCTGGTGGGTCTCCGGACGCCGGAACCCCTCGGCAACGAGCACGTCGCGCACCGCCGCCCCCTGGTGCTCCGCGTGTTCGACGACGAGTGCGCCGCCGGGCACGAGCAACCGGCGGGCCGTCCGGGCGAGCGCACGGACGGCGTCGAGACCGTCCGGGCCTCCGTAGAGCGCGACCGCCGGGTCGTGGTCCCGGACCTCGGGATCACGAGGCACGGCGTCGTCCGGCACGTAGGGCGGGTTCGACACGACGACGTGCACGGTCCCGTCGAGGTCGGGCACCGCGTCGGCGAGGTCGCCCTCGACGAGCCGGACCGCCCCGCCGTGGGCGTCGATGTTCCGGCGCGTCCAGGGCAGCGCCTCGGGTGACCGCTCGACGGCGACGACCCGGGCGGTCGGGACCTCGGTGGCGACCGCGAGGGCGATGGCGCCGCTCCCCGACCCGAGGTCGACCACGACGGGCTCCGCGACGGCAGTGGCCCGCGCCGCGTCGATCGCGAACTGCGCGACGGACTCGGTCTCCGGACGGGGCACGAACACCCCCGGGCCGACCGCGAGCGTCAGCGCACGGAAGTGGGCCTCGCCCGTGATGTGCTGCAGCGGTTCGCGGATCCGTCGGCGCGCCACGGCCAGCCGGAAGGCCGCGACGTGCGCCGGCTGGACGAGACCGCCGGTGACCGCGCGGGCGAGCACCGCCCCGCGCGACGTCGTGGTCGCCCACGCGAGCAGCAGCTCGGCGTCGACGTCCGGGGACGGCACACCGGCCGCGGCCAGCGCGGCCGCCGCTTCCCGCAGGAGGCGATCCGCCGCGAACGCGCCGTCGGCCTCGGTCGACTGCCGGGCCTCCCCGTCGGAGCGCCCGCCCGGGGTGCTCACGCCGTCTGGTCCCCGATGTCGGCCAGGCGCGCCTCCTCGTCCATGCGGATGCAGGACTCGATCACGGGCTCGAGGGCGCCGTCCATGACCCGGTCGAGGTCGTACGACTTGTACCCGGTGCGGTGGTCCGCGATCCGGTTCTCGGGGAAGTTGTACGTCCGGATGCGCTCGGAGCGGTCCATGCCGCGGATCTGCGACCGACGGGCGTCGGAGGCCGCGGCGTCGAGTTCCTCCTGCTGCCGCGCGAGGATCCGCGCGCGGAGGACGCGCATGGCGGCCTCGCGGTTCTGCAGCTGCGACTTCTCGTTCTGCATCGACACGACGATGCCCGTCGGCAGGTGCGTGATGCGGACGGCGGAGTCCGTCGTGTTCACGGACTGACCGCCGGGGCCGGAGGACCGGTACACGTCGATCTTGAGGTCGTTCTGGTTGATCTCGACCTCTTCGGGCTCGTCGACCTCGGGGAACACGAGCACGCCGGTCGTCGACGTGTGGATGCGGCCCTGCGACTCGGTCGCCGGCACGCGCTGCACGCGGTGCACGCCGCCCTCGTACTTGAGGTGCGCCCAGACGCCCTGGGACGGGTCCGTCGCGTTCGACTTGATCGCCACCTGGACGTCCTTGAACCCACCGAGGTCGGACTCGGTGCGCTCGAGGAGCTCCGTCTTCCAGCCCTTGGACTCGGCGTAGTGGGTGTACATGCGCAGGAGGTCGGCCGCGAACAGCGCGCTCTCGGCGCCGCCCTCGCCGCCCTTGATCTCCATGATGACGTCACGGCCGTCGTCCGGGTCGCGCGGGATGAGGAGCCGCCGCAGACGCTCCTGCGTCGCCTGCAGGTGCTCCTCGAGCGCGGGGACCTCCTCGGCGAACGCGTCGTCCTCGCGCGCGAGCTCGCGGGCGGCGGCGAGGTCCTCCCCCGCCGCCTCCCACGCCTCGTACGCCGACGTGATCTGGCTGAGCTCCGCGTATCGACGGTTGATCTTCTTGGCCCTGGCCGCGTCCGCGTGGACGGCGGGATCCGACAGCTGACGCGTCAGGTCCTCGTGTTCGGCCAGCAGCACCGCCACCGACTCGAACACCCGTTACTCCTGGTGGCCGTTGTGGCCGCTCGTCGCGGGCACCGACTTCTGGACCTGGACGAGGAACTCGACGTTCGACTGCGTCTCACGCAGGTTCCGCAGCACGATCTCGAGCGCCTGCTGCGGATCGAGACCGGCCAGCGCCCGACGGAGCCGCCAGGTGATCTTGACCTCGTCGTTCGAGAGCAGCATCTCCTCGCGACGCGTGCCCGACGCGTTCACGTCGACCGCAGGGAAGATCCGCTTGTCCGCCAGGTGGCGGTTCAGCCGGAGCTCCATGTTGCCGGTGCCCTTGAACTCCTCGAAGATCACCTCGTCCATCTTCGACCCCGTCTCGACGAGCGCGGTGGCGAGGATGGTGAGCGAGCCGCCGTTCTCGATGTTCCGTGCCGCGCCGAAGAACCGCTTGGGCGGGTACAGCGCCGACGAGTCGACACCGCCGGAGAGGATCCGGCCCGACGCCGGGGTCGCGAGGTTGTACGCGCGGCCGAGGCGGGTGATCGAGTCGAGCAGCACGACGACGTCGTGACCGAGCTCCACGAGCCGCTTCGCCCGCTCGATGGCGAGCTCGGCGACGGTCGTGTGGTCCTCGGCGGGGCGGTCGAACGTCGAGGCGATGACCTCGCCCTTGACCGTGCGCTGCATGTCGGTGACCTCTTCAGGACGCTCGTCGACGAGCACGACCATGAGGTGGACCTCGGGGTTGTTCTTCGAGATGGCGTTCGCGATGGCCTGCAGCGCGACCGTCTTACCGGCCTTCGGCGGCGAGACGATGAGGCCGCGCTGGCCCTTGCCGATCGGCGACACGAGGTCGATGATCCGGGTCGAGAGCTTGCCCGGCTCGGTCTCGAGGCGCAGGCGCTCCTGCGGGTAGAGCGGGGTGAGGTCCCCGAACTCGACCCGCGCGGCGGCCTCGTCGACCGTCTGGCCGTTCACGGAGTCGACCTTGACGAGCGCGTTGTACTTCTGGCGGCCCTGGTGGTCGTTCTCGCGCGGCTGCTTGATCGCGCCCACGACGGCGTCGCCCTTGCGCAGGTGGTACTTCTTCACCTGTCCGAGGGACACGTACACGTCGCTCGGCCCGGCGAGGTACCCCGTGGTCCGCACGAACGCGTAGTTGTCGAGGACGTCGAGGATGCCCGCGATCGGGATGAGGACGTCGTCCTCGGTGATCTCCGGCTCGAAGTCGTCGCCCTGACCGCCGCGCCCGCGCTTGCGGTCGCGCTGGCGTCGGGAGCGGGACTCCTCCTGCTGCTGCTCCTGCTGGCTGCCGCGACCGTTGCCGCCCTGGCCCTTGGCCTGGTCGCGCTGGCCGTTCTGCTGCCCCTGGTCACCCTGGGAACGGGCCTGCTCCTGCTGGCCCCGGCCCTGCTGCTGCTCGGCGCCCCGGCCGGCACCGTTCTGGCCGCCACCGTTCTGGCCGCCACCGTTCTGGCCGCCACCGTTCTGGCCGCCACCGTTCTGGCCGGCCGCGTTCTGGCCGGCCGCGTTCTGGCCAGGCGCGTTCTGGCCGGCGCCGTTCTGGCCCGCCGTCGCGGCGCCGTTCTGCGCGTCGGCGTTCTGGCCGCCACCGTTCTGGCCCTCTGCGCCGTTGCGGTCACGGTTGCGCCCACGACCACGGCTGCGGCGACCGCGGCGTTCGCCCTGCCCGTCACCCTGGCCGTCGGCCTGAGCGTCGGCGCCGGCCTGCTCGGACGGCTGGCGGTCGGTGCCCTGCGGCTCGGCCGGCGAGCCGGTGCCGCCCTGCTCGACGATGTCGGCGGTGTCGGCCTCCACCGCGGATCCGGCGTCGGCCGGGCCGGTCGTCGTCGGGGCCTCGGTGCCAGCGGCCGGGTCCTGGCTGGTGGCACGGCGGCGACGCCGCGGCGTGCCCTCCTGCTGGGCGTCGCGCTCGGCGCGGACGGCGTCGATTCCGGCGAGCAGGTCCTCGGTGCCGGTGTGGCCGGCGTTGGCGTGGGTGCCGGCGGGCGTGGGCTCGGTCGAGACCGTGCCGCCGCTCGTGGCTCGACGCGACCGCCCGCGACCGGTGGCGACGGCACCGGCCGGGGCGAGGTCGGCGCTGTCCGTGACCTCGGCGCCCGCGTCGTGGTGCTCGTGGCGGGCCGGCGCGGCGGTCTCGGAGACGGCGGCGGCCTCGCTGCCGGTGGCCGACTCGGGCTCGCCCGTCGGGTGCACCTCGGTCGGTGCCGACTCGGCGCGCTTGTCCTCGATCGCGGCGATGAGGTCGCCCTTGCGGAGCTTGGAGAGGCCGCCGATGCCGAGGCCGGCGGCGATGCGCTGGAGCTCCGGGAGGCGGAGTGCCCGCAGGTCGGCTGTGGTGTCCGCCGCGGAGCCCGCAGCGGTGGTGACGTCGGTCAAGATGGATTTCCTTTCGGACCGCAGAACGCGGAGAAATTCGCCGTCCCCCGCGCGGGTACGCCACGACCGCCGTTCAGACGACGATCGGGAGACGGCTTCTGAAAGAGATGGTTCCCGATGCACCGGGCCCTGGGGATCCGCAGGACGTCAGACGCGGGCAATCGGGTTGTTCGCGATCACTTCGAGACGGGTACGACGAGCGGCACATTCGCCCCTGGGGCCGGGTGCGGCACCACTGTAGCACCTCCGAGGTCGACGGCGAGCATGAGCGGCGTCCAGGACGTGTGCGCGTGTCGCGCCACGAGATCGGCCGCCCGGAGGCGCTGCGCCGGGTCGCTCCCGAGCACGAGGAGGCTCGGTCCGGCCCCGCTGACGACCGCCGCGAGCTCGTGCTCGCGGAGCATCCGGATCAGCCCGTCGGTCTCGGGCATGGCGCTCGCGCGGTAGCTCTGGTGGAGGCGGTCCTCCGTCGCCGCGAGCAGCAGCTCCGGGCTCTGGATGAGGGCGGCGACGAGCAACGCCGACCGCGACACGTTGAAGGCAGCGTCGGCGTGGGGCACGGATGCGGGCTGGAGGCTCCTCGCCAGCTTGGTCGAGAGCGTCGACGTGGGGACGAACACCACCGGTGACACCCCGCGGTGCACGAGGAGGCGCTTGTACGCCGGCCCGTCAGGCGTCATCCACGCGATCGTGAGACCACCGAAGAGCGCCGGGGCGACGTTGTCCGGGTGTCCCTCCATCTCGGTCGCGACGGCGAGCATCGTGGACGCGGAGAGCTCGGTGACGCCGTCGAGCAGGCCCCGCGCCGCCATGAGCCCGGCGACGATCGCCGCCGCCGACGAACCGAGCCCGCGACCGTGCGGGATCGCGTTCGTGGCGCGGAGTTCGAGTCCGGGCTGCTCGACGCCGGCTGCCGCGAACCCGTGACGGACCGCTCGCACGACCAGGTTCGTCTCGTCCTCCGGTACCTCGCCCGCGCCGACGCCCGACACCGACACGACGAGCCCCGGCTCGGGCAGCACCCGGACCGTGACCTCGTCGTACAACGACAGGGCGAGCCCGAGCGAGTCGAACCCGGGCCCGAGGTTCGCCGTGGTGGCGGGGACACGGACGACGACGGTCCGTCCGGCCGGTGCAGTTCGGAGACCGCCGCCGGACCGGGACGGCGTCTCCTGCCGATCGTGTCCGGGGCGGTCCGCGCTCACCGAGGCGCCCCGACCAGGCCGAGCACGTCCGCCACGGCCGCGGTGTCCACGGGCACGGTCGTCGGCGTGACGTCGGTGCCCTCGGGGCCGCGCAACGCCCACTGCGGGTCCTTGAGACCGTGGCCGGTCACGGTGAGGACGACCCGCGCGTCACGCGGGACCGCGCCGGCCTCGGCCTGCTGGAGCAGTCCGGCGACGCTGATGGCGGACGCCGGCTCCACGAACACGCCGACCTCGGCGGACAGGATCCGCTGCGCGGCGAGGATCGCGTCGTCCTCGATCGCGCCGAAGTGTCCGTCGGTCTCCTCGCGGGCCTCCAGCGCGAACTGCCAGGAGGCCGGGTTCCCGATCCGGATCGCGCTCGCGACGGTCTCCGGGTGCTTGACGACCTCGCCGCGGACGATCGGCGCGGCGCCTGCCGCCTGGAAACCGAACATGCGCGGCAGCCGGGTCGTCCGTCCGGCGGCCAGGTCCTCGCGGTAGCCGCGCGCGTAGGCGGTGTAGTTGCCCGCGTTGCCCACCGGCAGGAAGTGGAAGTCGGGCGCGTCCCCGAGGACGTCGACGACCTCGAACGCGGCGGTCTTCTGTCCCTCGATGCGGTCGTTGTTGACCGAGTTGACGAGGTGCACGGGGTAGTTCGCCGCGAGGTCCCGGGCGATGTCGAGGCAGTCGTCGAAGTTCCCCTGCACCTGCAGCAACTGCGCGTCGTGCGCGACGGCCTGGCTCAACTTGCCCATCGCGATCTTGCCCTCGGGCACGAGCACGGCGGCGGTGATGCCGGCATGTGCGGCGTACGCGGCGGCCGAGGCGCTCGTGTTGCCCGTCGAGGCGCAGATGACGGCCTCGGCCCCGTGCTCGACGGCCTTCGAGATGGCCATGGTCATCCCGCGGTCCTTGAAGGACCCGGTCGGGTTCATCCCCTCGAACTTGACGTACACGTCGGCGCCCGTCCGCTCCGACAGCGCGCGGGCCCGGATGAGCGGGGTGCCGCCCTCGCCGAGGCTCACGACGGGGGTCGCGTCCGTGACGTCGAGACGGTCGGCGTACTCGCGCAGGACACCCTGCCACTGGTGGGCCATCAGGCTCCCTCTACTCTCAGGACACTCGTGACCGCGGCCACGACGGGTTCGGCTCGGAGTGCCACCACGGTCGCCGCGAGGTCGTGCTCGCGGGCCCGGTGCGTGCCGATCACCAATGTAGCGGTGGCCCCGGGGGTGCCCGCGTCCGACGCCGGGGCAGCCCCGGCCACGGTCTGCTCGACGGTCTCGACGCTGACCGAGTGCCGCGCGAGGACCCCCGCCACGGTGGACAACACGCCAGGGGCGTCCGTGACGCGCATCGTGATCTGGTACCGGGTCGAGACGACGCCGATCGGGAACACCGGCAGGTTCGACTGCGTCGACTCCGCCACGCCGGGTCCGCCGATCACGTGCCGCCGTGCCGCCGACACGAGGTCGCCGAGCACGGCCGACGCGGTCTCGACGCCGCCCGCGCCGGCCCCGTAGAACATGAGGTCGCCGGCGGCCTCGGCCTCGACGAAGACGGCGTTCTTCGGGCCGTGCACGGCTGCCAGGGGGTGCCCCTCGGGCACGAGCGCCGGGTACACGCGTGCGCTCACGCCCTCGCGGCCGTCCGCGTCGGTCAGGCGCTCGCACAGCGCGAGGATCTTGACCACGTAGCCGGCCTTGCGGGCCGCGCGGACCTGCTCGATCGTGACGCTGGTGATGCCCTCGCGGTGCACGGCGGCCAGCGGCACGGTGGTGTGGAAGGCCAGGGACGCCAGGATCGCGGCCTTCTGGGCCGCGTCGTAGCCCTCGACGTCCGCCGTGGGGTCGGCCTCCGCGTAGCCGAGCCGGGTGGCCGTGGCGAGGGCGTCCTCGAAGCTCTCGCCCTCGCGGTCCATCCGGTCGAGGATGAAGTTCGTCGTGCCGTTGACGATGCCCATGATGCGGTCGATACGGTCCCCCGCGAGCGAGTCGTGCAGCGGCCGGATGATCGGGATCGCCCCCGCCACCGCCGCTTCGTAGTAGAGCTGTGCGCCCACCTGCTCGGCGGCCGTGAAGAGCTCGGGGCCGTGGGTCGCGAGCAACGCCTTGTTGCCGGTGACGACGTCGGCGCCGGAACCGAGCGCCTGCAGCACGAGGGTCCGGGCCGGTTCGATGCCGCCGATGAGCTCGACGACGATGTCCGCGCCGAGGATGAGCGACTCGGCGTCCGTCGTGTACAGCGACCGCGGCAGGTCGACGTCACGGGGCGCGTCCACGTCGCGGACCGCGATCCCGACGAGTTCGAGACCCGCTCCCGCCCGTGACGCGAGCTCGTCGCCGTGCTCGAGCAGGAGTCGCGCCACCTGGGCGCCGACGGAGCCGGCCCCGAGGAGCGCGACGCGGACGTTGCGGTATTCGATCATGGGGGTTCGTGTACCTCGTGCGGGTCGGGCGCGGACGGTGGTCAGGATGCGTCGCCGCGGACGCCGTGGGCGGTCGGGCCGCCGAAGGCGCCGCCGCTCGGGACGAGGCCGGCGTCGCGGGCGAGCAGGTCGTCGACCGTTTCGCCCCGCACGAGGATACGGGCGACGCCGTCGGCCACCGCCACCACCGCCGGGCGCGCCACGTGGTTGTAGTTGCTCGAGAGGCTCCAGCAGTAGGCGCCGGTCGCCGCCACCGCGAGCAGGTCACCCCGGTGGACGTCACCCGGCAGATAGTCGTCCCGCACCACGACGTCGCCGCTCTCGCAGTGCTTGCCGACGACGCGCACGAGGACCGGGGCGGCGTCGGAGGTGCGGGCGAGCCGGGCCGTGTAGTCCGCGTCGTAGAGCGCGGGCCGCGCGTTGTCGCTCATGCCCCCGTCGACGCACACGTACGTCCGGACGGCGGTCGGTCCGAGGGGACGGTGCTCGGCGGTCTCGACCGGCCCGTGCGGCGCCTCCTCGGCACGCACCGGGTCCTCCGCTCCGGACCCGTCGCCCGGTGCAGCGGTCGAGGCGTCGAGTGCGAGTTCGACGGGCTTGACGGTACCGACGCGGTAGAGCGTGATGCCGGGCGGCCCGACGATGTACCGCCCGGGTTCGACGGCGACGACCGGCACGGGGACGTCCCGTGCCGCGCAGGCGTCCGCGATGATCCGTGCGAGGGCCTCGGCGATGTCCTCCGGCTCGAACGCCCGGTCCGACTCGGTGTAGTCGATGCCCCAGCCACCACCGAGGTTGAGCTCCGGCACGGGCCCCTCGGCGGCGAGGGCGGCGTGGACCTCGACGAGGCGACGGGCGGCCTCGCGGAACCCGCCCTCGTCGAAGATCTGCGACCCGATGTGCGAGTGGAGCCCGACGAACGCCAACGCCGGCTCCGCCCGGACCGCCCGGCCCGCGGCCACCGCCTCGGTCAGGGGGATGCCGAACTTCTGGTCCTCGCGAGCGGTGGCGAGGTACTCGTGCGTCGAGGCGTGTACGCCGCTGTTGATCCGGATGCGGACGCGCTGGACCGCTCCTGCGCGCTCGGCGATCCGCGCGACGCGGCCGATCTCCTCGACGCTGTCGAGCACGATCGTGCCGAGTCCGACCTCGACGGCACGCTCGATCTCGGCGTCGGACTTGTCGTTGCCGTGGAACCCGAGCCGTCCGGGATCGACGCCGCCCGCGAGCGCCACGGCGAGCTCACCGCCCGTGCAGACGTCCACGCGGAGGCCGGCTTCGGCCATCCACGCGGCGACCTGTGTCGTCAGGAAGGCCTTCCCGGCGTAGTAGACGTGCGCCGTCGAACCCACGCGGGCGAAGGCGTCCTCGAACGCGTCGCGCACGCGCGCCGCACGGGCGCGGACGTCGGAGGCGTCGACGACGTACAGGGGGGAACCGTGGCGCGCCACGAGATCGGACGCGGTGACCCCGCCGACGACGAGGTCACCGTCGTCCGTCCGTGTCGCCGAGGCCGGCCAGATGCGGGCGACCAGGGCGTTCGGGTCGTCGGGGACGGACAGACGTGCGGGGGCGAGGGGGTTGC